>CAYVZH010000021.1:0-44983 GCA_964456025.1 uncultured Ruminiclostridium sp.
TATTCTGCTTGCCGGAGGGGAACCGCTGCTCCGGCGGGATGTGATTGAAGCTGCAGGGAACTATCCTGAAATACTGTTTCCGGTCTTTACAAACGGAACGCTGTTCAATGACGAGTACATCAGGCTGTTTGATAAAAAACGCAATCTGCTTCCCATTCTAAGCATTGAAGGGCGGCTGGAAAAGACAGATGAGCGGCGAGGTACGGGTGTTTATATGAGAGTGAAGACGGCTATGGAGCATATTCGGAAAAATTAATTGATCGTTGGTGTATCCGTTACAGCTACGACAGCAAATTTGTGGGAGATAATCGGCAGGGAGTTCTTGGACGAACTGCGGGAGAGAGGCTGCAAAGCGGTCATTTATGTGGAGTTTGTCCCGGTCACAGAGGAGAGTAAAGATCTGGCTCCGGGCGATGCAGAGAGGGAATACCTGAAGGAACGTTTGTTTGCGTTTTGTGAGGAATATCCCAATATGATATTCATTCCTTTCCCCGGCGATGAGAAAAGTTCCGGCGGGTGCTTGGCGGCAGGGCGTGGGTTCTTCCATATCAATTCCCATGTCGGAGCAGAACTGTGCCCATTTTCTCCGTATTCAGACATTAACGTAAAAAAACATCACTCCGTCAGGCGCTGCGCTCGCCATTGTTTACCTCTTTGCGCAAACAGGGTGTCCTCATGGCAGAACACAGTGGCGGATGCGTGTTGTTTGAGCGAAAAGAAAGCGTGGAGGCATTTTTGGAGGAAAGCGTAAAGTAAATGATTACCTAGTGCAGAGAATAAAATCAACAATCCGAGGTTGGCTCTTACACAGCCAACCTCGTTTTTTATGAAAATCCTCCTATGACGGGGATTTTTTGTAGCTTAAGTCGGGCTGTTCCTATAATCCTTTGTAATAGTTCCGCTCTTTTGAAAGCGGCAACACCGTGTGCGTTTGTTCGTGTGTAGGTATTGTATAATATATGCAAACGCTGCACTTCAGCAAAACGGAAGTACCGTTACTGCCGAAACGGCTGTACTGCGTACCAAAGAAATAAAGGAGGAACGGTTTATGAATTCAAACGCAACGATATTACTGCTTATCATTATTATTGTGGCGATGATTGCTAGCGGGAATTTAACGTATCGGTGCAACGGAGTATTTACCGAAAGATACGGTAAAAGTGTGATATCTTATGTCTGGGCGGGAGTATGCGGCTTTGCGGGAATGGCAACAATAACCTCGTTGGTCATAGGGGACGAAAGCAGATTTATCGTGCTTGCCGTTACGGTCGTATTGACGGTCATTTCAATGAAAAAGTACAAAAAAAGAGCCGCCGAAATGGGCGCGAACGATAGCATGAGCCAAAAGGCAATGTGGATCCAATTTATTGCGCCGCTTGGTATAGTGGGGGTTTTCCTTGCGCTTGAAATAGCAAGTTCGCCAAACAAAAAGGAATAATAACGGAGGGAACAAAATGGACAAAGCTTATATTATTTATAAAAGCAACTTTGCATTTAATATTGCCGCAAACGAGATCACAGCATATATTGGCACCGACAGCAATGTAAAAATACCGTCAAGTATCGGTTCCATGAATGTTAAGGGATCGGTAAAGATGCTTTTTATTTTTGCAAAGAGCTCAAAAGCATTGTTATTCCAAACGGCGTAAAATCAATAGAAGAGAAGGCTTTCGAGGGTTGTAAAAGTCTTACAATCAACGGATAATAGGCTTCGCCCTCGGCATATTGTCGAGGGAGTTTTGTTATTGACGGGCGACAGCATGTTATAATTCATCTGTGAAACCGTAGTGCTATAATATTGTCAGAGAAACAGCTAACCTGCAATGTCCTTAACACAACATTTTGATTATGTTATAATTAAATTAGGTTATATATGAAAGCAGCACGGGTTATGGGACAAATTGCGATCTACCGTGGAAGTCATCAGATCGGTGGCTGTGCAACGGAAATTTCGACCGAAAACCACTGGATTTTGATCGATCTCGGTGCAAATCTTCCCGATACCGAAAATGACGGTTTGACCGACGATGAGCTTTTGCAGAAGGCGTTCGCGAACGAGAAATGCGACGGGATATTGTTCACGCACTATCACGGTGATCATATAGGACTGTACAAGAAAGCACCGTGGGATATTTCGATGTACATAGGTCCGACCGTGAAAAAGATCATGGAAATACTCACCGAAACACTCGACCGAATTTCCGGTAATACCGATAATGGTTTGCTGAGAATTCAAGGTATGCGGTGCTATACCCGCAACAAAAAAATAATGTTCGGCGATATAGCGGTCACTCCGTTTTCGGTCGATCATTCTGCGCTGGTCGCTTATATGTTTCTGATTGAAGCAAGCGGTAAGAAAATTCTGTTCACGGGAGATTTTAGAGAACACGGGATAGTCGGCAAAAATAACAGACTTGAAAAGGCGATCAACGCCTACATAGGAGAGGTCGATATTCTGATAACGGAGGGCACCATGCTCTCGCGTATTGAGGAATCGAAACACAATCCGATCAAAAAGGAGGACGATCTCGGAAAACGTGTCCGTGAGCTGTTTAAAACAAATAATCAGTCCGTGATCCTAGCGTCCTCTACGAATCTGGACAGTATAATGGAATTTTATCACGCTCTTCCGTGGGGAATGGATTTCGTGTGCGACGCGTATCAGGCAAAAATAATGCTTGCGGCAATGGAGGACAAGGGGGAAGTATTACCCGGCGGCGCTACGGATTTACTTATATTTTACGATGATATATGCAAATTAAAAAACGGCAATTCCTTGGACAGCCAAAAGTATAAATATCAACGTTCGGAATTTGATAAAAAAGCAAGACCAGACAGAATATCGAGCGTTGAATATATATATATATATTCTCCTTACGGACAGCGATAAGATATCCGATGAAAAGCTGATTCTCGTCGATTATTGCAAAGATGGCTGTAAATATAAAGAATTTAGAAAATCTTTATCCGAAGACCGCCGCCAATTGTGGGATAAGGTGAGTGATATTTTATGGAGTTGTGCACATTGCTTTGATGAGAATAGTTCCAAATGAGCACTTATATAATGAGCGACATTCACGGCTGCGATGACGATTTTATCTCAATGCTTAACAAAATACAATTCTCGGAAAACGACCACCTGATCATCGCGGGCGACCTTATCGACAGAGGTGCACAAACCCATGAAATGTTGAAATGGATCAAAAATTGTCCGTCGAACGTCACACTCCCGCGCGGAAACCACGAGGAGAAATTCACGGAATACGTTGAGATAATGCTTATGCTTGACCGCGATGAGAGACTCTGCACCGATTTTTCTTCAAACGAGGACGCAAAAGCGTTATATGATTCCGTACAGTATTTTATCCGATCAAACGCGCTGTCGTTTGTAGATTTCGATCTTTACGGAACAATAAACAGCTTGCTGCGGGATCACAGAGTAACGCTTGCCGACTTGTGCAAATGGGTGGCTCTGTTTCAAAAAAAGCCCTATTACAAGAAACTTGATATGAATGGGAGAACGTGCGTTGCAGTTCACGCCGGTTATACCGAAGATCCGGAAAATATCGGAGAGAACTTCGCCAATATGGAAGAGTTTTTTCTTTACGCGCGTGAGGAAAGCTACCTGCTGGGAGGCATTCCGCACGGAATGATTATTTCCGGACATACGCCCACCATTGTTGAGGAGAAGTTTGCATATAACAGTGGAAATGTATTCCGATATTACGATTCCGACAAGGACTGCATATTTTACGACATTGACTGCGGGTGCGTGTTCCGAAGCATTAACGTGGACGCAAAGCTTGCGTGCATACGCTTGGATGACGAGAAAATTTTTTATAGATAGCAGGCGACAGTATGATGTCCTTTATCCGAAAACCCAATGTGTTATAATAAAGCTCAAGGGGTACCCCCAAGCGTTAAGACGGTTTTACGGAAAGGAAAATCATAATTATGGAAGAAAACGTTCGTTTATCGCTGCTGTCCGAAGTAAGATGCGACGCGCTTGTAAAATCGCAGGGTACGGAGCAAGGAGAAAAGTTTTTTGAGTTTATCCGTCTGATGTGCAAGCTGAACCGACTTGCACGAAAGGAAGGTCTTCTGGCTGTTGCGGAAGCAGATATTTCGTCTGAAATCGCTTTAAACAGTGATATTCGTCAAGCGTTGGATCTTTTTGTGGAAACCGCGTTAACAGATGATTTGACGAAGCACCTTACCGATCAGTATTGGGCAAAGAATTTTCACGGCGAAAACGCACTGCTCTATTATATGGTAATTTTATCGGTTATAAACACACAGCTCGGAAAAATGCCCACGAGCTGGAACAGCTCCTTATATCGTGTCTTAATGATGAAAGCGTGGAAAGATATGCGGAGAAATATAATGACAGATAACAAAAAAGCAGAGGCTGTCGCGCGTATGAAAAAGATCGGTATATCCAATGAAGCGATCAAGAATTTTACAGAGAATTGCATTATAAATCAAAGCCTGCTATCTAAGGGCGAGTACTCTCCACTCCGAGAGGAACAGCTCTGTTTCGCGAAAGAGCTTGAAAAGAAATACGGCATATTAGTTTATTTTGTTATTCAAGCATTGGCGAAATTGACAGTTATCTGTATATCGGCAGCGAGGAGCATTGGAAAACGGAGCGCGAGGATTTAGAATGTGGTCAAACAGCCGCTTACTTTTACGTTTGCAAAGTAGAGGAGCATTCCGCATTTTGTAACGTTGGAGTTGAAAGACTGCCAAACGGGGGCTTGCGCTGTTCGGGAAAGATCATTTGAGCACGCTACAGTATGCTGTCATTCAACTTTGTGCGCTGTATGTTATAATAAAAGCGCAAAAATCAAAGGAGGTTGAGCATAATGTTCCAAAAAGAAATCTCAAGAATGGCGCGGATTTTATCGATCTACCACTTGTTTCTGTACTGCAAAGAGGTGTCGATAAAGGAGATCACAGACCAGATGCCCGAAGTAACAGAGGTTACCATTAAGCGTGACATCATGCTGCTGACCAGCGCGGGTGTTCTTCAATCAAAATATTCGCGAAAGGCTAACGCGTATATTCCTTTGGGGACGGAGATCGTCGAAATAGCTCTCCCCGAAAACAAAAAAACGCGCGAAAATACAGAAAAGCTGCGCCGCTTGTGTACTCTTATGCAGGAGCTTTACGAATTCGACATGGAAATAAAGCCGCTGCACATTCAGATATACAAAAAGCTGTTTCCGAATGCTAGCGACAAGACCCGCCAGCGGGATTTTGATGACCTGAAAGAGATCAGTTATATTGTAAGACGTGAGATCGAATATTTTCCCGATGAGGATAAAGAAAAACGGTGCTACAGTTTGGAGGTTCCAAACGGTCCGTACAGCCTGCCGACGTTTCACGAAAGGAACTGGTGATCAGTGGACAATAAATTGAAACTGCGCTGCTATAATAATGCATATAAATTATTTGGCAGAGATCTGCCGAAGGTTGTAGAAAGCCGCCTTTCGCGCGAGCTTGAGCTGATCATAAAAAACGGCTATACCTCACAATATTTCAACGCGCAGAGAATCGTTAAATATTCGGAAAACAGCGGTTATCCCGCACTCTCCATCGGTGCGGAGGGTTCTTCCTTCGTCGCATATTTGCTTGGAATAACGCCGATTGACCCGCTGCCGCCGCATTACCGCTGTCCGAAATGCTGCCACAGTGAATTTGTTTTGAACAACCCGCCAAGGCCGGGATTTGATCTGTCACCGAAAACCTGCCCCGACTGCGGCGGGGAAATGGCACGCAGCGGTCACGATATTTCGTATGAAACGTTTCTCGGGGTAGATGGAGAAAAACCGCCGTACTTTGTTTTTTTACATCTCCGATAAGATCTTTGACAGAGTGTGCAATTATACCATCGAATTATTGGGCGAAGAACCGCCGATCAAGATCTCCGAAATATACAGCACCGCTCCATCGGTTCTCGGACGGCTCGCAAAAAGAACGGGCGTGGATCTTTCCGGAATAACAAATGCTTCGGCAGATGATTCGACAGTTTACAAGCTGTTCACCTCAATCGAGCCGCTAAAGCTCTCGGAGGATATCGGCGTTCAATGCGGCACGCTCGGGATCGAGGCGTTTTCTTCGGATCATGCTATGCGGGTACTCATCAAAGAGCAGCCAAAGAGCTTTCCGATCTTGTTAAAACGGCGGAGCTTCGTTACGGAACGTATCCTCCGATCAATAATGCAAAGCCCCCAATCCCAAAAGCGCGTGCGGTATCCCACGCTGTCACCGCCTTAAAGCTCGGGTGGTTCAAGCTGTATTATCCCTCGGAATTTTATGCCGCCGTGCTTGAAAATTACACCAACTACCTGCCGCTTGGTACGGTAATGAAGGGCAAGAGCGCTGTGGATCGGAAAATCGCGGCACTGCGTGAAAAGTCCGAAAGATGCGGGCGGGAAACAGTCGAGCTGATGGCGCTGCCGCTTGTCTCGGAGCTTATGTCGCGCGGCATTGAAATACTTCCCGCAGACATTCTCCGATCCGATGCGGTTGTTTACTCGATTGAAAATGGAAATTTAAGGCTGACGTTGTATGCCGTATCGGGGTGCGGAGAAAATTTGGCGAAAAAAATAAAAGCCGCAGTCGCTCTCGGTTGTGCAAGTTTAGTCGGGATACAACAAAAAAGCGGCGTTAGTGAAAAGGTGATCGAAGTGCTTGAACAAGCTGGCGTGTTTAAAAGTTTTAAATAAACGGTTCAAAAAATCATTCGCTATTTATCATTGTTCTAACAGAACCAAATATTTTATTTAATTTTCATGTAATGAGGTTTAATTTTATCTAAAAACGCAGTATCTTTTTCTTCTTCTATACTTAATGCTGTCAAATCAATAAGTGTTTCGCTTGCTTTTCCCAATTCAGCTGAAATCAATATCAAATCATTAGCAATTTTATTTGAGTATTCTGCATAAATAATTAATATATCAATGTCATTATGAGTAAGATCAGGATCTAACACAGAGCCAAACAAATATACATGGACGAAAGAATCAAACAGCGCTAAGTGTTCTATTATCAGTTCAGGAATGCTTTTATTTGATTTCGTTAATATATTCATAAAACGCCTCCATAGTTAGCAACTTCACATTCATGCGTTTTGCTAATTCATATGCTTGTTTAGATATGCAGCTATCTCCATTCCAATTATGCAGATTGATGATAATGCTACTTGCTTCTGGTGAAAGCTGCATTAAATTTGACTGGCTCAAACAATATTCATAAACAAAAATCAGCTTTGTATTTTTTATTATGATTTCTCTTATATTACTGTCGTTCACAAAACTAAAGCTGACTTTTCTGGAACGTATGTATTTTAAGGCATAATTTAAACTTTCCAGTCGAACCTTTGCACTTCTAAAACATTTATAATCATGGTACAACTGCCTTAATTTAGGTGTGTCATCCAAAAACACTTGAATTGATTTTTTATTCTCATTTATCTGTATATAAGGTCGATTAATTCCCATAACGACTGCTTCAAATTTGCCGTGTGATCTTAATTCATCTATTAAGAGTTCCAATGACTCTGTTGATGGAAGAAAAGTATTCTTGACAGGAGCAATGCCGAACATTGAATTAATTTCTGTTGGGAAAAGGATTTCTCGAATTTTTTCTTCATCAGTACGAGTTTCCTCAAATTCTTCCACATGTGCTATAAACGATTGAATATATGCTAAATTTGAATAAGATTCCTCTTTATGGCGTTGAATCAAATTTAAATTTGATGAGAATAGCATTTTAAGTTTCCTATTGTTCGATAATATCTTAGCCTCAAACTTATTCCAGAGTTCTCGATTATCTTTTAAATAATAGTTTTCATAAATGGTTTTATTCTCCATAAGCAGAGGAGCAACTTCTTTTTCTAACTCCTCAAATGTATCGTACTTTTTGCTAAAAATTTTTTCCAATTCGATATTTCGGATTTTCTTCCAATCCAAAACTTCCTCTGGTGTAAATGCGTGATTTTTATCAAAATCCCTATGACAACTCGGGCATAGCAAAACCAAATTTTCAAAGGAATTATCTGCGGTCTTACAATAAGGATCAATGTGAGCTTTTTCACTTACATCACTATTTTCACGAAACAAATCTTGCCGACAGCTTGGATTCATACATCGCCCCATTGATTCAGCAAATAATTTCCTTTCTACCGCTTTGTATATATATCTGCCACTCATTTCATACCCTCCTTAAATTTCGCTTCTTTACGAAAGCAGTACACTTTCGTTGCTTTTGATATAATTTCATCTTAATAATTTCTGTGAGAGGAGTGATATTTGTTAATATTTAGTGTTCTTTTTTTAGCTTTTTTTCATAAATATTACAAATTTCTTCAATAGAATCAACTGTATGACCACACTCCCTGCGATATGTTATATGCAGTTTTGTGGCGTAAATAGCCTTTTTTAATCCAGCGCTTCCGTATTCATTGAAAATAGTGTCGTAAAACATTTTTATGGCTTTAGCGCTAATTGCACGTTTATAAACTTTTCCGTTCAGCATACCCTGTACGGCATATAGATACATTATTGCAGAGTTTCTGTTCATACCTGTAGAATCGGCGATGTCGTCTGCCATCTCTTGAATGCTTTCCCCGGCAGCAACTTTTTTACCGCACTTATAGCAAATATCAATCATCTCATCTGTCATTTTCTTATAGGAAATTGCAGACTCATTTGGCGTTTGGTAAACACTTTCTTCAATAATTTTATCGTCCCAGGAAGTGTTTTGACCTTTTTTCAACTCATTCATATCCTCTTCCAATTTTTTGATTCTGGATAGAAGCTCAAGGATAATGGTTTCATATTGCATAATTTGAAACTCCTTTCTGTTCAATTTGGAATTGTAAATGTTTCTACTTTAGATTGTATCATATAAATTTTTATCTGTCAATAGAAAAACAGAAATTTGTTGGAAATTCAGTTAGAAAAATATTCTGGGAAGAAGATGCATAGAATTTGTGTTTTGCTGTATTAAGAAAACACTGAGCAAATTTTCAAATAAAACATATTATAATAGAGATATGCCGGACGTAAAAGCTATGAATTTGTCGACATGATAAACCTATGCTTGAAATGCTTGGTCATGACGATCCGAAAACCACATTGCGGATCTACGCACACGTCTATCCCGAAGCGAGGAAGCGGATTTCAGACAAGCTACAAGCCCTGTACGGCTCTTATTTTTTCCTAAGGGGTACTACGACACCCCTTATGTGTTCAATGTTTATTGCAGATGAGAAGAAATGAGAGGAGAGACATTTGCCGTTGAGGAATTTATGCGATATAAAGACAGTATTTCCGAGTTGGAACAGGGGCGAGCAGAAAAAGAGAAAGAGCTGGATTTCGTCACCCAGCAATTAAGCCAAAACTCTAAATTACCTCCCGAAAAAGTCATCGGAAGACCTGTCCGAAAATGTAAGAAAATCATCCAGAAATTTAACGAAGTAAAAAGTCCAATTATCCCAAAATCGACGTCTCAGGAATATCTAAATGCTGTTGCTAAGCAGGCAAATACGGTTATTAAGCTACTTGACAAAGAAGAAAGAACCAACTACACTTTGCGTCAAGTCAATCTTGATAGTCAAAAAACCAACAAAACCCTAAAAGCCGAAAATGATCAGCTGTGTAGTGAAAACGCCGAACTCCGGGCAGGAGCTTTTCATCGTCAGACAGCGAGAAAACGCCGCACAGCGTTTAGGGCTATCAGGTGTTATTTCCGTTGAGGTAAAGCGATCAGAAAATGAAAAGAGTCGCCAAAAAGAAAAAGCTATCCCGACAAAACGAGCTGTCTTGATTTTAGTATAATTCGCCGTCGGCGAATTTTTCGTTTATGTAAGCCGCCGAATTTTTGTTTGGAACCAACTAAATTTCCCATTGGCTACATATGGTTACACGATTTTGTACTCAAATTGTACTCAATCGAACACGGAGAACCCCTTGATACTGCTGTTTGTACGGTATCAAGGGGTTTCGTAATTCATTCCCACTCGATACAGGTAATTTTATTTTTCGTGTCAACGTTTAATTTAATGCTTTTTTTCATAACAAAAAAGCCCGTTTTGATTGAATTATTCATATTATTTATTTTTTTGAGGTCAAAGTGCGTTCAAGGCAGAAATTCATTATTATGCAAAATGTGGTTGATTTTTCTCTTGTAATGTGGTATTATAATACATAGTAGTAAGTGATAACAGGAGGTTAAAATGGACAAGCCAACAATATTCTTTAGTCATTCAAGCGCAGATAAAGACACAATATTACCAATAAAGGAGAAACTTTGTTCAATTACAGCTAATGTCCTTGATGTTTTTATGTCAAGCGACGGGCAGAGCATTCCTTTTGGTAATAATTGGATACATAAGATAGAAGAAGGTCTTAACAAAGCACAAGTAATGTTTGTTTTTGTTACACCTATTTCAGTGAATTCGGCATGGATTTACTTTGAAGCTGGATTTGCATATTCTAAGAACATAGAGGTTATCCCTGTTGGAATAGGAATAAGTATTGGGCAATTAAAGCCGCCACTTAGCTTGTTGCAAGGCTTTGATATTACATCAACAGACAGTCTTAATAACTTTATCAGCATTATCAATAGAAGATTTAGCTTGGAATTTAATTTTGCATTTACAGATGATACTTATAATGCGATTTTCGCTTCAACGACCGGTTATAACAATCATATCAACATTGGTGAAGTATTTAGGGGAGCCAATTATATCATTTGCTCTCAATATCTTAGTTCTAATTCAGACAAAATTATTAGATATGATATTGATGCTTGGGCGGCAAATATAAAAGATTATCTTAAAGATAAGAATATAAAATTTGCTTCGCACCAAAGTAGTATTATTACAGGTGGTATATCTGTTGACATTGTTGGAAAAGAAAGAGAACCAAGTAAGAGTTCATATTATCAAGATCATAAAATTATATTCAATTTATCCACTCAAAATTTTGAGCAGTCTTTTTCCTTATATAAGGAATTGGCATTAAATTGCTTGACAGGTAGAGAATGGATTATGCTTTCGTTTAATTTGTCTCAATTATATGGCTGTATACAAAACGATGTTGACATTTCTTCTGTTGTAGCTGAGGGTAATAATGATTTCGATTTTATCGATGATGATGTTGGTTGCTATCGATTTGACAATAAGATAAATTTCCGAATTGATAGAGTTTATAATGAACAGAAATGCGAGTATGAGAAGAATATGTGGAGTGTCTTTGTTCGGTTTAAAAGAACGGAAGATGTTGAATATAGTGAAATAAATTCATTGTTTGATGAAATGGTACGGTGCGGTTTATTGTTTAAATATTAAAATTATAACGAGGAGTTTTCTATGAGTAACATAATAAACGCAATCATAAACCTTGTGACTGACCCCAAAATTGAACTGCGTAAATACTCTGTAGGACATAATCGCGCTAATGATATGGGTAAAGGTCTCGAGGAATACATAAAGGACTTATTTGCGGGAACGGTCAATGAAACCAATGAGCAAAACCGAAATATTGCATTGAGTAGCGTATTCAGCTACCTCGGCAATCAAAACAATCCGCCTGATGCTATGCTTCGCGGCGGTGACGCCATTGAGGTTAAGAAAATTGAGTCCAACAATTCGTCTTTGGCTCTGAATAGCAGTTACCCTAAAGCAAAACTGTTCTCCGACAGTCCAATGATAAGTGCGGCGTGCAGGACGTGTGAAAAGTGGTCTGTCAAAGATATGATATACGCAGTTGGGATTGTGCCAAACGGCAGAGGTGTGATTTCCTCACTTGCAATGGTTTACGGCGATGATTACTGCGCCGACAAAGCCGTTTATGAGAAGATAAAGAATGTTATTAAGTGTGGCGTTCAAAGCATACCCAATGTGGAATTTGCTGAAACAAACGAACTTGGCAGGGTAAATCGAGTTGATCCGCTCGGTATTACATATCTTCGTGTGAGGGGTATGTGGGGCATTGAAAATCCATTTAATGTGTTTGATTATCTGTTCAGACGCAACCACAGCAAGAGTTTTAACTTTATGTGCATAATCAACGAGGATAAATGGAACACATTTGACAATACAGCGGAACTGCTTGCTTTGTTAGGAAAGATAGACGGATTGGTAATAACGGACAGGCAGATTAAATCTCCGAACAATCCTGCTCAATTGAAAAATGTTAAGATGATAACTTTTATGATATAGGAGCGAAAAATGAACGTAGTAAGTTTCTTTTCGGGAGCGGGCGGTCTTGACTTAGGTTTTGAACAAGCAGGCTTCAATATCGTTTACGCGAATGAATTCGATAGTACAATATGGGCAACCTATGAGAAAAACCACTCTGCGCCGCTCGATAAACGGGACATTCGTAAAGTCAAAAGCGTAGAAATTCCCGACTGTGACGGCATAATCGGCGGTCCGCCTTGTCAGTCTTGGTCGGAAGCTGGTTCGCTCAAAGGGATTGACGATGCACGAGGAAAGTTGTTCTATGACTATATTCGTATCTTGAAAGATAAACAGCCGCTTTTCTTTCTTGCGGAGAATGTTGTGGGTATGCTCTCCAAACGGCATGAAGCGGCAGTTGAGAATATCAAGAAGATGTTCCGTGAGTGTGGCTATGATCTTACTGTAACGCTTGTTAATGTTTCGGATTACGGCATTCCGCAGGACAGAAAGCGCGTGTTCTACATAGGTTTCAGAAACGATTTGGGTATAACGTTCAGATTTCCGAAAGCTCCGCATATCCACAAAACGCTTAAAGATACAATCTACGATTTGAAAGACAGCGCTGTTCCCGCACGCGATAAAAACTATGCCAATCCCGCTGTTAAAGTGCCTAATCACGAGTATTTCACGGGTAGTTACTCAACGATATTTATGAGCCGAAATCGTGTTCGGCAATGGGGCGAGTGCGGTTTTACCGTTCAAGCAACAGGCAGACAAGCACAGCTTCATCCACAAGCACCTGTTATGCCGAAAGTTGACGAAAACAAACATATTTTTGTCGAAGGTAAGGAGTACCTTTATCGCAGAATGACCGTGCGCGAGTGCGCGAGATTGCAGACTTTTCCCGATACATTTGAGTTCGTTTACGACAAGGTTGATGACGGCTATAAAATGGTTGGAAATGCTGTTCCCGTCGAAATGGCAAAAATTATTGCCGAGAGAATTCGGCAGCAGATTGAGGGCGCGGAGAATGTTGATGATGATTTGCAATTAACGATAAATTTTTAAATTTTGGAGGTAAATATGTACTTTGGTAATAATCAATTTTGCGGTAATGTGTTCAATCAACAATATGTTTCGCAAAATAACTATGCACAGCTTCAATATGAAATCAGAAGATATCAGGCTAATCAGAGCAAAGAGGTTAGCAAAGCTGTTAAGGCTATGCACGATTTGTGCGATGCAGTGAAAAATATGGACGCGGAACACCAACAGCAAGCGGCAGTTTTGTGTCTTGCGGAAATAGCACGGGAATTCGGATGGAAGTCGTAAGGCAGGACTGAGAAAGAAAAATAGAGCGGCGTATCCTCGGAACGCCGCTCTATTATCATCTATGCAGCTTTTTGTTTGGGTTAAGAAACGCTTGTAGCTTTTCTGACAACCCCAAACTTTTAATAAATTCCATAATCCGATCAAGTTTCCGCTGAAGATTATCACGTTCCGAGCGCACTTTCGCAAGTTCAATTCGAGAATCGAATGAGTTAGACGCGGCTTTTTCCTTTTTCAGCTCTGCCACCTGTTCAGTAAGCTGTTCCTTTTCCGATGAAAGACTGCTTTTCTCGATTTCAAGCGTGGTTATGCGTCGTTTTAGAAATTTCTCTTTGCTCTCGGCGGCGATCTGTTTCTTGGCAAGGTCGGTCAACTTATCATAATCATCTTGCGCAACCGTAACTTTGCCGCCGAAAATGGTCTTTCCCGTTTCTATGCCGTCAACGTCCTTGATTTGAGAAACCTTTTCAGCACTCTCTTTCAGCAGCGTCCGATTGTCGGCTAGCAAAGAGGACGTTTCCGTCAAGGCGGCGCTCTTTTCGGTAAGTGCCGTATCAAGCTGTTTCACACCTTCACGCTTTTCTTGCAGCTCTGTTCCAAGCTGCTCAAGTTCGTTTTCCGCATTTTCGATGGCTTGCTCCCGCCATTCTAAAATCAGGTTCTTGCTACCGATTTCATTGTCGAGCTGCTTGACCTCTCGCCGCTGTTCCTCGGTTTTTTCTTTCAGCTCGGCATACTCCTTGTATTGCCCGACGGTAAGACTGCCGCGAGATTTTTCGGGAGCGGAGATTTCAATTCCGTGCGCTTTGCAAATTTCCTCCAGAACTACGCGTTCAGCTAATCTCCAACGGTTTATAGCGTCCTTGCCCGTGCCGTAACCCATTTCTTTGAGAGCTTGCGCCAAGCCGTTCTGCGTATCAACGCCTTGCTTGTAGTGACCGATAGGAATATAGTCAATATGTAAATGTGGAGTTCGTTCGTCCAAATGCAATGCTGAAAAGAAAACGTGGAAATTCGGATTTCGAGTCGCAAACCCTATCGCGTATTCGGTAAGACACTCGGCAGCGATTTGTCCGTCGGGAGAACCGACACCCGTATCGTCCATAGTTCCGATCTGCACAACGTCCTCATAAAAGCTCTTTCGCTTGTCGGCAGATGTCACCACATACGGCGGCGGAGATTTTCTACTAAAAGCATGTTCAAAATAGTTAGTCTTGATTTTTCGATCAGCTCGTTTTTGTTTCGCGTTGTAACGCTCAATTGCCGCGCCGAAAATTTCATTGTATGCTTGATCAATGGGTTGATCAACGAATGTCACGTTATCTTTCGTTCGCGACACGTCCACATTTGCGGCACTGAATGTCCGTCTGTTATGTGTTAAACTGCCTTTGCCTTGACAGTGAGAAATCGTCTTTGCCACAACAATCATCTCCTCTCGTTAGGTAACTTCATTGTAGCCGTGCTCTTTTTACTTTCGTGCCGAAAGTAACGCCACAATACCTTTGACAGCAATTTCCGTTCCGCTACAATTGCTATCAAAGGTACAGGCGCTCTCCGAGGGGCAAAGGGCGCTGCGCCCCTTTGCGATCCCCGTTGCTGTCCTTGCCTTTTTCTCTGCTCCCGTGACGGTCGTGACGATGGTGTCGATGTTTTTAAAAGCGGATGCGGTGTGTAAAACACCGTCACGACCGTCACACATCGTCACGCTTGCGCCGCAAAATTACACTCCGACCGTTATGGGTGCGCTTGCTATCGTAGGCAATGCCGTATTCATCGAGCAGGCGACCCGCCGTAACGTTTATCTTGAGAGTGAGGACGTTTGGTTTCATATCCACCTTAAGCAGTTCGACTAACTCCGTAGCTGTTCCTTGCCACTCCGTCCTCTCGCCGAGGAATTTCGAGATTATCTCCAAGAGCGGGTCGGGCGGCTGTTTCCAAAGTTCCGTTTCCGTGCTCTCAAAATCCCACGCTAACCGTTCCTCGTTTCGAGTAAGGTTTATCTTTTGGTCTTGTTGATCGCGCCCCGATATTTCAAGGACTGCCTTGTTTGACGTCCGCTTTTCCTTATACAAGAGGAACGCTCCGTCGGCAGCTCCAAGCAGCCCGTTTGTTCCCGAAATCATATCAAAGGTATCGTCTGCTTTTTGCTTTCGTGTATGGTGAACGAGCAACAAGCAGATTTTATGACGATCGGCGAATTGCTTTAACTGCGTTATAATCTCGTAATCCGAGCTGTAACTGTAACCATCGCCGCTTATCTCGCGCACCTTTTGGAGCGTATCAACAATAACAAGCCTTGTGTCGGCGTGTTCGCGCATAAATCCCTCAAGCTGTTCATTCAAACCTCTACCGAGCTGATGAGCTGTTATTGAGAAGTGCAAATCAGGAGCACAATCTGTTCCGAACATTCGGTATAACCGTTCTTGCAATCGGTGGTAATTATCTTCTAACGCGAGGTACAGCACCGAGCCTTTACGGACGGGATAATTCCAAAGCGGCATTCCCGTGCTGACGTGGTACGCAAGCTGCAACATAAAGAAACTTTTGCCGACCTTTGGCGCTCCCGCAAACAGGTATGTGCCTGCATAAAGCAAGCCGTCAACAATCGGCGGCTTGCTGTCATAGACATTCTCATAGAGTTCAGGCATTGAGATAGTCGGAAGATACGACGGGTCGGTCATCTGCCTAATCATCTTTTTGTAAAAATCGGTATTGCTTTTTTCGTTGGACTGTGCTATAATAGAGTTGTTAATTGAGGGCGGAAGCCGCCTGCAAGACTGCTCCACGCTTGCGCCAACAAGCGTGTTCGGGGCGGTCTTTTCATTTTCCGTCATTGTCATCATCTCCGTTCTTCATAAGTTCTTCCAACTTTGCCGAAAGCTTTTCTTGCTTGTTAGGATAAAGATGTGCATAAACTTGCATCGTGGTTTCAACCCGTTCGTGGCCTAAACGCTCGGCAATTTCAAGCGGCGGTATTCCCAGCTCGTACAAAAGTGCACAATGGCTGTGACGAATATCGTGCAGCCTTATCCGTTTGATACCGCTTTTCTTACAGCCGCGATCCATCTCGTGGTGCAAAAAGTGCTTTGTAAATGGGAATATGCGGTCACTGCCTTTAACTTCATAAAAGCTTTCGCAATATTCTTTGAGCAAATTGCACAGAAAATCGGGTATCGAGATAGTGCGGTTGCTTTTAGGTGTTTTCGGCGGCGTAATAACATCTCTGTTCTCTATGCGCTGATAGGACTTGTTGACCGTCAGCGTTTTGCCCTTGAAATCAATGTCAGCGGGAGTAAGTGCCATAAGCTCGCCTATCCTCAGTCCTGTCCAAAACAAGGTGCTGTACGCCACGTATGCCATAGGCTTGTCGGAAATACAATCAGCGAACCTCGTGAACTCGTCCCTTGTCCAGAAATTCATCTCGTCCGCCTTGTTCTTTCCAATTGCTCCCGCTTTGGAGCAAGGATTTGAACGCAAGTCGTAGTATTTCACAGCATAGTTGAAAATTGCGTTAAGCTGATTGTAAACGGTTTTCATATAGGTTTGTGAGTAACCCTTTGACAGCATCTCATTCTCCCAAGCAATAATATTTGCGGGAGTTATCTCATTGATTTTCTTTGCACCGAAATAGGGCAATACCTTCAGATCAATGATGTAATGCTTTGTCCGCAGCGTGTTCTCGCGCAGACGGGGAGAAATGCCTTTGAAATACATCTCCGTAAATTCCGCAAAGGTGACGTTCAAGTCCGCTTTCTGCTCGGAAAGGAATGCTCTCAGCCATTCCTCGGCGTCGTGCTTGGTTTCAAAGCCGCGCTTCATCGTTTCTCTGCGCTTGCCCTGCCAATCGGTGTAGCGAAAACGTATGTACCACTTTCCCGTTTTGAGGTCTTTCTTGGCTCTCACGTTGCCGCACCCCCTTCCGCAAGTGCAGAGAATCCATACAAGCACTTTTCAAGATAAGCTCGAGGCAGCTTGCCGGAAATTGTCAAAAAGCCTTGTTTTTTCAGCTCAGCGTTCATCTCGCGTATCAGCTTGTAAGCGTGACCGCTCGATATGCCCATAAGTTCCGCCAATTCGGCGGCGGTGATGTAGATGTTCTGCTGTTTCATTTTAAAATTCCTCCTTATAATCAATATCTTAAATTTGCGTTAATTTCATTTTATTTTAATTATATCATAATACTGATATTCTGTCAATACCTATTTATTAAATTTTTTAAAAAATTCCGATTTTCTTAAAAAGACTTGATTTTCTTATAGTAATATGTTATAATAAAAACAGAAATAAATTTAAGGAGTGCTTTATATGTCGGATATAAGTTTTGGTGAGCGTATTCGCCTTGTTCGCAAAAGCTCAGGTTACAATCAGAAGGAGTTTTGTGCTTTACTTGATATTCCACAATCCACACTATCATCGTATGAAACAGACAAAATGCAACCGACGGTTTCAACTATTGTCAAAATTGCGAAAACATTTAATGTGTCTATTGACTGGCTTTGTGGCATCGAAAAGAAATCGCCCGGTTTCGGAACGGTGGGCGAAGCTTTGTGCGCTATTTATGAATTAGCGGAAATAGAGGGATTAAAAATTGACTTTACCATAAATGATCACTTGCCGAACGACATCGAAACACCAAATAACCGGTGGTTCGCGGCAATGACGATATATGGTAATGATAGTAACAATCCTTGTAATGGCGATTTTTGCAACGGCATACGACAAATCTCCGATAACATTAGCGATTTGGAGTCCTACTCCATTGCTAAAGATACTTACGAAAGCGAAAAAGACCGAATGAAGTCATATTACGCATACCCGATAAAGAAAAGGGAAATACCCGAACTTTCCCGCGAGGAAAGACAGAAAAGGCATATTGAGTGGGTAAAGCAACACTTGAATGATGAATAGCTTTCCAAACATAAAAACAAAAAGAGCCGCTGCACACGCAACGGCTCTATGTATTTATTAAATGGTATCAAAACATTTAAAACTCACTCTGTATTAACAAAATGAGGTCAAAGTGAGGTCAAAAGCATTGCCAAATCTAGACAAATGGTTTTGCAATGCGTTTTATCGGAGGGTTTGGTCTACTCCCACTCAATCGTTGCCGGTGGCTTACTCGTCACATCATAGCACACTCGATTCACGCCCTTCACCTCGTTCACGATCCGGACGCTTGTCCGCTCAAGCACCTCATACGGGATCCGCGCGAAATCCGCCGTCATGAAGTCCGTCGTTGTCACGCCGCGGAGCGCAACCGTATAATCGTAGGTTCGCTCGTCGCCCATGACGCCGACGGAGCGCATATTCGTCAGCACCGCGAAATACTGGTTGATCTCGCGGTTAAGCCCCGCTTTTGCAATCTCCTCGCGGAAAATAAAGTCCGCGTCGCGAAGCGTGTTCAGCTTGTCGCGTGTGATCTCGCCAATGACCCGGATCGCCAGCCCGGGTCCCGGGAACGGCTGCCGCCATACTAAGTAATCCGCAAGCCCAAGCTCCTCGCCGAGCTTCCGCACCTCGTCCTTGAACAACAGTCGGAGCGGCTCGATAATCTCCTTGAAGTCCACGTAATCGGGAAGCCCGCCGACATTGTGATGCGACTTGATGACGGCAGCGTCTCCTAAGCCGCTTTCGATCACGTCTGGGTAAATCGTGCCCTGCACCAGAAAATCGACCTTTCCGATCTTCTTTGCTTCCTCTTCGAAGACGCGGATAAATTCCTCGCCAATCGTCTTTCGCTTTGTTTCGGGGTCACTGACTCCTTCCAGTTTTTTCAGGAACCGTTCGGAAGCGTCTGCGCGAATGAAACGAACGTCCCAATCCCGGAATGCCGCTTCCACCTCGTCGCCCTCGTTTTTCCGCATAAACCCGTGATCGACAAACACGCAGGTCAGTTGCGACCCGACCGCCTTCGCGAGAAGCGCGCAGGCAACCGAGCTGTCCACGCCGCCCGAAAGCGCCAGCAGCACTTTCCCGTTTCCGACCTTTTCACGAATCTGTTCGATCGCGGTTTTCGCGTAGTTTTTCATGTTCCAGTCACCCTTGCAGCCGCAGACGTTTTTTAGGAAGCTGTCGATCATGCCAAGCCCGCAAACGGTGTGGTTGACCTCGGGGTGAAACTGAACGGCGTACAGCTTTTTTCCCTTATTTTCAAATGCCGCCGCGGGGCAGGAAGCGGTATGCGCCGTGATCCGAAAACCCTCCGGAATTTCCGATACGTAAAGCGTATGGCTCATCCAGGAGATCTCTTTTTCGGGGAGATTCTTCACCGCGCCGAACAAAACGGAGGATTTATCGTAAACCGTTTCCGTTTTTCCGTATTCCGAGGTCACGCAGGAGGAAACCGTTCCGCCGATCGTGTACGCCATCAGCTGGCAGCCGTAGCAGATCCCGAGAATCGGGATCCCGAGTTCAAAAAATTCACGGGAAATATGCGGAGAATTTTCCTCGTTTACATTGTTCGGCCCGCCCGTCAGGATAAATCCGACGGGGTTCATCGCCTTTAATTCCTCGATCGGTGTTTTATAGCTTTTTACCTCACAGTAAACGCCGCATTCGCGGACTCTCCGCGCGATCAGCTGATTATACTGTCCGCCGAAGTCGAGGACAATGACAAGCTCGTGATTCATAGGGATCTCCTTTCGTTTTCGAGACTTTTCTGATGAAGATATACCTTTATTTTACCATAAGCGACTTTTTTTTGCAATAGCTTTTTCAAAAAATGGGCATAGAAAAGGGAAGGGAAGCGGAAAACCCTTCAAGGCGGCTTGCCTTGAAGGGTTTTCGGATCATTTTTCGGCGAACTGATCTTTTCCGACCCCGCAGATCGGGCATACAAAGCCATCGGGAAGATCCTCAAATTTCGTACCGGGCGCGATTCCGTTATCGGGATCGCCTGCCGCTTCGTCATAGGTCCAGCCGCATACCTCGCACACGTATTTTTTCATGGAATATTCTCCTTTACGTTGGGATTTTATACTAATTTCCGTCTAAAAAGCGTTAAAAAAATCAAGCAAAAATTTGCGTATATGATTTTTGCGCAGATTTTTTAACTACGCTTTTAGACAGAAATTAGTATTCGGCAGCGCCGTACAGTGATGACGTGCGGTACTGCCTTTTACAGCGTCAGAGACGGCGCCGTATGTACGCGCGATTTCAGCTCGTTATTCAGCATATATAAGCCCTTCGCGTCCGTTCCGAAAAGCTCCATTTTCGAGATCATGTCGGAGGCGTTCTTTTCCTCCTCGCCCTGTTCTTTTACAAACCAGTCGAGCATTTGCATGGTGCGGAAATCACGGTCTTCAAAAGCCGCCGCGTAAATTGCGTCGATCAGGCTCGTCACGTATTTTTCATGCTCGAGCGCCGCCTTCAGCGGAGCCATATTGTCGTTCAGCTCCTTATCGGGCTTCTTGATCGCGCCGAGCGTTACTTTTTCGCCGTTATTCTGGAGATACCGATAAAAGAGCATGGCGTGATCCTGCTCTTCCTGCGCTTGAACCGTGTACCAGTTTTCAAAGCCGTCCAGCCCCGCCGCGCCGTAATAATTCGCGAAATCGAGGTACAGATAAGCGGAATAAAACTCGTGTGTGATCTGCTCATTGATAAGCTGTGCAACTTTTGCGTTCATGTTTAACCGTTCCTTTCGTCCTTGCTCCCTGATGGGAGCCTTTTAAATTGTCGGTTTCGGTTTCCCGAAATTATCCTACACGTATTTTACCACAAATATTCGGTTTTGTAAAGTTTTTTTCCTCTTTTTTCTTGGTGCAGGACTGCGGTTCGGGCAAAAAGGTTTTTTGCCAATTTTTTTTTGAAAAAAGGATTGACATTCATTCCAATTTGTGCTAAGATGAAAGGTGCCACACAACCGAATATTTAAGTCTAGTCATGCCTACAATACCTGATAAAGGTGTAGGCTCTTCTTTGGCGTGACTATGACTTGTAGTTAATTGCATAAAGGTTGTGTGGCAGCAATTCGGAGTTCTGCATTCTTTATAAGTGTGTGCGGCTTCGGTTGCACACACATTTTTTATTTTCGGGGAAAATCCCGAAAGAAAGGACGGTTAAAATGAAACTTTGGAAAAGGCTGACGGTAATGCTACTGGCGGCGGTGATGACGGTTAGCGCGGTTCCCGCTATAGGAGTAAGCGCGGAAGCGGAAACGCTTGAAACGACGGAGATCGAGGTGGATTATCTCGCCTCGGGTAAGACAGTGACGATCGCTGGAGAAAAGTTCGAAACTACGATTACCGACCTATCCCTATCCGACAAAAAATTGACAGAAACCGATCTAAAAAATATCGGAAAGCTGAAGAAATTGAAAACATTGTGGCTTACGAGCTGTGAGCTTAAAAGCCTTTCGTTTTTAAAAAATCTAACAAAGCTCGAAAATCTTGGTCTATTTTGGAATTCCGGAATTACCAGCTTCTCGCCGTTAAAAGATTTAAAAAATTTAAAGACTTTGAATCTAAGTCAAACGGGCATTAAGAGTCTTTCCTCGCTGAAAAATCTGACAAATTTAAAAAAACTTTCTATAGCTGATTCTTTAACCGAAAATAATATCTCGAGTATTGCTCCGCTGAAAAATCTGACAAAATTGGATGAGCTGTATCTGGATACCCCATCTATTACGGACGCTTCTTCGCTAAAGTATCTGACGAATTTAAAAAGTCTTACTTTATTCGGAAATAATCTCTCGAAGCTCCCCTCGCTGAAAAAACTGACAAAATTGGAAGAACTGCATTTATATAACTTTTCGCTTGCAGATATATCCCCGTTGTCAAATTTGAAGGGATTAAAAGTGTTGACTTTTGCGTATGCATGTAAGGTAAGTGATCTTTCTTTTTTGAAAAAACTTGGGAACATGGAAGAACTGGTCTTTGAATGTCCGATAGATTGTTCCGACTTCTCCGCGTTGGCTGATATGAAACACTTAAAAAGCCTGCGTATCTGCATCAAAGACCTTGACCATTTCGATACGAGCAGTTTAAAACTGCTTTCGTCCCTTGAAAATTTGCGCTTTGTCGATTATGACGGATTGATTGGTGCGAAAATTACCGTTGATTTTGTTGAGGCTGTTCGAAAGGCATTGCCGAATTGTTCTGTTAACGGGCAAACCTACGGCGGCAGAGGCTTCTAATCCCACAAAACAGGCGTTTAGTTGACGACAAAAAGGACGGTCTCGGATTATGAAATGCGGCTTCGGCTGCACACACATTTTTTATTTTCGGGAAAAAACCGAAAGAAAGGACGGTTAAAAATGACATTTAGGAAAAGGCTGGCGGCAGGACTGCTGGCGGCGGTAACGGCGGTCAGCGCGACGATCAGCGCGGGGGCGATCGAAGGCGGTTGGCTTCATTTGTATGAAAACAGAGAATTGGGAGAGGACGGCTATTATGGCTACTGGGACGAGCATACCGTCGTTTTTCTTGACGGAGAAACGATCGAAACACTGACGGACTTGGGAACAATTGAAAATCTCGGTGAACCCGCTAATGAAACGACAATTCGGATCCCTCCTGAAAAGCTGTCGGAATATCCCATTGGAACGGTGTTCTCGATTAAATCCGATGGTTGGAATTTTTATGCTCGGGACAATGATCGAGGAGATTATTATCAGGGGTCAGGATCCCATTTCGACGGTAAGTATTATGTGCTGACAAGAAAAATGAAGGAAAGCGGAATTTTACTGACTGGCTATGCCGACGCGGACGTCGGAGAAACCCGTCAAGATTCCGGTTCGGTTACAATCGAGTCGGTTTCGTTTTCGAACGCTGTCGCGGTAGAGCATAAATCAGTGAACCTTGCTCTTTCCGCCGAATCCGATCTTTACAAGCTGATTCCGATTGCGGTTGAGGGTGTTAACAGAGGGGGAATTTTACTCGATGAAAGCGGGAGCGCAAAAATATCCACCGAGATGCTAAAGGAGATTCCCGTTGGCTCAATTGTGCACATAGGCTATGACACCTCAAAAAAAATGACGGTCGGCGAAAGTTATACTTTTAATATGACCGTGAACAGAACGAAATATTATACTTGTGAGATTGAGCAAAAAGCCGTCAGCATTACCGATCCATCCGCGCAGGACAGCGAAGCGGCATTGTTTGATTATCGTTCCCGTCTTACCATCGAGTTTTCGCTTACAAGCGAAATGAAAATGAACGGGCTTACCTTTACCGGTCCGAACGACGTTTATATCAACAGCATTGTTTGCTGGGTTCCCGACGAAAATTCCGAGATTACGCCGATTCAGCCCGTTGTAAAACCCGGCTTTTCAACCCCCACGGGCGAAACAAGCGTGAAGGAAGTTCCCCTCGGTACGGTCGTTACCCAGAAAACCGCCGTTTCTGACGGAAGATACGGCGAGCGCTTTGTAAAAAAGATAGCGGCTTCGGAGATCGAGGGCAAAACGAAAGCGACCTTCACGCTCTCGAATGGAACCTTTGAAAAGACAGTTCCCGTGACCTGCTATTATACCTCACTGACAGTGGACGGCGAAACGGTCTCCGCGGGAAGCGGGTACGTTTTCCTCGTTTATACGCTTTCGGGGATTCCCGAGGGCGTAAACGTTACCGTCACCGATGTGACTTTGGAATAATGGGAAAGGAGAGAACATACCATGAAAAAAGCATATAAGATTCCCGAGATCGAAATCTCGCTTTTCGATACAAAGGATGTGATTACCGCGAGCGGAGCGGGTACCGATACGCCGGCCGTTTCCTCCATGACGAACGGGGGAGCGCTTTCGGACGATTACTCGGACGGAAATTATGATTCGATCTTCGGGTCTTAAACCCTGCATAAAATAAAAAGTGATCCCGCTCCCCGTAAATTCCGGGGAGCGGGATTTTCATGCCGCACAATAACATCACGCTTGTGATGAAATATAAGATTCTATTGCCGCTTCAACTGATGCGTTAAGCGACTGATTATGCGAAGCGGAATAGAGCGCGAGACTGCGGTGCAGGGAAGGAGAAATTCTCACATTAAAACTGCCCTTATAGGTTTTCTCGGGTTCGATCCCTTTTTCGTTACACAGTTCAAGGTAATCGTCAACCGCGGCTTCAAAATCGCTTCGCAGCTCGTCAACGCTGCTGCCCTCATAGGAAATCAGGCTGTCGATTCCGATCACCTTTCCGAACAGAATATGATCGGATTCGGAATATTCTACTGTTCCGAAGTATCCTTTATATTCCATAGCGTTTTTCATATCAGCTCGTCCTCCTTCAGCTTTTCAATGATTTGCTTCACCTGATATTCAAGTAATTCCTTGCGAGGGTGCGGCTTGTGAAGGATTATTACCGTTTTTCCGTTGTAAAACTTTACCCTCGATCCGCTTGTTTTACCCTTGTTGCTTAATTCAAAACCAAGGATTTCAAGCAGGGACTGCATTTCCTCAAAGGTAAAATCTCTCGGTACGGATAAAAGCCGCTGTATCAGCTTTTCTTTCTTGCCCAATGTCATCACCCTCCTCATTTATAGTATACCACATAACAGGGAAAAATGCAACTGTTTTTTAGTCGCTGTTCTTCTGAAATTCTATCATCATTTCGTGCAGGGAAAGAGCGATCCGAGCCGTACAGCACGCCTGCACAAAAATAAAACAGCAAAACAGAAAACGCGGTGAATCAAAAGAAAACCGGCGAAAACGGAAAGAAAAGAGAGATATAACTGCCTGCACCAAAAAGTTAAAACAAAACAAGAGAAACGGAGAGAAAAGAGGAAAAAACGAGAGAAAGAGACGGAAAAAGAGATATATTTCAAAAATGTCAGAAAAAGGGGTTGACAAACCCGCGAAAAACCGCTATAATAGCAAAGTCAATTGAAAATTTATACAGGAGGAACGAAAACTATGTCAACCTATATGCCCAAAGCGGAAAACGTAGAGCGCAAGTGGTATATCTTAGACGCGGCGGGTAAGCCTCTCGGACGTGTCGCGGCACAGGCGGCGACCATTTTAAGAGGAAAGAATAAGCCTACCTTTGCCCCGCACTGCGACTGCGGCGATCACGTCATCATCATTAACTGTGCACAGGCGGTTTTAACCGGCAATAAGCTTCAGGATAAGTATTACAGATGGCACACCGGCTATATCGGCCACTTAAAGGAAATTCAGTACAGCAAACTGATGAGCCAGAGACCTGAAAAGGCAATGGAACTCGCGGTATACGGAATGCTTCCGAACACAACGCTCGGACGCAAGGCGATGACCCGTCTGCGCCTTTATAAGGACGCCAACCACAAGAACGCGGCGCAGAAGCCCGTTGAATTTAAGTTTTAAGGAGGGGAAAACAGTATGTACGAATCGAAACCTTATTATTACGGAACAGGACGCAGAAAGCACTCCGTTGCGCGCGTACGTGTTTACCCCGGAAGCGGCAACATCACGATCAACGGCAGAGATATTGATGATTACTTCGGTCTCGATACCTTAAAGCTGATCACGCGTCAGCCGCTTGCCCTGATCGGCGCGAGCGATAAGTTTGACATCATCTGCACCGTTGCGGGCGGCGGTGTGACCGGACAGGCGGGCGCAATCCGTCA
The DNA here is from genome assembly GCA_964456025.1 of uncultured Ruminiclostridium sp. Lineage (GTDB taxonomy): Bacteria > Bacillota > Clostridia > Oscillospirales > Ruminococcaceae > Ruminiclostridium_E. The sequence goes on from CAYVZH010000021.1 coordinate 26,063, forward strand.
CGGTCTTTCGAGAGCGCTCCTTCAGTACAGCGACGAGCTTCGCCCCGTACTGAAAAAAGCGGGATTCCTTACCCGTGACCCCAGAATGAAGGAAAGAAAGAAGTACGGCTTAAAGGCTGCTCGTCGTGCTCCGCAGTTCTCGAAGCGATAATTTCATATTTTTGCAATATTCCGAAACAGATCCTGCTGCCGCAAGGCAGCGGGATTTTTGTGTATCTTCGTTCCGCTGAATTATTACAAAACGGTAACAAAATAATGACAAATTGGTTACGAAAACCGCCGTTTATTACAAATTGATTACAGATTTTCCCAAAGCGTTGACACTTCGCTTTTTTTCCGATATACTGAAAGAAAAGGCGCGGGGCTTGCGGCTTTGCGCGATCGGGGGAATGTTTATGAAGCGTAAAATTTTTTCTGTTCTTTTGTGCACTTGTTTTCTGCTGAGCGGATGCAATGCCGAAAGCGGCGGGGAAGAACCGGCGCCTGCCGAAACGACGACGGGAACGACGGACACTGCTGAAACGAGTACCGCTCCGAAGGAAACGGTGAATACAAGCGTTGCCGAGGAGCTGTCTCTCGACAACATTTCGTTCCGCCAGCTTTCAAATACTCGCCTTTCTTATGCGAGTACTCATCTGTACGAATATTTTAAATCGAAGGAAAGCCGTCTCGGAAATTTTGATTTTTCCTATATTGATGCTGCGAGGCTTAAGGTAAGGGATGCGTTTTCCGTTCGGGATTCGACCCGAAAACTTGCTCTGACCGATGAGGAAAAACAGATCTTTACGAGCGAGGTCTTTCGGAATGAATACATGACGCTCGATCAGGCAGCGGAGAGTTCTGCTTATTCGCAGTTTTCGGAAACGGGCATGGGTCTTACGTTGGAGAATTTAAGAGCCGACGAAGAGACGGCGGTCGTATACGCCGATGTTGTGACCGCGCGGTGCGGCTACGAGCTTGACGAAAACTTTTCACTGAACGCTTTTGTCGCGCGGGACGAGGACGGAACGATCCGTTTTATTCCCGATCCCGCGTATCTGTATGGGATTCCCGTGATTGCGACCGATCCCGCACATCTCACCTTTGAACTGAATGGAACAGAGGTCATGATGGACAGCTTTATGGTGTCTGTTCGAGGGAAAACGGCGGAGGGCTTTCCTGAGGTGTTTGAAGATCGTGGAACGGATTTCTTTTACGCGAAAATTTACCTTTCGGGGCTTACCGTTCAGTACAGCTTTCAAACGGGTTATGACTGTACCGCCTATATGGAACTGATCGTGCCGATTTCGGACGATGTGGAATCCGTTTTGAAGGAACCGTACTTGGCGGACGACCCGCAAAAGGATCCCGGATTGTCGGAGGCGTACCGCGCGATTATCGGGAACCTCAATACGTTTTATAAGGATTCCACCCACGGGATCACGCTTCTCGATCTCGACTTTGACGGAACGCCCGAGCTTCTCGTTTCCGATATTTTTGAACGGGATCCCGGAGGACAAAGATGGGACAATCTCTGCGCAAACGTTTCGATTTATCGGATTGAAAACGGGGATTTAAAGTATATTGATACCTTCCCGAACGCGCACCGCGTGATCGAGAATATCTGGAATTCCTTAGGGCTGAAAACCCTTCCCGACGGGACAAAGGCTTGGTTTTCGACCTCATATGACGGTAACGATTTCCTGTATCGGCTGGAAGGAGATCAATGGATCGGGACTCAGGTTCTTACCTATGAAAACCCGCGCGAGGTGACCGACGAAAACGGCGACACCTCGACCGAGTATGATTATTACTTAATGGGCGAAAAGATCGAGCCAACGGTGATCCCCGCGGACGAAGAAGATCAGAAATATGGAATCTACCGGCATTTGGAATGGAACGGTATTACCTCCGGCTTGGGAGAAATGTGGGAGCTGATCGGATTTATCCGGGCGGATTTCTGCTCGGATATTACCGAAACCTATCTTTTATACAATGATTGGCTTAGTCCGTACGCGGTGCATGGCGGCGCGTCACAGTATGAATACCATGAGCATTTGCCCCTGACCGACCGCGAGCTTTTCTATAACCTTGCATACATGACGGACAGCTACTTTTTGGGAGACTATCATTCCGCCAGCCGTACCTATGAATATTGGTTCCTCGGTGCTTACGCGAAACCCGTGATCTACCTCTATCCCGAGGGGGAAACCGAAGTTTCGGTTCAGGTGAACTTCACCGAGGGTGGCGAGCTGACCTGTACTTATCCCAAATACGGCGAGGGCTGGGAGGTGACGGCGCTCCCCGACGGGACGATCTACGACAAGGACGGAAACGAGTACTATTGCCTTTATTGGGAGGGTACGGGTTCCGCAAAATTTGAAAGCGGCAAGGGTTGGTGCGTTGCGGGAAGCGATTCGGCGGCGTTTCTGCGCGAAAAGCTGCTTGAAATCGGATTGACCGCGCGGGAAGCAAACGAGTTTATCATCTACTGGCTCCCCGAACTGCAAAAGAATCCTTATAATGTCATTTCTTTCCATACCGACGATTATGCGAAAAGCGTTCCGCTGACGGTTTCGCCCGCGCCCAATACCGTGATCCGCATTTTTATGACCTACGAGCCTGTTGACACGTTCACCGAGATCGAACCGCAGGTACTCCCGCGCTATGAGCGCGAGGGCTTCACTTTGGTAGAGTGGGGCGGAAGTCCCGCGGAATGAGGCGAAGGGGAGTGTTCGCCTTGGTGGATATAGGATGGATACTTATTCAACACAGTGGGTAATATACCCAAAAACGAGACAATAAATTTGAAACATTCGACAAAAATCGTCGGTTTATAAAAATTTTTTAAAGTCCCTGTCACTTTTTGCCTTTTTAAATTGTATTCATTTATAGAAAGACAATTGTTAAATAAAATAAAAAAGGTGGTAAGAAGAATGAAACATCGAATTTACGCGCTCCTTTTGTGCGCTTGCTTTCTGCTGAGCGGCTGCAATGAAAACACCGACGAGACGGAAACGAGCATGGAGACCCTGCCGCCCGTTGAGACAACGACAGGGGACAGGGTGCCCGTCGAAACCACGTCTCTGCCGCAGGCGGACGAGAATCTGTCGCTAGCGGAGCTTCCGTTCGCGAAGATCGCCAATACCTTTCTTACCTTTAAAGGGCCTTATTTAAAGGAATATCTTGCGCCGGTAGGAAAGTGGCTCGGATCCTATGGCGTTTCTTATTTTGACCTTCCCGATGGCGACGCCGAGGGCTTGAGAGCACGCGACGCGTTTTTCACCCGCGATTCGACCCGAAAGATCGCCCTGACTGACGAGGAAAAGAAAAGCTTTATAAGCGAGGTTGCCGCGGGCGAGTATGTCCCGTTCGATCAGGCGGTGGAAAAGTCCGCTTATTCGCGGTTTGAAAAGATGAACACGGTTCTTATAATTGAGAACTTAAAAACCGCCGCCGAGCCGTCCAATCTGACTGCGGACGTCGTAAACGCGAAGTGCTGCTACCGTCTTGAAAATTATTTTTCGACGAATGCCTTTGTCGCGCAGGACGAAAATGGGGAGATCCGATTGATCATTGATCCCGCGTACCTGATCGGGATTCCTGTGATCGCGAAAAATCCCGAACATCTTACCTTTGACCTGAACGGTACGGAGGTCATGATGGACAGCTTTCCGGTGACCGCTGAGTGGAACGCGGAGAGCTTTCCCGAGGTGTTTGAAAATCGCGGAACGGATTTCTTTTACGCGAAGATCTGGCTCAATTATCTTACCGTAAATTATGATTTTGAAACGGGCTATGACTGCACCGCATTTGTGAACAAAATTGAACCGCTGACGGACGATATTGAATTCGCGCTGACTAGGGCGATCGTCATGAACGATCCCGGCAAGGACCCCGCAATGACCGAGGTCTATAACGCGATCGTGAACAATCTCGATACGATCTGTCAGGATTCGACCCATGGGATCACGCTGCTCGACCTTGATTTCGACGGAACGCCCGAACTTCTCGTCTCCGATATTTTTGAAAAGGATACCGAAAACAGCTGGGAGAAACTAGGCGTAAACGTTTCGATCTATCGGATCGAAAACGGAGATTTAAAATATATCGACAATTTTCCGAACGCGCATCGGGTGGTTTATAGTATTTGGAATTCTCTTGGGCTGAAAATGCTCCCCGACGGGACGCTGGGCTGGTTTTCGACCTCGTATGACGACGAGGATTTCGTTTATCAGTTAAAGGGCGATCAATGGATCGCGACCGAGATTCTGACGCGCAGAAATCCGCGCGAGATTACCGATGAAAACGGCTATACCGCGACCGAATACGATTATTATTTCATGGGCGAAAAGGTCGATCCGACAGTGATCCATGAGGATATTTCGGAAGTAGAGGGACCCGCCTCCGATACCCATCTCGAATGGAACGGGATCTCCTCTTATTGGGGCGAGATGTGGGAGTTGGTCGGATTTATCCGTCAGGATTACTGCTCGGATATTAAGGAAAGCTACACGCTTTACAGCGATTGGCTCAGTCCGTACGCGGCATACGATCCATACGAGGTTTTCGATCACTATTCTTTTACGGAACGTGAGATTTGCTATAATATCGCGTATCTGGTGGACTGCTTCTATTTAGGGGACTACAACCCCGCGAGCCGTACCTATTATTATAGCTTTCTGGGAGATTACGCGAAGCCCGTGATCTACCTCTACCCCGAAGAACAGACCGAAGTTTCGGTTCGGGTGAACTTCACCGAGGGCGGCGAGCTGACCTGCACCTATCCCGAATACGGCGAGGGCTGGGAAGTGACGGCGCTTCCCGACGGGACGATCTACGATAAAGACGGGAACGAGTATTATTGCCTTTATTGGGAGGGCGAGGGTTCCGCCAAGTTCGAGAGCGGCAAGGGCTGGTGCGTTGCGGGAAGCGATACGGCGGCGTTCCTGCGTAAAAAGCTGTTTGAGATCGGACTGACCGCGCGGGAAGCAAACGAGTTTATTATCTACTGGCTCCCCGAATTGCAAAAAAATCTGTATAATCTCATTACCTTCCATACCGACGATTACGCGAAAAGTGTTCCGCTGACGGTTTCGCCCGCGCCCGATACCGTGATCCGCGTATTTATGACCTACGAGCCTGTTGACGCGTTCACCGAGATTGAGCCGCAGGTACTCCCGCACTATGAGCGCGAGGGCTTCACTTTGGTAGAGTGGGGCGGAAGCCCTGCGGGAGAAGCAATCCTGAGATAAAATAAAAAAGAAGATCCCCGCATAGTTTCAAAGCCGTGCGGGGATCGTACTGTTTTTCTTTAGCCTTCGTATTCACCGTACTTCGGCGCGTTCGCGATTACGTCCGCTTCGAGATTGCTCGGGAGCTGTTCGTATCGCGCGAATTCCATCGTGAACCAGCCCATGCCGCGGGTGATCTGACGGATCACGGTCGCGAAATCGCCCGTTTCCGCCATGGGAAGCTCAACACTGACCGCCGTCATGCCGTCCTCGGCGGGATTCATGCCGAGCACCGCGCCTCTGCGCTTGTTGACGATTCCCATAATATCGCCCGTGTTTTCATCGGGAACGGTAACCGTCAGCAGCTCGATCGGTTCCAGTAAGCAGGGAGAAGCCTGCGTCAGCCCGTTTTTATACGCGATGTGCGCCGCCATTTTAAACGCCTGTTCCGAGCTGTCTACGGGGTGATACGATCCGTCGAGCAGCGTCGCCTTCAGCCTTACGACGGGATACCCCGCGAGCACGCCGTGAACGATACTTTCCTGTAAACCCTTTTCAACGGCAGGGAAGAAGTTTTTCGGAACGCTTCCGCCGAATACCTTTTCCTCAAATATGAGCGTATCGTCGCCATGCGGCTCAAATTCGATCTTAACATGACCGTACTGTCCGTGTCCGCCCGACTGTTTCTTGTGCTTACCTTCGACCGTCACTTTTTTGCGGATCGTCTCGCGATAGGCGATGAGCGGATCCTCCAGAATGACCTCGACGCCGAACTTGTTTTTGAGCTTCTGAACCGACGCGTCGATATGCTGTTCGCCGAGTCCGCCGATAATCCGCTGGTGTGTTTCGTGATTGTGGTTATAGCTCAGGGTGTGATCCTCTTCGAGAAGCCTGCCGAGCGCGGCGCTGATCTTCCCCTCGTCGCCCTTTGCCTTCGCGCGGATCGCCTTGAAATAGCAGGGCACGGGGAATTCGATCTTTTCGAGTTTAATGGTATAGCCCGCTTCGCAGAGGGTGTCGCCCGTGTTGGCGCTGAGCTTTGTGAGGGCGATAATATCGCCCGCGTAGGCTTCGACCATTTCCTCCTGCTTCTTCCCTTTCAGCGCGACCATTTTTCCGAATTTTTCAGGTTCCTCCGTCTCGGCGTTCACAATATTCACATTTCCGGAAAGAATGCCCGAAGTGATCTTTACGAAGCTGAGTTTTCCGATAAACTGGTCGGCGATCGTTTTAAAGACAACCGCGGCAAGCGGCTTGGATTCGTCGTATTCGGTTTTTTCGGGATTGCGCTCGTCGGGGGAGGGGAGCATATAAACGATCGTGTTTAAAAGCATATCCACGCCCGCGAGCGTATCGCCGGAGCAGCATACGACGGGGGTAATGATCCCTTGGTCGATCCCGTCGTGAATTCCCTTGATCATTTCGGCTTCGGTAAAGTCCTCGCCCTCGTTCTCGAAGAACTTCATCATCAGCTCCTCGTCCGTTTCGGCGATTGCCTCCGCCATCGCGGCGCGAAGCCCCTTCAGGCGGTTTTCGGAGGCGGGCATCGGAACCTCGGTCGCTTTTCCGTTCATGTCGTAGGTATATGCCTTCATTTCAAGAAGGTTTATGTAGCTTTCGACCGTTCCGTGCTTGTCGAACGGTACAACGATCGGGCAGACCGACGGACCGAAGTTTGTTTTCAGTTCCTCCAGGCATTTATAAAAGTTGGAGTTTTCTTCCTCCATGCGTGTCACGACAAACATGGTGGCTTTTTTCTGTTTATGCGCTTCCCGGAACGCCTTAACGGTTCCTACCTGTACGCCGTCCTTCGCGGGGAGCGTGATAATAACGCTTTCCGCGGCGCGCATTCCCTCGTACATTCCGCCGATGAAATCAAACTGACCGGGCGTGTCGATCAGGTTGATCTTCACATCCTTCCATTCCGCATAGGCGAGAGAAGTATTCAGAGAAATTTTACGCTTGATTTCGTCGGGATCGTAATCGCATACGGTGTTTCCGTCGGCGACCTTTCCGATTCGGTCAAGCCCTCCGCTTACGTACATCAGCGCTTCCGCAAGAGAGGTTTTTCCGCTTCCGCCGTGTCCGGCGAGGGCAACGTTGCGTATGTTTCTGCATTTGTAGGTTTTCATTCTTTGAACCGTTCCTTTCCTTGCGGCGCGGAAAGTCTTGCGGGAGAAGCGCCGCGAGCTATTTGGCGTTGCACTGTTTTCCGATACGCTTTTGACCGAAAATCAGTATCGTATGCCTTACATATCATTATACACGATTTTTGAATAAAAATCTACCCGTTTTTTGTGAAAAATAATTTAGTGGTGTAGAAATAAACGGAAGATTATTATGCACTTTGCACAAATTCGCGCTTTGGAGATTGTTTTTCTTTATTTTTTGGTGCAGACGTGCCGCTTGGGTCGATCCACTTACGCATCCTTGCGTTGCGGATTGCGGCCGGGTGGACTTTGAAAAGGGCGGGTTTGACTTCGGGAATTCTTTGTGATATAATTCTTTAAGAAAATGAGCGGTCAATCGGAATTTGTAAGGAAATCCACAGGAAGTATGCTATGATAAAATTCCATAAAACAAAGAAAAGATATTTCATTCCGCTGCTTGTAATTGTAATGATATTTATTGCGGCAGTGATTTATTTTCGGTTTACTCCTTTGGGTTATCGAATGACGGTGCCATATCGGAATTTTACCGAAATCCAAAAGAATGTTTATGTGGAAAACGGTTTTTCCGGAGATATGGAGGCGGTGAATTCGCTTATCAAAGAGGCAAGGGACAGGGTCCTTGAATTTTGGGGCGATCTTGAGAGTGCGCCGACTGTCATAATAAGCGATAACGCGGCAACACTTGCGAAACTGGGGGGAGATCACGATACGGCGACGGCGATTTTTTTCGGAGCATATTCCTACATATCGGTTTCGGATCAATATCTGAATGTTGACATTCTTGCCCATGAAATGACGCATGCCGAATTGCATGCGAGGCTTTATAAAGGAAAGCTTCCGCAAACGTTGGTACCGACATGGTTTGACGAAGGCGTTGCTACTCAGAATGATTATCGTGAGCAATACAGCGAGAAAACATGGCACGAGAGAACCAAAAACGGCTCCGATACGATCTCGCTTGATCAGATGGATACACCGGCGAAGTTTTATGTCGGTGATGTCGATGACAGAAGATTCCGTTATCTGATCAGCTGTCATGAAGTAAAAGAGTGGCTGGATAAAAACGGCGTAGACGCACTGATCCGGCTGATTGAAAAGGTCAATACGGGTGGGGATTTTTATGAATTGTATGATTGTAATGTGCAATAAAAAATGTAAATTCAGAGCGCTGTGCGCTTTGTGCGAAAAATAATTTAGGGGTAAGGGATTTATGGAAAATTTGAAATCTATTTCGGACATTCAGCCGTATACGGTCATTGAAAAAATCACGGAGGGCTGTTCCGGAGATGAGAAGTACAAGCTTGAAAAGGACGGTAAATACTTTTTGCTGCGGGTGGGAGATCGGTCGAAGTCGTCCGAACGGAAAAGTGAGTTTGACCGGCTGAGAGTGTATACTGACCGGGACATCAACACACACAGGCCCGTTATGTTCGGTACGGTAAATGATCGGTTTTATTCCGTTGTAACATGGGTCAGCGGAACGCCGGTCATGGATATTATTAAAAAAGACGTTTCAAAAAGCTATTATTCTCTTGGAAGAAAGGTCGGTATTGAGCTTCAAAAGCTTCACGCGGCGGGTCAGACCGATCGAAAGATCAATTGGCAAAAGGTTATAGAGGAAAAGGCAGCCTCTTTCTTGGAAAACTATCATCGTATGGATCCCGACCTTGCTTGCGGTGAATCCGCGGAGCAGTATATTTTAAAAAATATCCGCCTCATGTCGGGCAGACCGCAGGTCGTTTTGCATGGGGATTTTCATTGGAATAACTGCGTCGCGGACGAAGCGGGGAATATCGGTATCATAGACTTTTCGGGAAGCAACATCGGAGATCCATGGTATGATTTCGGGGGATTATTATGGGCGGCGGAATACAGCGCCAGTTTTGTGAACGGACAGATCGACGGATATTTTGGCACGCCGCCAAACGAGTTCTGGAGAATTTTTAAATTCTATACCGCGTTATACGCGTTTGAGCATTTAACATACCATAACGGAACTTCGGAGGACATCGAAAGCCATGTTGCCAATGCCAATAGAATGTTGAAAATTTTCGGAGAAAATTTTGAATTGGAATTACCGTGGCAACCTACGGTTGAGTTTTAATATTTCCCCTTAAACATATGTACCGTTGTTTTTTGTCGAAGGATAAGCTATAATAAAAGTGCAGCAAGCTTGCGGGCAAATTCATTGGAACATTTCATGATAACAGGAGGAAATGTATGTTTAATCAGGTTGACTTTGGAAAAAGGGTAAAATCCTTTCGGTTAAGAAACAATTATTCACAAAGAGAGATCGCGCTTCGGATCGGTGTTTCCGAGCAGGCGGTGTCGAAATGGGAAAACGGCGAATGCCTTCCCGATGTTTACAATTTAAAACTTCTGGCGCAGATTCTCCGTGTCTCCGTGGATAGCTTACTTGATACCGAAATTCAGAATCCGGAGAAAAATATCGAAACCATTACGATCGGCGGAGCGCGCTTTGAGATCGTCGAAAAGCCGGAAACAATACTTGCGGGAAAAATAATATTTGCAAAGGATTTTCCGAATGCGGACAATTTTAATTCCGCCATTGATTCTCTGTCGGAAGAGGAAAAACAAACTGCTTTCAATCAATTGAAGGAAAGCGTGCTGCCGATTTATGACATCAATTTAAGCGTGAATTTCTGGCTTAGCGTGAAGCAGCGCGCGTACGGATTTGTGAGAGAGGTCACGGCGGCAGATCAGCCGGACGGCGTGGATGTTTACAAAATGCCTGCCTCGTTATATATACGGGCATACACGGATAAGGAAACTGCACATCTTATCAGCAAGGAGCAATGCGAAATATGGGAGCTTTTCGCCTATATCAGGGATTTCTTCATGCCGGCACACGGTTTTGCAATGGCGCAGAACGGAGCGCAGGAGCTGGAAGTATTTGATACGTTTGAGCACAAATCGGGGTATGCTTATATGCCGGTTGTTAGAATGTAAAATTACAGCGATTCGTGCTGATCAAACAGATCACCTAAATCGGAAGCCCGTCAAGTGACTTCCGATTTTTCGTTTCTCCGGAAAGGATCGGAATTGACTTTGGGGAGTTTTTATGGTATAATTTCTTGCAATGAAATGGAGTACATGGAGGAAAGGTAAATGGAAATAGAAGAGCAGTTTAATTTGATCGCGAAGGAGTATGACAGCAACCGAAAAAGATTTATCCCCTGTTTTGATGATTATTACAAAGGTACAACCGAATTTATTGCGTTGAACATCGAAAAACCGAAACGGGTTTTAGATTTAGGTGCGGGGACAGGACTGTTATCGTATTTTTGGTATCAACATTATCCGACGTGCGAATATGTGCTTGTTGATATAGCTGATGAAATGCTGAAAATTGCCCGCAAGAGATTTGACAATATAGAAAATGTATCTTGTCAAGTGTTGGATTATTCCGCGGGATTGCCGAACGGAGAATTTGATCTGATTGCTTCGGCTTTGTCGATTCATCATTTAGAGAACGAGGAGAAAATAAAACTTTTTTCGCGTATTTATGATAAATTACCGGGTAACGGCTTGTTTGTGAATTATGATCAGTTTTGTGCCGGGGATACGGAAATGGATCATTGGTTCGATTCTTATTGGGAAAGCCGGTTAGAACGCAGCGGATTAACCGATCATGATATAGAATTATGGAAGGAACGCAGAAAATTAGATAAAGAATGTTCGGTTGAAGAAGAGATTAAAATGCTTCGGCAGACCGGTTTTAAAAATGTTGAATGTGTTTATTCCTATCAGAAATTTTCTGTGATTGCGGCGATAAAATAAAATCCGGTTGAAGGCTTGCTTTGAAAGGATCGGGATTGATTTCGAGGAGCTATTGTGATATATTTTTTAGGAAAAGCGGCGATAAATCAAGATTTAGTGAGGAAAGATATATGGAGTTGATTATGCAACCAACTTTTTCAACGTGTGGACAAGCGTGTATTGCTATGATTGCAGGAAAAAGTGTCGAAGAAGTAATAAAGGACATGAAAACAGATGCAGCTACAAGTATCGGTCAACTAATAGAGATACTTGATTCTTATGGTATCGGACACGCTGAAAGAAACAAACGAATTTCTAAGAAAAATCCTGTTCCTTATGAGCGCTCTATTTTAACAGTCCATACGAATGCAGGATATACGCATTGGGTGTTGTTGTATGATAATAAATATTATGACCCTGAGTTTGGTTTGATTGAAGGTGAGTACACACACGGCAAGATTACATCATTTTTAGAAATATATACTGATTGACAAATTCCAATTTATCAAACATATCAACCAAAATCGGAAGCTTTTTCACAAGCTTCCGATTTTTATCTTTACAATACCTTTTTCCCCGCGAAGCTGTAAGAATACGCTTCGTCCCATGGTGCTTTTTTTCGCGCGTTCTGTTCCAGCTCGGAGATGAGCCGCGCCGCTGTCCCGATCGAGAGCCGAAACCGTCTCGACAGCCCGATCTGTCCCTTTTCCAGTACGCGGACGCGCCGTTTGCGCTCGTCGGGAAGGAGCGTTCCGCAAAGCGTTTTTCCGACGAAGCCGCGTACGCCCGAAAGCATGGTTGCGTAAAATGCCGAGGAGCTTACGGCGCGCCGCAGCTTTTTCGGCGAAAGTCCCCGATAAAACGCCGCCATGACTTCCGACTGTGCGCGGGTGATCCGAAACGCCCCGAGCGGGCATTGATCCGGATTCTTTCCGTCACGGAGCATGAGCGAGCGGTCGAACGCGTTTTCCAGCTCGATGTGTCCGATGTTGAACCGACTGATTACAGACGAGATAAACCCGTGACAGCTGCTGTCCAGCACGAAATGGCAGAGAACGCCGCACAAATACGCGAACGCGTCGGGCGGGAATTTCTTTCGGCGAAGAACGGCCGCGCCGAACGTAAAGAAACGAAGTCCCGCGTCGGCATGAATTTTCCGCCCGAGCGCGGTCACGATGTTCGGAAGGGCAGGGCAGTAAAAAAAGAGAAAATCCGGCCCGATCAGACCGAGTCGGAACAAAGCGTCCTCCGAGCGGATCCGTTCGGAAAGCGGGGCAGGAAGCAGGGATAAAACCTCCTCCCCGAATTTTAAATGAGCGTATGCGCCGGGCATGAAGATCAGTCCTTTCGGAAAAATAACAAATACCCGTCGGGAAGAACGCTTCCGCGGGTTCGGAAACAGCGGCAAAGTGCCGCGCCTGCAAAAAAAAATGAAAAGGCGATTGACCGAAAAGAAATTTTATGGTATTATTAGAAGCAGGAAACATTCGGAGGGGATAAAACGATGAACATTATGCACCTGAAATACGCGGTCGAGGTCGAAAAATGCAAATCTATCAACCGCGCCGCCGAGAATCTTTTTATGGGACAGCCGAACCTGAGCCGCGCGATCAAGGAGCTTGAGGAGTCGCTCGGGATCACGATCTTTAACCGAACCTCGCGCGGTATGACCGTTACGGCGGACGGGGAAGAATTTTTGATGTACGCGCACCGTATTCTGGAGCAGGTCGATCAGGTCGAGGAGGTCTACCGGGGGAAGAAAAGCGGGATCCGGAAGTTTTCCGTATCCGTGCCGCGCGCGAGCTATATTTCCGCCGCATTTTCCGATTTTTCCCGCCGGATCCTTTCCGAAAAGCCGATGGAAATTTATTATAAGGAGACGAATTCGCTCCGCACGATCTCAAATATTCTCCAGAACGGCTATAAGCTCGGGATCATACGGTATCAGCAGTCGTATGAAAAATATTACTCCGATATGCTGGAGGAAAAGGGGCTGGAGGGTCGGTTGATCGCCGAGTTTTCCTTTCAGCTGATCGCGGGACGGGAAAGTCCGCTTGCGAAGCTTTCGGAGGTGCATACCGAGGATCTCCGCGATTATGTCGAGATCATTCACGCCGACCCTTATGTTCCGTCGCTTTCGTACATGGACGTCATGAAGCGGGAACTGACCGAATCCGTCAACAAGCGTATTTTCGTTTACGAGCGGGCGAGTCAGTTCGAGCTGATGGCGTCGAATGACCGCACTTTTATGTGGGTCTCGCCGGTTCAGAAGGAGCTTCTGGATCGGTACGGGCTGGTGCGGCTGAACTGTCACGACCGCCCGAACCGTTATAAGGACGTTCTCATTTATCGGAAGGGGTACGTACTCACCGAGCAGGATTACCTTTTCGTAGACGCGCTTTGCGCCGCGAAGCGCAGGATCATTGACGGAAAGGAAGCGGTTAAAAACGGTTGAGCCGCTTCGCTTCCTCTATATCCTTCCGGTCGTCCTCCTCGTCGGGCATTTTCGGAACGGCAAAGGAACAAATTTCCTTGTAATTTTTAAATTTCTCCGCGGAGGGGTTCCCGTCTGCGGGGATCAGCCCGGTGCAGTCTCTGGAGGACGAGGCGGGCATATAATTTTCCATCAGTTCTTTTTCATTGATTTTACCGGAATTCTTTTTTTCTTTTTTGGACACTTCGATTCCTTTCCGACGGCGGACAGTTCCGAAAACGGCGGCTGTCCGTGATCTTGGTTTTTGTTAGTATGTATTTTCCGTGAAAAAATATACGCCGCCTTTCCGAAGCCGTAGGGACATTCGGAAAGGCGGCGCATGAATAAAAGAAATCAGTTTTTACTCGGCTCAAGCACCGCGTACGCCTCGTCCGCGCGCTTATAGACAACGTTTACGTCGCCCGTTTCCGCATTCTTGAACATGAAGAAGGTGTGACCGAGGAGGTTCATTTGCAGGATCGCTTCGTCAACGGTCATCGGGCGAAGCTCAAAGGTTTTATGCCGGATAACGTTATAATCGACCTGCTCGTCGGGTACCGGCTCGTACTGATCGCCGAAGCTGCTGTCGCGGAGCTGCTTGGCGAGCTTGGTTTTATTTTTCCGGATCTGGCGGATAATTTTATCGACGCAGGAATCGAGCGCGTCGTTTTTATCCTCCGCCGACTGCTCCGAACGGAACACGAGTCCGTTATAGATCACGGTAAGCTCGACGGTTATTTTGTTTTTCGCGGAGCTCAGCGTGATTCGCGCGGAGGCGTCCGATCCGAAAAATTTATCGAGCTTTGAGGACAGCTTTTCGTTTGCGTACTCCGTGAAGGCGGAGCTGATCTGCATTTTTTTTGCGGTAATCTGTGTGGTCATAAGCGATCCTTCCTTTCCTTACCGACGATACGCCGGACTTTGATACATTCATTATAACACATTTCGCAAAAATATACAAGCATTATTTTTAAAAAAATGAAATTTTATGCAATTTTTACAATTTTCCGTGATTCTCGAAAAGCTTGATTTCGGGGGGAAAATATGGTATAATACGAGAAGCGAACAGAGAAAGGAACAGAAAAATGCCGATCAATATACCGAGTGATTTACCCGCCTACGGGACTCTTGCGGGAGAAAATATTTTCGTTATGGCAAGTGAGAAAGCGAGCCGGCAGGATATCCGTCCGCTTCGCGCGGCGATCTTTAACCTCATGCCGACAAAAATCGAAACGGAGACCCAGCTTTTGCGCCTGCTCAGTAATACGCCGATCCAAGTGGACATTACGCTGCTGCGCACGGCGACGCATACGCCGAAGCATACCGCCCCCGAACATCTTGCCATGTTTTATAAGACCTTTGACGAGATCTGGGACGAATATTTTGACGCGTTTATTATTACGGGCGCGCCGGTTGAGCTTTACGATTTTGAACAGGTCAGCTATTGGGACGAGCTTTGCAAGATCATGGAGTGGTCGAAATCGCACGCGTATTCGACCATGCACATCTGTTGGGGCGCGTTTGCGGGGCTGTACTATCATTATGGTATCCCGAAATACAGCCTGCCCGAAAAAATGTTCGGCGTTTTTCCGCATAGGGTCACGGCGGTCAATCACCCGCTTTTAAAGGGCTTCGACGATATTTTTTACGCGCCGCACTCGCGTCATTCCGAGATCCGGCGGGAGGATATTCTGGCGAATCCGAAGCTTACGCTTCTGGCGGAGTCGGATCAGGCGGGGGTCTATATTGTTTCGGATCACTCGAACCGTCAGCTTTTCATTACCGGCCACGGCGAGTATGATCTGGACACGCTGAAAAAGGAATATCTGCGGGATCGGGAAAAAGGGTTGGAGAACGTTCCGTTTCCGTATCATTATTTTCCCGAGGACGATCCCGCGAATCCCCCGCAGTTTACATGGCGCGCGGCGGCAAGCCTGATGTACTCAAACTGGCTCAACTTCTGCGTTTATCAGGAAACGCCGTTTAAGATCGGGGAAATGAAGCCGCTTGTTATATAGGTATATCGGGAGGTTTTTCGATAAGTGAAACATAAAGAAAGCACATCGGAGAGTATGACAGATTGGTTTACGGTGGAGGAAATCGACGCACAAACCTTTGCGGTCAGCGAGTATCGGCACTGGGAAGAAACGCACTGTTACTTGCTGTGCGGTACGGAAAGGGCGCTTTTGATTGATACGGGTCTGGGCGTTTCTGACATCAGAGCGGTCGTGAACAGTCTGACGGCTTTGCCCATCGATGTAGTCACTACGCATGCGCATTGGGATCATATCGGAGGGCATCGGTATTTTGACAGTATCGCGGTGCATGAGGCGGAGAAGGACTGGCTTTCGCTTCATTTCCCTTTGCCGCTCAGTGCGGTAATACAGAACCTGCTTCGGGAGCCTTGCGATTTTCCACGGGATTTCTCCGTGGACGGCTATCGGATTTTTCAGGGGCAGCCGCAGAGGATTCTGCGCGGCGGTGATTGTTTTGATCTGGGAGACAGAAAGCTGTATGCCGTTCATACGCCCGGGCATTCCCCGGGGCATTGCTGCTTTTATGAGCCGGAAAGGAAGTACTTATATTCGGGCGATTTGATCTATGCGGGCTGTCTGGACGCATTTTATCCGTCTACCGATCCGCTGTTGTTTTTTGAGTCTGTAAAAAAGGTATGGGCATTGGAAATCGGGCGGATTTTGCCCGGACATCATCGTCTTTCCATCCCTGTTTCGCTGATCGGAGAAATCGTGAAAGCGTTCGGGCATTTGTCGGATAAGGGAAAGCTTATACAAGGAAGCGGACTGTTTGATTTCGGGGAGTTTCAGATACACATTTAAGGGTTGCACCGAACAAGGAAAATAAGGGGCATTTTGTATGTACCAATTTACAGCATCGAAAAAAGTAAGCCGAAGCGAAACCGTTCAACAGAAACGGGGCGGTCAGACATTTAATCCTTTGAACAAGAACCGGATCGTGAATGCCGATAAATTATTAGATGATACGCTCCATCAAAAGCTTTTGCAGCGTTTCGCTTCCGACAATTATGATTATCTTCGTGGGAATGATTCGGATAATCACGCTGTTCCATTAAAAAGTGTCATTCAAATGGCAAACGGCAGAAACGCTTTTAATGCCGGAGATCCCAGGGGTTGGCATATACATCATGGGGAGCATATAAAGTACGGCAGCCTGGTCGACTCAAGAGTCAATTTTGCCGGAAAAAGCAGAAAGAAAATACGCAAAGAAATAGGTGAAAATATTGATAGATTTAATTTGAGTAATACCGTTACAAGTTCGTATTTTCGTGAATGTATCAACTGGATCAATGAAAATATAGATTAGGGTGTGTTGACACAATCCGAAATGTTTGAGCTGCAAGAGGATTTTCATATGTCAAACAAAATTAACACAAAATGCTTGAAGACGAACGTCCGGCGGTAGTGACAGCACACGCTGGCGGTTTATGCGGCAAGGAAATCCCGTCAAACGGATTTATCCAGCCGTTTGGCGACCATAAGCTTTTGAGGCTATTGGGGAGCAAATAGATCTAAATCGCTTGCAGAAGATTAAAAATGGAGGAGATCAAATGGAAATCATTCAACAAGGAATCGACGGCGGAAAAGCCTTCGATTGGGGGCGCACCTCGTCCGATTACGCGAAATACCGCGATGTTTACCCGCGGGAATTTTACGATAGACTGCTTCAAACGGGATTTTTCGGGAAGGGTCGCCGTGTGCTCGATCTTGGGACGGGAACGGGCGTTCTTCCGCGGAATCTGTACGATTACGGCGCGGAGTGGATCGGGTCGGATATTTCCGAAAATCAGATTCGGGAAGCAAAGCGGCTTTCCGAGGAAGGCGGAATGAAGATCGAGTACCTCGTTTCGGCGGCGGAGGAGCTTCCGTTTCCGGACGAATCCTTCGACGCGATCACCGCCTGCCAGTGCTATTGGTATTTTGACCACGCGAGAACCGCGCCCGTTTTCTCCCGTATTTTAAAGCCCGGCGGACGACTGTTTCTTTTGCTGATGAATTGGCTTCCGTTTGAGGATAAGATCGCGGGGGAAAGCGAGAAGCTGGTTTTGAAATACAATCCGTCGTGGAGCGGGGCAGGGGATGTTAAGCGTCCGATCGGCATTCCCGAGGAATATAACACGTATTTCGAGGTTGCGGAACAAGATCTGTTCGAGCTTTTCGTCCCGTTTACAAGAGAAAGCTGGAACGGACGCATGAAAGCCTGCCGCGGGATCGGAGCTTCGCTTTCGGCGGAGGAGATCGCGGCGTGGGAGCGGGAGCATTTGGATTTTCTGGAAAAGAATGCCCCGCCGAGTTTTGATGTGCTGCATTACGCGGCGGTCGCGGAGCTTCGGAAGCGATAGGAAGGAACCTGTCCGCACGGGATAAGTGCGAACAGGTTCTTTTTGGCGTATTTACCGGAGATCAGTCAAGCTGAAAAAATCGGATCACCCCTCCGTCGACCGTGGTAATATCACATTCCTTTCCGCCCCAATGCTGAATTGTGATTTCGCTGATATGCGGCCAGCCTCTTTTCTTTACATATTCATAAAGATTTTCAATATTGTCTACACGCATAAAAGCGACAACCTTCGCGGCGGGTTCGCCTTGGAACATATGAAATCCGTTGAACGGCACGGGCGCCATACTGTGAATTTCTTCGGGCAAGGGCATCAGACAGCCGTATACTCCGTCTCCGTTTTCATTCCTTTCATCAATTTGTGCGGACCAGCCTAAAACTTCCTCGAACCATTTCGCTGTTGCGTCCATATTCTTGGTGTAGTATATGGAACCGTTTTCCTTGACCGCATAGCCTCTTTCCTTTAACTGATCTGACATTTGACTTCCTCCTAAAATTGATTGGACAGAAATTTTGTCCCTTTTACCTTTCGTGTTGATGGCCTAAGCTTTCGGCAATTTTACCAAACAGGGATTGATAAGTACATTGACTATAACAAAGTAATATGTTAGTATTTAATTAAATTTAGAACATTAAATGTGGAAAAGATGGATAATATCGTAGGAAAAGAAGTGTTTCACAAGATATTTGGTACAGGAAAGAAAAAAGGAATTGTATCTGTTCAATTTGGTGGTAATGTTAGAAAATTTTCGTATCCGGACGCATTTAAGCAATTTCTGACAATATATGGAAAATAGAGTTGTGTGATACTATCAAAGAATTTAGGAGGAACCAACGTAATGGATGAAAAAGAACTATATTCCGTACTCGGTAATCTTACAAAAAACAAAGGGCACTGGCCATCAAATAT
>CAYVZH010000022.1:0-29465 GCA_964456025.1 uncultured Ruminiclostridium sp.
ATCCTGCGTGTATGCCCGTAAATCAAGGTTTTTTTGAGATAATCAACCATTTTAACACGAAAAATGTCATTGTAACAGGGACAGATGGGGAAGTTTATCGCGGCTATATAGGTGATCATGAATCAGCAGCCAATAATGAGGATCCCGAAGAAGGAATTCCGGCAGAGGAAAGCGTAGGTATTTATCCCTCAGAGGAAGCTGATGAAGGAATAGAACTTTATGAAAGCGACATCGCCGACATCAGACTTGATGAACAGGCATAAACCCCATTTTCACCCATTTTAAAAACACTCTCGGATCGAGGGTGTTTTTATTATAGGCTCCGCCGCCCCGCACCCTGCCCAAAATCACCATCGCACATTTTCGCCCCGTTCGGAATAAAATAAAGGAAGAAAACCATCACCATTTGAAGGAGGAAGCGTTATGTGCGGAATCGCGGGCTGGGCGGACGCCCGAAACAGCTTAGAAAATCAGGAAGAGATCATTCGGAAAATGCAGCGGGCGATCACCCATCGAGGGCCCGACGCGGCGGAAATTTCCTTCGAGCCGCACTGCCGCCTTGCGCACACGCGGCTTGCGGTCATTGATCCCGAGAACGGCAGTCAGCCGATGCGCTTCGGGCAATTTACCATTGTATATAACGGCGAGCTTTATAATACGGAGGAGCTTCGCGGCGATCTTCAGAAGCTCGGCGCGGTATTTTCCACCCGAAGCGATACCGAAGTGCTTTTACAGGCATACGCCTATTGGGGGAAGGACTGCCTTTCGCGCCTAAACGGGATCTACGCCTTTGCCGTCTGGGACAGCGCGCAGCGGATCCTTTTTCTCGCGCGGGATCGGGTCGGTGTAAAGCCGCTTTTCTACTATCTCTACGACGGGGGAATTTTGTTTGCTTCCGAAATCAAATCCCTGCTGGCGCACCCTTATGTCAAGCCCGTTCTGGACGAGGAGGGCGCGGCTTCCCTGCTGATGCTCGGGCCCGCGCGCAAGGGCGGAGCCGGCGTATTTCAGGGGATTCGGGAGTTTCTCCCGGGAGAGTACGGGATCTTCGCGGACGGAAGGCTTGAAAAACGGATCTACTGGAGCCTGATCGCGCGTCCGCATACCGAAACGCTTCCGGAGACCATGGAGCATTTGCGGTTCCTGCTGACGGACAGCATCGAGCGGCAGCTCGTGAGCGACGTCCCGCTCTGCACCTTTCTTTCGGGCGGGCTGGATTCGAGCCTGATCAGCGCGGTCGCCGCGCGGAAATACAAGCGGGAAGGCAGACAGCTCAACACCTACTCGGTCGATTATAAGGACAATCGGAAAAATTTCGTTGCCTCCGCCTTTCAGCCCGACGAGGACGCGCCCTGGATCGTAAAGATGAGCGAACATATCGGCTCGGCACACACCAACGTGGTGATTGATTCGCCGCAGCTTGCCGACGCGCTGATCCCGTCCATGGAGGCGCGCGACCTCCCCGGAATGGCGGACGTGGACAGCTCGCTCTACCTGTTCTGCGAAGAGGTCAAAAAACGCTTCACCGTCGCGGTCAGCGGCGAGTGCGCGGACGAAATTTTCTGCGGTTATCCTTGGTACCATAAGCCCGAGCTGCTGAACGCCGAAGGCTTCCCTTGGGCGCGCTCAACCTCGCAGCGCGCGGGACTTCTCCGCAAAGAGCTTTCGGAAAAGATTGATCCCGCCGAATACGTGAACCGCGCCGCCGCCGAAACCGCCGCGAAAGCCTCCATACTGGATTCCGATTCCGATCGGGAACGCGCGGTCCGCCGAATGTTCATGCTGAATTTTTATTGGTTCATGCAGACGCTGCTGGATCGGAAGGATCGCTGCTCCATGGCGCACGGGCTGGAGGTACGCGTTCCGTTCTGCGATCACCGCATTGCGGAATACGCCTATAATATTCCTTGGGAAATGAAGACCTTCGGCGGACGGGAAAAGGGCTTGGTACGCAAGATCAGCGAGGAATTTCTCCCCTACGACGTCGTTTGGCGCAAAAAATCCCCCTACCCGAAAACGCATAATCCGACATATTCCAAGCTTGTTTTTGAGCGCTTCCGAAAGCTGAGTCTCGAAAAGGATTTCCGCTTGACCGAACTTTTAGACCGTGAAAAAATCCGCGAGCTGATCGAAACGGAGGGAAAGAGCTTCTCCGAAAACTGGTACGGGCAATTGATGTGTACGCCGCAGATGTTCGCGTATCTGATCCAGCTTGAACTCTGGCTCCGGAAATATCAGCCGGAGATTCGCATTTGATCGGAACCTGTATCCGTTTACGACAGCCGCCTATGCGGCTGTTTGTTTTATTATTCTCGGTTTTTTAGAACCTCCGCGGGAGTGATCTTATTTATTTTCCTTACAAGAAAAGCGTTCACGATAAAGTAAACTAGCATTACTCCCGCAAAAATCAACGGATAAACATACCACTCGAACCGCAGATTCAACCCACAAGCGGTGTTCGCGACCGCCCACGGGTAGATCGTGTCCATTGCGACTTTGGAAAGCGGTATACCGATGACCGCGCCAATCGCTGTTATAATCGTGTTGCCGTTGAGGTAGAGCTTCCGCACCTCTTTCGAGCGAAATCCGAATACCTTGATCAGTGCGATTCCGAAGCCGGAACGGTCGATCATCACGCCCATCATCAGATACATCACCACAAGAAAGATCACCACGGAAACCGAGATCATCATTATGACCATCGGCATCATCAGTTCGCTGAACACCGACGAGGAGCGCTCCACGTCCGAACGCGAGGTCACCGAATACACTCTGCCGTCATTAATATCAAGCGCCTTGTCCGAGAGGAGCATATTGTAATAATCGTCGTCTTGACCGAAAAGCTCGCGCATACTGTTAATATCCATAAACGCCGTCAATCCCACAGCATAGGAGCAAACATCCTCGACCGTAAACGCGTAGTCCATTCCGCCCGCGCTGTCGGTCAGAATCAGCTTGTCGCCCTTGCGCAATCCGTATTTTTCGGCAGTGGATTTTCCGAGAACAAGACTGCTTTTTCCGGCGCTCGGTCTCGCGTCGAAGTATTTATTGTCGTTGTCAATTCCGATTATAGAAATGTCCAAGGTATAGCCCAATTCGATCTTTGAAAACGATTCGGTGCAGCACGGCTCGCTGCCCTCGGGCGCGGTCTTTTCGGGATATTTCAGCGTGTACATATATTCGTATTTTGTGCTGCTCATGCTGTCGTTTTTTACGTTTTCGCAAAGCACAGCGCAATTCAGCCCAAGCATAAAGATCAGCAGTGAGATAAACATTCCAATCACTACGGTAACGCTTGTGCGAATTTCTCTGAGCATTTGACGAATTCGGAAATTTCGCAAGAAATTATCGCTTTTGAGGTTCACGATGCGCAGTTTTGACGCTTTCTGCTCGTTTCGGATAAGCGACAGCGCGGTCTGCGAAAGACGCTTGTTTATTACGAGCGAGTTTACGATGATCGAGATAAGCGGCGGCATTATCACCGAATAAATGATAAGATACGCGGGATAGAGCGTGTCAAGCGCGGGAACGGAATAATATGTGTATGTGCCACCCATCTGCCACCTAATGCCCGCGTCCGAAAAACCGAGTGCCGCGCCGATCAATCCGCCAAAGAACGTTACCATTGTTGGCAGTGTTATGTAATACAGCAGCAGATCGCGCTTTTTCGCTCCAAGAGCATACAGCGCCCCGATAACGCTTGATTCGCGGTTAATTTGATGAATTACGAACACGGAAATGACATAGGCGAACAGCGCGATAACGACCACTCCGGCGAGCAATCCCATTTCCTTATTCATCTGCATATCGCCCGCCGCGGCGAGTATTCTGGGGTTGTCGGCGGCAGTGACAAAGGACGTGAGATTTTCAATCTCGAAATCGAAAATTTCATTGAACAATTCGTCTGTTTTTTCCTTTAATTTGTCCGTGCCTTTGGCGAGTTCAACAGAGCCTTCGTGCGCGGCGCTTACTCCCGCGATAAATTCCGGGGCAATTTGCGAAAGCGGAGCACCGTTTTCCGCGAGCGTTTTCAGCGCGTCACGCAGCGACTTTGCGCCGTCGTCCAGCTTGCCCATGCCGTCGCGCAGGTCATCTCTTTTTTCGAGAGACTCGGCAATCATTTCACGGAAGAACTTGTCCTCAACCTGCTCATAATCAAAGTCGAAATCCTTGATCGCCTGTTTCAATTCCTTGTTGGTAACGTCGTTTCCGAGACGGTACGCATAGGTGTAGTCCTCGGCTTTTTGCGCACCGTTTTTGAGTATCTCCCCGTACTGCTCCGAGGTCACGAACGCTATGCCGAAAAGCTCGCTTTCCACCGCCATATCGGAGAAGCCTGCGATGGGCATATCGTAGTCGGGAGTAGTTCCGATTCCGACGATCTCAAAATTTATATCAGCAATTTTAATTTTATCACCCACGGAATAACCGTGCTCCTCGCAGTAGCGTTTTTCGAGAACGACCTCGCCGTTTTTCTCCGCAGGTCTGCCATTGTCGAGCGCGATCAAATTGATCTCGGAACGATTTTTCATCAGCCGAAGAACCGAATGATCGTCAAGCGAAATATCGGCAGAAAACTTTCGTTCTAGGATTATTCCCATATCGCGCAGAGACTTTTCCTGTCCATCGGTAAGAGGAATAAAAACCGAAAACTCGCCGTCCTCGACATGATTTTTCTCGGCAAGATCCGCGCTCCCCGTGATGATATTTTCCGCTGCGCCTACCACCGCGACAACGATGTACATTCCCAGAACGATCATCAGAAACAGCGCCAGCCACCGCCTGAAATTCTCCTTGACATCACGAAAAACACGCTTTCTCAATACTCTGTTCATCACAAATCCTCCAGCTCCGCTGCGGGAACGCGCGTTTCGTTTCTATAGTCCTTTTTGATCAGCCCGTCCTTAATGATAATTACCTTATGCACCATATTTTTGATTGAGTTGTTGTGTGTGACGATCAGCATGGTCGTGCCGTATTTTTCGTTGATCTTTTCAAGAAGCACGAGAATATCCCGCGAGGTTTTGGAGTCCAGCGCGCCCGTTGGCTCGTCGCAGAGCAGCAACTTGGGATTTTTGATAAGCGCCCGCGCGATTGCGCACCTCTGCTGCTGACCGCCCGACAATTGCGACGGAAATTTATTGCGGTGCTCGGTAAGCCCGAGCGTGTCCAACAGCTCGTTAATGTCGAGCGGACTTTCGGCGAGATACTCGCATACCTGAATATTCTCACGCACTGTAAGATTTGGCACGAGATTGTAAAACTGGAAGATAAATCCCAGATGATCGCGGCGGTAGTCCGAGAGCGCGTCGGGCTTCAAGCCGAAGATCTCCTTGCCGTCCACCCTGACCGACCCCGAATCCATTGTGTCCAGACCGCCGATACAGTTGAGCAGCGTGGATTTTCCGCTGCCGCTCACGCCTTGTATCACGCACATCTGTCCGCGTTCCACTTCTGTGGTAATGCCTTTCAGCACCTGAATGTAGCTCGTGTCCTTTCCGTAGCTTTTCTTTACGTTATTTACTTCAAGATACATCTTAAATCCTCCTGTAAATTAGTTTTCTGTAATTCATATGTATGTTAACAACGCGAAGCGGTTTATGCATAACAATTACATAACAATGTTATGTAATTTCTGAAACATAAGCCGTACAAATGTACGGCAAAAAATAAATTACGCGATAAACGGAGGTTTTTCCGGGTTAGCTGCTCAAATCGCTTCTGATATACCCGTAAATGTTATAGGTGCAATATCTGCTCCCCATTTTTCCGTTCCTGATACAACCCTCATGGGTAAATCCGCATTTCCTTAAAACCGCGTTCGACGCGGCATTTTCTACATCTGCCTCCGCATGCAGCCTGTCCATTTTCGTTTTGGAAAAAATGAAATCAGTCACGCACTTTAACGCTTCGGTACAGATTCCTTTGTTCCAGAAAACGGGATTTATCCGATATCCGATATTGCCGAGCCTGTCATTTTCTACGTTAAATACCTCTATCATTCCTATTACTTTCCGCTCTTTCTTGTTTACGATCCCCCATATAAAATCATGAGAAGGTTTGCGCCGAACATTGGGTCTCGGATCAATAAACAATAGCTCCGGATTTTTTTCGCCTTTACCTGCGGAGCGCCCCCAATATTTATAAACAATGTCCAGCCCCAGCCATTCGCGCAGATCGTCAGCGTCGTCGGGCGTCAGTTTTCTGAGAATAAGCCTTTCTGTTTCAAGCTCCGGGATCCACAGGCATTCTTTCATCATAAATATTCCTTTCTTATGGAGGTAGTTTGTGCCGAGAGGATTTGTCGAGGCACAAACGGCGGGATTGAATACTCTCCGACTTCCATTTTATCAATCCAAATCACTTTTTTCTGTATTCTCAAGTACCAGCCCGATCCAACTGCTTACAAGGAAATTCATAATGCGGCTCATGACCACGGTCGCTCTGCTCTCGTCGGGTTCGTGAGTAATGAGGTGAATAAACGCGTCGATCATCATATGAGAAAGCCAGTGCAGCATATACGAGTTTACCCGCTTATTCGGGAGCTGCCGCGCTATATTCTCAGCAATCGCGCGGTAGGTTTTATCAATCATGTCCACCAGATCGTCAACACAGCGTTCAAAGCGGGTGCCCTGCGATTTTGTGAGAAGGAGCATAAACGCGTCAAAATTTGCGTAGAGATGATGGATCAGCGCCGCGGAAAGCTCGTCGTGACCGCCGTCAATATTCTCGTACATCGCGGACAGCGATATTTCCTTTTCCGTTGTGAAATGTCCGAGCAGTATTTTTTTCAATTCCTCAAAGGGCTGTTCAACGATCGCCGCGAACAAGTCCTCCTTATCCTTAAAAAAGAAGTACAGTGCGCCGGTAGTCACGCCCGCGTCAGCACATATCTTTCGCAGGGAGGCTTTCGTATAGCCTTTTTCGGAAAATTCCGCGCGGGCGCTCTCGATAAGACGTTCCTTGGTTTCTTTATTATTGTCCAAATTTTAACTCCTTGACATAACACTGTTATGCTTTAACAATACTTTAGCATATTTTTTTCAAAATGTCAAGAGGATCGTAAAAAATTTTTGAAATTATAAAGCTATCGGCAACCGTAAATTTGCGTGGTATAGCAAATATAAGCTAACTATAACTAACTCCGCTCCGTATCAGCATTCCAACCCCCCCGTCTATCCCTTCTTGCCGAAAAGTCCTTTCTTTTCGTAAGGCTCGCTGACCACGGAAACAACACCATATCCCGCGTTCGCAATCGCTTTCTTCAAATCCTGCTCCGAAATATCATTCTCGGCAATGATTATCGTTTGTTTTTTGGAATGGGAGCTCGTCACCTTTTTTACCGGAAATGCTTGCCGTACAGCGTCGTTAATATGCGCCTCGCACATTCCGCAAGCCATTCCCTCAACATGAACCGTGATCTTAAGCATATTTTCTCCAATCTTCAATATATTAGCACTTGCCAATAAGGAGTTAGTCTTAACTAACTTAATTATATCACATTGTTTTTCCTATGTCAATCCTTAAGTCATTCTTTTCAAGCAACAATTGTTTAACAATTACAGTTATCGCTGCGAAGAATTATCTAAATTGTTCAAAACGACAAATTTGTCAGAAGAAAAAGCATTCACGGAGCATTCGCGCACGGAAATTGTCATTTCTGGCAAACGTAATTAACCTATCCGAATTGGAAAAGGGATAATAACAAAACACCTGTCATTGTCCGAACCGTAAGGGTTCAGATTCCGACAGGTGATTCAAATAAAAATCCGTAAAATTTTAATTTAACAGGTAGATGGAAAAGTTTAAATAACCCGCAAAGGCTACCCAAAGAAGATACGGGATCATCAGAACCCCTGCCGGCTCCGATATTTGGTAGAACTGAATGGTTGTTTTGAGGATCAGAAGCCACAGTATTACAAGCCAAATAAACGCAAACAGATATAGGCTCCTATTGAAAAAGATAATCGACCAGAAAAAGTTAAACAGAAGCTGAAGTCCGTATGTGATCAAAGCGGATCCGTTTGGCTTTCGGGATATGACCACCAGATATGACGCGATTCCCATCAGAATATACAGGATCGTCCAAGCTACCGGAAACAGCCAGCCCGGCGGGGCCAATTCCGGCTTGTTGATTGAATCGAACGTCTGCATGCTGTTTCGTGTCAGAAGCGCGGAAAGAATGCCGACCGCAAGCGGTACGGCAATGCAAAAAATCAGCGTTTTCCACTGTTTTTTCATAAAAAATCCCCCCTATTATCTTTATGATTGAATCTATGCTTTTATTCTATTGATAAAATAAAAGGGGGGACAAGCTGCGGTCTCGTTTTCGGAGACGCTTCGCTCATAGATCCACACGCCGCTCTTTGCCGTTCAGGGTGTATATGACACTGAATCCGTTGTCCGCTTCAACGCGGACATTTTCGGCGCCGCGAAGCTTCCGCAAAGCACGGTACTTTTTCATTGCGTCGGCGCTGTATTTTGACGGATCGTCCGAGGTCAGCAGAACTCCCCCGAGCAAGGCGTTCACCTGCGCTAGCTTTGCTTTCTGCGACGAAGTGAGGGCAAGATTTTCTTCCCGCAGGAAGAATACGTCGGGATCGCTCAAGTAAGCTCTGCCGTTTAACTGGCGACGGAAGACCGTGTTTCCGATCGCCTGTTTTGTGGATACGCGCTCACGGTGCAGCAGCCGCATAAACCACTTGTCGTCCCAATCCAAGCCCACGTCACAGCTTACGCGGCAATAATCCACGATACCGAAAGCGGGCATAACGGGCACGCCGCAGCCGAGTATCAGCTTATCGCCGCACCATTGCCGCAGAAGCTCCATAGCGCGGATCATTCTTCCGCCGCGGCTCTCGGTTTTCGTGCCGAACGGCGCTGCTCCGTAAAGAAAATCCAGCTTTACCAGATCGAATCCCCACTCGTTCAGAACTCTGTCGAATACGTTTTTAAGATAATTTTGCACTTCGGCGTTGTCTATGTCCAGCGCATAGAATCCGCTCCAGTTGCCGCCGCATTTCCACGGATTGCCGTTCACTTTTAACAGCCAGTCGGGGTGATTGCGGAACAGTTCGGAATTCGTTTCGCATACGAACGGCGCAAGCCACAGCCCCGCCAGAAATCCCGAATCATGGATCTTGTCTGCGACCGACTTCATTCCGTTCGGAAATTTGTCGGAATCGGGCTGGAGCCAGTCTCCCACATAACATTCCCAGCCGTCGTCCACCTGAAAAAGGTCGCCCTCGGAAAGCGCGGTCTTACACCCGTCGAGGTCGGCGATAATGGTCTGTTCGGTAATGTCCTGATAGCGGTTGTACCAGCTCGAATAACCCGCCAGCGGCTTATCCGTCCGCGGCGTTATTCCCATAGCGTTAAACCACCCGTCAAACACCTCCGCTTCCGTGCCCTCCGCAAAGAAGAGGTCGAACGCGGGAAGCTCGCCGCCCTTATGCTCAACGCCCGAGCAGTCGCGCTCTATGCTTAACATTTCCCTGCCGCTGTCGTAGCGGAAAATCGTATATCCGGGGCGCTCGTCAAGAGAAGCGATCAGGCGGTATTTTTCCCCGCTGCGAAAATAGCAGTAGGAAAAGCCGTGGAATTTTCCGGGCTTGTTGGGATAATTCACAAAGTGATAGTCACCGTAACGGTCGAAGCCGTGTTTATCCGTTAAAAATTTGGGAATATGAGATACTCCGCGAATTTTGCCGCTCTTTTTATATTCGGGGCAGTACGTCCACGTCTGATAACCGTTCATGAACAGCCGTTCGTTCTCCTCCATTTTCAAGGGAAAAACGGCGGTTATTTTTTGGATCACACTCTCGGGAATTTCGGGGCGGATATGCACGGCTCCTTGCGGAGCGTTCTCTCTCCCTCCGAACGTTTTCCCGTTTATTTCAATTTTCCATTTCAGCTCAGCCATTGCCGCTCTCCTTTGCTTTAAGCTCCTCGGCGATCTCCTTGACGCGGTCGTCGGTAAGGGTGAATTTCCTGCGGAACACGATCAGCGCGATAAAAAGCACGATCATGGGCAGCACCGTCATCATCAGCCGCAGACCGAGAAGCGTTTCGGGGCTTTGCGCGGCGATCGGCCCCGTTTCGTCGGTATTGCCCTGTAAGCCGATAAAATCCAGACCGATACCCGTTAGAAATACCGCAAAGCCCGATGCCGCTTTTACGACAAACGTCTGCATAGAGAAGATAACGCTCTCCTCACGCCGCCCCGTTTTAAGCTGTCCGTAATCCACGCTGTTCGACAAAAACAGCGTTGTGAGCACCAACAGCATTCCGTTGCACGCAAAGATCAGCACACCCGGAACAAGAAGCAGCAGATTTCCCGAGAAGCCGAACAGGCATAACATAAGCATCAGCGCATACGCGCCCATAGCGATGATAAGACTGAGCTTGAACACACTCGTACCAGACAGCTTTTTGCGAAGCAGCGGATACAACACCATCATTCCGAGGATCTGCGCCGCGCCGCCGACGGTGGAGAAAAGCGTATAGCTGCCCTTCCAGTCCACTCCGCCAAAGTCGTATTTGAAGAAGTAGATCACAAAATTAGAGGTAAGGTAGAGCGCGGAATTGATCAGTACGATACTGATTACCGCCACCATCGCCTGATCGTTGCGGAACAGTGCGAGGAACATATCCTTAACGCCCGAGGTCTCCATTTTCGACTGCGAGTTTTCCTTGAAAAATACGCAGCACAAAATTTCCGAGATCACAAAGATCACAGCCACGATAAGCGCTACCCAGCGGAAACCCGCGCGCTCGTTCTCTCCGCCCAGAATGCCGACCAGAAGCATTGCCAGCATGGCGATCAGCGCGCTGCCCACTCCCGCGCAGGTACGTCCGACTACCGACAGGCTTTCTCTGTCGGAGACGGTCTTGGTAACGGCGGGGATCATCGACCAATACGGAATATCCATCATCGTGTAGGTAGTGCCCCAGAGGATATACACGATCGAGAAATACACCATAAGCCCCGCTTCCTCTAAATTCGGAGCGGCGAACAGCGCATACAGCACTACCGCGTTCAGCATGGTTCCCGTGAAAAGCCACGGACGGAAGCGTCCCCAACGGGTGCGCGTTTTCGCGACCAGCACTCCCATAAACGGATCGTTTACGGCGTCAAAGATACGGGCGATCATCAGGATCAGTCCGACGAACGTCGCGCTGAGTCCCAGCACGTCCTGATAGAAATACATTGCGAACGATGCGGACAGGGCGTAAACCATATCCTTACCCACCGCGCCGATCCCGAAAGCTGCCTTTTGTCTGAATGTCAAGTCCATCGTTATTCCTCCTCAATATTTACGGTAAAATTCAAAATAACGTCCTCTGTCTGTTCCGTGTGAACGGTAAGAACGGCTGTACCCTTTTTTCCTATTGTACGCAGATATGCGCCGCACATTCCGCCCTCGGCTGTCGTTACGGAAGGCCCGACGATCTCCGCGCCGCCCGACACCGTAAACGTAACGGGAATCTGAGCATACGGCGCGGCGTTCCCGTTTTCGTCAAGGATACGCACCCTAACCGCCGCCATGTCATAGCTTGCCTTTTCGGTAAGCTCCGTATGACTTGCCTTTACCTCAAGGCGGAGCTTTGCGGACGGACGGCAGGTCACGCTTGCCGTGATCTCGCCGTTTGTTATTCCGTCAAAGCGCCAGCTTGTGGATTCGCCGCCCCAGTTTGCCACATACTTGCCGTACAGATCGACCCCGTCCTGAAACTTCAAGCCGTACCTTGCCATACACCACAGCATTTTTAATTTATACTTCAGCGGCAACCCCGCAAGACCGTATTTCCCCGCCGCAAGCAGACAATCACGCAGCAGCTTTGCCTTAGCAGCCGGAAAACCCTCCTGCGTTTCGAGAAGCTCGCCGATCGTATCGTTCGCCGCGAAAGGCGGGTGCGGCAGGTTCGTCCACTCGCCGCGGCGCAGATTGGTGACAAAAACGCCGTTTTTGTACAGCTTGACTTCGTCCGCATTTGAGAACACATACACCTCGCCAAGCCGTCCGCCGGGGTAGTCACCGATGTCCATAGACGAGCCGACCGTCAGCACGGGCACATCGTCGCCTTGACTTGAATATGCCGACGCGGCGAGCTTCGGATTACGGAAGGCATCCATCACTCCGTGATAGCAAATGCGGTCGCCCGAGCCGAAATCCTTGTGGGTGGGATAGTCGAACATACACCAGCCGAAGCAGCCCACGTGCTCTTTTAACGCGGCATTTTGGACACGTATATGGCGCAGCGTATGCTCCTGCCGTTTTTCCCATATATCAAAGGATTTCGTCGGATACATATGACCGTTGCATTCCGAAACAAGCAGCGCCTTCCCCGTGTCAGGAGTGACCGCTTTCTTTGGTTTTACGCCCGGCGTTGTTCCATCATGAGAAAAGTCGTTATAAGAATACACGTCCTCCAGCAGGTGACTTTGCTCAATATACCGCACTCCGGAAGTCTGTCGGCTCGGGTCAAGCTCGTGAGCGATCGCGTTGGTGCGGGTATAAAACTCATCGTCGTCCATGCTCTCGTTGATCCGCACACCCCACAGCACGATTGAAGGGTGATTGCGGTACTGCATGATCATTTCGCGAAGATTTTCGCACGCCTGTTCCTTCCACTTATCGCCGCCGATATGCTGCCAACCGGGAAGCTCAGTAAATACCAACAGTCCAAGGCGGTCACATTCATCTATAAAATATTGGCTTTGCGGATAATGACTGGTGCGCACCGCGTTGCAGCTCAACTCGTATTTCAGAATACGCGCGTCCTCGCGCTGGAGCGATTCGGGAGAGGCGTAGCCGATATACGGGAAGCTCTGGTGGCGGTTAAGTCCCCTCAAAAAAGTCTTTTTTCCGTTAAGGTAAAAGCCGTCCGCTTTAAACTCGGCGGTGCGGAATCCGAATGTGGTCTCCTGCCTGTCCAGCTCCGTTCCGTCCGCCGCAATCAGACAGACCGCGCAGCGGTAAAGATACGGGTTTTCGGTATTCCATGACCTTGCACCGGGAAGAGATACCGAACCGGGTTCGCCGCTCCATACGGTCTGCCCCTCGGCGTCCGTAATTATTACCTCAAGCCTTGCGTTATCGGGAGCGTTGTCAATCGTTACCTTGATATCCGCGGTTGTCAATGTCGGAGTTGTCACAAAAATATCGGTAATGCAGCCACTTTCCCGAGCGTCCAGCCAAACCTCCCGGTACAGTCCGCCGTACGTAAGATAATCCACCACAAAGCCAAACGGAGGTATTTCGGGGTTTTCGCTTGTATCCAGTTTGACGGCGATTTGAATCGGTTTTTCGGGATCGGCTATTCCGCTAAGCTCCACCCGAAACGCCGTATAGCCGCAGCGGTGAACTGCCGCTTCTTTTCCGTTGACGTACACCGTCGCGATATGCGCCGCGCCGTCAAATTGCAGAAACAGCCGCTTATCCCGAAGTTCTTCGGGAATTTCCAGCGTCCGCCGATACCCGCACATCATCTGATAATCGTCGGAGTCAATGCAGTGCAAGAGCAGCTCCTTACAGGTGTGCGGCAGCCGTACCGACTCGGCGACGCCGTTTCCCGACAAAAAATCGCCGCTCCATTCGGGAGTAAATTCCCAACCGTCACATAAGCTATACTTCATCATTCCGCCTCCTTATACCGTTTATAATAATGTCGATCATAACTCCCAGCGTGTCCGCGTAACCGCTGCCGTTTTTATCGCCCGTGAGGAAGCTCTCGATAGACGCGACGATCATCTGCTTCAGCACAGGGATCGGCACCGAACGTATTCTGCCTGCGGCTATGCCCTCCTCTATCAGAGCAACGGTAGGCTCCCAATTGGTTTCAAGATGCTCTCTTACACGGCGCGCGGCAGCGGGATATTTCTCGTCAAGCGCGTCCAGCATACGAAAGTCGATCGCCGTATACTGCTCGGGGAGCGCCACGATGACCGCCTTGATCCGCTCTTCAATCGAACCCGGTGAAGCGGCAAGCTCCGCTTTAACATGATGAATATCGGCGAACAGATCGTCGATCATGTCCAGCAGCAGATCCTCCTTTGAAGCATATACGGTGTATATGGTCTTTTTGCTGATGTGCAGAACCGCCGCAACCTCCTGCATTGTGAATTGCAGTCCCTCTGTTTTGAACAGCTCCGCCGCGGCCTTGATAATTTGTTTTCGCAGTTCCATAAAATTTATTTTCTCCCTTGGAAACCGAAACATCTTCCTTGGTTTCCATTATATCACGGAAACCAGAATTGTTCAAGCGGTTTCCACAAATTTTCTGTTTTGACTAATTTGATAAGCTGCAATTTATGCATTTTGTTAAAGGACAGGATTCGTTCATAACAAAATACCGCTTCGAGAAAGGGCTCGAAATGCATTTGAAGATTTACTTGAAAAAGTGGTCACAATGAAGTATAAGTATTTAATTATAATAGACTACCTTGAAGACCCTGCTGTGAAAGAAAAGGGCATTATAGATATGTGCGAAAAATATAATCTAAACATTATTTATAAATCTTATGTTACTAATGAGAAACCGCAAGCTTGGGAAGATTTTGTTGGAACGCATAACTTTGGGTATTTGATAAAACGATCATAAATAATTCCTTGCACCGCACACCCAATGCGCTTGGATATACGGGACTTTTCTTTCAGGCTGACTGATTGATTTTTCCGAACTTTGTCAGAAAACAAAAACGCCCATGACTGACCTCTTATAATTAAGAAGATCACTCACAGACGTTCTGTGCGACTTATACAAAAACGAACCGGAAAATTTTACACGGGGAGGCGTTCATGGGTCGAACAAGTTCGACCTGCCATTTTCGTGTCCAAAATATCTATGGACAGTGATTTCTGTTTTTTAAAAGATTTATGCCCACAAATGGCTTTGCACAGCCTTTTGTGGGCATAATATCTTTTTTGTCAATGTTTCATGGTGCCGCTGATCGGACTTGAACCGATACGGTATTACTACCAAGGGATTTTAAGTCCCTCGTGTCTGCCGATTCCACCACAGCGGCATATTCAAGCCTGTTTCCTATCGGAAAACAAGATTTATAACAATACTATTATACTATAAGCACGACAGAATGTCAAGGGGTTTCAGCGGATTTTTCGGTAAAATTTGTATTTTCCCTTAAAGCGATATCCCATAACGATGACCATGCGGCATATATCACACCCCCGTCGAACCAAACCCGCCCTCCGCGCGCTCCGTCTCTCCGAGACGATCACACTCCATAAATTCGGGAAGCAGGATCGGAAGGATCACCATCTGCGCGATCCGATCACCATCATGAACCGTGTACGGACAGTCGGAATGATTGATCACGGGAACCTTGATCTCCCCGCGATAGTCGCTGTCAATCACGCCGACGCAGTTTGCGAGCGAAAGCCCGTGCTTCGTCGAAAGCGAGCTTCGCGGAAAAACAAACGCGCCCGTTTCGGGATCACTCAGCTCGATTGCGATCCCCGTCGGAATCAGAACGCGCTCCCCCGCGCCGACTTCAACGCTTTCCCCGATACAGGCGAAAAGATCCGCACCCGCGCTTCCCGCCGTCGCGCGGAAAGGAAGCCGCGCGTTTTCCCTGACCTTTTTTACTTTTATGCGCATTTTACGTTCGCTCCGTTTCATTTTTATCGTTCTCAAGCCCCCGAAAATACAGCCCGCGCGTAAAAGGCTCGCTTCCCGTCCGCCGACCCTCCGCATAAGCGGAAAGGATCGGTACGATCTTTTTCTCCACCGTAAATTTCAGCACCGCGAAATCCGCATTTTGAAACGCGTCAAGCCGATCCCCGAGATCAAGCGCGTCGGAGTTCAGAATCTCCGCCGTATTCCCCGAACAGATCACACGCATTTTCCGTTTCCTTCGGTCGGTTACGTACTTTCCGCAGCACGCTGTCCCACAGGGCTTTCCGTCCCGGATCGGACAGCGCCGCGTAATCATCAGCGAAAGAAATCCGTACGCGAGAAAACCGATCGGAAACGGCTTTTTCAGGGTATTCATCTGCCTTGCGGTAAGCTCCGCCGATACCACCGTATCCCGAACTCCGCACCCTGCCAAAAAAGAAAGCGTCTCGCTGTTCAGACAGTTTAAGCGTACCCCGCCGAAAATCTCAAAGCCGAGTTTTTGCAGCAGCTCAATATGCCCGACCGTATGCGCGAGCGCATTGGTGAAGCCCATTTCCCGAACCGCGCGGAGCCGCCCGGCGACCGTATCCTCACAGTCCCCAAGAAAAACGGGCGGAACCGCGACAATGCGCTCCGACACTGGCAAAAGCGAATCGCACAAAAAGGAAATGGGGGTATAAATCAGCTCAATCCGAGGGTCGCCGAGCGCCTCCGAAAGCTGTTCCTTTGTGTAGACCTCCGCGCGCAGCCTCATAAAACGCTCGCCTTTCCCGCCGCCGCGCTTTTGATCAGTTCCTCCGCATTTCTGAGCGAAGCCTCGTTCGCCGTATCGCCCGAAATGATCCGCGCAAGCTCGCGCACCTTCTCCTCATGATTTAGCGGGCGGATCGTCGTAAACGTGCGCGTCTCGTTCGTCTGCTTCTCGATCAGCAGATGACGGTCGGAAAGCGCCGCGATCTGCGCCAAGTGCGTCACGCAGAGCACCTGCCTCTTTTCGGCAATTTCCGACAGCTTTTTCCCGACCTTCTGCGCCGCGTAGCCGCTGATCCCCGTGTCGATCTCGTCGAAGATCATTGTCGGCGTATCGTCATGTTCGGCAAGAACGCTCTTGATCGCGAGCATGATCCGCGAAAGCTCACCGCCCGAAGCGACCTTTCCGATCGGGCGCATTGCCTCCCCTTTGTTGACCGAGATCATCATCTCAATCTCGTCCATGCCGTTTACCGTCACCTTCCCCTGCCGGATCGAAAATTCGAGCCGTACGTCGGGCATATTCAGAAACCGAAGCTGCTCCGAGATCTCCTCGGTGAGCCGCTCCGCCGCCGCGCGGCGCTTTTCGGAAAGCCCGAGCGCAAGCTGCTTCACCCGATCGCCGAGCCGCCGCTTTTCCTCCGAAAGCTCGCTTAACGTATTGTCCGCGTCGGAAAGCGCCTTCAGTTCCTCCCGCCACTGCTCCTTCCGATCGAGAATTTCATCAAATTCAAGCGCGTACTTTCGCTTCAGGCGCAAAATCTCGCTCATTTTCTCCTCCAGCGCCGAAAGCTCCTCCGCGCCGCCCTCCTCGGGGAAAAGTCCGCCGATCTCCGCGCCGACGTCCCGAAGCTCGATCACGATCTCGGACAGGCGGTCGGCGGCGTTTCCGGCTTCCGGCACCAGCTCGCGGATCTTATCGAGCGCGTCCACCGCCGCCGAAAGAAGATCCGCCGCGCCGCTTTCTCCGTTTTCTCCGCCGCTGACGTTCATCTGCGCGAGAAAGACCGCCTCGGTGATCTCCTCAAAATTCTGCGCCTGACGAAGCTGTTCCGAAAGTACGCTTTCGTCCCCCTTTTTTAAGTTCAGGCGTTCTACCTCGCCGATTTTCTTTAAAAGGAGGTTGATTTTCTCGTCCTTCGCCGCGTCCTCTTCCTCTAAGCGCTTGATCTCCCTTGAAAGGCGGGAAAAGCTTCGGAATACCTCGCCGTACTCCCGCAGTTCCTCCGTAAGCCCGCCGTAATTGTCGAGAAGCTCCCGCTGATTCGCCGTATCCACCAGAATGCGGTTGTCATGCTGCCCGTGAATGTCGATCAGCCCCGCGGCGATTTCTTTCAGAATCGCGGCGGTCGCAGGTTTTCCCCCGATCCGCACCACACCCTTTCCGCCCACGGAAAAATCCCGCTGGAGCAAGAGCTCGCCGGAAGGATCAAACCCGTATTCCGTAAGCTTTTGCGCCGCCGTCTCGGGGATCAGGTCGAAAAGCGCGGTGACCGAAGCCTTCGACGCGCCGGTGCGGATCAGCTCCTTGGAAACGCGCCCGCCGAGTACGGCGTTGATCGCGCCGATCAGGATACTTTTCCCCGCGCCCGTTTCTCCCGAAA
Organism: uncultured Ruminiclostridium sp.; assembly: GCA_964456025.1. Classification (GTDB taxonomy): domain Bacteria; phylum Bacillota; class Clostridia; order Oscillospirales; family Ruminococcaceae; genus Ruminiclostridium_E. Next base: position 17,994 of record CAYVZH010000022.1, read on the forward strand.
AAACATTAAAGCGGTCGGAAAACGAAATCGAAGCCTTTTCGATCACCGCCAGATTTTCAATATACAGTTCCTTTAACATGATCTTCCTCCGACGTCATCTTCCCCAAAGCCCGTTTTCACCCTGCCGCATTGATTTTTTCAGAACGGCGGTAATGTTCCGCGCGTCGGCTTCCGTTCGGACAAGGACGAAAAAGGTATCGTCCCCCGCGATCGTCCCGACGACCCCCTCGAGATTCATACTCTCCAGCATGATACAAGCGCCGTTCGCAAGTCCCGAACGGCATTTTACACAAAGGATATTCCCCGCATAGTCAATGCTCACGACCGACTGGCGGAAAATATTCTCGAAATGAACGCCGTTTGCCCGATTCGCCCGCATATAACAGCTTACCCCGTTTTCGGAAACGGCTTTCTCAAGATTCAGCTCGTTAATATCGCGTGAAACGGTCGCCTGCGTCGCCTGAAATCCCCGCGCGCGAAGCCGATCGAGCAGCATTTCCTGATTCTCGATCTCCTCCTCGGCAATAATGGCGAGGATCTCCGCCTGTCTTTGCTTTTTCATAAAAACGAACCTCCTCTCCTGAATCCTACTTGATCGGCTGGATCAGCTTCCGGTTTACCGCGCTGTAAAATCCGTTATTTTCAATATCAATCAGTTTCAGGCAAATATCCGCCTTTCGGATCGTTAGCGTTTCACCCGCGCGGAGGAAAACGCCTCCGTCGCCGTCCGTACAGACGTCCACCTCTTCGGCGCCGTTTCCGCCGAACGAAACCGTGATCGTATCGTTCCCGCTGAAGATCATCGGGCGGTTCCAGAGCGTATGCGCGCAAAGAAGCGTCATTTCCACGCATTCCACGCTCGGCTCGATGATCGGCCCTCCCGCCGAAAGCGCGTAAGCGGTCGAGCCGGTCGGCGTACTGAAAATAAGACCGTCCGCGCGGATCCGGGACAGCTCGATCTCGTTGATCTTTACCCGGAATTCGGGGAGCTTCGCCGTGAGCCGCCTTGATAAAACCACGTCGTTGAGCGCGTGGAGCCTTCTCCCGTCCGCCGTTGTTAGCTCAAGCAGCATACGGCTGCTGAGGCGGTAATTCCCGTTTTTCAGCGCGGAAAGGCGTTCGAGCTCGTCCGCCTCGAGCGCGGTCATAAAGCCGAGCCGCCCCGTATTGATCCCGAGGAGCGGCTTTCCGAGAAGCGCCGCCTGTTTTCCCCATTTCAGGATCGTCCCGTCCCCCCCGATCGTTAAAACCGCGTCACAGTCGGTGGGAAATCCCTCGTCCGTATATTCCGCCGATTCGTAGAAAAATTCCTCCTTCAGTACAAGCGGAAGGATCGGCGTGATCCCGAGCGAAAGCAGGCGTGCGACCGACCCCGACAGCACCTCGCGGCTTTTTTCCTTATGAAAGTTTGCACAAATAAATACCTTCAAGAACGGTTTCTCCTTTTCTTTTTTGCAGATTCTCTCTCAAAAACGGAACGCCATCAGAAATTCCCGATTTCCGTCCCCTCCCGTGATCGGAGAGGGGGTCACGCGAAGCTCCCGAAATCCGACTGTTCCGGCAAAGGCGCAGATCTCCTCCACGATCCGGCGGCGTACCCGCTCGTCGCGGATCACACCGTTTTTCCCGACGCTTTTTTTGCCGACCTCGAACTGCGGCTTAATGAGCGCGATGCCTGCCGCGTCCGCCGCCGCGAACCGAAAAAGCTCGGGCAGGATCAGCCGAAGTGAAATAAACGAAACGTCGATCCCGATAAAATCGACCTTTTCCCCGATCGCGCCTTCATCAGCGTGACGAATATCAAGCCCTTCCAGCGAGATTACCCGCGGATCGGCGCGCAGGCGTTCGTCTAACTGGTCATGTCCCACATCGACCGCGTACACCCGCTTCGCGCCGTTTTGAAGCATACAGTCGGTAAAACCGCCCGTCGAAGCGCCGATGTCGAGACAGGTCAGCCCGTTCAGCGAAAGCCCGAATTCCGCGATCGCGTGTTCCAGCTTAAAGCCGCCCCTCCCGACGTATTTCAGCACCGTTTCCGCGCCCGTTACTTCAATGCGGTCGCTTTCGGGATCAACCGTCTCCGCGGGCTTTTCCGCCTTTTTTCCGTTCACCGCCACGCACCCCGAGCGGATCAGAACCTGCGCGGCGGTACGGCTTTTCGCAAGTCCCAGCTCCGCGAGCGCGGCATCCAGCCTACTCCTCATCGCGAACCCGCCTTAGGATCGACTCACGATCCAACCTGTATTTTCTGAGCTGCGCTTCACATTCCGCCGCGCCGACAAATTGATTTTCGACCGCCGTGATCCGAAAACCGCCGCGGAATCCCGCCCGATTCAGGCTGTACAGCAAATGCTCGCCAATCCCGCCGCAGCGCATACCTTCCTCAAAAAAGTAAATTTGGGGATAAGCTTTCAGAATTTCGATAACCTCCTCCGGGATCGGCATGATTTGATTCAGGAAAAGCGTGTCACACACCCCCGACTCGGGAAGATTCCCGCAGACCCGCCCATAGGAAACCGCGATCTTTTCATGCTTTTTCCCCGAATACAGAAAATCCCGGTCGCCGTCACAGAAAAGATTGTGAACGAATCCGCGCGGATAGCGGATCACCGAAACGCCGTCTTCCTCCCCGACCGCCCTGCGCAGATCGCGAACAAGCCCCGACGCGTCCCACGGGGAATAGATCCGGATACCCGGAACGGCGGAGAGCAGGGACACGTCAAACAGCCCTTGGTGCGTCTCGCCGTCCTCGCCGACGAAGCCCGCCCGATCCACGCACAGAACGAGGTGCTTTTTCTCGATCGACGCGTCGTGAATGATCTGGTCGCAGCAGCGCTGTAAAAACGTCGAATAAACGGCAAAAACAGGGATCATGCCCTGCGCCGCAAGCCCGCAGCTGAAGGTCAGGGCGTGCTGCTCCGCGATCCCGACGTCAAAGAACCGTTCGGGATACGCCCGGGCGAAATGCTGAAGTCCCGTCGCGTATTTCATCGCCGCCGAGACCGCGCAGATCCGTTCGTCCTCACCGCCGAGCCGCAGCAACTCCCGCCCCATGACCTCCGAATAAGTAAGTGAAGCGGGACGCGCCGTGCTTTTGCCTTTCGCGACGCCGTGATACGCGCCCGAATTCTCCTCCGCGGGGGCATACCCCTTCCCCTTTTTCGTCTTGACGTGAACGATACAAGGCTCGTTCGTAAGCTTCGCGACCGTAAACGCCTCGATCAGCTTTTCTACATTATGCCCGCTTACGGGACCGAGATACTTAAATCCGAGACTTTCAAAAATATTACTCTGATAAATGGCGAATTTGATGAGATCCTTCGTCCCGCTGATGGATTTTGAGAGATCCTTTCCGATCGCGGAGCGCGCGAGGAAATCCTTTACCGCTTCCTTTTTGTCAAAATACGATTTCGACGAGCGCATTTTCGTCAGATACTCCGCGATCACGCCGCGGTTTTTCGAGATCGACATCTGATTGTCGTTCAATACGATAATCAAATTGCTCGAAAGCTTTCCTACGTTATTCAGCCCTTCGTACGCCTCGCCGCCCGTAAGCGCGCCGTCCCCGATCACGGCGATCACGTTTCCCCTTTTTTGCTGTAATTCCATTGCTTTCGCGATCCCGAGCGCGGCGGAAATTGAAATACTGCTGTGCCCGCCGATAAACGCGTCATGCTCCGATTCGTCCGCACGCGGAAAGCCCGAAATGCCGTTCTCACTCCGGAGGGCGGAAAATTCCCGATACCGTCCCGTAATGATCTTATGCGTATACGCCTGATGTCCGACGTCAAAAAGGATCTTGTCCTCGGGTGTGGTAAAAACGCTGTGGAGCGCCACGGTAAGCTCTACCGTGCCGAGGTTCGAGGCGAGATGTCCGCCGGTCTTCGGAATGGATTCGATCAGAAAGCTCCGGATCTGCGCGCAAAGCTCCCGCCGCTCCTGCATGGTCATTTCGCTGACCGCCTGCGAGGATAAATTCTCCGTAAGCATTCCTTTCCCCCCTTTTTTCCTTACCCGATCCTACGAAACGACAACGATCGGAAGCGCCATACCGATAATGATCCCGAGGAGGGCGCCGCAGACCACCTGAAACGGCGTATGCCCGAGAAGCTCCTTCAACTCCTTCAGTTCCTTCTGCTCCTCATTCGCCTCGGAATCCTCCTGCTCGTCCAGCTCGTCGTTGATCTTCTCGATCACCTCGTCGTCCAGCTGATCGACGATCTTCCGAAGACGGTTGATCTCTCTGGCGTGCTGTCCCGCCGCGCGGCGAACCCCGCACGCGTCGTACATCACGATCAGCGCCAACGCCATCGCGAGCGCAAATTCCGGCGAGGTCGCATGACAAACGCGCGAGGTCATAATGGCAAGCGAACAAACCATTGCCGAATGCGAGGACGGCATTCCGCCCGCGCCGATGATCCGTTCGGCGTTAAATTTTTTGTTTTTTGCAATGAATAAGATCGTCTTGATGATCTGCGCCGCGAGCCACCCCGAGACCGCGGCGATCAGCACAACGTTAAACTGATCGGTTCTCATGAATCCTTAAAATTCCTTTCCGAAAACGAAAAATTACCTCCAAAAAGCCGTTAAGGCAACACCGCACAATGACCGGCTCCGCCTTTGCCGTCCTATCGATTGTCATCTTTTCCGTCATATTGCACAAAAATTTCTCGACATACGTCAGTATGCCTTCAAAATTTTTGCACAATCTGACAAAAAATCTGACAGCCGCTAGTACGACAATCATTGTGCGGTGTAGCCTTAAAAATTTCTCTCCAAAAGCGAACGGGTCAAAGACATCATCAGCCCGTTCTCCGGAAAAGCCGAAAGCGCCGAAAGCGCAAGCGCGGTATATTCCGCCGCCTTTTCCTTTGTTTTTTCGATCCCGCATACGGCGGCATACGTGGGCTTTCCCGCCTTTTTATCGCTCCCGACGGGCTTCCCCAAAATCTCGGCGTTCCCCGTAATGTCAAGAAGATCGTCCACCAGCTGGAACGCCAGCCCGAGATTTTCCGCGTAATCGGAAGCCGCCTTCCGGTATGCTTCCTCCGCCGCGCTTTCGGCACAGTATACCCCGCAAAGACAGGCCGCCTTCAAAAGCGCCGAGGTTTTCAGCGAGTACATCTGTAAAATCTCCTCCGGCGAGGGCTCCGCTTCGCTTTTTTCGGTGTCGATCTGCTGTCCGCCGATCATTCCGCACAGTCCGACCTGCGCCGAAAGCTCGGACACGATCTTTACGGCGGCTTCGGCGGAGATCAGCCCCGCTTTTGCCGAATCGGCAACGATCCCGAACGGAAGAACGGCGAGCGCGTCTCCGGCGAGAAGCGCGGTCGGCTCGTCGAACGCCTTATGACAGCTCGGCTTTCCCCGACGGAAGTCGTCGTCGTCCATACAGGGCAGATCGTCGTGGATCAGCGAAAAGGTATGCATATATTCGACCGCGCAGGCGGTCGGGAGCGCTTTTTCCCGCTCTCCCCCGCACATTTCGCAGAACTTCAGCGTCAGAACCGGACGAAGGCGCTTTCCGCCCGCGCCGAGACTGTGGAGCGCCGCCCGTACCGCCCGCCCCTGCTTCAGCGTTTCGGACGGCAGAAAGCGGTACAGCGCTTTTTCGACATATTCCGTATATTCCTTTAAACCTTCCATTGTTCCCCCATTTACGAATTCTCGATTTTCTCGATCTCAAGCTTCGCGTTTTCGATTTCTTTTTTACAGGTACCCACAAGCCCCGCCGCCTCGGAATAAAGCGCGACCGCCTTCTCAAGCGGAAGATCCGATTTTTCCATTTCCCCGGAAATTTCTTCGAGTCTCCGATACGCTTCCTCAAATTTCATAAACGGTTTTTTCTCCTTTTATTTTGTTTCACTTTTCTTTCCGTCTGCATTCCCCGGCTTGTCCGAGGGGAAAACCTCGCGAATCACCGCCGAAGCGTTCCCTTCCGAAAAACGGATCAGAACCTCGTCCCCCGGTGTAAGCGCTTCACTCCTTGAGACCGCATCGCCGCCGCGTGAAACGATCGAATACCCCCGCGTTAGCACCGTGAGCGGATTCAGCGCGGCGATCACCGCCTCGCGCTCCGAAAGCCGATGCTCCTTTTCCGAAAGAAGCCGCCTCATTCTGCTTTGAATCTCGATCCGCTTTACGTCGAGGAGCCGCTCGTTCGTGACAAGGCGGCTTCGGGGGCTGTTCGCCGCGATCTTCAGGAAGGTCTGCTTCACCTCTCCCTCGCGCCGCTCCAGAAGTGTACCAAAGCTTTTTTTCACCAGCGAAAGCCGTTTATCGAGCGTATTCACGACCTCCCGCAGATCCGGAACGGCAAGCTCCGCCGCCTCACTCGGTGTCGCGGCGCGAAGATCCGCCGCAAGATCGGCAATGCACACGTCGATCTCATGACCGACCGCCGAGATCGTCGGGATCCGGCTCTCATAAACCGCCCGCGCGACCTGCTCGGTATCAAACGCGGACAAATCCTCGGAGGAACCGCCGCCTCGCCCGAAAACGATCACGTCTGCGTCTGTTTCATTCGCGAGGTGAAACGCGCGGCAAATCGAATCCGGCGCCTTCTCCCCCTGCACAAGCGCGGGAATAAAGATCACCCCGACCAGCGGGTCGCGCCGTCCGAGAATATTCAGAAGATCGCGGATCGCCGCGCCCGTCTCGGCGGTGATCATGCAGATCTTTTTCGGCATTTTCGGGATCGGGCGCTTCCGCGTAAAAAGCCCCTCTTTCTGCAGGCGTTCCCTGAGCTGCTTTTGCGCGACCGCCCGCTCTCCCTCCCCGTCGGGAACGATCCGGCTCGCGTAGATCTGATACACGCCGTCCCGCTCATAGCACTGCACATTCCCCGTCACAATCACGGACATTCCGTCCTCGGGAAGGAAGGGAAGCTGCTCCGCGTTCGTCCGGAACATGACCGCGCGGACGACGGAGACCTCATCGCGGAGCGAGAAAAACATATGCCCCGAAGAATGGTATTTAAAATTCGATATTTCGCCGCGCACCGACAGCCCCAGAAGCGTCGGATCGCCTTTTACAAGGGTCGCGATCCGGCGGTTCAGCTGAGAAACGGTGACGACGAAAGGTTTACGCTCCGTCATTGCCCGAATCCTTTAAATAATGTCCCAGAACGGCGTTGATAAAACCGCTGTCCCGTTTTTCGGCGTATTTTTTGGATAGCTCGACCGCCTCGTTCGCCGCGACCTTGTTCGGGACGTTCGGGCAGTACAGGATCTCGAAAAGTGCCAGACGGAGAATGGTTTTATTCACTCCCGAAATTCGGGAAACCTCTCTCGTCTCGCTGTATTTTCCGATGATCGCGTCGAATTCCTCATAATGTCCGCTCGCCTGCTTCGCGAGCCGCTTTACCTCTGCGTTCAGCTCCATGTCATACGCCTCGGCGCAGGCGTCGGAAATCTCGTCAATATCGCTCTTGCTTAACTCATTCTGAAACAGCAGCAAAAAAACCGCTTCTCTTGTCTCTCTCCTGGTCATAGCCTGTCCCCCAAAAATTGATCCGAAATCTTTTTTTATAAAATTTCAGTACGAAAACCTGTCCGCACGGAAAGGCGCGTCTTTTCGGAAAAACGCGCCGCCCATGCAGACAGGCTTCACTATTCTTTCTTTGTAAATAAGATCCCCGCGATCTTTACGTTTACCTTTGAAACAGCGATCCCCGTCATGTTCTGAACGGTGGATTTTACGCTTTCCTGGATCGCCTGCGCGACGCGGTGCGCCTGAAATCCCTGTAAGATCACCACGCTGATGTCGATCACCGCCGACGACGCGGAAAGCCGCACCTTCACGGGCGGGGAGAAAATGTCCGAAAAAGGAAGCGCCCCTTTCGGTACGGCGATCTTATTCTCCGCCGTAAGCGCCACGCCGCGAACCTCCGCCGTGGCGGTCTCCGCGATCCGAAGAACGGCGTTTCCCGAAATTTTAAGCGCGCCGGGCTGCGCGGAACCGTTCGGCTTTATCATGTGCATTTCCTTCCTTCCGTAGCATAAAGTATTTTCGTATCTCATTATACCACATTTTTCCGAAATGCACAACCTTTTTGACTTTATTTTATTTCGACAATGGTAATATTTTCTACCGGTACGGCAATTTCACCTAAAAGCGTGCTCTTAATTTGTGCAGCTTGCGCAGTATCAAGTCCTTCCGTCTTGACGATCACGTTCGCGCTCGAATCGGACAGGTAACAGAGCGCTTCCGCGAAGCCCTGCGCCTTCAGGAGGTTCTCCACCTTCGTTTCGGTCTCTATGTAATTTCCGACCTCCGCGACATTCTGCGCGATCACGGCAAGCTCGTCGCCCGTCGAATCCCCGCCGAAGTAAAAGCTCTGGAGCATTTCGACCGCTTCGTCCCTGCTCTGCTTTTTATCGAGCCGCGCCTGCGCGAAATATTCGTCCGAATCGGTCGAGGAAACGGCAATATCGGGATCCTCGGAAAGCTTGGAGGAAACGAAGCGCACATCTCCGTAATTCGCCGTCTCGCTCTCCTTCTGAACCTCGGGCGCGGGCGACGCGTACAGGTAATTCACATAAACCGCCGCGCCGAGCAGAACGGTAAGTCCCGCGAGGATCAGCTGTTTCTTTCCGATAATTAAATTGATTCTTTTTCTCATAAGTCATTCTCCTTCAGTCTATTTGATGACGCTGACGCGCGTCGAGCTGACCGCGAACACGCCCGTGACCGCCCGAACCACCTTCTCCCGGATGACCACGCTGTCGCCGCCGCCGCATACCACGATCACGCCCCGCACCTGCGGCATTTTTACGCTTAAAAGCATATCCTCGTTCTTTCCGTATTCGGTCTGCTCCGAGGTATCGAGCGTCACCATCACGCTCAGCTTACCGATCCCCTCGATCTCGGAAAGAATATCGGTCAGCCTTTTTTCAAGCTCCGCCTCGTAAGCGCTCCGATCCTCATACGGTCGGGCAGCGGCTTCCGTTTTCCCGCTTCCAAGTCCGCCGAGCGAGAGAAAAAGGATCAGCACTGCGCCGACGATCAGGGCGACGGTCAGTTTTTTATCGTCCGTCAGGAAGCTGCGAAGCTCCTTCAGACTTAAAATTCCCTTCATCTTTCAGATTTCCTCCACCGTTACAGCCGTTTGCGCTCCTACCAGTCCCTTTGTGATCCTCACCGCCCTTTGCCCCTCTTCGCCCGCTTTTTTTAAAACAAGCCTTATTTCACTAATAGATATGTCCGACTCCCCCGAAATATGAACGTCGATATAAATTTTCTCGGGGAAAATATTCTCGGCAGCGAGCGCGCTTCGGATCCCCGCGCGGAGGTTCGCGGCGATCTCGTCCGCCGTCTGCCGCTCAAGCTGTACCGTATAGTCGTAATATCCGCCCGACGGATCGAACGCGTCGGAAATTTCGGAAAGGGAAAACCTGTCCCGAAAGGCGCCGACCGCGACCGAAAGAAAAAAACAGGACAGCAGGATCTTAAACTGCTTTTCGTACCGCTCGGACGGGATCAGCGCCTTTACGACCGCGGTAAGAACGGCGGCGGCGCTCACCTGAAATAAAATTTCCCGCACAGTGCTCCCTCCTTCCTAGTTTTTATGCAGGCGTGCGAGCCGACCGCCCTACTGCCGCGTTACGGTAATCAGGAGCGCGGTCGAGACCGCCGCAAACAAAAACATACAGACGATAATCGCGATCAGGATCGACATCACACTTTCGCCGCAGCGGACGATCTTTCCGAGCGCGTCCGCCGAAAAAAGCTCGCTCAGGATCTCCGCCGCGAATAAAAACAGGCGGTAGCAAAGCGCATGAATGAGGGTCGGCAGGAGAAGACAGGAAACGGCAATGATCCCGAAGCTCCCGACGCCCGATTTCAGGAGGGTAAGGCTCCCCTTTACCGTTGCGAGCGCGTCGGATACCGCTCCGCCCACAAACGGGATCCCGTTGGAAACGGCAAAGCGCACCGTCCGGAGCGCGAGCGAATCCGCCGCCGAAGCGATCGAGCTTTGAAGCGTCAGTATGCCGATAAAAACCGTCATGATCAACCCGAGCGCCCAGATGATGACCTTCTGAATCCCCTCGGCGATCTTCTCGATCTTCAGCTCGGGATTCAGTCCGCCCGCCGCCGACACACCGAGCATGACCGCGCTCAGAGGGATCAGGAGCCTTGAGGCGACCTGAGACATAACCTCGATCACGACCATCATCACGGAGGAAAAAACCGAAGCGGAGGCGGTATGTCCTCCGACGGCGATGATCCCCGCGAGAACGGGAACGTAGGTCAGCATAAAATCCGAAGCCGCGGTAAGCGCCGTATCGATCCCGCTTAACGCGCTGCTTAAAAACGTCGCCGCGATCATTGTCCCCGAAAGGGAGGAAACGAGCGTAAAAACATAATCCGTTTTCGGCTGCCCCACCCCGTTTTTGAGTCCGCTCAAAAGCGCGGTCAGGAGAATGACCGCCGCGAGCGACGCAAACATTTTCAGCGGCTTTTCCGCGTTCTCGACCGCCAGCCCCCACAGATCCGAAAGGATCTCACGGATCGAAAGCTTCATCGCGCCGTTATTTTCGGGCGTGATATTCTTTTCGTCCATGTATGCCCGCGCGTCGTCGGGAAGTGCCTCGTAAACGCTGTCCGCCCCGTAGTCGTAAGCCTCGGCGGACGCAGTCCTGCCCCAAAAAACAAAAGAAAAAATCAGTATCAAAACCGAAAGTACAGCCTTCTTTTTCCACATCACAAAATCAAGTCCTTTATCAGTCCGAGCAGCCGCTCAAAAAGCGGAACCGAGATCAGAAGCACCGCGATCCGCCCCGCGAAGTCGATCTTTGAGGCAATCGCGGCTTCCCCGCTGTCGCGGCAGCAGTCCGAAGCGAGCTGGGTCATACAGCACACCGCGAGTGCCTTCAGCAGAACGGAGATATACGCGCTGTCGATCCCCGCCGCTTCGCGAAGCGATTCGATCAGGCTTAAAAGCGGGGAAACCGCGTTCAAAACCGCCCCGAGGATCAGCGCGCACGCCGCGAGCGAAATATATAGTCCGTACTCGCGGTTGTACTGCCGAAGTACCGCCGAAAGCACCGCCGCCGCGATCCCGGCTCCCGTTAAAGCAATTACATTCATTTTTATAAATTAAATACACTTCGGATTGTATCGAATAACGCCCCGATCTCGTTTACGAGCAGCATTAACACCACGACCAGCCCCGCGATCGTGGTCATCATCGCCTGCTCGTCCCGTCCCGAGCGCTGGAGAAGCAGGTTCAGAACCGCCACAATGATTCCGATCCCGGCAATCCGAAAAATCAGATCAACATCCATATTTCCGCTCCCTGTCTGAGTTTTCCGTTCTTTCCGCTTTTCCGCAACGGATTGCAGCGATCCAAGGGATCGCGACGATCCGAAAAATCAGATCAACATCCATATTTCCGCTCCCTATCCGAGTTTTATCGTTCTTTCCGCTTTTCCGCAACGGATTGCAGCGATCCAAGGGATCGCGACGATC
>CAYVZH010000022.1:29565-43984 GCA_964456025.1 uncultured Ruminiclostridium sp.
CGAAAAATCAGGTCAACATCCATATTCTTCATTCCTCTATAAAATCAATATCCCGACCGCCGCGCCGCAAAGAAGCGATACCTTCCGGATCAGCTGTCCCTTCACGCGGTATTCCTCCTCCGCCTCGGCGAGAGCGCGTTCGGCAAACTCGCGGCTGATCGAAAAGAGAGAAAGCTGCCCCTCGGGATCGGTCGTTCCGAGCCGTTCGCCGAGATACAAAAGGATCCTCCGGTCGTCCTCCGAAAGGGAAGCCGTTTTTTCTGCCGCCGCACACCATGCCTCCCGAAACGGAAGCTCCCGCTCCCGCTTGAAAAGCTCCAGAAATTCCGAATCACAAAAAGAGGGCTGCTTCGACAGGATCTTCAGAAGCTCGTCGGTCGGTACCGCGCGGTATTTCATCAGCGCCGACATCTCCTCGAGCATGGAGATCAAAAGGCGAAGCTGTTCGGTTCTTTTTTTGAGCCGATTCGCCATCGTAAAACCGATCCGCCCGGACAGCAGGATCATTAAAACAGAAAGGATCGCTCGTTCCATCGTCCGCCCTCCATATTTTTTTCACTTGTCCGAGTTCCCCTCTCCCGCCGAGCAATGCGAGATAATTCACCGCGCCCGAACGGACGAGCGACCGAACCGCCGCGTTTTTTCCGGCTTCTTCGATACTCCCGCAGTGCTCGGTCAGGATCGGTTTTACCCCGCGGTTCGCACAGCGAAGGATCGAGCGGTAATCCGCACCGATCTCGTCGCAGATCAGGTATTCGGGCGAAAGGAGACGGATCGCGCGCTCGATCCCTGCGCTTTTGGAGAATCCCGTCAGGACGTCCGCGTTTACCCCGATCTCAGTTTGCGGGATCCCGTGATACACGGCGGCAAGCTCTCCCCGCTCGTCGATCACCGCCGCCTTTTTCGACGCGGCGATCCGCCGGCAAAGATCGCGCAGAACTGTCGTCTTCGCGCTCAGCGGCGGACCGAGAATCAGCAGTCCCCGAAAATCCCTTCGCGCCGCCGTTTTCTCAAACAAGTCGTCCGCGATTCCGATATGCTCGCGGGCGATCCGAAGATTGACCGAGGTATATTCGCGGATCATTTCCGCCTGTCCCGCCGTCCCGGAAAGCCCCGCGCGGTGACCGCCGCGGAGCGTGATACATCCCTCGGAAAGCTCCCGCTGACAGCTCTGCACCGAATCGCGGCAAAAGCCCTGCACACAGGCTTCCAGCTCCGACGGCTGCGCCGTGCGGGTTCCGCAGAGATAGCCTGTGCCGCGCGTTTCGACAACAAGGGGACGGCCGCTCCGGATCCGTATTTCAATGGCTTCCTCCGCGACCGCGCGCGGCACGGAAAGCAGAAGCTCCCGAAACGGAAGCACCTGTTCCGCCGCCTCGTAATATCCTTTTTCTTTTTTCACTTTTTATCATTCCTTTCCTATGGAGGAAGTTTGTGCCGAGCGGATTTGCCGAGGCACAAACGACGGGTTTGAAAAATCAAAGATTTTTCAAACTATGGTCACTCCTTTTCGGGGTTGTCCCTTAAAAGACACCTGTCTCCCGTGTTTAAATGTATGCCCGTCCCGAAGGGAGTAGAACAAAAAAAGGCGTGCCGCCTTTGGCAATTCCGAAGAAAGATCTCCGAACGCCAAAGTCTCGGCACGCGTGAAAAACTTCTATTTTTTGTTGATCGGGGCAAGCCGTCAGGTACTGTTCCGGAAGAACGCCGCGTCACTTGTGACTTGGCAATTCGGGAGCATTTCGCGCAGCTTTTCCACTTGCTCGGAATCGACTCCGTCCGACACGAAAAGATATTTCAGATTTTTGAGCTTTCCGAGGGAGAGCGGGTGAAGCACCCTCGTCCCGTCCAGACTGAGCGTTTCGAGACTGTTCATCTTGGTAAAATCGTCCGCGTCGAACGTCCCGTTACAGCCCATCAGATAAACGGTTTTCAGCTTCGGACACTTCGCCAACACGGAATAATTCCCCGTATCGCCGAACAGCTCGCCATAGCTTTCAAGCGTATCCGAGCCGCCGAAGTCGTCAATATCGCCGATCAGATCGGAAACGATCACCGTTTTCAGGTTCGGAAGGGTCGAGAGAACGGAATAGGTGTTGCGCGTAGCCGTAAGCGAGAGATCGGTCACGGGAAGCCCCTCGAGGTCGGAATCGCGCACGTTTGAATACGAGATGTGCAGCTCCTCGAGACTTGTCAATTCCCGTAAAAAGCCCCAGTCGTCGCCGCTGCTCGCGCTGCAGGACAGTTTTTTCAGCTTCGTCATTCCCGTCAGCCCGGAAACCTTCGCCCGTTCCGAGCCGTAAATGCGGAAATCAAAGCTTTCCAGCTTTTTTATCCGCGCGACCGCGGCAAAATCAATGCGATCCGCGCTGGTTTGGATCGTGAGAGTTTTCAAGTTCGGGAACTTGTCAAGCTTCGACATCGCGGGGATATTTTCCTCCGAAACGCTGTCGATCTCAAGCTCGGTCACCGCGCCGTATTTTAACAGGCTTTCGAGATTCGCGTCCCCCTTGACATAAACATAAAGCTCCCTGAGCCGATCCATGCCGTCTAAGAAATCATAGCTTTCGTATTCCCCGTAAAGGCGGAGCTTTTTCAGATTTTTCAGCGACCGGAACGGCGATTCGGTAATGATCCGAAGATACTGCGAATCCGGGTCGGAAACATAGTAGGAAAGCGCGGTCAGCTTTTTCATATCGGCGACCGCGTCGGTGTTGACGGCGTGCGCCTGATACATATAAAATTCCTTCAGATTCGGGAGCGCGTCGGCGATCTTCCGGAAGTCGTAGATCAGTTCTTTGGCACCCTCGGGTCGGTACACTTTCACGCCGTCCTCCGGTATGAAATCGCGCGCGAGAAGGTTCGCGTCGAACTCATCACGGCTCGAAATGAACAGAATTTCGGTATCCTTCGGGACGAACGTATCGCCGAGAAGGATCCCGCCTCTTACCTCAAGTCCGATCTCCTCTTCCCAATATCCCGGATCCCCGTCCATAAAATTCGCACTTGCCTTAACGGACAGAGCCGAGCCGCCCGAAACACGCGCGGACGCGCTTACCGTACCGCATTTTCCGTTCGACAGGCAGTCCCGGATCATCGTCTCAAAATCGGGTTCCTCCGCGCGAAGCGCAAACAGCCATTTCACCGCCCGCGTAAGAATTTCCTCGTCGGTAAAGATCCCCGCTTCTCCGTAATATGACAGGCCGAAAATTATTTCGGGATCCTTTGTCAATTTTCCGTCTTTATCGAAGCTGTCCGCGACGGAGCCGGAAAAGAATGAGCGAATGTATTCAAGATATTCCGCATAGCTCTGCGGACGGAATACCGACGCGGTATCGTTATTCTCGCCGTAGGAGTCCAGCATTTCCAAATACTTCCGGTAGGATTCCTCCGTCAGAAGTTTAGCGACAGGGATCAGCTCCTGCATCGCCGACATTTCGTCCGAATTGGAAATACGGTAATTCCCGTCCCGATCCATGGCGATGTAAACGCTTTTTCCGTCGCCTTCCGCGACTGCCCGCTTTAAAAAAGCGTCCGACGGCATGACTTTTTTATATTTCGACGATTCGTAAGCTTCCGGCTGCTTTAACGCAGGGGGCTTCGCCGTAGTTGTTGTCTTTGGGGCAGGCGCGGCGGTCTCGGGCGCCGTTGTTGTTTTGGGCGCGGTCGTCGTTTTTTTCACGGTCGTTGTCGTTTTTGGCGTCGTCGTTGTTTTCGGGGCAGTCGTTGTCCGGGGCGCAGTCGTCTGAACCGCCTGTTTCCCCTCGGTATGCGTGTAAATCTCCATGGACTCCCCGGGCGCGAGAAGATCGCAGTTTTCGTCGTAATCCATCGCCGAAAGCGCATTAAAATACTTCTCCGAGTTTTCGAGGTCGGGAACACCGCTCTCCCAGTCGATCATCTCCACATTCCCGTTCGGGTAGTCGATCCGCATACCGTCGATCTCGGCGAATTCCCCGAACCCGCGAAGAAGCCCGCGGATCTCCGAAACGGTCTTACTGCCGGTATTGGTCAGCAGATATTTCGTATCGTAATAGCCCGAATCGTTTTCCGTCACCGTAAGCGACAACGTTTCGTTTTTGCCCGCAAATGCAGTAATTCCCGATCCCGCGGGTGAAGTTTCAGTTTCCGTTGCCACGGTCTCCGGTTCTGTTGTTGAAGCTTCCGTCTCGGTCGTTGTAATTTCCGGTTCAATGGTTGTGATTTCCGGCTCGGTTGTTGTGGTTTCCGGTTCGGTCGTTGTGATTTCCGGTTCGGTCGTTGTGATTTCCGGCTCGGTCGTTGTGGTTTCCGGCTCGGCTGTTGTAATTTCCGGCTCGGTCGTTGTGGTTTCCGGTTCGGTGGTTGTCACCTCCGTCTCGGTGTCGTCTTCACTTGCCTGCGGCTGACTTTCCGCGCAGGCGGAGAGCAAAAGAAGGATCGCCAGGCAAAGTGCCGTCATTCGTTTTGTCATATCACTCTCTGTCCTTTTCACTGCTCCGCTTTTCCCCTCATGCAGACCGTCGGAGCGGCACGCTCTGCACAGCACTAATTTTTTAATAAAAGTGTAGAAAAAAATCTGCGCAAAACCGCATAAGTCAAAGCTTTTGCTTGATTTTTTACACTTTTGGATTAAAAAATTAGTGCGAAATTTATTTCAATTCCGCGACGGTCACACCCGCCTCGCCCTCGCCGTACGTTCCGAGCCGATACGACTTCACGTTTTTATGCTGCTTCAGGAACTGATGAACCGCCGCACGAAGCGCGCCCGTTCCCTTTCCGTGAATGATCGTGATTTGCTCGATCCCGCCCATCAGGCAGTTATCGATAAAGCGGTCAACCTCCATAATTCCCTCGTCCGTCAGCATACCGCGAATGTCCAGCTCGAGCGAGGATTTCCGCGTCATGTTCGACTGGACGGATCTTTTAATGCTCTGCCCGCTCTGCTTCTTGCGGGGCGGCGCCTGCTCGGTAATGAGCTCAAGGTTTTCGAGCTTCGTCCTCGTTTTCATCATGCCGACCTGTACGACGCAGTTCCCGCCCGCGTCGGGAAGCGTAACGACCGTCCCCTTGCTGCCGAGATCCATGAGCCGCACCGTATCCCCGACGCGAAGCTCTCGCGGGAGAACGTATTTCGTTTTCTTTTTTTCCACGACGGGATTCGCGCGGTCGTACATTTTATTCAGAACGCTGTTCATCTGCGAACGCGAGGATTTTACCTTTTCGGCGAAATCGTTTTTTTCTTTTTCCCGCCGCATTTCCTCCAGCTCGCTCATGAGCTGCTCCGCGCCGCTTCGGGTCTGCTCGACAATGCTCATCGCCTGCGACCGCGCCTTATTCAGCTCAAATTCCTTCTGCTTTTCGAGCGCTTCTTCCTTTTCGCGAAGCTCCTCGGTCAGTCTTGCCGCGTCTCTCGCGTCACGCTCGGCGGCGGCTTTTAAGACCTCCAGCTCATGCCGCGTTTTTTCAAGGCTTTCGACCACCCGCTCGAACCGCTTGTTCTCGTCGCCGACGAGCGCTTCCGCCTCGCGGATCACGTCCTCGGAAAGTCCGAGCCGCTTCGCGATCGCGAACGCGTTCGACTTTCCCGGGATCCCGATCACGAGCCGATAAGTCGGCTTTAAGGTCGCCACGTCGAATTCACAGGAGGCGTTCTCGACCCCCTCCCGCTCGATGGCATACATCTTGACCTCCTGATAATGGGTCGTCGCCATAACGCGGCTCCCGACGTCCAGAAAATATGACAGTACCGAGACCGCAAGCGCCGCGCCCTCGACGGGATCCGTCCCCGAACCGAGCTCGTCCAGCAGGATCAGCGAGCGCTCGTCCGCCGTTTTCATAATATGAACAATATTCGTCATGTGCGCCGAAAAGGTTGAAAGGCTCTGCTCAATGCTCTGTTCGTCCCCGATGTCCACGAGCAGGCTCGAAAATACGCCGACCACACTGTCGTCCGCCGCCGGGATCATCAGCCCGCACATGACCATCAGCGTGAGCAGTCCCGCCGTTTTGAGCGCGACGGTTTTTCCGCCCGTATTCGGTCCCGTAATGATGAGGCTCGTGTAATCCTCCCCGAGGACGATCGTCGTCGGAACGACCCGTTCCGACGGGATCAGCGGGTGCCGCGCCTTATTCAGCCGAAGCACCGCCTTTTCACTCACCGTCGGGCAGATTCCCTTCATCTTCGCGCCGAGATTTGCCTTCGCGAAATAAAGCTCGAGGATCAGCGCATTCTCGATCCCGAGCAGGAGCGAATCGCCGCACGCGCCCACCTGCTCCGAAAGATCGCGAATGATCCGCTCGATCTCCTCCTGCTCCTCGCGTTTCAGGATTCGGATCTCGTTATTCGCCTCCACCACGCTCATCGGCTCGATAAAAAGCGTCGCGCCGCTCGACGAGGTATCGTGTACCAGACCGCCGACCTGCCCGCGGTATTCCGATTTTACTGGGACAACGTATCTGCCGTCCCGCTGCGTTACGATGGATTCCTGTAAGTATTTCTGATTGCTCTGGCTCTTGATAAGCTTGTCGAGCTGATCCTTGATCTTCGCGCCCTGCCGGAGGATCGCCTTCCGGATTCGCGCAAGCTCCGCGCTCGCGCCGTCGGAAAGCTCCTCCTCGTTTAAAATGGCGTTCGAAATCTGATCCTCCAGCGATTTTTCCGGCTTTAACACCGCGAAATATTCGTGCAGGGCAACGTCCGCGCCGCCGCACCCGCCGTACCAAGCAGCCAGCCCGTCGATCTCCCGCAGCACAAGCCCGATGTCAAGCAGCTCGCGCAGGGAAAGCTCCGCCCCCTGCTGCGCGCGGCGGATACTGAACGAAACGTCCTTGATGTTGTAAAAACGGGGCGTTCCGTACTTGGACGCAAGCACAAAGGCGGCGTCCGTTTTTTCCAGTTCTTTTTTGATGGCTTCGATCTCATAGGACGGCTCGACCCCCCGCGCTTTTTCCTTTACAAGCTCGCTCCACGCCTCGCCGCTTAAAAAATCGAGAATTTTATCGAGTTCAAGTTTTTTGTATTCCGTTTTCATATTGCACCTGTCTTTAAAATAAATAAAGTCTTCTCAGACTGTCCAAAGAGAAATAAAAGAACAGAATGGTTTCGCGGGGACTCCGTCCCCACACCCCTGCCAAAGGAAACTTTTTCCTTTGGAATCCTTTTTCCCATCACGATTCTTTCCGGTTTCGACTCTGCGGCTGTCAGGTCGAAAATCTTACCAAGAGCGAGTAAGATTTTTGAATAAATTTATCGACAAGCCGTAATAACTTTTTAATTCGCGCAGTCCCGCCGCGCGGCACACCTGCACAAAAAGAAAGAATTAAATCTTTACCGAATGATAATAATCAAGGCTTTTAAAACCCCTTCCGAGGTGAAGCAGCAGGTACCGTTCACAGACCTCGGACAGGCGTTCGAGCAGCTCCCGTTTCAGCGTAAAGCGGTAAATTTTTTCGAGCGGGGAATAAACGATAAACCGCATCGCGTACAGGAGCGGCGGCGTAAGACAAAAAAAGCCGTCCGAAAGCTTTGCCCCCTCCGAGACGCAGTCCCCGCATAAAAGCAGCCCGTCGTCCAGCCCGAAGTACATCTCCTCATGCTCGTACCGCATACATTCGCGGCAAACGCGGAGATCGGGCGAAAAACCGAGAAGCTCGGCGAGCCGAAGCTCGAAAACCGCCTTGATCTGCGAAAGCGGGATCCGCCGCTTCTCCGCCTCGTAAAGCGAGACCGCGAGAAAGCGGAGAAGCTCGCGCTCCCCCTGCTCCGAGGTTGCCGTATCCTTTAAGACCTCGGAAAAATAAACGGCGAGCGAAAGCGCCTCAAGATCGGCGGAGATCGCGTGAAAGCTGTGCTTCGGCTCCGCGCTGTTCAGGGTATATTTCACGCCGCTTTTCGAGAAGCAAAAGCGCGCGTACGAAAAAAGCCCGCAGGCACCCGCGTTCTTGCTCGTAAGCTTTCGGATCCCGTGCGCGGTCGCCTCGATCACGCCGTATTCGTCGGTCAGAACGTCGAGAAAACAGTTGTTGTCCCCGATCGTCCGCCGCCCGATAATGATCCCGTCCACCGTAACCAGCACGCTTTTTCCCTCCCGTTTTCGGAACTTGTCCGCAGTGGTCAGGTTTTTACTCCGAATCCGCCGAAAGTCCGAAATCCGCGATCAGCGCGGCGTTATTGCGCCACTCGTCCTTCACCTTGACCCAAAGCTTCATGTTGACCTTCTGCTCAAAATAGGCTTCCATTTCCTCCCGCGCCGCCGCGCCGATCTTTTTGAGCTTCGCGCCGTTCTTCCCGATCAGCATTCCCTTGTGCGACTGCTTTTCGCAGACGATCAGCACCCCGAGATCGACGATCGGTTCGCCCCTGTTGGTTTTCGAGAATTCCATGCTCTCGATCTGTACCGCCGTCCCGTGCGGGATCTCGTCATACATCTCGTTCAGGATCTTTTCCCGCACTAGCTCGGACAGCCAGATCTTCTCCGGCTGATCGGTCGGGAGATCGTCGTCAAAGTAATGCGGGGACTCGACGGCGTACCGCTCTAAGATGGAGAGAATCTCCTCGGTATTGACGCGATTTTTGACGCTGATCGGAATGATCTCGTCGAAATCGTGCATTTTGGAATACCCGTCGATCATTTTCAGCAGATCGGGCTTGTTCGGGATCAGATCGACCTTGTTGATAAGGAGGATCGCGGGCGTCCCGGCGCTTTTAAAATCGACGATCAGCTTTTCCTCGATTTCGGAAGGCTTCTTCGTCGCGTCCACGACGAGAACCGCGACCTCCACGTCGGTAAGGCTGTTCCGGATCGTTTTGACCATCTGCTCCGAAAGCTTGGTGCGCGGGGTGTGCATGCCCGGCATATCGATCAGAACAAACTGGGTCTCGCCCTTTGTTAAAACGCCGTTGATACGCGTGCGGGTCGTCTGCGGCTTTTCGCTCACGATCGCGACCTTTTCGCCCACAAGCAGATTCGTCAGCGAGGATTTCCCCGCGTTCGGTCTCCCCGCGACGGCGGCAAATACGGATTTTGTCATAAAATAACCTCTTCTCTGTCTAAATGCAGGACTGCGCTTTTGCGCGTTTGGATAAATTTTGCTTTACTTCGGCTTCCCGCCCCGTTCCTTCGCGGAAAAGATAAAGAGGAAGGAAAGAACGGCAGAAACAAGCAGAAAGAGCGGCGGGAGCCACCCTGAAATAAAAAATTCAAAAATACGGACAAAAGTCGGAATATCCCAGAACAGGATCACGCCGACGATCACCGCCGCGATCGCCGAAATGAGAACCGCCCCCGCGGCAATATCCTTCCCGATCATCGCAAACACATTGAAGCGCGGCGAGATCTTGTCGATCACGACCTCAAGCGCGGTATTCATCAGCTCAGAAGCGATCACAAAGGCGCAGACAAGCGCCAGCACCGCGTATTCCGCTCTCGAAAAGCCGTAAAACGTGGAAAAATACAGCACATAAAGTACTGCGACAAGGTGAAAGCGGAGGTTCCGCTCGTGCCGGACGCAGTAAACGATCCCCCGAAACGCGCAGAAAAAGCTTTTCCCGACGCCTTTCAGGCTTTTTTTCTTCCCGCTCACCGCGTGATCCCGAGGGAATTCAGGATCAGCTCCTGCTTCCCGAACATTTCCTTCTCGTCCTCCTCGCGGATATGATCGTAGCCCAGCAGATGAAGCATGGAATGAACGGTCAGAAACGCAAGCTCGCGCGTAAAGCCGTGCCCGTACTCCCGCGCCTGCTCCACCGCCTTTTCAAGCGAGATCACAATATCCCCGAGCATATAGCAGTCGGTGTCGGGATTCACCGGGAATCCCTCCTCGCCGAACATCGGGAAGGACAGCACGTCCGTTTCGCGGTCGTTTCCGCGGTGCGCCCGATTGATCTCCCGGATCTCCGCGTTATCCGCAAACGTGACCGAGACCTCGAAATGATCGTGATACCCTTCCTCAAACAATGTTTGCAGACAGCATTTTTTTACGATCGTCCGCATTTTCCTTGTGAGCGGGACGATTCTCTGATGATTTTCCCCGTAAACTCTGATACTTACCATAACCGTTTTCCTTCCTGCTTCTTTTCAAACTGCACGTCTACACATTTTTCTGACTGGCATAGCGCTCGTAGGCTTTTACAATATCCTGCACCAGCTTATGCCGCACCACGTCCTTTTCCGAAAAGCGAATAATCGCGACGTCCTCGATATTTTTCAGGACGCGCACCGCCTCCACCAAGCCCGACCGCTTGGAATCGGGAAGGTCAATCTGCGTAATGTCTCCGGTAATGACCATTTTGCTGTTAAAGCCGAGCCGCGTCAGGAACATCTTCATCTGCTCGGGCGTGGTGTTCTGCGCCTCGTCGAGAATGATAAAGCTGTCGTCGAGCGTTCTTCCGCGCATATACGCGAGCGGAGCGACCTCGATCACGCCGCGCTCAAGATTGCGCTGATAGCTTTCCGCGCCCATCATGTCGAACAGCGCGTCATATAGCGGGCGAAGATACGGATCAACCTTATTCTGAAGGTCTCCCGGGAGGAAGCCGAGCTTTTCGCCCGCTTCGACCGCGGGACGGGTCAGGATAATGCGGTTGACCTCGTGATTTTTAAACGCGCGCACCGCCTGCGCGACCGCGAGATAGGTTTTCCCCGTCCCGGCGGGCCCGACGCCGAACACGATCGTATTCGCCTTAATGCTGTCGGCGTAGCGCTTCTGTCCGATCGTTTTGGTTTTTACGGGCTTTCCCGTAAAGGTCACGCAGATCGTATCCCCGCCAAGCTCCGCAACCTGATTTTCCATGCCCTCGTTCACAAGGCTGATAACATAGCGGACGCTCTGCTCGGTAATTTTTTCACCCTTTTCAAGCAGCTCGAGCAGACCCATGATGACCCGCCGAGCACATTCCGCCCGATCCTCCTGCCCGATAATTTTGATCTTTTCGTCGCGGCAGAAGACGGAGACCCCGTATTCCTTCTGAATAATGATCACGTTCGCGTCGAAATCGCCAAAAATCGAATGCAGCGTTTCCAGATTGTAAAGCTCTATTTCAAGTTCTGTCATGCTTCCCTCTTTCCTTTCCTCTCTTGTCCGATTGAGGTTATTATAACATATTTTTCCGTTAAAATAAAGAGATATTTCAAAAAAATTCACAATTTGCTTGACTTCAGAAAGAAAATATGCTAAAATAAGCGCAGAATCACGAAAGGCAGGTGAATGATATGAAAAATTTAACCGTCCAGAACGAGAATTTCTGTCATTCACATTCGGAGACTTAACGCGGTCGAGTTTCATTTTGCGCATATGACAAATTTAAGGTGTTCCCGTTTTGGGAACACCTTTTTGTATTGAAAACGCATGAAAAAGCGCGCAAAAAATCAAGCAAAAGCTTTCATATATGCGGTTTTGCGAAGATTTTTTGCCTGCGCTTTTATGAGGTTTCAATACCGTGACCGCGTTAAGGAGTATTACTATGACAACGAAAGACAATCTGATCTCGGATTTTTCCGACCCCGCATTTCGGGAAATGTTCAAACGGTATTTTGCCGAACTGAACGTTCCCGTAAAGAATTGGGACGGGCTTTTCGAGGAAATGAACACGCATGACGGCGGAAATCTGGCGTATGTTCGCTTTTGCGGGGACGAACCCGCGGGTTTTATTCAGTTTAAGCCCGTCACGCTCGAAAACTGGTTTTTCAAAGAAAGGCTGGGCTTTATCCGCGAATTCTGGGTCGATCAGAAATTCAGAAAGCAGGGACAGGGAACGGCGCTGCTTTCTCTGACCGAGCGGTATTTTAAGGACAGCGGCATTCATAGGATCATTCTGACCGCCGACGAAAGCGAACATTCCTTTTACCTGAACCGGGGCTATCGGATCGTGAAAACGATCGAGGCGAAAAACGAAATGACCGTACTGGTCAAGGATTGGAAGGAGGCGGCGGTATGAAGATCGTTTCCCTTCAAGGCAATCCCGAATTATGCCTGCAAATCAAAACGTATTGCGCGGAGCAATGGAGCAAAATTTCCGAAGTCTTTGCGAAAACCGCGGACGAAAGCGTTTCCGCCGAAGCGCTCCCTCAAACATGGATTATGTTGGGCGGAGAAAAAGAGGAAACCATTCTCGGCTTTTGTCAGCTTGCCGAACGCGACTACCTGACCCGTTTTTCCGACCGTTCCCCATTTCTCGCGTCGCTTTTTATCGACAAGACCATCCGCGGGGGCGAGTGGGGCGAGCTGCTGATCTCTCACGCAAAATACGAGGCGGCAAGGCTCGGATACGAAAAGCTGTACGTTTCGACCGACCATATCGGCTATTACGAAAAATACGGCTTTCGGGAGATCGGGCTGGACATCGACGCGTGGGGACGCCCGACCAAGGTTTACGCGGCATATACGCCCTCGGAGGTGGACTTCGAGCGGTTCGACCGCGCGAATCCCGTCCCCGACCGGATCCGCCGCGAACACGCGAATTTCCGCTGGGGAACGCTCGACCCGAACCCCGCGAAAAGCCTGTATATGGAGCGCTTTAGCTTTCCCGAAGCCGCGCCCGGAAAGTGGTTCTCCCTCGCGGCGTTTTCGGACGGCCGTCTCGTCGGCTGGGTGAACTTTATCCGAAATTGGGGGGATCCGCTGAACTGGTATCTCGGCGATCTGGCGGTAGCGCCCGATTTCCGCCGAAAAGGGATCGCGCGGCGGCTGATCGAAAGGGGGCTGGATCAGATCCGCTCCAAAATGAGCGGCGGCGAATTCGTGTATTCCTACATCGAAAAGGAAAACACGCCGTCGATCCTCCTGCATCAATCGCTCGGGTTTATCGATACGGGGGAATGCCGCCCGTTTGAAAATCTGATCTTCGGAGAAGACGAAACGACATATTTGTTACAATTGTAAAAAGTGGGCGGGTGTTTTTGAAACGCCCGCTTCTTTTTTCTTTAAAAAAATAAGGGAATTTGCTTGATTTCCGCGGAGAAATATGCTAAAATAAGCGCAGAATGACATAAGGGAGATCATGACATGAAATTTTGCTCACACTGCGGGAAAGAATTGACCTCCGGGGAAAAACGCTCCGGTCAGTGTTCCTCGTGCGGCGCAAAGCTCTCCTCGCAGGCTCAGCAGACCGGAGCGCAAGCGCCGTCCTCCGAGCCGACAGAAATTGATGAAAGGATATTTTTCAAAACAGATCATATTTCTTCCGCCTTAATGTTTCTCGGTATCATCGGTATGGTCTTTGTCGTGATCCTCTCCATCGCGATCGTGAACACTTTCGGGCAGCTTGCTTTTATTCTTTTCGGCGCCGCAGCCGCAGGCGGATTGGCATTGATGGGCATTGCAAAATGTATTCAGTATTTATATGAGGTGAAACAGATCATGATGGAGTCGGACAATCCAAACCCGGTTCAGCAAAGCGAAGAAACGATTCCGTCCCCCGCGCCGAAGCAAAAGGCGGTTTTTAAAAAGGACGGTCTGTCTGTCGCTTTAACATTCCTTAGTGCAATCGGTATGATCCTTGTCATCACACTCGCCGTAGGGGTGGTAAACGATCTCGGACCGTTTGCGTTTGTTCTTTTCGGCGCGGCGGTTACAAGCGGGCTGACATTGATCGGTATTGCAAGATGTGTTCAATATTTATATGAAATAAGACAGCTCATGCCGAAAAAGGAAAGATGTCAGGCGGACAAAAATGACAAAACCCTCTGATCAACCGAAAAACGGGCGGACGTTTTTTGAATCGCCCGTTCCATTTTTTAGGGCAATTTCCGTGCTGCTCCCTACTTTTTCCGAAAAATCTATTGAAATAAAGCGCTTTTTGTGGTATGATAAAGAAAAAGGCAAGGCGGGAAAACCGCGCCGACAAGAGAATACTGCACAAATAAAGAAAGGACAAGAAAAGCAATGGCAGACTTCATGAAGGGCTTATCTAGAACGCATTACTGCGGCGAGGTCGAGGGGATCGGAAACGAGGTCACCGTCGGCGGATTTACGCAGCGCGTGCGCGATAAGGGAAGCCTGATTTTTATTGATTTACGCGACCGGACGGGGATCGTTCAGCTTGTGTTCGACGAAACGACGCTCCCCGAGGTATTCGCGAAGGCGAAAACCGTCCGCAGCGAGTACGTCCTCATGGCGAAGGGCGTTTTACGGGCGCGTGAAAGCGTCAACAAGGACATGAAAACGGGCGGGGTCGAGCTTCTTGTAAATGACCTCCGTATCCTTTCCAAAGCGAACACGCCGCCCTTCGAGATCACGAACGACACGAAGGTCAACGAGGAACTGCGCTTAAAGCACCGCTACCTCGACCTCCGCCGCCCGAAGCTTCAGGAAAACCTCATCACCCGCCATAAGATCGCCAAGGCGGCGCGGGATTATTTCTACGAAAACGGCTTTATCGAGATCGAAACGCCGATGATGATGAAATCCACCCCCGAGGGCGCGCGTGATTACCTCGTTC
>CAYVZH010000023.1:0-41511 GCA_964456025.1 uncultured Ruminiclostridium sp.
GAATGTCCGTAAAGGGCGGCGTCGGAAAAGTCATCGAGTACTGCGGCGAGGGCGTAAAGACCCTTTCCGTCCCCGAACGCGCGACGATCACGAACATGGGCGCGGAGCTCGGTGCGACGACCTCGATCTTCCCCTCCGACGAGATCACGAAAAAATTCCTCAAGGCGCAGAAGCGCGAGGAGGTCTGGACAGAGCTTTCCGCCGACCCCGACGCGGTATACGACGAGGAGCTCCGGATCAATCTTTCGGAGCTGGTGCCGCTTGCCGCCTGTCCGCATTCCCCCGACAACGTAAAGACCGCCGACGAGATCGGCGAGATGAAGATTGATCAGGTTTGCATCGGCTCCTGCACGAACAGTTCCCTGCTCGATCTGATGAAGGTCGCGCATATATTAAAAGGAAAGACCGTTCACCCCGACGTTTCGCTTTCAATCGCGCCCGGCTCCAAGCAGGTGCTGAATATGCTGGCGCAGAACGGAGCGCTTTCCGTTCTGATCGACGCGGGCGCAAGAATCCTCGAAAGCGCCTGCGGTCCGTGTATCGGCATGGGACAGTCGCCGAATTCGAAGGGCATTTCGCTTCGTACCTTTAACCGGAACTTTGAGGGCAGGAGCGGCACCAAGGACGGACAGATCTATCTTGTCTCGCCCGAAACCGCCGCGGTTTCCGCGATCACGGGCGTATTCACCGATCCGAGGACGCTCGGAGAAATGCCCGAATTTACCGTTCCCGAGGAATTCGTCATCAACGACAACATGATCACGCCGCCCGCTCCCGCCGAGGAAGCGGATCCCGTGGAGATCCTCCGCGGCCCGAACATCAAGCCGTTCCCGAAAACCGCGCCGCTCGCGGAAACGATCTACTGCGGCTGCTCCTTAAAGGTCGGGGACAACATCACCACCGATCATATTATGCCCGCGGGCGCGAAAATTCTTCCGCTCCGCTCGAATATTCCCGCGATTTCCAATTATTGCTTCACCGTCTGCGACGAAAAGTTCCCCGAACGCGCGAAGGAAATGGGCGAAAGCATCATTGTCGGCGGCGCGAATTATGGGCAGGGTTCTTCCCGCGAACACGCCGCGCTCGCTCCGCTTTATCTCGGGGTCAAGGCGGTTCTCGTCAAGAGCTTTGCGCGGATTCACCGCGCGAACCTCATCAACGCCGGGATCCTTCCGCTCACCTTCGTCAACGAGGCGGATTACGACAAGATCTCCGAGGGCGACCGCCTGACCGTTGAAAACGTCCGCAAGGCGGTTTCCGAAGGAAAAACGACCCTCACCGTAAAAAATCTCACAAACGGCGCGGAGATCCCCGTTCTCTGTGAGCTGACCGGAAGAACAAAGGACATTATGCTCGCAGGCGGACTTCTCGACTACACAAGAGAATCCTTAAAGAAGTAAGAACCATGCGCTTTTGCGCCTGCAATTAAAAGAAGGAAGGAAAACCACGATGGAAAAAAACACCGCCGCTTTTCTGGCGCTTGCCGCGTTCTTCTGCGGGATCACGATCGGTTTTCTGATCTCGCCCGCGAAGAACGGGATCACGATCGGAAGCCATAATCAGATCAATCGGAACGACGATCCCGAGGAATACGGCTTTGACGACGAGGACGAGGACTACGCTTTTTAACGAAAGGACAGGAATATGAGCAAAATTCAAATGACCACCCCTCTGGTGGAGATGGACGGAGACGAAATGACCCGGATCATCTGGACGATGATCAAGGACACGCTTCTGACTCCGTATATCGACTTAAAGACCGAGTATTACGACCTCGGTCTGGTTCACCGCAACGAAACAAACGATCAGGTCACGGTTGACAGTGCAAACGCCGCGAAAAAATACGGCGTCGCGGTAAAATGCGCGACCATTACCCCGAACGCGCAGCGCATGACCGAATACAGCCTGAAGGAAATGTGGAAATCGCCGAACGGGACGATCCGCGCCATTCTCGACGGAACGGTATTCCGCGCGCCGATCCTCGTTAAGGGGATCAACTCGCTGATTCCGACCTGGACAAAGCCGATCACGATCGCGCGTCACGCTTACGGGGACGTTTACAAGAACACCGAGATCAAGGTTAAGGACGGCTCGAAATGCGAGCTTGTCGTAACGGCGGCGGACGGAACGGAAACGCGCGAGCTGATCCACGCTTTCGACGGCTCGGACGGGATCATTCAGGGGCTCCACAACATCAACAAAAGCATTGCTTCCTTCGCGCGCTCCTGCTTTAATTTCGCGGTGGATACAAAGCAGGATCTCTGGTTCGCGACGAAGGACACCATTTCCAAAAAATACGACCACACGTTCAAGGATATTTTCGCCGAGATCTTCGAGACGGAATATAAATCGAAATTCGCCGAGGCGGGGATTGAATATTTCTACACGCTGATCGACGACGCGGTCGCGAGAGTGGTACGTTCCGAGGGCGGTTATATCTGGGCTTGCAAAAACTACGACGGGGACGTGATGTCCGACATGGTCGCGACCGCGTTCGGAAGCCTCGGCATGATGACGAGCGTTCTCGTTTCCCCCGACGGAATTTACGAATATGAGGCGGCGCACGGAACGGTCACCCGCCATTACTACAAGCACCTCAAGGGCGAGGAGACCTCGACGAATTCCGTCGCGACGATCTTCGCATGGACGGGCGCGCTCAAAAAGCGCGGCGAACTTGACGGAAACAAGGCGCTTTCCGATTTCGCCGAAAAGCTTGAAAAGGCGACGGTTCAGACGATCGAGGACGGCGTAATGACGGGCGATCTTTACGTTCTCTCCTCCCTCGAAAACAAGAAAAAGGTCAATACCGAGCAGTTCCTTCTCGAGATCAACGACCGTCTGAAGAATATGCTTTGATGAAAATGCAGAAAAGCGAAAAAATATCCAATTCGGTCATACGGCGGCTTCCGCGCTATTACCGCTTTCTCGGCGAGCTTCTGCGGGAGGGGACGGAAAAGATCTCCTCCCGCGAGCTTGCGGAGCGCATGCGGCTTACCGCCTCGCAGATCCGGCAGGATCTGAACTGCTTCGGCGGCTTCGGGCAGCAGGGCTACGGCTATCACGTTTCCGAGCTGCGCAGCGAGATCGGGCTGATCCTCGGGGTGGACAAGCAGCATAAAACCGTCCTGATCGGCGCGGGAAACCTCGGGCGGGCAGTCGCGCTTCACC
The DNA here is from genome assembly GCA_964456025.1 of uncultured Ruminiclostridium sp. Classification (GTDB taxonomy): domain Bacteria; phylum Bacillota; class Clostridia; order Oscillospirales; family Ruminococcaceae; genus Ruminiclostridium_E. Next base: position 3,169 of record CAYVZH010000023.1, read on the forward strand.
TGAATTTTGAAAAGTACGGCTGCGCGCTTTGCGGAGTCTTTGATACCGATCCGGCTCTGATCGGAACAAAAATCGGGGAAAACCAAATCTCGGACGTTTCTCTCCTTCCCGAATTCTGTCGGGCAGAAACGCCGAGGATCGCGATCCTATGCACGCCGAAATCCGCCGCGCCCGCGCTTTGCGAAACGCTGATCGGGCTTGGGGTTCGGGCGTTCTGGAATTTCTCGCATTACGACATCAACCTCGATCACAGCGACATCATCGTTGAAAACGTTCACCTCGGCGACAGCTTGCTTGCCCTTTGCTACGGGGTAAGCAATGAAAATTAAGGATTGTTTGAAAAATCTTCGATTTTTCAAACCCGTCGTTTTGTGTCGAGGTAAATTCCCTCGACACAAAACTTCCTCCAGTGGAAGGAATTGATTCTAATAATGAAAAAGAAAAATCTCGCCCTGCTCGTCTCTGCTTTGCTGATGGCAGGCGCTTGTGCCGCCCCGACTCCGCAAAGCGGGAAGATTTCCGAGCCTCCGTCGGCTTCCGTCACGGCTGAAACCGACACGGTTGACACCTCCGTTCCGGAAATCAGCGTGACCGACATTTCCGAGACGGTTTCCGAAACGGAACAAACCGCACGGGAAGAAACCGAAGCGCAGTCTGCACAAAAATATATAGACGAAAACGGGCTTCTGAACGACGCAGCAAAGGAACGAATCGACGCAATCCTCACGGAATATCCGTCAATCGGCTGCTCCGTTTTCCCGGGGCTGTTCGATTTCGACCGCGACGACGTTCCCGAGCTGTACCTCGTCTTTCACAGCGGCGGACAGGGCTGTATGCCGACCGTCGTGTTTACGCTCGACGGAGAGCGGCTCGGCGAATTCGAGGGCTACTGCCGCGACGGCTTCTGCCGTTTCAGCTACGGCGAGGACTGCGTTTACGTGCATAACAAATACGAGCATTCCATGCACACCTCCTGCGATCTCGTGACCCGACTCACCGTCGAGAACGGCGTTCTTTCGGCGGAGGATATAATGCATCGGATCGGCAGCACCGGCGACAGCTTCCCGCTGAAAAACTACTCGTATTTCGTAAACGGCGAAAGCGCGGAACAAAACACGTTTAACGGCGCGTACATCCGTTGGCTTTTCGATGCCGAAGACATAGACCTATTAGCGCGGGAAGCAAACGAGATCTCTCTTTGCACTTACGATCTCGTCGTTTCCGATCCTCCCGAAATGTACGAGCGCGCCGAAACGGTCGTTTCTCTCTATAATCAATATATCGCGGGAAAAAACGCCGCGACCGAGCAATTCGGGAGCGAGCCGCTCGTTTTCGCGTTCGACGATTACGATAAGGACGGCACTTATGAAGCCTTTGTACAGCCGAAGGAGGAAAACGGCTATCCCACCGATTCGCTTTATTTCTGGAACGGCACGGAATTTACAAAGCTCGATCCTTCCCCGTTCGGGGTCTTTCAAGATTTTACCAGAATCGGTGATCTTCTTTTCGCGCAGCCGTTCGGAAACGGAAGCCCCTGCTCAATCTACGGCGTTCGGGACGGGGAATGTTACGAGCATGAAAATTCCCTTCGCGGAATGCTGATCCGAACGGGGTATATCCCGCTTGATGGCTGTGTAAACGAGGAATTTGTGCTGTATGACTCGACCCATGAGCTTCACCATACACATAAGCCGTACTTTTTCACCTATCCCTGCGAGGAAATCGTCGCCGAGCCGGTCACCGAAGCGGACTTTTCCGATCGGGAGGACGTTCTGGCGGCGCTCGACGAGCTGAAAGCCGAGCTTTCGGTTTATCCCGAAAACGCCGGGATCGTCGGAATGTACTTACGCGACGGGGATTATCTTCACGTCAATTATAACGAACCCGTCGAGGCACATGACGAGGAGGGGAATACGCACTACTTCCCCCTTCCCCATTACCGCACCTACATGATCCGGAACAAGGTCACACAGATCGACGCGGGAGACGGGCACTATACGGCAAAATTGAGCGGGGACTATGCCCTATAAAAGAAAAAACCGCTCCGGGAGCGGAAATTACAGCGGAGGTATTGTATGGATATTGAAAGCATCACTTTACTGGACGTGATTGATCGGGGTACGCTCCAGTCGCTTCAGGACGCGTTCGCGGAGGCCACGGGAATGGCGGCGCTCGCAACCGATTCCACGGGAGCGGTCACCCAGCTGAGCAACCCCACGGAATTCTGCATGAATCTTACCCGAAAATCGTCGATCGGCTGCGAGCGCTGCAACAAGTGCGATCTTCAGGGCGGCGCGGACGCCTCCCGCACGGGAAAGCCTTCCACGTATTTCTGCCACGGCGGACTGGTGGATTTCGCCGCTCCGATTATTATTCACGGGCGGCATATCGGCTCGCTGATCGGCGGGCAGGTTCTTACCGAAGCGCCCGACGACGAAAAATTCCGCAGGATCGCGCGTGAAATCAACGTCGATCCGGAGCAGTATGTCCGCGCGGTACATAAAGTCCCGATCGTTCCCAAAAGCCGGATCGACGCGGCGGCGAATTTGCTGTACCAAATGGCAAACGCGCTTTCGGACATCGGTTATCAGCGCGCGCAGGCGCTGGAACGCTCCGAGCATGCCGAGGGCGTGATGTCGCAGATCCACCAATGCTTTCAGGGGATTAACGAGCAGACCGAAAAATCCGTTTCCGCCATTAAAACGCTGGCGGAAAGCTTCCACCGGATCGAGGAAGCAACCGCCGCCTCCGCAAAAGCGGTCGATAATACCGATAAGATCGTAAAAACCCTTGAAAACAGCTCTACTCAGCTCACGCTGATCGGCTTTAACGCCTCCATCGAAGCGAAAAGAGCGGGAAAAGCGGGAGAGGGCTTTAACGTGATCGCGCAGGAGGTACGCACCCTTTCCGACCGGAACAAAAAACAGTCCGCGGAAATTGATCATACACTGAGCGGAATTCGGGAATCTATCCAAAATATCAACGAACAGATCAAGGACGTCCGCGCCACGGTCGAACAGGACGAAGCCGTCATCGAAAAGCTGCGCGCCATGCTGGCGGAGGTCAATTCGCTGATCGCGGAGATCCGCTGAACGGTTCGACAAATGGCAAACGGTTCGGAAAACACCGAACGGTTCAGCAGATCACGCCCCCGCCGATCACGGTGTCACCGTCGTAAAAAACCACACGCTGTCCCGGTGTTATGGCGCGCTGCGGCTCGCTGAATACGACCGTGACCGAGCCGTCCGGTTCGGGATAGACCGCGCAGGGCTGTTCCTCCATACGGTAGCGAATCTTCGCCTTGCACAGGATCGGCTCGGTCAGCGCTTCCACCGAGATCCAGTTCAGCTCCCGCGCGCGGAGCGTATCGGAATACAGATCGCGCTCTGACCCGACAATGAGCGTATTTTCGGCGGCGTTCTTCCCGATCACGTATGCGGGCTTCCCGAACGCGATCCCGAGCCCGCGCCGCTGCCCGACGGTATAATGGATCAGGCCGCTGTGCCGCCCGACGACCTTTCCGTCCGGATCGAGCACGTCGCCCGCAGTGCCGCTTTTCCCCGTATAGCCCTCGATAAACGCCGCGTAATCCCCGTCCGGGACAAAGCAAATGTCCTGACTGTCGGACTTTTCGGCGTTTAAAAGTCCGTTTTCCGCCGCGAGCGCGCGAACCTCCGCTTTTTGAAGGCTCCCGAGCGGGAAAAGAATATGCGAAAGCTGTTCCTGCGTCAGATCGTAAAGGACATAAGACTGATCCTTCTCGTTTTCTCCATCGGCGCAGACCGCTTTTTTCAGGAGATACCGCCCGCTTTCTTCGTCTTTCTCGATCCGCGCATAATGCCCCGTCGCGATAAAATCGCAGCCGAGCGAACGGGCGCGTTCGAGCAGTCCCTCAAATTTAATGAAGCGGTTGCAGTCAATGCAGGGGTTCGGCGTGCGCCCCGCCTCATAGCTCCGCACAAAATTCTCGATCACCTTTTCGCGGAACAACTCCTTAAAATTGTACACGTAATGCGGGATCCCGAATCGCGAAGCGACCTGCCGCGCGTCCTCGATGTCGCTCAGAGAGCAGCAGGTTTTCAGCCCGTCCCGCTCATATTCCCCGTCGTGAAGCTGTAACGTCACGCCGAGCACTTCATATTGTTCCTTTAAAAGCAGAAGTGCTGCCGAGCTGTCCACTCCGCCGCTCATCGCCACCATGACTTTTTTCATTCTTCCCCGGTCTCCTTTTCTTTTTCCTTTGGTGCAGGTGTGCCGTCCGGCTCGTCCGACGGCTTTCCCGCTTCTTTCTTTTTCCGCACCTTGTCCATTACGATCAGCACCCCGAAAATGAGCGCAAGCGCCAACAGCCCGTTCAGAGCCGCGCCGAGAACCGCGCCGAGCCCTTCCCCCGCGGGGAGGTCTCCGATCGCGGCGATCATTTCCGAGGAAATTGTCAAAATCATTTCAGGCATCACTCAACGCTCCTTCCTTTCTCTACGCAGTCTATTTTACACTTTTGAATCCGAAAAGTCAAGAGGAGAAAAGTTTGAAAAATCCTTGATTTTTCAAACCCGTCGCGTTTCCTGTGGGAAACGCAATCCTCACTGAGGAAAGGAAATTATCCATGTTTAAAGCAATCGTGATCGGAAGTCCCGGCTCGGGAAAAAGCACCTTTGCGCGAAAGCTCAGAGACGCGACCGGGCTTCCGCTGTATCATCTGGATCTGCTCTGGCACAAGCCCGACCGCACCAATATTTCCCGCGAGGAATTCGACCGTCGGCTCGACGAATGGCTTCGAGGGGATCGCTGGATCATTGACGGGAATTACGGGAGAACGATTGAAATGCGGCTAAAGGCTTGCGACACCGTTTTTCTGTTCGATCTTCCGACCGAGGTCTGTCTCCAAGGCGCGGAAGCGCGGGTCGGGAAAAAGCGCGATGATCTGCCGTGGGTCGAAACGGAATTCGACGAGGAATTCCGTCAATGGATCGTGGGTTTCCGCGCGGAGCAGCTCCCGAGGATTTACGCGCTGCTCGAAGCGTATCGGGAAGGCAGACGGATCGTTATTTTTCATTCGCGCGAGGAGGCGGACGAATGGATCGTAAAAAATCAAGCGACAGGAAAGGCGGCGGATTGATGAAGCTTTATCTTGTAAAACCGGACTTATACTTTTTCGATCAGTATAACGACATGATGAGAGAATGGATCGAAAGCGGCACGCAGATCGCGCCGTGGTTTCTGGATCAGCCCTTTGAGAATCCGGAGGATTTTGCGGAATGGATTCAAATGCTGGACAATTGCGAAAATGCCGATCTGGATAAAAAATATTCTTCGACGTCCTCTTATTTTGTGATCGACGAAAACGACAGACTGATCGGTGCCACGTCCTTGAGGCACTATCTGACCGTGGAGGGATACAATACATGGGGGCATATCGGATACGGCGTGAGACCTTCCGAAAGACGAAAGGGCTGCGGCGTCCAAATGCTGAAAATGATGCTGGAAGAAGCCGGGCGCAAAAAAATACGCAAAGCCTTAGTTGCCTGCCATACATCAAATGCAGGGTCTGTCAAGGTAATAGAACGCTGTAACGGAAAACTCGAAAATATTGTTGACGACCCGAACGAAAAAGGAGAAACAATCAATCGGTACTGGTTTGACATCAAGTTATGAAATATGGATACAGAAAGGAAGAACGTATGAAAATTATCGTGATCTCGGATACGCACCGCGATTTCGACGCGATGGAAAAGATCGTAAACGACAACCGCTCCGCCGATCTTTTCATTCACCTCGGCGATGGGGAGCGGGAATACGAGGACGTCCGCGCCATACACCCCGAGCAGGCGTTTCTGATCGTGCGGGGAAACAACGACTGGAACGACTATCCGATCACGAGCGTTGTTTCGCTCGAAGGGCACCGGCTTTTCCTGACCCACGGGAGCCAGTATCCGCGTGAATTGCTTCGCGATCGTCTCTCCGCCTCCGCAAAAGCGAACGGCTGCGACCTCGCGCTTTACGGACATACGCACGTTCCCTTTAACGATACGGTGAACGGCGTTCGGCTCTTTAATCCCGGAAGCCCGACCCTCCCGCGCGGACACAGCAAGCCCTCCTACGGTGTGATCCTCCTGAAAAAGGACGGGACGGCCGAGCTTTGGCATGAGGAATATACGGAATAAACGATATTTTTGTGAAAAGTATGGAAATTTCGCGGATTTTGTGATAAGATAAACTTAGTGTAAAAAGAAAGGAATGACAGCATTTGGAACTTCAATTTTTGCGGGAAGAGATCGCCGAGGGCGTTTTTTTCTCACAGTTTCGCAACAGCCAATTTAAAAGCAATCAGGTGGACGTAAACTTTATTGACCGCCTGAGCGGAGAAAAAGCCGCCCTGAACGCGTTTTTCCCGCTCGTTCTCTCGCGGACGAGCGCCGATTACCCGACCATGCGCGCCCTGAACCGAAAGCTTTCGGCGCTTTACTCCGCAGGGATCTGGGATCATGTCACAAAATCGGGCGATCTACAGCGCTTCGGGCTTTGCGCGACGGCGCTCGATGATTCGTTCGCGATTGAACATGAAAAAGTTTTGGCGGAGCTTGTACAGACGCTTTGCGGCTGTCTGTTCCGCCCCGTCCTTGAAAACGGCGTGTTCCCCGAAAAGAATTTCGAGGTTTTAAAGCAAATTCTGATCGACATGAACAACGCGGAGATCAACGATAAGGCGCTGTATGCCTATCGGCGCGGAACGGAGGAAACCTATCGCGGAGAACCCGCCGCCGTATGCTTTTGCGGAGGAAACGAAGAGATCCAAAAGATCACGCCCCGCTCGGCATATGAGGCGTATACGGAAGCGCTCCGAACACAGAATATTGAAATTTTATGTGTCGGAAAGGGCGATTTTTCCGAGATCAAGGAGATGTTCCGCGAGGAATTCCGAAAGATCGGGCGCGAACCCCTCCCCCGCCCTAAAAACCGACCCAGCTTTCTCAAAGGGGAGCCGATCACGGTCGTGCAGCCGATGGAGGTCGCGCAGAGCAAGCTCTATCTCTCGTTCAAAGCCGACGTCAAAAACCGTCATGCCGCCCGCGTAATGTGCTATCTTTTCGGCGGAGACGTTTCATCCAAGCTCTTTACCGTCGTAAGAGAAAAGCTCTCCCTTTGCTACTACTGCAGCTCCAGCATCAATCCCGATAAGGAAACGATGACAGTCGAGAGCGGGGTCGAGGAGGAAAACGTCGAAAAAGCAAAGGAAGAAATTTTACGGCAGCTCGGCGAGCTTCAGAACGGGAATTTTACCGACGAGGAGCTTCAGAAGATCAAGAACTCACTGGAAAACGCCTACGGCGCGTACTACGATACGATCAACAATGTGTCGAACTGGTACCTTGCCCGAATTCTCGAAAACGAAATCGAATCCCCGGAGGAACGGCTGAAAAAGCTTCTTTCCGTCACAAGGGAGGAGATCGTTGAGGCGGCGCGTGCTTTCCGTCTCGATACGGTCTATGTTCTGTCCGCGGGAAAGGAGAACGCATGAAAAAAGAGATCATTACCTCCGAACGGCTCGGAGAACAGTATACCGTCCTCCGCCATGAGAGCGGCTGTACGGTCTGCCTTTATCCGACGAAGGATAAAACCGTCGCCGCGCAATTTTCGACGCGATACGGCTCGGTCGATACGACGTTTAAGACTGCCGCCGATCCCGATTACGTGACCGTTCCCGAAGGGATCGCCCACTACCTCGAGCATAAGCTGTTCGAGAGCGACGAGTGCAACGTATTTGACCTATTCGCCGAAACCGGCGCGCAGGTCAACGCGTATACCAGCTTTGACGCGACAACATATCTGTTCATAAGCACGAAGGATTTCGCCAAGAATCTCCGCCTGCTGCTGAATTTTGTGCAGCAGCCGTATTTCACCGACGAAAACATCGAGAAAGAGCGCGGGATCATCGAACAGGAGATCAAAATGTACCTCGACGACCCCGGAACGCGCGTGTTCTACAACTGCTTAGACGCGGTATATCATCGGAACCCCGTCCGGATCGACATCGCGGGCACGGTCGAGAGCATTCAGAAGATCGACAAGGAGCTTCTTTACCGCTGCTACAACACCTTTTACAATCTGAATAATATGGTACTTGCCATTGTGGGGAACTTCGACCCCGACGAGGCGATCGCGATCTGCGACGAACTGTTAAAGCCGAAGGACGATCCCGAAATTTCGGTACTCGTCCCCGAGGAACCGCCTGAGGTGCGGGAAAAATACGCGGTACAAACGCTTTCCTGTGCCGTCCCGCTTTTTACGATCGGATTTAAAGTGCCGCTCCCCGAAAAGAGCGAACAAGGACGGCTTTTTATCCTGCTAAATTTAGCGCTTGATACCGCGCTCGGGAAAAATTCCGATTTTTACTGCCGCCTGTACGACGAGGGAATGATCGACGACAGCTTCGGCGCGGGTATCTTTCAGGGGCGCGGCTTCTTCCTCCCCTTCGTAAGCGGAGAATCGCGAGATCCGAGCTATGTGCGGGACGAAGTTTTAAAGGAGCTGGAGCGCTGCCAAAAAGAAGGGCTTTCCCGCGAGGACTTTGAGATCGTGAAGAAAATGACCTATGGCGACACGCTGAAATCATTCGAGAACGTCGGCGGGATCGGGCGGAAGGTTCTGAATGCGCACCTTTTCGGATCGAACGCCTACGCGAACATGGAGTACACGGCGGCGGCAAGCTATGAGGAGGTAGGCGCGCTCTTACGGCAGCTTGACCTCGGAAATTACAGCCTTTCGGTGGTCGAGCCGCCGAAGGAAAAGGAGGAATAAGCCGAAATGGAAACGATAGAATTCCCGAATCTGTTTTCAGGCGAGATCCGGATCAACCGCGCCGCCTTCAGCATTTTCGGCTTCAACATCTACTGGTACGCCATTATCATCGCGGCGGGGCTTCTCCTCGCGGTGGTATACTGCACAAAAAGAGGAAAAAAATACGGCGCCACGGGAGACGACGTTTTCGACGTCGCGCTTTACGGCGGGATCGCGGGCTTTATCGGCGCGCGAATCTACTACTGCGTTTTCTGGAACCTGAACCCCGAAAATACCAGAAAATTTACCCTTTGGACGGCAATCACCGAAATCCATAGCGGCGGACTTGCCATTTACGGCGGGATCATCGCGGGCGTTCTCGTGGGTCTGCTGATATGCCGTTTCCGCAAAGCGCCGCTTCTCCCCATGATGGACATTGGTGGAACGGGATTCCTCATCGGGCAGGCGATCGGGCGCTGGGGGAACTTTGTGAATCAAGAGGCGTTCGGCGCGCCGACGGCGGGTGATCTTCCGTGGGGAATGACCGGCTCGGTGATCTCTCGCTACCCCGAAGTGATCGCCGCGCAGGAGGAGCTTGGCACAAGCGGATACGCGCTCGTTCACCCCTGCTTTTTATACGAGAGCCTCTGGTGCGGGCTTGGGATCCTGCTGATCCACTTCGTTCTTTCGCGCATTCAGACGTTCGACGGGGAGCTGTTCCTCTATTATGTGATCTGGTACGGCACGGGGCGCGGCTTTATTGAGGGGCTCCGAACGGACAGCCTTTACCTCGGCTCGCTTCGGGTGTCGCAGCTTCTCGGCTTCGCGTCGGCGCTCTTCTGTCTGATTCTTCTGATCTTCTTCAAGATAAAGGTCGCGAAAAACGAGAGCTATGTGCGGTATAAGGACACGGAGGAATGGAAAAAGAAGCTCGCGGACTACGAGTTTAAGGCGAAGCTCGAAAAAGAGACGGAGAAAGCCTATAAGGCGATGAAAAAAGCGGGAAAGGCGGAGGAGATCGCGCCGAGTATTTTTGACGATACGGAAAAAAAGTGACGGAAAATCCGTCCAATATACGGAAAGGAAGTAATTTGAGAATGGCAGTTATTATTGACGGAAAAGCGGTTTCGCAGAAAATCAAGGAGGAAATCCGCGCTCAGATCGAGCGCGAACAGCTCTCGGTCGGTCTCGCGGTTGTGATCGTCGGAAACAATCCCGCGAGCCGCGTTTATGTGAATAATAAAAAGAAAGCCTGCGAGGTGTGCGGGATTCAATCCTTTGAATACGCCCTCCCCGAGGAAACGACGCAGGAGCAGCTTCTGGAACTGATCGACACGCTGAACACGGACGAAAAGGTGAACGGGATTCTGGTGCAGCTTCCGCTTCCGCAGGGGCTGGACGAAAAAAAGGTGATCGAGCGGATCTCGCCGCTCAAGGACGTGGACGCCTTCCACGCGGAAAACGTCGGGAAGATCATGATCGGAAATTACGCGTTTCTTCCCTGCACGCCCGCGGGGGTGATGGAGCTGATCCACAGCACGGGAACCGAGATCAGCGGAAAGGAATGCGTGGTGATCGGGCGGTCGAACATTGTCGGAAAGCCGATGGCAATGCTGCTTCTGCATGAAAACGCCACGGTGACGATCTGCCATTCACGAACGAAAAATTTAGCGGAGGTCTGCCGCCGTGCCGATCTCCTGATCAGCGCGGTCGGAAAAGCGGATTTCGTGACCGCCGATATGATCAAGGACGGCGCGGTCGTGATCGACGTCGGCATGAACCGAAACGCCGAGGGGAAGCTCTGCGGCGACGTGAGGTTTGAGGAAGCGGAAAAGAAAGCCTCGTTCATTACGCCTGTTCCCGGCGGCGTGGGACCGATGACGATCGCAATGCTGATGAAAAACACGGTAATGGCGAAACGCCTGCAAAGCAAATGAAAAAAGGAAATTCACCGCTCATCAACGGCGTGATCCTTGCCGCTGTGGCCGCCTATCTGATCTGGTACTTTTCGGCGCATTCCTTATGGAATATCGCGACGGTTTTCGTGCTGATCTTAATTGCAGCCCTCGCGGTCGGGCAGGTTCTGATCCACCTGTTCTTCTTCCGCGATCAAAAGAAGGGAAAAAAGGAAAAATGACAGATGAAGAACTGCGGCAGATCAATCATACATAGCCGAACAAATGATTGAACAAAACGATCAAAACGCCTTGAACGACGAGCGTGTAAAAAGCAAACAGAAAGCAATGATCCCGCTTTCGGTTGCGTTTAAGGCGAGAAAGCTGTAAGGCTTCCCCTTCCCTGCCGAAAATTTCTTACAGAAAGGGCGATTGAAAAATGATCTGCATTGTGCGGCACGGGCAAACGGATTGGAATATTGCGGGCAAAAACCAAGGGCATACCGACATCGAGCTGAATCAAACGGGAATCGCGCAGGCGCGGGAGCTGGCGCGAAAGCTGGAGGAAATACAATTTGACCTTGTAATCTCCAGCCCGCTGAAACGGGCGCTCAAAACGGCGGAGATCATTCGTCCCGGCTCGATCCTTTGCGACGAGCGGATCAAGGAAAGGTTCAACGGCGAATTGGAAGGTCGGACGGATGTGGCAAATCTGGTTGATTTTTCCGATCCGGAGGATACACGATACGGGATTGAACCGCTCCCGCTTTTTCGGAAGCGAATCCGGGAATTCTGGGACGAGGTTTTGCAAAAATATCGGGGAAAGAATGTTCTTGTCGTGACGCACGCGGGAGTCGTGATTTACACGCAGGCGTATTTTAAGGGTGAGCCCGCGGACGGAAATTTTTTAAGCTATAAGATCGGAAACGGCGAGGTGCTGAAATTCACAAATTCAGATCACACGGTATGAACTTGGACGGCGGAGGGTTTTTGAAGTTCCTCGACCGAACGGTGTGTTGCTCCGCCAAAACCGCTTCCGTAACACAATGGCAAAAATCTCCCGCGAAATCCGTACCGCGGGAGTTCTTACAGCGAAAAACACAAGTATTTTACAAAAAATTCAAAATATGTATTGACAAGCATGAAAAAATCTGCTATAATATAACATATTCTTTATGTGAGCCACTAGCTCAGGCGGCAGAGCACCTGCCTTTTAAGCAGGGTGTCCCGGGTTCGATTCCCGGGTGGCTCACCATTTTTATGGCCCGTTGGTCAAGCGGTTAAGACATCGCCCTTTCACGGCGGAATCATGGGTTCGATTCCCGTACGGGTCACCAAATTAAAACCCCTTTAAACAGCGTATTCAAGCCGTTTAGAGGGGCTTTTAATTTATATCCTTAACAATTTTAAAATCCCGCAAAATGGTGTAAAACTTGCTTCTACTACACCCCTATTACACCTCGTTTTTGCGGCATTCAACAAAAAAATAAGGGCGGATTTCTCCGCCCTTCATTCATACCTTATTTATTTTCTACTGGTGCGCCTTATCGTTCAAATGCGTTTCGATCCTTTGTATCGTCTCAGTCACAGGACCGTTACAGCCCATTTCCTTAAGCCCTTTTAAGCAAGCAAGAACGCCTAAGGTAAGGATTGCCTGTTCTTCCTTCAGTGCCTTAATGTCGTCGTCCTGTGCGTTCTGGCGGAGATACCACCGATAGACCGCGAAGATAATTCCGAAAATGGCGACAACGGCAGATAATACCGCCGCCGCTGTAACGATCGTTTCCGTACTGATCGTGATTCCGTTTTCCATGCGTTCACCTCATTCTATTCCGTCTATTTCAACGTCCTTGTATTTTTCCTGTAATTTCTCCAGTCCCTGCTTTATGAGGCGGCTGATGTGACGCTCGCTGTAACACATTTTTTTCGCGATCTGCTCAACGGTTTCATGAAGAAAATAATAGGACTTGACCGCGATCAGCTCCGACTCGTTGTCAAGGGTACCGACGATCGCCCCGATCACCTTCTGAAGATCCACATAATTCCCGTACTCCCTGTTCAGTCTCTCGTCCAGCTCCAAGATCCTGCGGCCTACACTCGGACTGTCGGTCGCGGCGGCTACCTTTTCCGCGAGCAAACGCATCTGCTCGATCTCCTTCAGCGTTATGCTGATTTTCTCCTTGATCCCTCGGTTTGATTCGAGCAACTTCTTTACGTCCATACTTTTCCTCCGTTCTTTCAGAATCCGTTCGAGATACGCTGCTGCCGTCTGAGCTCAAGGACAACATCTTCAAAGGACATTGTCCGCCCAAGAAGCTCCCACTGATACATTTCGACAGATACGACGATCGTTGTCGTCTGCCCGCCGAAAAGAAGCGTAACGGTCTGTTTTCCGTCTTTTTGGGCGTTATATCCGGTGACCGTGATTCCCGAAGCGGTCATATCGACGGTTGTGATATTTCCGTCCGAGTACGTGACAAGGATCGTTCCGCCGGTAAGATCAAGCTCCTCGCCGCGCTGGTACTCTGTTTTGGCAGGTTCTGCTTGTACAGATATTTTGGTCACTGTTCTGTCGTCGGATAAAGCGGATACCGAAGCGGTATTCACGTGCGCGAGCTGTGCCGGCGCCGTCTCCTCGTCCTCGCCTTCCTCGCCGTTTTCATCTGACGGATCCGGCTTCAGAACATACCGATAAACCGAAACAACGATCGAGTCCGTGCTTGCACAATAGCCGTGTTCGTTTTCCAGCGCGAAGCATATATCTCCTTCTTTTGCGTCAAACTGTTCCGTTCCCGCAAAGTGGTTTTTTAGACTAGGATCTCCGACATAAAAATGAATGCGCGAAGAAGTGCCGTCCGCCACCGTCTTTTTTGTTGCGGCATTTTCAAGCGCAAGCTCCTTGACGTCATCTGCGCGGCTGCTCAGATCGCCGGACGTCCTGTCAAAAAACTTCTTGGCGGGAATATCGCCGAGCTGTATGCTTACGTTCTTTTCGCCCGCGGTGTAGCTCTTTTGCACTTCAATGATCCGCCTGTCGTAACTGACGCCGTTTTTCATGACCGTCACCTTGTCTCCGATCGTAAACACGCTTCCGTACATGGCAGGATCGACGAGCCGGAGGCTGACCTGCATTTTGTCAACCATATCCGCCGTGCGGGATTCAACATAGACTTCGGTAAGATCTATGTCGCAATTGGCAGTCATCACGGTTTCGCGCCTTGCGAATCCCCGCGCAACACTCCTGTCCTGCTTGTAGATCGACGTAACAACCGCCTTGTCAACATCGCTCCCGTTTACCGTCCATATCACGTTCCGCCGCTCGGAGGTCTTTTCCTGCTGTGTGATCGCTTCCGCGTTGTGAAGATAATCCGCAAAAACACACTTGTACCAGCCTGTCGCATTCGTCCTGTCCGAGCCCTCAACGGTGTCGAAAACGTAGCCGCCGGAAAGATTGCTCGGAGAAAACGAAATATCCCAGCCTATATCCGCATTTTTGCAAAGAGCCGTCACAACCTCATTCAAGGGTTGTAAACGGCTCATGTAGGTATCGTTTGAGATTCCGCCCGAAGTGCTTCCGATCCGAAGCCCGGGAATATTACGGTCGGGATCCGTCGAGTCGATGCAGTTGTAAGTGATATAGCCGGCTATGATTGAACCCGTCGAGCCCTGCCGGACGTCGTGACCGTATGTTCCCGCGTCAATCTCTTTCTGCGGAAACATCGTCACCCGGTAGCTCAGCAGTCCCTTCAGATCCGTCCCCGACAGCGTGACCCGCAAGCCGTCGTTATCTACCCCGGTGATAATCAAGCTGTCGTTTGTATTCCCCTGACCGCCCTCGTCAACAAAAAGGATCATATCGGAGTGCACATAGCTGATCCCGTTTGCTGACGCAGGAAGGACAAGGGTAAAACTGCCGATGTCTCGCCAGTATTTGTGATACTCGTATTTTTCAAATTCAACGAAATTTGCCACATTTGTTCCGATCAGCGTATTGTCGTTGAAAGAAAGAGGTTCATAAACCGAAAGGATCAAAAGATCACCCCCTAAACCGCAAGATACAGGTTGTAATAGATCAGCTGTACGTCAAGGCTCCCCGCTGCCGAAAGCAAGTCAAACTTGAAGGTGGATTTTCCCGGATAGCTGATACACGGCTCGCAGTACTCGGCGAAATAAACGTCTCCCGGCACAACCCATTCGTTGTTGTACATAAAGTTGAACCGGTACGTTCTTCCGGAGAAGATCGAGCGGCAAAAATACACCCGTCTTAAACTGTTGTCGGTATTCAGAATCCGGTAATAAATTCCGTTCTCCGGTCCCGACAGCGTTTCTGTGCATGTCAGGGTCCCTCCGATCGGACTCGCGACATCTCCGTAAGATGGCGGAACGAACAAAGCCGAACCGCCCGCGCTTACGGTCTGCGTCTCGCTCGTCACCGCGCGGCACCAGTACGGATAATCGCAGGTGAACATCACATTGCAGTCGCAGAAATAACCGTCGTGCATGGTAACAATCGGGGTTTGATCGATCCGCGCCGAGATCGTATAGGTGCCGTTGCCGTTGGTATATTCAAGCGTTCCGTTCTCTCCGAGAGGAAACCGCTTCAGGATCTCCCGCCTCAGCGCGTACATTCCCTTTTCCCCGGTGCAGGTCAGACGATTATTGCGAAGAAAGATCGGCGCGAAAGAAATTTTCGCCGTAACGGTCTTCACGTCGAGCGTGGAGGAAAGTACCTTCTGCCCGGGAAGTCCGATACACTGCATGGTTTCAAGCCGTGTTTTTCCGCTGTTTCCGTCGAAGTCATTCAGCCGCAGGATCCTTTCCCCGGTGAGGGAAGAAATATTTTCATCATCGACCTCGATCGTCCCTAGCGAGGTCGTATATTTTATCTTTTGCATGATACCCCCTATACCGCGCCCGTGCTTCCGTAATGCTCCTCGATCAGGGCATACAGCTGTTCGGTCGTCATTTTATCGGCATTGTTGATCGTGAGATTAAATGTGCTGTCGGACTTGACTGCTTCCATTGCCGCTTTTATGGTTTCTTCGAGGTCAACGATTCCGGTCGCGACCGTGTCGTTTAAGGTTCGGAGCACTTCGAGGGAATTGTTGATTGCTTCTTTTTCGGCGTTCAGCTCCTCCGCTGCCGTGTCGTACTCATCGTTCGCCGCCGCTCTTCTGTCTTCGACGCCCCTTTCCCAAAGCATATCCGCCTTGTCGCTTTGTAAGGACTGCATTTTCCGCTCGAGCTGAGCGCGGGAGAATTCGTCGAGCTGTGAATATTTCAGCTGCGCCGATACCTGATCAATCTGCCGCTGAATATCGTTATCCTCGGTAAGCCGCTGCCTTGCCTGCACCTCGTCGTCGATCGCCTTGAGCGTTTCATCACGGAGCTTTTGCTTAGCTTTCAGCTCCGCGTCGATCTGCTTCAAGCGCTTGTTTGCGGCATCTTCCGTAGCTTTCAGAGCCTCATCGCTTACGATCTTTTCCTGTGCCTTTTCGACTCCATAAAGACCTTCGGTGACCTCTCCGATCGTGGACTTGAGATCCTTGAACGCCTGTATCTGCGCCTGCAATGCCGGAATATCGCCTTCCTCGGCCGTTTTGAGTTGTTCTTCGAGATCTTTGATCGCGCTGTCCAACTCCTCGGAAAGCTCCGCTTTGAGCTTTTCGGAATCAAGCGTAACTTTTCCGTCAACACCAACGGTAAGAGCTTTTGCGTATTGTGTTCCGGAAAGCTCCGCGATCGTATCCGCAGAAAGTCCGCCGTTCTCTTTCTGCTCAGCAAAAGCCTCGGAGAGCGTGCGCATATTGCCCGACATATCTCTGAGGGATAAAAGCTCCTTCTGCGCTTCCTTCGCCTCGTATATGCCCCCGGTGACGTCTTTCACGGAAGCGGAGAGCTTTTCCCACATTGCGATTTCCGCTTCGATCTCCGCGCGCTCGTCATCGGTCTTTGCCGCTTCCTTCTTCTCGTTCAGCGCCGCGATCGTTGATTGAATGGAGCCTTGAAGCTCGCTTGTTACTTTACCTTGATCGAGAGAGAACGTGCCGTCCCCGTTCTGCATTACGGCGGCGCCATAGCCTCCCGAAAGGAGATTTCGCGCCGTTTTATCCGAAATGCTTCCGTTCGTCTTCTGCTCCGCAAACGCGTCGGAAAGCGTCTGCATACTGCTTTCGGTCTTATTGAGATCGGCAAGCTCTTTTTCGGCTGTGGTTACATCGTAGATCCCTTCGGTTACTTTTCCTAGCTCTCCCCGAAATGATTCCAGCGCATTTTTCTGAACAGCCGTCGCTCCTTCTACCTGCTTTGCGGCATCTATTTGAGCGTTGGCGGCTTTCAGATACTCGTCGGTATTGATTACCCATTTACCTGCGGCGTCCTGATAAACGACCTTTTCATCATACCCGGCATCAATAAGAGCCTGCACCGTAGATAGCGCAAGCTCTCCATTATCCTGCATTTCTTTAAATGCGGCGCTTGTGGTCTTTGCGTATCCCATCAAAGACTTTAACCCGGGCGGCTCTTTTTCTTTCGCAGAATTTGCAGTCGTTCCGCCCTTTGATGAAGCACTGCTGTTTCCCCTGTTGCTTTGAAGGTAATCAGGAAGAGACTTATTCACAGCAAGGTTCGCTTCAAGTTGATCAATGTAATCCTGCTCCTCGCCGATCTTACGGCCAATCGCTCGCACCTTTTCGTTGTCATGCTCATACATGGCGGCGGCTTCGGCTTCCTTCTGATACAGTCGGATACGCTCTTTTGCACCCTCGATAGCGGCACGGGTCTTTTCGTTTTCCGCTTCTACCTGAGCATTGGCGCCGTCAAGCAGGGCATCATTCAGCCCCGTAAGAGCGTCCGCCTCTACGGTATAGCCGTTCGCCGTAACCTGTATATGCTTCGCAAGTTCAGGATACACAGCAATGAGCGCTTGCACCTGCGCATAGCTCAGCGATTCACCATTTTGCAGTTTGTCGAGAGATTCAAAAAGCTTGCCGTATTCCGATACAAGATCGGAAGAAGATTTGCTCAGATCGTCAAGACTTTTCTGCATCTCCTCGGCGGACAGTCCGGCGGTATTGATTTTATATGACAGGCCCTCTGCGCTTTCAGCTGCTTTATTTGCTGCTCCGCTGAAATTTTCAGCACTGTCAGCCGCTTCCTCGTACAAACCGGACATCTTTCCCGCTAATTCATCAATCTGTCGCTCGTAGTCCGCTATAAGATCACGAGTAGCCTGCTGATCATTCAAAAAGCTTGACGTCTCTGCTCCGTGATTCCAGTCAAGCGGATTAAAGCTGTTCATTGCCTCACTATGCTTTTCGGCTCGGTTCTGAAGTTGCTTTTCCGCTTCTTCGATCTGCTGATAGATCTCCTTCACGGCGTCCTTATAAACGGACATTTTCGCTTCTCGCTTCTGCGCTTCGATATAGTGATCAACAGCATCGGTAAGCTCGTTATATTCTCCTGTGAGAGAGTTGATGACCTGAACATCATCGCCGAATATGCTTTGCAATTCTTCTGCAAGCGTCTTCAGCTCTAATTCCTGCGCATTGGTGCGGCTCTCGACATTTCTTAATTCCTCGTATCGGTTCGCCTTATCCTGAAGCGCTTTCATTTCCGCTTCATTTGCGGCAATTCCGTCATCTATGCTGTCATTTATCTTTTTCTGTGCGTCCTGAAGCTCTTTTACTTCCTCAGATACACCAAATGCAGCATCGGCGTAGTATTTCATTTCGGCAACCACAAGACCGATCGCAGCGGCAAGCGCGGCATAAGGTGCCGCTTTCATTGCTACGGTAAGACCCTTTTGTGAGACAGCCGCAAGGTCAGAAGCAGCGGCAAATTTTTTAACCATATTCACAGCCGCCGAAACAGTCGCGAATGTCGCGAAAGCACTTACCAGTCCGGTTATTGCCGCTGTGATTCCGACAATTGCTTTTGTGACAGTCGGGTGCTTTTCCAGAAATTCATTGATTGCGGTGAGAACGTCCGTTGCCGCTTTTGCAAGCTCCCGCAGCTCGTCGTCGTAAGCGCTTCCGAGAGTATTTTTCAGTGCGTCCATAGCGGAATTCATGAGTGTTACCTGTCCCTGCAGGTTATCCATTTTTACTTCCGCCATTCTGGAAGCAGCACCCTCACACTCGTTAATGCTGTCCGTCAGCTTGTCAAAATCCTGTTGGGTGGAATTCACGATTGCAAGCAGACCGTTGTAACCGTAGGCGCCGGCGATGTCTTTTGCGTTCATTACTCGCTCGGCTTCGGTCATCTGGCTGAAATATCCCCGGAGTTCGTTGACAGTCTCTCCGAAGTCCTTCATTGTACCGTCGGCATTGACAGCGCTGATCTCGACCTCTCCAAAGGCAGCGGAAGTTAATGTTGCTCCATCAAGCAGACCGTTAAAGGTGTTTTTCAGCGCCGTTCCCGCAATCGTGCCCTTGATACCGGCATTTGCCATAAGACCTACGGCGGTAGAAACATCTTCAACGCTGTAACCGAGCGCGCCCGCAACCGCCGCCGAGTTCTTAAAGGTCTCTCCCATGATCTCGACGCTGGTATTTGAATTTGTTGCGGCCGCCGCCAGAACATCAGCAAAATGCGCCGTATCTTCGGCTTTCATTCCGAATGCAGTCAAGTTATCGGTAACAATATCGGCGACCGTTCCGAGATCCGAACCGCTTGCCGCTGCGAGGTCGAGCATGCCGCTCATACCGTCAAGCATCTGTTGGGCGTCCCAACCTGCCATTCCCATAAAAACCATAGCTTGCGCTGCTTCGGAAGCGGTAAATTTTGTAGTAGCGCCGAGGTTCTTTGCCTTTGCGGAAAGCAGCTCCATTTCAGAGTCGGACGCACTCGAAAGTGCTTGAACCGTCGATATGGTAGCTTCAAAATCGGACGCCTTTTTTACACATTCATCGAACGCGTTTGCGATCTGATGACAGGTCTCCGCTATGCCGAGACCGGCAAACATCTGTCCGAGCTGTGAAAAAGATTCGGCTAAATTGCTTGCGCTGTTTCTCTGCTCCTGCAATTCACGGTTTGTCTGACTTATATCATGCCGCAATTCGCTTTCACGAGTGCGGAGTACTCCGATCTGTGAATTTACCTGCGCAATACGATCCTGAAGCTGTTGGAGCTGTTCGCGCTGTTCGGCGGTACCGCCGTTCTTCATCTCCTTGGCAAGATCCTGCTCCTGTTTCTGGAGCTTTTTTGCCTCGGTGTTCAGCTCCTTCATTTTGTTGCGGTTCTCGACAAAGGCTGTATTCAGCTCCGTGAGCTTTGCTCGGGTCTGCGCTACGCCCGCCGCGAACTTAGAGGCGTTAAGCGATATGGTATTCCCTAAATCTGCCATTTATCTTCTGTTCCACCTTTCCGTTATTTCTGCATTGATCCGCTCCGCAATAAATTTATTGATCGCCTCTCTTTTGAGAAACCATGCTGCGCGAATGTGAGGGAAGGGAGCGACCCGCCCGATCTTTCTTCCGCGCTTATCAATGCCGGCACGATGGCGCGCACCCGGTCTTCCGTATTCGATCACGAAATACTTGATACTCTTTCGGATTTTGTCGTCGGAATACCCCGCGCGGTACGAAACTTTTGCGGGCGCGGGCTTTCGGTCATCCTTCCATATCGACAGATCGGAAGCAAACCCTCGGATCCCTTCCGTCGGCGCTGTCGAAAGGATTCGCTTCTGTTCGGCTTGCAGCTGTCCGGCAGCGTCTCGCAGAACATGATCCATGATCCCGCTGCGAAGATCGCGATCAATATTTGCGAGCTTTTTATTCATTTCCGCAAATTGCCTTTGGAGCACCGCTGTGTCCATGGAAATTAAATCGTCTGTCATTGTTCACCTCAGGGCATAAAAAAACCGCCTTGCAGTCGCCTGCAAAACGGTATAAAATCATTAAATTTTATGCAAGATATTTTTTTGTGTATTCGGTTTGTTCAAAAACAAGCCCATCCGAAGTCTGTGTTATAAGCAAAACCAATGGCATGGGAGTTTCGTCAAGCAGTCCCATTTTTCCTTTTTCAGGGTCGTGGTGTTGCAGGGCGAGGAAATTGCTTCCCCAACATTGAGAAAGTTTTTGAACCTTTTCAAAGCTGAAATTGTTTTTTTGGCAGTAATTGCGAATCTCACCTGACCAATCATCAAATAATTTGCACATAAAATCACTCCTTTCCAAAGGTTGCAAATTCACCCTTTGAATTGTATATTACACTTACGTCCTGTGAGAAACATTTCAATATTAACTTGTCACCATCTGAAGGAAGCAAACAAAGCAATGTTGCTCCCGGGTGTGTGTGCCCGCTCCACTTGTACCCTCCCTTTGACAGCTGTTTGGCATCATCAGCAGAAATATTTACTTTTATACTGTTTCCACGAAGTACTAACCGCTGGTTGCCTTTCGTAAACATCGCAAATTCATCGCCCGTCCTTGCTGTCAGTGCCGACAAATCCGTCATATTTACCGTTTCTTTCGGAACAATAATTCTGCTATCGTATTCCGGCAATCTTTCAAGCAATTCCTTTTGACGGTTATTCAAATCAACATCAAATGTAAGGATCGCGTTCGGATTTCCTTTGCCTGTGTGTTGTTGTTCAATTGGTTGTTCAATTGCTGAAATAGCCACTTCGTCTCTCTCCGATTGTATGATACCGCCTGCTGCGGATTTATCAACCCACGAAAAACCATTTCCCCCGCTCGTAAATCTCCCGTCTGTCAAACTCCCGCCGCCGGAAGCGCCCTCTGTCCTTCCATCGGAAACACTTCCCATGAAGTACCCGTGTTCTCCCTTGATGTAATGTCGCTTCCTTAGCTCCATTATAGCACGAACTTCATCATCTGTCAAGTTGAAATTTCCGTCCATTACCGCCGTCTTGTCGGTATTCGGGGTATAGATCTGTCCTGTTTTCGGGTCGAGAAGAACGGTATCAAGCCCCAGCCGGATATAATTAAACCCGAGCGGCGGCTTATCCTCCATTTCCCGGATCTCGTCCAGCTGATAGATGTTGTTCTGCAAGGCGACCGCGTATGCGTTGATACGGCTCGCGAAGTCGCCTCTCGTAAGCTCGGAGGTGTCGAAGGCGAAGTAGTAATGCGCGGCCTTCTCCGCTTCCGTGAGCAGGTCGTGATCGAGCGCGGATTCGATCGTATTGATCGGCGGCATCAGGCAGTTCTGAACGAACTGCGACAAGGTTTCCTGCGTCGCCTTGCCGTTCAGCACGTCGATCGGCATACAGAACAGCTTGCAGATCTCGGCGGCGTTGGTCTGCTTGTTCTCGTTGAGCTGCAACTCCACGCTTGTCGCGCTGCTCTCCTTGAAATCAAGCCCCTCGTTGAGCACGACGGCGTTATCCTTCGTGTCGTAATTGTTGCTGTACAGCTTTCGCCACGCTTCCTTTACGCCGTCAATCGCGTCCTTGTCAAGTCTCTGCTTGGCTAAAATATAACCCTTCTTGTTGCCGCCCTTGCGGATCGTGGCGTTCTCGAACCGCATTGTATTGTAGAATATGGCGAGCGAAAGCGGATTTTCCTTGATAATGCTCGTTCCTTCTCCGAATCCGTTTGAATTGCGAAGAATTTTCAAAAACTGGTACGGGAAAAAGATTTCCCCATTCACCTGTATCGCGTAGGTTTTGTGGATCGGATCGACATTCGGAGCGATCGCGACGCGGGATTCGTCCACATAAAAAATACCCGTCGGTTCGTTGTACAGATTCCGCTCTATGTAAGTATATGAACCTTTGCCGAGAAAATAATCGCGGATCCAGAGTTTTTTCAGCTCGGAGGCGTTGATCGTGTCGCCCGTATCATGATTGAGCAGGTCAAGACGCTTATCCTCGGTGATCTCGGTGACCTCTTTTCCGTCTTGCCGGTACAGCTTGATCGGAAGAGAGGAAATACGGTCCGCGATCAGCGTGATGCAAGCTGAAACTGTCGGAATTTGTAACGCCTCTTTTTTGGTGACTTCGCTGTTGCCGCCGATGAGCGCGGTCAGAAGGTTATCTTTAACTTCAACTTGACCGCTTTCAGCACTTCTTTTTTCTTTTCGGGTAAAGAACCTCATGTAAACACCTCATTCAATAATCTGCGCTCCCCAGCTTCCCGTTTCCATGTCAAGCTGCAAAAGACAGAGCGCGTTAATCACGGCAACGACGAGATCGACCTTTCCGGCGGACTTCTTCTTGTTGACATACTTATTCAGGTTGGTATCCTCGGTGCAGCGCGCGTTCGTGAAGTTGATCTCGAGCAGCTGATTTTCGTCATAATGAAAATACTTGGACAGGATCGCTTCCTTGAGCGTCTTGGTCGGTCTGTGCAGTACGCTTGAATGCTGCCTGATCTCAACGCACGTGATCGCCTCCGATTCGAGCTTTTGCGCTGTGGAAATCGCGTTCCAGCGGTCATACCCCACCTGCACAATCTCGACGCCGTATTTTTCGGGAAGACTGAGGATAAAACGCTCGATAAAGCCATAGTCCACGATCTCATCTCCGCAGTCAAAGCAAGCGCCTTCACGGATCAGACGGCGGTAATCGATGTTTTCCTTTTCGGATTTCAGATCGACGCGGTTTGTCGGGATAAAGCCCCAAACCTTCGCGTAGATTTCTCCTTCGTATTCGGTAAGCATCGCGACGGCGGTGTTATCCTCGGAAAGCGACAGGTCCAGCCCGATCCATACACGCTTTCCGCGCCAAAAGTCGAGGTTTTCGGCGATTTTGCATTCGCGGACCTTGGTGATCTCAACGAACCCCTCCGTACCGAGCGATTTGTACAGAATGTTGTTGTGCTTGCAGAGGTAATTTTCCCGCTTGCTTTCGTACAGAATAGCCGATTTTCTCTTTTTGACGAGATCCTCAAAGATATAATCGTAATCGTTCGCCACGGGATTGGATTGGTAGATGATCAGATCGTTCGTCTGCCATTGATCCCCCGTCGTCAGCTCGCTGTCCGGCTCGTACAGCAGGGAGAAATACCGCGGATCGTCGAGAAATCCGTCCAGCACCTTCTTTGCGTAGTCGATTTCCGTGATAAAAACATTGTTGTCATTCGGATACTGCGTCGAAATGATAATGCCGAGCTTGTCACGAAGTGTGATCTGCGAAGAGCGCATTGCCTCGACCGGGTAATCGTCCATCGCGCCCGCTTCGTCGGCAAGGAAGATATTCGCCATTTTACCGTCCATTCGGTCTTCCGAATACGCGAGCGGCGTATATTCGCTGTCAGTCAGAATACAGCGGATCTCGCTGCGCATGGTTTTGAAAACATCGTCCGTATTCAGCGCGGGACTGGACTTGATGATCTTTCGGAGCGCGCTTTGAAGCTCTTTGGAAAGCTTCAGATCCGGCGCGACGGAAAAATAACGGCCGAACCGCTTTTCCGTAAGCATACCGATGATGAAGATCACGCCGCTGTAAAATGTCTTAAAATTCTTCCGGCAGATTTCCAGCAGCGCGGTTTGATAATAGCGGTACCCGTCGCTTGTTTTGGTGCAGAATACCGCCACGATCAACAGCCACGCATACGGCTCCATGCATTCATATAACGGCTTTTGCAAGTCGGGGTGTATGATGAGCTTCAACAGCCGGCAGATTTTCGCATAAGTCTTATTGCAGACAAACGCGCCGGGCGTTTTCCCCTCGACGATCGAAAGCCAGGATTCACATTGCTTCTTGACATAAACGGGAGCGCGCCGATTGCCCGGCTCTATACATTTCCGTGCATACTGTACCGCCTTGCTCTCGGCTACGGTCATTTCAGGAGACGGAGGAAAGCGCGCTGATCCGCTTCTGCCATGCCTCTCGTCCCTCTTCGCCCGTATCGGTCACTTCGGCGGGATCCTCGATTGATCTCGTCTCGGAAAGTACTTTTTTATCCGCACGGCACTCCACCGAAGTCCCTGCATAGCACGGCAGCATCTGCTTATCAATGATCGAGACCTCAAAGAGATCCATATTCCGAACATGACGGCGCGGCGGCTTTTCCGAACGCTGCTCCATTTCGTCCTTGTTCACAAACATTCCGAACGACCAGCCCCGAAGATCGCCGTTCCTTGCTTTCTGTATGACTTCGGCATCGGTGATCTCGCATTTGGCATACAGCCCGATGGTATCCTCCCGCAGGCTCAGATTTCCTTTTGCCGTACTTGCAAGCACACGTCCCTGATCGTGATTGAGCAGCATATTTACGTTTTCTGCGCGGGTAAGCGCTTCCCGGAAAGCCCCCGGCTCGATCATCTCCACGAATTCGCCGCCCGTCGGAACGGGAATGGGTCTGCTGTCCCGCCCGACCGCGTTCACGTAGCCGGAAATAGTTGCTTTTCCGTTTCTGACTTCAATTTTCATTTATAACCAGTCCTTTCCTCTGGAGGAAGTTTGTGCCGAGAGGATTTGCCGAGGCACAAACGACGGGTTTGAAAAATCAAGGATTTTTCAAACTTCAATACCTCCCGTTTTCATTCGTCATCATCGTCATCGTCGAACCGCTTGAATTTTTCGGCGGGCTTCTGATAGCCCATCGCGACAGCGTACCGCTCCCAGCGTTCCGTCGCCTCGCGAAGCGTGCTGCTCATAAACTCGGACCGCGGCGCGCCCATGACGTCAACGAACATCGACATCAACCCCAGAATATTTACCGCTCCGCCGCTTTTGCTTTTCTTTTTTCTTCCTACGGACGCTTTGGGAAGCGCAAGAAGAATCGCAGCTTGCAGTAAAGAGACAAGCTCCGTTTGGTATCCATCCGCGCTCATCAGCCCATTCAGGTAACTGTCAAGGGAATTCCGATCCTCAACGCTCTCATACCAGTCCAGAAGCCCGTTGCGCAGGAAGCACCGCACCGCTTTCGGATCTCCGCTCTGCGAGATTATATCATAAGGGGAAAAACCCGCTTTTTCGATGTTATAAAAAGCCTGTATATCAAATCTGAACCACATCTCCGCTTTTCCGAGACGGAAGTTCAGAACCTGCTTGTCCATCTCTATAAACATGGCAGCTCCTTAATTGAAGTGGGAGCCGGACATTTGCCCGACTCCCGCCCAGTTTAATCTTCCGAAGGATCCTCTTCCTCGGGATTCAAAGGATCTTCTTCCTCGGGAGGATCATTCGTTTCCTCTTCCTTCGTGAGAGTAATACCGCCGAGCGCGGAACCAAACCACGTCTCGATAAGCGCCTTACCCTCCGCCGTTTTCGGATCAATCTTCTTTTTCTTGAAAATGATGTCTCCGCTGTGGATAAGCGCCTTATAGTCGCCCTGTAAAGCCGTTCCGTTGAAGGTAACGCCGTTGTCGTCGGAGGTCGTCGCTTCCTCTCCCTGCGACGAGAACTTCGCTTTCATGATCTTGTAGAGATTTACCTTGCCGTCGGAGCGGATCGTAGACCAAATGACGGCCAGATCGTTTACATAATCGGCCTTGTTCTCGACTACAACTCCGTTATCGTCGATCCTCGCGCCGAAGTAATCCTTTTCCTCCTCTTCGGTAAGACCGACGACGGTAATATCTACCGTTCCTCCTGCTTTTGCGATATACGATTCAACGGCCACACCGGAAGCGTGCATTGTTGCCGAATTCATTTTCGGCGTATACTTGATCGTCACAAGATCGGTTTCGATCTCCTTGACCGCGTCATATGTGATTTTTTCGCCGGAATCCTCCTTCAGCACCGCCGTCGCGAAACGGTCGGTACTGACGGAAGGTCTGCCGTGTTCCAATTTTCCCATGCTTATTCCTCCAAATCTGCTGAAATTAAATATTCCTGTGAATATTGATGTCTGTGCGGGTACGGGTTTGAGCTTTCATATCCGCTTACATCTGTACCGCCCGCATATGTGAAGCCTTCCTTCGCGAAGGCTTTTTCTACTTGTCTGTACAGAGCGCGGTCGTAGTTAAGAGATATGATGCTCACCGATACCCAATATGTCTTTGCGTGATACACGCTGCTCGCGAAATTCGCCGGTTTTTCCCGAATAAAATACGCCGCGTATGCGTCGGGTTCTTCTCCCTCGGCGAATTCGGGCATCGCATTGTAGTAATGCCCGAACACCGAGGAAAGAACCGCATTGACTTTTTCGGTTATTTCGCTCATTTTATCCGCCTTTCGCAAGGATCAGCTTGATGTGCCTGTCGGTGTCTGCGGCTCCCGTGCTTTCGATCCGGTACCGGCGTCCGTTGTAATCGGCGTGCGTATACCCTTCGGCTTCCTTTCGATGACAGATCGCCTGCAATTCCGCTTCACGGTTTGCGGCGGCGGCCGTATACTTGGTCGTAACGCCGATGTCGCGGACGTTCGCCCAGATCGTTCTTGACGAAACCTCCGTGAAACCGCCGCTGCCGTTCTGCCGCTCGAGCTTCACGAGCCGCAATTTCTTGTTAAACGTCATAAATATGATCGGTCCTTTCCTCTGGAGGAAGTTGTGCCGAGAAGTGCAGCTTCGCTGCTGCCGAGGCACAAACGACAGGTTTGAAAAATCAAAGATTTTTCAAACATAATTCACCGAATGCAACGCAAGGATCTGCTTTACGAAGGGATTTTCCGCCGCCCGTTCTACGGTATAGTCCCGGTTCGTGTACATCTCGTTGATCAGGACGAGATAAGCGGCGGTAAAATCCTCGTGCGTATCGGCGGCTTCGGCGTCCAATCCCGTATAGCCGAGGATGAACGCCTTTGCCGCATCCATGCACATTCTGATCCTGTTGTTCTCGTCTCCGTCACTCACACCGCAGTAGTCCTTTGCATATTCGACGGATATATCGCTTATCTTCATGTGCTTAGGACGCCGCCTCCGCCATCTCCAGCACCGCGAGCTTTTCGTGCTCGGCGATCTTGCTGTCGATCTCGAACCAGGAAACGATCCCGACCGCGTGCTGCGTCGCGTACTTTTCGAGAAGCACCTGCATTTCAATCTGCTCCCTCATGTTTACGTAAAGACCGCTGTAATCCCCGTAAAGGATCGCCTTGCTGCCGGATCCGATCTGCGGCATGTTGTCGGAAAGATACACGGGCTTTCCGAGCAGCATATACGGAAACGCGTTTACGATGTTCTGTGACTGCTGGAGCAGATACTGACCCGAGGAATCCTTGAGCTTTCTGAGGGTGGCAAATGTCTTCGGGTTCATTGTCCAGCAAGCGTTTGCCTGATAATCGGTCGGAACGGCAGACTGGAGATCAATCAGCGTGTCCGCCGAGATCCCCGAAGCGCTTCCCGATTTTACGAGCGTCGCAGTAGATAAAGCGCCCGTGCATTTGCCATTCGTGCCGACGAGGAGTTCCTTCTCGATCCAGATCTTGATCCGCTTCACCATTTCGGTTATGATAAAGTCAAAAACGGGAAGATCGGAATTGTTGATCACGGATTTTCCGATAAGCGTAAGAGCGCCGACCAAGTAGCCCGCGAGGTCGATCGTATTGAACGCTCCCGCGTCTGCGGTAAGCTCCGTAAATTCCTCCTGATAGCCGACGGTGATGTTGTGCCCGGTACCGTCAACGGTCTTATCACCGTACACGGGAACTTTAATCGTCCCCTTGGCAGAATACCTCGTACAGCCCGCAAAGATCGGGCAGACCTGCTTTACTTCGGTGATAATGCGGCGGGCGATAGACTGCGGAATGATCGCGCCGTTATTACCCATCGTGAAGTTCTGCTCGCCCGCGCGTTTTTCGACAAGACAATGAACCGTATCCATGAACGCGCGCTTGTCCGCTTCGGGAATTTCTGTTTTGTTGGGCGGCTCGGAAGGATTGCCGCTTTCCGGTTCCTTCGGGTCGGTAGCGGGCTTTAACATTTCAAGCGCTCTCTTCTGCGCTTCGAGCGTCCTGTCGATGTCCTTAACAGACTTCTCCAGTTCCTCAAGCCGCTGATTCTCCTCGTCGGTGATCGCGCGCGTTTCGGTCTGCGAAGCCGCTACGATCGCCTGCATTTCCCGTACTGCTTCCGCACGCTGCTCGGCAAGGCTCTTTGCCGTCGCACGGTACTCGGGTTTTCTTAATTTGTGCATTGCGTAACCTCCTATTGTGGTTTATTGTCAAGGCAAAAGCCTTGCTTACTGATTGTCGGCGGTCATAAGACCCGCTTCCTTCATGGCGGCGATCAGCGCGTTCAGGCTATCTTTTACGCCTGCCACGGTCGTCGCCGTGCATTCCTCCAGACTTTCGGCGGGAGTCGTAAGGATCCCTGTTACTTCCGCACCCGGTTCGATGATGAGTTTCCCGCCGATATGCGTGACGTCGCCGCCGTGTTCTGTGTAGTTTTTTGCGTTATACATTTTCTGTCACCTCCTGTTCGGATTTTGAGGCTACATCGCATAATGATTGACGTTCGATTGTACGTCAGATTTGTTGTCAGATTGTACAGAAAATTTGCAGGAATACTGACGTATTTCAAGAATTTTCTGTGCAATATGACGGCAAAGATGTCGTGCAAGCGGACGTCAAAGGCGTAGCCGGTCATTGTGCGGTGTTGCCTAAATATAAAAACAGCGCTTGCATTTGACTGCAAAACGCTGTGTTTATCTATATTTCTTCGTCGTCTCCCCGCAGCGCCGCCATTAGCGCATTTTCTTTCTTTTCCGGCTTTTTCGGGATCGAACGGAGCGCCGCCGAGATCGTCATGACATTTTCCTTGTCAATGTCCAGCATCATTTTCCGCTTTTTATCGATCACGGCGCTGATATTCAGCCGCTGGGAGATCAGACGGGTAAAAGCCTTCTCAAACTGAATGATCTCTTCGGGATCAATCGCGCGTTCGGGATCGTCAACGAGATGTCCGAAAGTCTCCCGGAGCATTTCGCCCGTCTCGTCGAGCGTTTTCATCTGCTCGTGCAGATCGCCGATCTCGGCGTACAGCAGGCAGTATGTGTTGATCCCGGAACTGTACAGGGCGTCGTCCTTTCCGATCGCCTTCATCAGCTTGGAAACGCGCTGAAATTCGGCGTGAGCGGTCTTGTTCTCCCTAACCTCTTTGCGCTCCTGCAATTTCTTATTGCTCAGCAGACCGCTCTCGGCATTCTTCCGCGCTTCAAGCTCTGCTTTTGTGCGGTGGCTTTTCTTTTCCGCTTCGATAACGGCTGCCGGCTTCGACGGTCTTGCCACGGGATCACCTCTTTTTCTTCAAAATTTCTTCCAGTATCCGTTGTCTCCATTGATCAAGCTCTTTTTTCTCAACGATTTGTTCCTCAATAGAGCCGTTGTGCTTAAAATTCTCCAGCCCCACGTGCCTATATGGGGAGTACTCGACGAGCCGGCGAAGCTCATAACAGTGCCTAAGCCGTTTCAGCGCCGTTTTTTCGATTTGCTGAACTCGTCCCTGTGAAAGTCCGATTGCGGCCGAAATTTTCGGCAGAGTCTGACGCCGAAAATATCGGCGTTCTATGACTTCATAGTCATACATACCGCCTTCCTCCAGCACCTCGCGGATATATTGGCGAGCGCTTCTGTAAAAAGAGCGATCCTCAAAATCCCGGAACGGCTGTTCGGCGTCCGGATCTTCCAAAGTTTCAAGAAACGTCAGCTTCTCCTCTCCGTCCTCTGCCCGCACACAGTCGTTGAGAGATAAAACGCCGCTGTTGATCGGGTCTTTTCCTCCCCGAAAGCCGATTATCCTGCCAAAATGATTTTGCATCGGATACCGACAGAACGTAATGAATCGAAGGCTCGCGTGCTTCGGCGCTCTTGCGGTATAAGCCCTTACCGCCTCTAGCAAGACAAAATAGCACTCCTGCAACAAATCTTCCTTCGTCACTCCTGCTTCGGCGCATTTTTTACAAAATCTGCGGGCGTATTTTTCTGTTTTGCATTTGAAAAACGCCCGTGTCTGATCCCAAAGAACCGGGAGAAGATCGTCATTTCCGCCGGCGATACGCTCGACTAATTCCTCATTTGTCAACGATTCTCCACTCCTTCGCTCGAAATTTTTCACCCTCGCTTAAATTTTGCAATCGCCTGCAAAAAAAACGATTTTCTCATTTTGGGAATTTTTTATTTACAGAGGTGCGGTGTAGATGTCAAGCTGTTCGGAGCGAAAATCACGAGGGGCAGGGGGGATCTGCACGGTTAAAGCTTCGGCGAGGCTCGGGCAAGTTCGAGGAGCAGCGGACGAGGGATCACGCCGCGCTCCGCGAGCTCGTGGTGATACGAGCATAGCGTGATGAGGTTGTCGTCGTCGAGCCGTCTGTCGTAGTCCTCCGCAAGCGGTATGATGTGATGTGCCGACAGTTTGCGGCTGTTGTATTGTAACTTCGTATTGAACTGCTTTATCAGACAGATCCTGCATAGGTGCATGTCCCGTGCCTGTATGCTTTCCGACTTCCTGCGCCACATCTGCGTATTGCGGAATCTGTCGGCCTGCGAATTACGCTCCTGTTTGACGCTCGACGTCGTACACACAAATCCACGCTCGTGTATTTTTCCGCACTTTGAACAAGCTTTTAGCATACGCTGCCTTCTTCCGGAAAAAGGAAAACGAAAAACTCCCCGTTTCCGAGGAGCTTTTCGCGAAAGGATGAAACCATATGAAGCAACCAACTTCGCCGCGGAAAGGCTTTCCCTTTTCCCGCAGTTTAATTATATCACAGGTCAAGTATCAATTTCTATCAATTCTCAAAAATTTTTGAAATATTTTCAAGACCTCTTCCGTGAAGTACGCAAACCCACTGATATGAAAAATCTAAGCTTTCCGCAATCTTTTCCCACGTCCAACCGTTTATGTACCTTAGCCATAAAATCTCTCTTTGATTATAATCCGGTATTTCACGGATCATTGCGACGATCTCCTCCCTCAGATTAACAAGATGATCGACCTCGGCATTTATGCGACCTTCTAAGTCGATGATCTTTGCAACGGCTAGACCCACTTTATCGGAAGGAATATTTCCTTTCCCTCCGAATTTATTTTCTACTGTCGCTTTTGTTGCAACGGACTTCCAGTGTTCCAGCTCGTCACATAGGCTGTTGATTCTCAGGTCAATTTCCCGGTAACTTTTGAGTCGTTCTTTCGCGGTCATGGCTTGTCTCCTTTTTTTGATTTTCCTCAAAACAGAAAATCATCGTCCTCTCCCTGCACAATCAGGCTTTCTTCCGTATCCGCCTCACTTTTTTCGGTATGTACGGCGGTTCGGGCGGCGGCGGTACAGTGCCACTTTCGGATTTTTTACTGTCTCCCGTAAAGCTCACCCGATCAGCGATCACCTCCGTGATGATCCGCTTTACGCCGTTTTTGTCAGTATATTCCCGGTTCTGAAGCTCTCCTTCGACGAGGATCGGCTTGCCCTTTGTCCAGTTTCGCGTTGATCTCGGTGCTTAGTGTTCGGTAGCGTGATAAAAATTCTTTTGCGGTCATGGTTTATCCTCCTTAACCTCCAGCCTTTCAAACTCGATCACCCAAACCCACGGGTTAGCCGTCCAGCCGTATTTTTCGAGATCGGATTTTTTGACGGTACTGTTCCAAAGTTCGGAATACGCCATTCGCTGCATATTTTCCCAGCGTTTTCCAAGTGCAGGGTTGCTATATCCGTTATCAACTCCTTCGGCTAATATGCCATATCCGTCAATATCCTGCAACCGCTCCACGCGAACGTTCGTCACGCGAAGGAAGATCCTCGCCGCTTCTTTGGGCATGTGGATTGAAGGATTCCATTGACAATGCGGTATTTTATCGTCTGCCTTATAATAATACTGCTCCTCTCCATAGTTGAGGCTGCCCCTACACCACGTCTCCCGAACATAGAGAACATCTCCGGCTTTGTAGGGCGGCTTTGCACAACCCTTGTAAAATTCGTTTTCATAAAAATTTGCACACAGACCGTCCATATTTCTTTCAGGATATTCCGCCATGCAACAGTCTTTATGATTTACAGTCATATTTTCGTTAACCTTAATGCGACAGATTCGCCTTGTAACGGTCTTTCTTCCGTCCTGTATCGCCCGAACCATCTCCGTGTTAAAGAGGATCGGCTTTGCAATTTTCAGCATTTCTTCACGTGTCATTTTCGATTTTCCCCTCACACTCACAAACTCCCCGCCATCTTCCCGATCTGCTCCGCCATTTTCACAAGCCCCTCTTTGAGCTTTTCCCGCTCGGCTTCGTCCGCCGACCTTACGACCTGCGCCGCCGCCTCGAAGTTGTCAAGCACGATCTTCGCGTGTACCTTCACACGCTCTTTCGCCTCCGAAGGAAGCGGTTTTTTTGCATTCGCCTGCAAAACCGCGTTTTCCTTTTCCGCCGCCGCGAGCTTTTCGGCAAGCACCCGTTCCCGCTCCAGCACCGTGTCGATCTCCGCCCTTGCTTCCTCTTCCTTTTGGGCGATCTCCTTTTCCGACGCCTTTGCTTTCTTTTCCGCTTCCTGCGCATTCTTTACCGCCGTCGCCGACTTCTGGCGCTCCTCCCTGACCGCCTGCTTGATCTCCTCGGCGTGTCGGGCTTCCGTCTCTGCTTCGATCGTTTTTCGCAGTTCCTCTTTTTCCGCCTCCGACATCTCCGGCGCCGGAAGGACCTTTGTTTTTTGCTCCTCTTCCAGTGCCGCTTTCAGCTGATCAATTTCCCTCATCAAATCCGACCGTTCGTCTACTGTGTCGTCTAAGTCAAATTGCAACTGCTCGTTTTTCTTTTTCAGCTCGTCGATCTTCGCCTGCAATTCCCGCGTGGACATTTCCGCCGTCTCTCCGTCCTCCAGCAGTTCCGCGCGCTCGTCGGGAGGAAGCCGGATCAGCTCGATCAGCTTCGTGATCCCAAGCCCGCCGTATTTTTGCAGGCCGCTTTCCCCATAGTTCTCATATGCCGCGATATAGTTGTACGCGGCGCGCCCTTTCAGACCGACCGATTCCGTAGCGTAGCCTTCCAGGCTCTCGTATCCGAGCTGCTTGTAAAGCTTTCCGTCGTTCATCTCCTTCAGGTTCCTTCCGAGGGAGATCAGGTGATATGCTACCGCCTGTGCGTCCGCGACGATCGCCCCGTGAAGTTTCACCGCGCGGCTGTACTCCTCCGAGATTTCCGGCAGGCAAGTGCCGTTTCCCGTTCCTTTTACCGTTTCCATTACTTCATTCATGCTGTTTTCCGTCCTTTCTTGATTTGTTTTTTGCTTTTTACGTACTCTAAGTGCCGCTGGTAATGCTCCAGCAGCTGACCGACTTCGAGATTATCCCGATAGCTTTGTCGGTTCTTGTATCCGTAGCACTGCCTGATCGCTCCGCTTTTTATGTCGATCTCTAACGTAAAAAACGGGGTTTCGGGATCATTTCTTTTTCTTATAAAAAGGATCGTCGTTTTTTCACTTGCGTGTCTCTCCACATACCCCCCAACGCAATGGCTCAGCTTCGCGCCCTCGGCAATGATCTCGTTTCCGTCCCTCGGTACGCACACCATCAGTCTCCCGTGACGGTACTCCGCGCCCTCTTTCATAAGTCTCTCGGCCCTCTTTTTTGCCTTCTCGTTCACCTCCCGCGTCGCTCTGTATCGACAAAGCTCCGAGGTTTCCGCGTGCTTCTCGATCAGGTTTTTCGGGAAAAGCACCATCTCGTCTGAAAGATCGTATCCGAGCGCCGTGCATTCTCCCAGATAGTCGCCATAGATTCGGATTCCCGCTTCCTGCTTTTTTAGATACGATCCGATTTTCTCGGGCTTTCTTTTTATTTTTTTGCAAATTTTCAGAAGTGTCGGAATTTCCCGCACGGTCACAAGGCTTTCCACCCTCCGAATAAGCTCCGGCGGATATTTTTCGACCGTTTCATACACCGTCATGACATCTCCTTTTTGCTTTTGCAAAAGCCGTGTAAGAATTCGCAGCTTTTCTTTGTCCAGCTTCGGAAAAAGATCCGCAACGCTCTTCGCCGACCGGTACTTGATCCGCCGGTCCTTACACATCGGCGCAGTACTCATGATCCCCTGCGTCCTCTCCAAAAACTCCGTCCATACGGGGTATCTCGCGAAGTTGACAAGGTACTCCGTGATGTTCCATGCGCTCGCCGTGTAATCCTCGAATTTTTCGGGGTGCGCGTACGTTAAAAACGTTCCGCCGAGATTTTCCGCACCGTGAAGGATTGCCGCTTCCTCTCTCCCGTATTGCCCGACGATAAACTTAAACCCCTCAATCTTTTTTATCTTACGATATTCGCCGTTTCCAAACATGAGGCTGTAGCTTGCTTTCCATTTTTCGGCTTTTCCCGGCGTAAGCTGGAAGAGTGCCCTCCGTGCGACGTTGTACCGTGTCTCTGTCTCCTCAATTTCGATATGTAAAGGAAGATAAAAATTCATGCGCAGGCACTCGACCCACACGCTTTCCGAATTTTCCGCCGTGATGACTACCAGATTTTCATGCGATTCCAGTGTGGAGCGGTATTTTTTTAGGTTTAGTATCGTCATCCTTTTTTCGCAGTTCCCGCATACACCAATATCCTTGTGCTTGTACGTCCCCGCCGCTGACATCCACGTGTACCCGCACTTGAGACACTTTAGCTTCTGGTATCCCTCAGCGGCGCGGAATCCGCAATATCCGTCCCACTCCTGATCGCCCTTTTTCACGTTTTGCAGCACGATATTTTTCGGCTTCATCCGCTCGAAAATCTCCTCAATCGTTTTTTTCGGCGTTGTAAAAAGTTCTTCCATTTTATTTCTCCCCCTTTAGTCAAACAGCGCGTCGAGGTCGATCCCTGCACCTAAAGCCGCCACGCCCGAAGCCGACGGTGCGGAAATTGCCGCTTGCGCAGTCTGTACCGATCCGCTCTCCATGCCCGAAGGGACGAACGCCGCCCTTTCCTCGTCTGTCACAACGCCGTCGATATGCAGCGCTTCGTCGATCCACCGGAAAACCGTGATATTGTCGATCATGGCACAGCCGCCCTTTGCCTGTTTTCGAGCCTTTTTCTCCACGTCCCCCCACGGAGAGAGTTTCCCGTCAACAATCTCTTCCGCCGTAACTCTCCCAAGCTCTCCGATCCGCTCCAGCTGATACACAATGTATTCCGCCGCGGCGGTCGGGATCTTTTTCAGCTTTTCCGTCAGTTTTTCTTTTAACTCGTTTGTCATTTTAAAATTATCCTTTCTGTCTTTTTTACCGTGCTTTAAACACTATATAATCCACAAAATCTAGCATTTTGATAAATGCGTCACGCGCCGGCGAGTTTTTTCTGCACAGTTTTATCACTTTTTCTAAATGCTTTTCATCGAGTTCCATGTAATCGCAAAAACCCCGCTTTTTAAAATCAACGGTTTTTACTTCTGTCCGTCCAAGCAAAAAATCAGTTGTAACGTTGTAAGCGTCCGCAATCTTACATAAGCATTCCGCGCTTGGGTCGACAACCCCCAAAACCCACCTGTTTACAACCTGACGCGATACACCAATTTTTTCCGCTGCAATTATTTGTGTATCATTCGTAATCAGATTACGGAAAATACTCGTAAATGGACTTGTTCCTGTTTTTGCCAGTCTCCCGCCTTTTTTTGCCGCTTCTTTCATTTTTTCTCCTTCCGCTTTATTCTTTCCTTCGGAGCTTTGCGTAAAAATTCAGCCAGCCGGAAACATCGCTCACCGATACGCGAGTTTCCACGCACTCCCAGCCCCGGTACAGCTTTTCAAATTCCTCCTTCAGCGTCCCCTCACGGTGCGCGCGTTCCAGCTTTCGGATCGTCCGCTCGGAATACTTGGAGTCGTTCCGCGCTTCGATCGGCGGCGTCAGGTTTTGGCTCGGCTTGTATACCGGCTCATTTTTTTCGCAGTCTTTTTTATGCCGCAGGAGGTACATCGCCAGCGCTCCGAATCCGTCCTTGTCCGCTTTCAGCCGCCGCGAATCGCTCCGCCCCTTGCCCCAGAGGTTTTCGATCTCCTCTCGGGAGACATTCCCGTCCGCGCCGACGATCAAGTGATGATGAAGCCGCGTCAATCCTTTCCCGCGTTCCTTTTCCCGACCGCCGCCCGTGACCCGTATGTATTTCAGCGACGCGCCCCGCTTTTTGTACAGCCGCCTGATCCGCTCGATATATCGGCTCAAATCCTTTTTGGCGTCCTTCCGCGATCCGGGACAGTGATCCTCGTCATAGGTTAGGTCTATCCTAAGATCACCGTCCGTGAAGTTGGTGTTTAGGAGCTGGCGAAGGTACCGCTCCCGATTCTTTTCATTCTGCCGTCGGATCTTCTCGGGTGTGAGCGCCTGCCTCCGCGTCCCTTTGATCCTCCTTGTCTGCTCGTCGGTGTAGTGGATAATGTCCGCGTCCTTGTACCGCCGACCCTGCGTGACCGTCCTTTCTCGTACAAACTTCAATCTTTCACCCCTCTCTGCACGTCCCTTGTTAATACCGATTACAAGGACGGCAAAGCGCGTTCCCGCGCCGTTTTTTGAGAAAAAATCAGGGGTAAAATTTTCATTTTTCATTGACATTTCATTATTTTTGTGTTATAATAAAAATGTAAAAAGTTTTTTTATTTTACCCCCGGCGTTTAGACTGCTTGCAACAGTTTAAGCGCCCTTTTCTTTTTCTCCCGTTTCCTCTCCGTATGCCAGAGCGCACCATGTAATACTCCCCGCCTCACGGTGATATGTACACGCAAAGCAGCACGTCATACAGACCAAGTCGAAGCTCTTCGGGCAGTGCACCCAGCTCCCGCACGTTTCAAGCGTCGCTTTGCAAAACTCACATGTCATCATTTTTCCCCCTGCCATGGAAACTCCCGCCTCATATTTTCTTCGCCGACGATCGGGATCAGGCTGTCTTTCATAAAAAGCGAAATGCCGTTGTAGTCGCAGTCGTCGTTGATGTTGTCAATCCACTCCTTTTGGGGAACGACTTTACATTTTCGCGTTCCGCTCTCAGCTCCAACAATAATCCATTTCACGCCGTCGTCGAAGCACATATCAACCCAACCGGATAATATGGTGACATCTTCGAGCAAAGGTTCTGCGCTAATAAAAAAATTCGGAGCATTCTCGGCGTGTATTGCGTCTTTCAATGCGTAATTAGCTCTGTAACACCTACCCTCACTATCTACCGTCGTCCCAAACCAGAAATTTTCTCTGATCGGGAGTTTTCCCTTTTCAAGAAGCTCCGCGTATCTTTCGGGATTTTTTGTAAGGAATAAGTATCTGTGCTGCGGAGCTTTCTCGCAAGCCGTGAAAACCTCTGTAATCCACTCATCGGGAACCCATTCGCCGAAAAGGTCGGTCATCGAACCGACAAAGATCGTGCGCGGCTTCGTCCACTGTTTCGGATCGCCAAGGCGGTATGCGTGTAGTGTCGGTTCAAACAGATACGGATAGGGATTTCCGTCTATCCTGCTGTCAAGGCAATGCAGTCCATTCTCATTGTACCCACTGTGATCGGGCAACTCCTTTCCGAACCGATTTACCATTCTTTTTGCATAGCAGTATTCGCAGCCATGCAAACAACCTGTGACAGGATTCCAAGTGCTGTCACACCACTCTATTTTGGTTTTGTTCATTTTTTCCTTGCCTCCGCTTCGCTGATCTTTTTCGCCATGAGTTGATACGCATATACGCAAAATGCTTTCGCAACGTCTTTTCCTTCCTCCGTCCCCGTTCCGGACGCACGGATATTCCCGAGCTCGTCGGCGAAACTGTACACCTGCTCGCCGGCTTCGTTTTTTCGGATAAAAAGGTGGAGCGGCGGGATCTTTCCAAAGCTGAACGTGCTGCGGGGCGATCCCTGCGGCGCACATTCCTTCTCAGGATCGGGAG
>CAYVZH010000024.1:0-41289 GCA_964456025.1 uncultured Ruminiclostridium sp.
GGCAGGGCATTTAAAAACCGAATAAATCGGTTTTTAAATGGTTATTAGTATTATTTTTCAAGTTTGATAAAATAGGTAAGCGTTCTGTCCGCGAACACCTCGGGGTAGAGGATCGCCGCCATATCGCACGCCATAATATCCGACTGGTCGATCCCGTACCAGTAAGAAGCCCCGTGCTGGTACACTCGGTTGTTCTCATACGCCTTGCACTCCGTGAGCTGCGGGAACAGGTCGAGGAGCGCCGGTAAGCCGTCGCAGTAGGCGGGAGCTGAGGCGTAAATGATGACGTCCGCGCCGAGGATCGTTTCGTAAGCCGCTTCTAAGGTGAGCGAGCCGGACTCGATCCCCGCGAACGCGTTCACGCCGCCCATGTCGGCGATCATCGAGCCTGCCCAGCCGTCCTCTCTTGTGATGTTGACCGCGCCGTTATAGATACTGAACATCGCGATCGTGGGCTTTTCGAGCCCGGCGGTCTTTTCCTTCGCCGCGCTAATGTTTGCCTGTACATTTGCCATGATGTTGTCTGCCGTATCGTCCGCGTTAAAGAAGGTCAGCAGGAAGCGCATCCATTCCATGCGGGGAAGGTACGAGCTTTCGAGATACTCGTTATCGACCGCGTAATTGATCCCAAGCTCCTCAAGCTTTGCGATCGTCGTCTGCTGTCCGTACTCTCCCGTGTAGACGAATACGACGTCGGGCTCGAGCGCACGGAGCTTCTCGTAATCGGGATTGCCGATCCCGCCGTCGCCCGTTACGTCAATGATCTGTCCGCTTTCCATTCGCTCGGCGATCTCGGGAAGATCGATCCAGGTATCGGCAGAGCCGGATACGCCGCCGATTCCGTCGAGGATCGCGGGATCGTTCGCCGTGCGGAAGGTGCAGACCTGCGTCGAGGAAAGGAAAACCGCGTTTTTAACGGGGGTGGTGATGACAATACTGTCCGCGTATTCGTCGGGGATCCCGCCGAGCGATTTCGGCACAAGGATCAGCTCCCGTCCGTCGCCGTCCGTGACCCGCTTGATCCCGTCGGAAAGCTTTTCGATCTTAAAATTCGGTTGGTACAGGGTGCCGGTTCCGCCGTCCTCCGAGGGGGCGGCTTCCGCCGTTTCCACGGGGGTCGTTGCCGCGGCGGTCACCTCCTCGGGGTTCTGCGCCGCACAGCCGGTAACACCGCCGATGATCAGTCCCGCCGCCAATAAAACGGCAATGATTTTTCTGGTTGTTTTTTTCATTTTTGTTCGTTCCTTTCTTTTAGAGCCTGTTCCGTATCTTGAAGCGTATGAATTATCGAGCATAATTTTGCCGATGACAAGGCAAAAATCCGCCGGAATACTTGATGTATTTCAAGGGTTTTTAACGCAGTCAGCGGTAAAATTTGCCGAAAAGACATGCGCTGAAAGATACGGAACAGGCTCTTGCATTAAAAAAACCGTCTAAGCTCGTTCGCTTAAACGGTGGTTTGGGTGAGAAGCAATGCACGGCGGATCGGAATTCCAGAAATTCGGACATAACAAAAAACTGTTACCGTGCATCATTGTCCGCGCTTCGGAGCTCCGCAAAGCACGAACAACACCCGTCCGTTTGAAACCCGACCGCAATGGACAGATTTCCGCAAAACGAGCAGAACGCAGGCAAGTATTCCGACTGATCGCTGTCATTACAAAAATGGTAATAACGGACAAAGCGCCTTCCCAAATAAAT
Organism: uncultured Ruminiclostridium sp.; assembly: GCA_964456025.1. Lineage (GTDB taxonomy): Bacteria > Bacillota > Clostridia > Oscillospirales > Ruminococcaceae > Ruminiclostridium_E. The sequence goes on from CAYVZH010000024.1 coordinate 1,702, forward strand.
TCAGTGGCTGGCTTTTCGGTCAACCCGAAAAGCGATGCTCCTGTCCTTCGGCGAAACACGGCAACGGCCTTGCTCGGGATTCACACCCGATTCCTTTTATGCGGTACTGAAATTCAGTACAATGCACCTGTCGTCCCGATTGATTTTTTATGATTATAGCACAAATCCGCACGGCTGTCAAGCGAAACCCCGCCGATTTCCGAAATCGTCGGGTGACGATTTCCGAGTTCGGCGGGGTTTGCTGTATGTTTACTTGACGACAATTTTGACTTTCAGCGATTTTTCGCCTGTTTTGGCGGTAATGATCGCCGTGCCTTTCTTTTTGGCGGTAACTGTCCCGTTTTTATCGACCGAAGCGACCGACTTTTTCGAGCTTGACCATGTAACGCTGTCTTCCGTGTCGTCAACGCCGAGGTCGATCGTATCGCCCTTTTTCGCCTTCAGCGTTAGGATCGGGGAGGAATCGGAGGTTTTCGCGGCAGGGGCGGAAGCCGTAAGGGTATATTTGCCGCTTCCGCTGCTCGTGCCTCTCCCGATCTGGATATAATAGACTCCTTTTTCTACGGGGTAGGTGAGCGTTCCCTCAAAAAGCTTTTTGTCCGAATCATAATGGCCATAAAACTGAGTGACACCGATATCGCTGCCGCGTTCGCCCGTTTTCACCTTACGGTCGGAAACGATGACCGGTTTTCCTTCCGAATCAAACAGATACAAGAAGAAGGTTCCCATCTCCGTTTTCACGTCAAGCTTCAGCTTTCCGCTTTTCGCGACCGTCAGCTTATAGTTTGCCGTACCGGCGTAATTGTAGATCTCGTCGGACACCGCCTTATCGCTTTTGATCGTCTTTGCCGTGGTCGGAACGGATTCGCTGAACGCAGCCGAGGCGGGCGTCATAAGGATTGTCGCTGTCATGACCGCCGCGAGCGCGGCAGCTAAAAGTTTTTTAAACTTCATGTTGAGTCCTCCTGAAAAATTTACTGGCGTATTCCGAAAAACGCCGCAGGATTTAATATATCATATTTACCGGATTTTGTCAAGATACGGAAAGCAACCCCCGCCGATTTCCGAAATCGGCGGGTGACGATTTCCGAAATTGTCGAATGACAATTTCCGAGATCGGCGGGAGTTTGTGGTTGTGCCGCTTATTCGCTTACCGTTGAAGCGTAGGCGTAGCGGTCGATCTTCGAGGTGACGAGCTTATTGAACATGGTGTCGATGTCCTGATAGCCGCCGTAGTGATACCTGTTGCCGACATAGAACTGCTCCTCGGCGAACCAGCCTGTCTTGGGATAGCTCATTGCGCTTAAATCGAAGGAGCATGTTCCGTCCTCCAGCAGGATAATATTGTCAAAGCGCGAATAGTAATAATAGTCGAATTCCCCTTCGGAATCCACGTTTTCCGCCGTGACCTTATAGATGAAGTAAACGATATTGCCCTTATCCGTGGAGAGAGAAGCGTCCTTCGGCGTGAGGAAATAATTCCCGATCAGCGTGATATTTTTCAGGCTTTCACCGTCCCCCCAATCCTTGGCAACGTTCGCGTTAAAGGTGTCCAACGCGTGCGCGTTCATTTTATCGTAGGAATCCGCGGGGATCTCGTCGATGGAAGCCGCGTACGAAGCAAGCCCGCTTACCGTAAAGGTTTTCTCCGTTTCCGTCGGGATATATCCGCGATCCAGACAGTACGAGGTTAAGTCGCTGCCTGCCGTTGCTTTGATGACGACGGTGTCGCCGTTGCTCAGTCCGTCTGTGCGGTCTGCTTCAAAATTTACCGAGACCGCTCCGCTCCGTGCGTTCCGGATCACGAGCTTTCCGTAAGGCGCAAAGCCCTCGTATGTAACCGTCAGATCGTCGAAGGGGTCAAACAAATTTGCTTTGTCGAGATCGCCGACCGTGAATTCCATGTCGGAAAAGTTCAGGCTTACGGAATATTTCTCCGCAAAATGCTTTACGTCGATCTCGTCCCAGACGAATTTTACCTTATCCCCGTTGGAAAGCTCCGAATTCTGGTCAAGCTCCCCGTCGATCTTGTCGTAAAAATCGCCGTACACAGCCAAAGCAGAGAACGGGTCGTTTTCCGTGTCGACTTTCAGCGTTTCGGCGTAATCCTCTAAAAGACCGTCTATGTCGATCTTCGCATATGCTTTTCCGACGGTGTCATAGCCGCTGAAGCTTACCGTAACATAACCGTTTAAGTCGATGGCGGTCGTGCCGCAGCCCGAAAGCATTACCGCCATGACAGCCGCGAGCGCGGCAGCTAAAAATTTTTTGAACTTCATATTGAGTCCCCCTGAAAAATTTGCTGGCGCATTCCGAAAAACGCCGCAAGCCATAATATATCACATTTGCCGTTTTTTGTCAAGATATGGAGAGTAAAAAGCGCCGATTTTTCCGGCGGTTTTGTTTTTATACTAATCTGCAATTAAAAGCCGTACAAAAAATCAAGCAAAAGCTTTGATATATGCGGTTTTGCGCAGATTTTTTGTCTACGGTTTTAATTGCAGATTAGTATTAGGCAGGAGTGCTGTTCGGCTATGAAACGATGATCTCGATTTTCAGCGTGATTTTCCCCGTTTTGGCGGTAACGGTCGCAGTCCCCGCCTTTTTCGCGGTCACAGTTCCGTTTTTATCCACCTCCGCGACCGACGTTTTCGAGCTTGTCCAAGTCACCGTGCCGTCCGCGTCGGCAACACCGAGCGGAAGCGTTTCTCCCGCTTTAACCATAACGGTGAGCGAGGAGGAAGCCTTCGTTTCTGACGATCCGCTTTCCTCCGCCGTTTCGCCGGGGAAGGTGAATTTTACGGTTGTTTTGCCCTGACCAGAGTATGAAGTATAGGAATTAGGCTTATTTATGCGAATATAATACGTTCCTTTATCAAGCTCCTTGTAAACGACCGTTCCCTTGAATTTTTCCATGGTGCTGTTCCAGGTGCATCGTGCGTATTTGGAATATGACGATACATAAATACTGCCCGAGGCGGCGGAAGATGACTTTGAGGAAGCCAGCAGCTTATTTCCGTCCGAATCAAATAAATAAATTTCTGTATCTCCTACCGCCGCTGTTAAGCTGATTTTCAGGTCGCCGCCTTTGGTAAGCTTGATCTTGTAATCGTGATTCGAGGTGTCGTTCAGCTTAATGCTGAAGGATTCCCCGCTTTTGCGGCTTTTCGCCGTATTCGCGATACTTTCTGCCGACGCGGGGATCAGGAGCATTGCCGCTGTCATAACCGCCGCGAGCATGGCGGCAAGCAGTTTCTTTGTTTTTGTTTTCATAATGTACCTCCGTTTTTGATAATTGAAACAAGTATTATCTGTATTTCTGTAACATTATATCATAATAAGAATAATCTGTCAAGCGTATAAAAGTAATAAATTATCTTAATATCGTTTATAATATCAAAAAGGGGAGGCGGATTCTATGAACGTTGCGCAAAGACTTAAATACTTGCGGGAAAAACGGGGCATTACCACCAACAAGCTGGCAAATTTAGCGGGAATTTCTCAAAGTCATCTGCGGGAGATTGAGTTGGGACAGCGAAATCCGACCGTAGAAACGCTGTCTTATTTCTGTGAGGCACTCGGCGTAAGCCTTGAGGAGTTTTTTCACGAAGAGGAGGGGGAAGTCAATGCTTTTCTCCTGAGCGCGGTCAAGCGGCTTTCCTCTGAACAGCAGATCGCACTCGCGGATTTTTTAAACGGAGTTATCAGGTAATCTTCGGTAAGCTCCGCAAAAATAAGCCGCCGATTTTTCAAAATCGGCGGCTTTATACTCCTGCAATTAAAAATTTTAAACTAAAATCAATCCAGCTCGAACGCGCCCGTATAAAGCTGATAATAGCGCCCGCGCTCAGAGATCAGCTTGTCGTGATTTCCGCGCTCTATGATCTTTCCGTGTTCGAGTACCATAATTACGTCCGAGTTCTGAACGGTCGAAAGACGGTGCGCGATCACGAAAACCGTCCGTCCCGTCATGAGGCTGTCCATGCCCTTCTGGACGATCGTTTCGGTACGGGTGTCGATGCTCGAGGTCGCCTCGTCAAGGATCATGACGGGCGGATCGGCGACCGCCGCGCGCGCGATCGCGATGAGCTGACGCTGTCCCTGCGAAAGCTGCGCGCCGTTTTCGGTCAGCATGGTGTCATAGCCCTGCGGGAGCCGCCGGATAAAGTCGTCCGCGTTCGCGAGCATAGCTGCGGCGCAGACCTCCTCGTCCGTCGCGTCGAGCCGTCCGTAGCGGATATTCTCCCGAACCGTCCCCGTAAACAGGTTCGTATCCTGTAAAACCATGCCGAGCGAGCGGCGAAGGTCGGATTTTTTGATCTTATTGATATTGATCCCGTCATAGCGGATCTTTCCGTCCGCGATGTCGTAAAAGCGGTTGATCAGGTTCGTGATCGTTGTTTTTCCCGCGCCCGTCGAGCCGACAAAAGCGACCTTCTGCCCCGGCGCGGCGTAGACCGAAACGTCCTGAAGCACGATCTTTTCGGGCACATAGCCGAAATCCACCTCGTTCAGCTGAACGTCGCCGCAAAGCTTCGTGTAAGTAATCGTCCCGTTTTCGTGCGGGTGCTTCCACGCCCATGTGCCGGTGCGCTCGTCCGTCTCGGTCAGCTCACCGTTATGATCGTATTTCGCATTCACGAGGGTAACGTAGCCGTTGTCCTCTTCGTGCTTCTCGTCGATCAGGGCGAAGATCCGCTTCGCGCCCGCGAGCGCCATGACGATAAAGTTGATCTGCTGGCTGATCTGGTTGATCGGCATAGTGAAGCTTTTGGAAAGCTGTAAAAACGCCGCGATCCCCCCGAGGGTCAGCCCGCCGATCCCGTTGACCGCGAGAATTCCGCCGAGTACGGCGATCAGCACGTACTGCAAATGCCCTAAATTCATGTTGATCGGACCGAGGATATTCGCGAAGGTATTCGCTTCCCGCGAATTGACGCAAAGCTCTTCGTTCAGGCGGTCGAAGCCCTCCTTCGTTTCCTCCTCGTGGCAAAAGACCTTGACGACCTTCTGCCCGTTGATCATTTCCTCGATATAGCCGTTTACCTGCGCAATGGATCTCTGCTGCGCGATAAAGTATTTTCCGCTCTTGCCCGCGATCTTTCCGGTCACGAGCATCATGACCGCGATCGAGGCGATCACGAACAGCGTCAGGTAAATGCTCGTCACGCACATCGCGATAAATACGGAAACGATCGTAATGAAGGAGGAGAACGCCTGCGGAACGCTCTGCGAGAGCATCTGGCGGAGCGTGTCAATATCGTTCGTATAGTGGCTCATGATGTCGCCGTGCGAGTTCTGATCGAAATACTTGATCGGAAGCTTCTGCATATTTTCGAACATCTCGTCGCGGATCGTGCGCTGAACCCCCTGCGAGATCGTGACCATGGTGCGGTTGTACGCGAAGGTGGAGACGATTCCGAACAGGTAGATCACGCCCATTACGGCGATCAGCTTTAACAGCTCGGTAAAGACGGGATTTTCCTGCCCGATCAGCGGGGTGATATAATCGTCGATCAGCGTCTGGAGAAAGAGCGAGCTTGCGACGCCCGCGAGTGCGCTGACCACGATGCAGACGAGGACGAGAAAGAACCGTCCCTTATAATTTTTAAAGATGTATCCGAGCAGGCGCTTGATCGTTTCCTTGTCGGGCTTTCCGGCTTTTCCGATCATGCGGGGTCCCCCCGGACCGCCCCTGCGGACGGCTGCCTGCGGTTGATTTTCATTTGGCTTCGGCATTCTTCTCGCCTCCTTTTTGCTGTGAATAATAAACCTCGCGGTAGATGTCGTTCGAGGAAAGCAGCTCCTCGTGCGTTCCGAAGCCGTGTACCTTACCGCCGTCAAGAACGATGATCTTATCCGCGTCCTGAACCGAGGAGATCCGCTGTGCGATAATGAGCTTGGTCGTATCGGGGATCTCTTCGCGGAACGCCTTTCGGATCATCGCGTCGGTCGCGGTATCGACGGCGCTCGTCGAGTCGTCGAGGATCAGGATCTTCGGCTTTTTCAGGAGCGCGCGGGCGATACAAAGACGCTGCTTCTGTCCGCCCGAAACGTTCGTTCCGCCCTGCTCGATATACGTGTCATAGCGTTCGGGGAAGCTCTCGATAAACGAGTCCGCCTGTGCCAGACGGCAGGCGTGAACGATCTCCTCGTCAGTCGCGTCGGGATTCCCCCAGCGGAGGTTTTCCTTGATCGTTCCCGAGAAGAGAACGTTTTTTTGCAGGACCATCGCGACCTCGTTCCGGAGCGTTTCGAGATCGTATTCCCGGACGTCGCGTCCTCCGACCTCGACGCTCCCCTCGGTCACGTCGTAAAGCCGCGGGATCAGCTGTACCAGCGTGGATTTCGAGGAACCCGTCCCGCCGATGATCCCGACCGTTTCGCCCGAACGAATGTCCAGATCAATATTGCTCAGCGAGAATTCGCCGCCCTCGCGGTACGCGAAGGAAACATTACGGAAGCGGATCGAGCCGTTCGGCACTTCGGTGAGCGGGTCGTCGCCGTTGCGAAGCGTGCTTTCCTCGTTCAGCACCTCGCAGATTCGCTCCGCCGAGGCTCTCGCCATGGTCATCATAACGAAGATCATCGAAAGCATCATCAGGCTCATCAGAACCTGCATGGCGTATGTAAAGATGCTCATCAGCTCGCCCGTTTTGAGCGTTCCGTCCACGACGATGAGCTGCGCGCCGATCCACGCCACCAGCAGCATACCCGCGTAGGCGCACAGCTGCATTAAAGGACCGTTGAAAGCAAGCACCTTTTCGGCGTAGCTGAAGTCGTCATAAATGGATTTCGAGACGTTTTTGAATTTCTTGATCTCGTGATCCTCGCGGACGAACGCCTTTACGACGCGCATTCCCGAAACGTTTTCCTGCACGACGCTGTTTAAGTTGTCATAGCGTTTGAAAACGCGCTCGAAAACGGGGTGCGCCTTGCTCATAATCAGGAACAGCCCGACGCCGAGAATCGGGATTGCCGCGACGAAGATGAGCGACAACTGGGCATTGATCGCGAAAGCCGCGATCAGCGAGAACAGCAGTGTCATCGGCGCTCTGACCGCGATCCGGATCATCATCTGAAACGCGTCCTGCACGCGGGTCACGTCCGAGGTGAGGCGGGTCACAAGGCTCGCCGTCGAAAATTTATCAATGTTTGAGAAGGAGTACTCCTGCACCTTATGGAACATATCCCGGCGGAGATTCCGCGCGAAGCCGGTAGACGCGATCGCGCCGAACTTACCGCCGCCGAAGCCCGAGAGAAGCGAGAGCACGCAGCATACTACCAGCAGTCCGCCGGTAATCAGGATATAGTTAAAATCCCCCTTGCCCTCGTTTCCGTTCACGCCGTTGTCGATCAGAAGCGCCATCAGCCACGGAATGATCACTTCCATGAAAACTTCTCCGACCATGCAGACCGGCGTCAGGATCGTCGCCTTTTTAAATTCTCCGATTCGCTTTGCAAGCGTTTTTATCATGGCAAATCCTTCCTTTCCTTTTGTTCATTTTCTCCGCTCCCCATTTCCGAAAGCGTGTTCCGAAGCTTTTCCGTCAGACGGAAAAATTCTTCAAGCTCCTCTTCGGTAAAGCTTTGCGCAAGCGCTGTCTCGAAGCGGTCGATCTCGCCGCGTACCTTTGCGTCGAACGCGATCCCCTTTTCGGTAATGGTGATTTTTTTCAGGCGCGCGTCCGACGAGACCGGCTCCCGCACGATCAGCCCGTTGCTCTCCATAAGCTGGAGCAGACGGGTCGCGGTCGAGCGGCGGACTCCGAACTCCTCTTCGATGTCACGCTGGTAGACGTCTTCAGCGCGCCGGTTGTTGAGATAGCAGACGATCCGACCGTGGTACCGTGTGGAGCCGCTGTCGTTTCCGCGCAGCCCCTCAAGCCTGTGGCGGATCATATGCGAAAGGTGATGAACCGTCATGCCGATCGATCTGCCTTCCTCCAAGGTTGTTCACCTGCCTTTCTTAGAGCCTGTTCAAGATCTTTCGGCGCACGTCTTTTCGGAAAAATAATACTCGAAAATCCGCACGCCTCAAAATACTGAACAGGCTCTTAAAACTCGTTCGCTGGCTAACTGTTAGTACAGCAACTATAATAGCACTTTTTTCTGGGGGTGTCAAGGGATTTTCTGTGAAAAATAAGCGAAAAAGCGGCGGGGGATTCCCCCGCCGCGCGGATTATTGCAGGATTTTCTTTTAAAGCCTTGAATACCCGAAGCTGTTGACGAGCGCGTCGATCTTCCGACCCTGTGCGCACATCGGACATTCGGAAGGTCTGTGGCTGGTGTATTCGGGAAGGTCGTTCGCGGTAAAAATACTGCTGATCTTGATCCCCTCCATTTCGGGAATATCGCTGAAGATCGCGCAGGCGGCAACGGGCTGCCCGCCGTAATAGCGGATACAGTTCGCCGTTTTCTGGACGCTTTTTCCCGAGGATACGGAGGAAACGAGGAGCAGCACTTGCTTATCGCGGATCATGGGCTGGATATTGTCCCGCAGAATGATCTGGTTGTCAATCCCGAATTCGGGCGTGATGACGGCGATGTCCTTTCCCGCGCTCATTCCGTTGATTGCCGCGGAAAGCTCCTCCGCTAAAAACGCGCCGATCATGCGGGTGCCCTCAACGCAGAGGATCGCGTCGATCGGCGTTCCATGAAGCGACCCCGCAAGCTCCTTCGCGGTTTCCCGCGCCGCTTTGAAGCTGTTTTTGATCTCGCTCAGGTCGATGTAGCAGCTGACGTGCGAATGGTTGGTGGCGAAATGCCCGGGGATAATGCCGAAACGGATCCTGCCGTTTCCGCGCGCCTTAACTTCTTGTACCGTAAAATCCATAATTCTGTCCTTTCCCGCCTGTCCCGCGATTATCTCCCGGGACGGTGCCGCGCTTTCATTCCTGTACCTATTATACCATAACAGAGCGGCAATTTGCAAGAAATTTTAAAAATTTGTGAAATTTACCGTATTTATCCTGTCGAATTTATCCTTTTTCACGAAATTTACGCGTTTTCCTCACAAATTTTGAAAAACCCCTTGCGCAAAAAGGAAACACATGGTATACTTCATGATAGGTTAATAGTCATATTGACCGGAATAATTTGTGTTTTTGTGCTTTACAAAAAAATCTGAGGGCTTGTTTTGCGGGATCGCTATGCGATTCTCCGCAAAAATCGGCTCTTAAAACGGAGGAGATATGAATGGCGCTCGGCAGTATTCACGCCAATTCGGGTCTTTCAGCCTATCAGAACGCCGCAAATTCATATCTTAAGGTATCGGAAGATGCCAAAAAGCTGAATCTCAGGGATGAACAGACCGTCGGGAAAGCGGATAGCCGCTATGATCTTGACGGAAAGCTTAAGGATGAGCATCGCCCGGTCGCCATGCCGAAAACCGAAAAGGAGAAGGACGAAGATCCGTTCCTCTCGAAGGATGCGGCGGAAAAGACCGAGCATAAGAACAATAAGCACGACGGTTTTGAGAAGGATTGTCCCCTGTGCGAATGCGAAACTTGCCGCAATCGCCGCTATCAGGATGATTCCGACGACTCCGCCGTTTCATTCCAGTCCGCCACGAAGATGAGCCCGTCCGCCGCCGCGCACCGCGTCCGGGGGCACGAAATGGAGCATGTTCGCCGTGAAAGGGCAAAGGCGGATCAAGAGGGAAAGCGCGTTGTATCGCAGTCTGTTCAGATAAAGACCGATACTTGTGAGGAGTGCGGCAGGATCTATGTGGCGGGCGGACTTACGAGAACCGTTACCCGCGCGGATCTCCGTGATTTTCACAGTATGTTTATGCTTGGATTTGACGGCACTGATCTCAAAACGGCTGAAGACGCTTGAACAAAACAACCGCCTGCTTTTTGCGGGCGGTTGTTCTTATGAGGACACAGAATGAGAAAGGAAGGAGCCCCCTATGATAAAAGCACACACCGCCGCGCTGCTTCGGCTTTTGTCGCTGGAATACGGCTGTAAGCCGGAGGCTTTTCGGGAAAGTAAAAATATCCTGACCGTTCCGGCGCTTCGGGAAGGGCAGCGGCGCTATCAAAGCGAGCCCTACTTTTTCCACATGGCGACCCTCGGCGGAAACGCGGTTCTGACCGCCGACGAGCGGCTTCACCCGTTTCTTTCAGAGTGGTCGCGGGAAAAGCCGGGGATCTGGCTGTTCGAGATACCGAATCTTCTTCCGCTTGAGCGGGAGCTGAACCGCTTCGGCTATACGCTGACGCAGTCGCACCACCTGTACTTATCCGCCGGGGAGGTGCTCCCGAAGCGGGACGATCCCGTGAAATGGTTTTTCGGCAGGGAGGAGATCGACCCGTTTTACGGTGATCCGCGCTTTCCGAACGCGCTCTGTACCGCTTATACGCCGGAGAGACCCGACACGGTCGCGGTCTGCGCGTATGACGGAGAGAAGATCATGGGTATGGCGGGTTGCTCCGAGGACGCGCCCGGCTGGGAGCAGATCGGGATCGACGTTCTTCCCGAATACCGCTCGCAGGGGGTCGGGACGTATCTCGTGACGCTTCTGAAGAACAAGATTTTACGGCACGGGAAAATCCCCTTTTACGGGACGAGCCTTTCCAACTGCCGTTCGCAGAACATCGCGCTGGGCTGCGGGTTTCGTCCGGCGTGGGTCGAAATCGGAGCAAAGCGGATCGAAACGGATCAGTGAATAAAAACTGCATGAAAATTGTATGAAAATTGTATAAAAGCGGAAATGATTTTGAGATATTTTATATTAAATGCTAAAAAAACGTATATTCTTTGAATTTCCTTTAAAAAAATGTTGACACGGCGCTTAAAATGTGATATAGTCACAATGCGGGGAAGTCCGCGCCGGACGGGAAAGCATACACGGGCGCGGGAACGGAACTGCACAAAAGAAATAACGGGAACAAAAGTAAAATAAAAGAAAGGAATCGTACATAATGAAACTGAAAAGAATTCTTGCGGGCGCGCTCGCCTGCGCGGCGGTACTTACCGCGTCCTCCTGCGGCAAGGAGGAAACCACGGAAAAGCTTCGGGTCGGCGCGGAGGTCGGCTATCCGCCTTTTGAGTATTACGATACCGACGGCGTGACCACGGTCGGCGTGGATATTGAGCTTGGGAAAGCGCTCGCCGAAAAGATGGGCATGGAGTATGAGCTGATCGATACCGCTTGGGACGGCATTTTCGCGGGTCTCGACAAGGGCGACTATGACTGCGTGATCTCCGCGGTCACCGTCACGCCGGACAGACTGCTCGACTACCTCTTCTCCGACACGTATATCGACAATTACCAGTGTATCGTTACCTTGAAGGACGCGGCGGTAAAGCCTTCTTCTCCCGACGAGGTCGCGGGGCTTCGCGTAGGGTATCAGGAGGAGACGACCTCCGACATCTACATCACCGAATACGCCGAGAAGAACAACATCACTTTTGAGTCGTACGAGTACGCGAAGGTGATCGACGTTTATACCGATCTTGATGCGGGACGTCTCGACGCGGTGATCTGCGACAGCACCGTTGCGTCAAGCTATCTCGGCGATGGCTCGAAATATGAGCAGACCTGGATTCAGGACAGCGATCCCGAAATGTTCGCGGTCTGCATTAAGAAGGGCAATACCGAGCTTCAGTCGAAGATCAACGCGGCGCTCGCCGAGATCAAGGCGGAAGGAAAGCTTGACGAAATTCTCGCGAAATATTTCTAAAGAACTCCCGTAGGCAGACCTCACGGTCTGCCTTTCGAGTTTTCGGGCAGCCGCAAACAAGGCGGAAAGGAACAGGAAAATGGACGAAACGGAAAAGAAAAAGGACGCAGCGGGGCGGAAGCTTCCGAAAAAGCTCCTTGTTACGATCATTGTGATTCTGGCGCTGATCGCGGTTTGTATCCCGCTGGTGATTACCGCGCCGACGAAAGAGGATTTTCTCGAGCATATCCCGCAAAGCTATCTCGAGATCGAGGCGCGGCGCGAATCCGTCCCGAGCTTTGATTCGATCGGGATCATGACGAGCTATAAGGCGATGAAGCAGATCGACGCGAGTAATGTCGTGTCGGTTACCCTGCTCGGGATCGCGGGGAACGTGATCGATGCGGGCGACAATCCGATCTTAAACTTTTTCGTCAACTTCGTCGCGTGGCTTCCCGCTCTTTTGAACGGCGCGAAGATTACCATTCTTCTGACGCTCGCCTCCGTGGTGACGGGCGTTCTGCTCTCGGTCTTTATCGCGCTCGGAAAGATGGCGAAATTCAAGCCGATTCAGTATTTCTGCCGCGCGTATATCTTTTTCTTCCGCGGAACGCCACTTTTAATGCAGCTTTACTTCCTTTGGTTCGGGCTTCCGCTCCTTTTTCCCGCGCTTACGATCAACGACCGATTTGTCGCGGCTTGGATCGCGTTCAGCTTAAACTCCGCCGCATACTGCGCCGAGATTATCCGCGCGGCGATCGAGTCCATTGATAAAGGACAGTTCGAGGCGGCAAAGGTGCTGGGCTTATCCTACGGGCAGACGATGAGCAAGATCATCATTCCGCAGACCTACCGCCGTCTGATCCCGCCGATCGCGAACGAGTTCATCATGGTTCTGAAGGACGCGGCACTGACCTCGATCATCGCGTTACAGGATCTTTCGAAGGTAACAAGCTCGATCCTCTCCTCTTCGGGCGAGGTTTCGGTCTACCTGATCGCGATGGTGATCTATCTCGTCATTACGGCGGTATTTTCCAAGATCTTTTCCGTGCTGGAAAAGAAGTTTTCCGTTTACGAATAAGAAAGGGGGCGGATCGCTGTGTCAATGATCAGAACCGAAAATTTATGCAAGGATTTCGGAGATTTAAAGGTACTCAAAAACTGTTCGCTCACGGTGGAGCAGGGGGAGGTCGTTTGTCTGATCGGCCCGTCCGGCGCGGGGAAATCCACATATTTGCGCTCGCTCAATCACCTCGAAAAGATCACGAGCGGAAAGCTCTGGGTGGAGGAAAAGCTCCTCGACGACCGCGAAAACGGGATTAACCGCGTCGCGATCACCTCCGCCGAGCGGCATCAGGCTTTGCTCGAAATGGGCATGGTGTTTCAGCGGTTCAATCTTTTCCCGCACCTCACCGCGCTTGAAAATTTAATGCTCGCACCGATGAACGTGAAAAAGATCAACCGTGTTGACGCGGAAAAGAGCGCGAAAGCGCTGCTCGATAAAGTGGGACTGAGCGATAAGGCGGACGCGTACCCCTCGAAGCTTTCCGGTGGACAGCAGCAGCGCGTCGCCATTGCACGCGCGCTCGCCATGCAGCCGAAAATGATGCTGTTTGACGAGCCGACCTCCGCGCTCGACCCCGAGCTGGTCGGCGAGGTTTTACAGGTTATGAAGGAGCTTGCGAACGAAGGAATGACCATGATCGTGGTCACGCACGAAATGGGCTTCGCGCGCGAGGTTTCCGATCGCGTGGTGTTTATGTATCAGGGCGTGATCTTAGAGGTCAACACGCCGGAGCAGATGTTCTCGAACGCGAAGGAGGAGCGCACGCGGCAGTTCCTTCAGTCCGTCCAGAGCCGCCGAATTAGTTAATGGAAAATGAGTAAAACAATATTACGAAACAGTCTTTTGCTCTTTCTGACGGCGCTGATCTGGGGGACGTCCTTTGTTTCGCAGGCGATGGGTATGGAGAGCATGGGACCGTTCACCTTTACCGCCGCGCGGAGCCTGCTCGGAGGGTTGGTGTTGCTTCCTGTGATCGCTTTCCGCCGCTCGCGCGAAGCGGAAAAGAAGCCGATCCCTTGGCGGATTACCCTGATCGGCGGGGCTTGCTGCGGCTTGGCGCTGACGGCGGCGGGACTTTTCCAGCAGTTCGGGATCATGGGAACGACGGTCGGAAAGAGCGGCTTTATTACCGCGCTTTATATCATTTTTACCCCGATTCTTGGGATCTTTCTGAAGCGGAAAGCTTCCTTGATCGTATGGATTGGCGCGCTCGCAGCGATGGTTGGTATGTACCTGCTCTGTATCGACGGCTCGCTGACGATCGGGACGGGTGATCTGCTCGTGCTGATCTGCTCGGTGCTTTTCGCGGTGCATATTCTGGTGATCGACCATTTTTCGCCGCTTGCCGACGGGGTCATGCTTTCCTGTATCCAGTTTTTTGTTTGCGCGATCGTCAGTGGGGTGCTCATGCTGATCTTTGAGGAGCCGTCTTTGGGGCAGTTGATCGACGGGGCAATACCGGTGCTTTACGCGGGCGTTCTGTCGAGCGGGGTGGGCTATACCCTCCAGATCGTCGGGCAGAAGGGACTGAACCCGACGGCGGCGGCGCTGATCCTCAGCCTTGAGTCCGTGATCTCGTCGGTCGCGGGTTATCTCGCGTATCGGGTCGGATTTCTCACGACGGATCAGACGATGACCGCGCGGCAGGTTGCGGGGTGTGTCGTGGTGTTCGCGGCGGTGATTTTGGTACAGGTGCCGATACCGGACAGGAAAAGAAAAAAAGAGAGCGAATGATAAGGCAATTTTCAGCCGTCGTATTTTTGACGAGAAGTCAAAAACACGACGGCTTTTCCGTTGACATAACGGTTTTTTCGATGTATAATATCAGTAAAATAAATCGGAGGTTACGGAGGAACTTATATGCCGAGAGTTTTTATGATGTGCGGAAAATTATGCAGCGGTAAAAGTACATATGCTGAAATGTTAAGAAAAGAACATAGAGCAATTATTCTTTCCATTGATGAAATAACTCTTGCATTATTTGGTCAGGACGCAGGAGAAAAGCATGATGACTACTCGAAAAGAGCACAAAAGTATCTTTATGGGAAGTCGTTAGATATCCTTGAAATGGATATAAATGTAATACTGGATTGGGGTTTTTGTACGAAAAGCGAAAGAAACTTTGCTAGAGAGTTCTATCGTTCAAGAAATATACCATCTGAATTTTATTACATTGACATTGATGATGAAGAATGGAACAGACGAATAGAAAAAAGAAATAGAGATGTATTGGTGGGCAAGACCAACGCCTATTATGTCGTTAACGATCTGATTGCGAAATTGGAATCTATTTTTGAAATGCCTGACAGGAATGAAATAGATGTGTGGATACAAAGTTAAATTCCGATTTACGCAAATAAACAAATAATTAAAATAAGCCCGAAAGCAGTTCAAAAACTGCTTTCGGGCATTTTCGTGCTTCTCTCTTTTTGCATTTATGACGCAATATACACAAAATAACTGGTCACGCCCTCCGGGAAGATCGCTTCGTTATACGGATAATCCAGAACTTCGGCGGTGTTGCTGTTGTCGGCGGCAGTGATCTCCGTTCCGAGCAGATCCGCTAATCGGACAAACGCGCTCAGGCAATAGGGCGTATCCACATTGTCGTTGGTCATTCTTTCGATCGCGTCCGTATCTCCCGCAAGCACCGCGCCAAGCGTTTCGCTGTCGTGAAGGCTCGCGGCTTCGGGGGAAAGATAGTGGGAAAAGTCGATCGAGAAAACAAACAGGCAGCTTTTCAGCTCCGCGATCTCTTGCAGGAGTGCCGCGAGCCGTTCGGGGAAATCCTCGCTTTCTTTCGGCGAGACCAGCAAGCAGGCCGACTTCGCGTCGGGAAAATAATATTTTACAAAGGGAATATGCGACGAGGCGCTGTGGTCGTGCTGGAGCATTTCGTCGTCGATCGCCGCGCCCAGCCGTTCCGTAAAAAGCGTGGTGATCTCGGTATCCGTTTCCGTGACGCCCCACGGCGTTGCCCAGGCCGTTTCGGAGGTGCAGAGCTTACGGTCGGAAGGGTAGTGCATGGGCGCGACAATCACGACCGTTTCCGGTTGGGCATTTTGCGCGGCGGTCTTGAAAAAGCCCGAGATCATGTGCCCCGCCGTCAGGTGGTGCGGAACGATGCCGCAGCGAACCTCCCCGCCGCACGGATACGCCGCGCCGCGCCTGTCATAAATATAAAATTCTTCTTCGTCGAAATAGCGGCATTCGAGCAGCTCGGAATAAGGAACATTGATCTCGGCGGGTTCCGTAGGGGCTTCCGAAACGGGCAGGTCGGTTTCGGGAATCGGAACCGGAGCCGCTCCGCCCGAGCAGCCGCAGAGCAGGACTGCACAGAATAAAAATATTTTAAGCCGTTTCAATGGATTTCCTCACCGTGATCTGATCCCGCTTGCTTTCGCCCCATTCATTCTTCCAATCCTGAGCGACAGCGCTTTCAACGACATATTCGCCCTCGGTCGTGATTCGGAAGTGATAGGTCGCGGTACCGTATTTATTGGTATAAAGCGATACGCGCTGTCCGCTTCGGTAATAGCAGTTATCGCGCTTGTCGATATACCTGCCGCAGGAGGGGATCACGTCGTCGATCGTGGCATGGGGTTTGGTCTGAATCGTTACCGTGATTTCGCCGCCTACCGTGAAGTCTCCGCTCATGGTTTTGGTAACGGAGAGCGTCGCGGGATCGCTTTGCTCCGAAACGCGCCCGATATACTGCGTTAAGGCGTAAACGGAGCCCGAAATGACTTTAAAATCAGCGTTTTTGAACTGCTCCTCGCCGAAGCGGATCAGCCGCCCGCGGAACCGGTCGAGCGTTACCGTTTCGATCTTTCCGTTCAGCGTGTAGGTGAATTCCGCCCTTCCCTCCACCTTCGGCGTGTAGTTTTTCAGATAGATCATCAGCTCTAAGGAAAAGCTGTCGTAGGCGGGCTCTTCGTCCGTCAGATAACGCGCGAAATATTCCGCCTCAGGGAGATTTAAAACAGACGCGGTGATGAGGGCGAGCTTTGTATATTCCTGCGTTTCGCCCGACGGGGCGGAGATCCATGCGCGTATGTTTTCGGGATCGCTGTCCCGTACGAGAACTTCGGGTGTGAACTGCGCGTAAGCCTCGTAAGCGGCGTTATAATCCCCGCAAAGTGCGAGCGCCGCGGCGAGCCGCATTTTGTCGTAATAATCGGTAAATTCCCCGCTTTCGAGTTCGGCTTTCACTTCCTCGAGAATCGGCTCTCCGAGCGCCGCGAGCCCCATATAGGCACAGCTTCGGTCGGTTTTTGCGGCGCTTTGGGAGGAAAGGATTTCTTCAAGCCTTGAAACGACCGCCGAGCGGGTGACCAGCTCGGGCGCGGCGGCGCAGATCAGCGCGGTAAGCTCCGCGCTTTTTTCGCTTGCCGGGAGCGGCGACGCAAGCCCTTCGGACGTTACATGAGAAAATTCATCGATATACGCTTCCTCTGTAATATAGCCGAGCTCCTTTTCGGCGAACCGCTCCGCGATCCGCATATCCGTCCGCTCTCCCCCGTATCGGGCAAGCTTTCGTAAAATTTCCGTGTAGAACATATATTCCCGATCGAAAAACGCGATCGTGACGGGCCATTTGGCCGGGTTGACGTTCATGCCGTCCGCGAGGTCAAAGTCCCTTGTGATATCGACCTCGAGAATGGTATCGACGACGGTAAGGGGAAGCTCGATCGCGTCGCGGTTCCCGTCCTTTTCCGCGGTAAACAGCACCTTATAGTCCCCGACCGGGAGCTTTCCGAAATTGAAGGTCTGTGCGGCCGGCGCGCTGAGCGTCATGTCCACCCCGTTTCCCGTGATCTGTGCGGTGATCAGGTCGTCCGCGCCGATCCCGTGGCACTTTGCCGTTACCGCGATGTCGTCCCCCGCCAGATAGGCGGAAAGCATGATCGGCGTAATAAACACGGGTCTTGTTGCGACAATCGGGCAGGTCGCGTCTCCGGCGAGCAGCCGTCCCGTTTCCAACTCCTTGACCGCCTGCACGGTCGCTCTCCACGTCGTAAGATTGTCCGCGAGGTCAAAAACGATCTCCGCTCTCCCGTTCGTGTCGGTGACCACGGTGCCAAAATAGGGCGTATCCGTAAAATAGTCCCGATTTTCGCTTTCCGGTCCACCGCCGCCCATTTCTCCCATTGGGTCGCTTCCCATCACGTGCTGGATATAGCTGCAGTAGCTTGAGGTGTACGGGTATTCCCAGATAACGGTATAAAGATCGTCCAGAATATTCACTTCCTGCTCGGCAACGGCAAAAGCCGCCTCGTCCACAACGCTCAGCGAGACCGCCGCGCCGCTGACGGGTCTGCCGTTTTCGTCGAGCGCTCTTACGGAGAGCCGTACCGTATCGCCCGCGTCATAGGTTTCCCGGTCGGGGGTCACTTCGAGGGTGATGTTCCGTTCCTCGGGGTCGAACTTCATGTTCCCGCCGTAAATCGAAAAAACGTGCCGTCCGTCGAAATACGCGCCGCTGAACCGCGCGTTCGGCAGGCAGGAAAGGCTCGGGAAATAGTCGAAGCTTACCGTGTCATAGACCGTCTGGGTGATAAAGTCGTTTTGATATACGGCGAAAAGGATTCTTCCCTTATTTTCCTCCACGTCTTCGTTGTTGCGCGTAAGCTTCAGCTTCAGCGTCTCGTTTTCCCGGAACGGATAAAAGGAGCCGTAGTCATAATAGCTTCTGCCGTAAAGCCAATTCGATTCGTCCGCCGTAAGGGAATAATGAGAAAACGGCGTATCGCTCCAGTAGTTGGAACGATCGCGGTTATCTACGGACGTGTAATCCTTGGTTGTCTGTCCGAGGGTATCTGTATACCGGAAATTAAGGTCGTAGTATCCTTGATCGGAAGTAAGCGGGAGATTTTCCAGCGTTCCGACCCCGTTTACGGTCGATACGGTAAAGGTACCGATGTCGTCTTCGTGATTTTTGTACGAATAGGTCGGAACGGTCTTTTTTTCGATATAGTCATAGCGGTTCCCTTTCTCGATCGTTTCCGTATAGCGGTGCGTGATCGAGACCGTAACCTCCGTATCGAACGGCTGTCCCTTCAGGATCCCGTAATCCCGATCCCTTGAATCGAGAAACTCCTCAATTTTCCCGAAATCCATTTGGCTCGTTGTCAGCGTCAGCGCGTGCGTTTCTTTATCGTAATCGGTTTCCAGCATGACGTCCCTGAAAAACACGGAGAGCCCTTTGTATGCGGAGGTGTATTCGTTTTCAACGCCCGTAAGCCGTGTATCGACCGACCAGTAGATCCCGTGCCAGTAGCTGCTATCCTCGTGCTTGATCTCTATTTTGGCGTAACCGTCCCGGTCGGTCTTAATGTAATGCCTGTTATCCACTTCAAATTGCAGTCCCTCGGCGGGCGTACCCTCGTAAAAATGCGCGTTCACTTCGACGGTGATGGGATTGTGCTGCGGCATGATCGCGTAGCGCGGAACCGTTACGTCAAATTCGTAGGTGGGTTTAACATAGTCCTTGATCTGTACCCATTTTTCGTGCATAACCTGATCGCCGTCGAGCAGCCTGAGCCGCACGGAATAGGTTTCCATGCGGTTGGTGTAAGTGAACTGCGCGCTGAACGTTCCGTCGGCGGCGACGGTGATCTCCTTGACGTCGCCGAGTTCCGCTGACATTCCGAAGGACAGGGAGAGGTGTTCGGGAAGCTCGACCCCGCCCCGCCGCGGAAGGATCAAGCCCCAGACGTTGACCGTGTCGCTCGTGAGGTACGCTTCCCGGTCGGTGTAAAGGTACATATAGTATAGATCGTCATATCCCGCTTCGGACACCCGATTGGTTGTAAAATAATCGATATAGCGGCTTCCGCCGTATTCAACGCTTATAACGCCTTTTTGGAACTCATTGCCGTCAATGATGACGTTTGTGAGACCGTCCCGATCCGCTTGTGCGCGGTAGGTCTTTCCGTCGACCGTCAGCTCGACCTTCGCGCCCGCCGCGGGTTTTCCCGTTTCGGTGTCGTTGATGAAAAACAGGTTTTCCTCCCCGAGAGACAATGCGAAAACCGAAATGGGGTTGACCTGGATCAGGTACTGCTCGCGCAGTTCACCGACGGAGACCTCCGCGATATAATAGCCCTCTTTAAGATCGTCGGGAAGCATGAGAAACATCGGGCTCCAGTCGTTTAGGTTCGGGATCGGCTTTTCGGAGGAGCGGAACACCTCCTCAAGTCCCGATATGTCAAGGCAGCTGTCGAAAAAGCGCTTGCCGTCCGCGGCACCTTGAAGGGCAGTCTTGTATTCCTCCGCGGAAGGGTAGCGGTAAAGGGCGAGGTCGAAATTCTTTTTCTGGAACGATTCCGAGCAGTAGATCTCGATCACCGCGGGATCGCCCTCCAAGAAGGTTTCGCTGAATTTTCCGTTTCTGTTATAAATATAAAAGTATTCGCCCGAGCGGTTCGTCCGTGTGCGGAAGGAAAAGGAAAGTTGTTCCGTAAGCTCGCCCGACAGCGCGGATTTCAGCCCCGGTTTTACTGTAACGGTATAGACTGTATTGGTTTTCATTTCTTCGGAGGGGATATAGTACAGCGTATTGCGGTGGGTCGTAAACTTGCCGTCGAGCGCGGGAGTGATCTCAAAATAATTTTTTGCGTTCTCGGCGCTGACGGGTGAGGAAAACTCGATCTCAATCCCCGAGTCCACGTAAACGGATTCCGCTCCGTCCGCGGGATAGGTGGATTTGATCTGAAACGCTTCCGTTGTCTGGAATGCCCAGCTGTCGCGAATATCGCCGTTTTCATCGGCGGCGGCGAGCTTGACGAGCTGCCCCTCGGAGAACGGTTCCGCGCTTTGGAGCAGGTAGGTGCCGTCCGTTTCCTTCGTCACGCTGAAATCCGTTTCAGGACTGATGCGAAGGCGCGACCGGATCTCCTCCGCTGGAACGTCGGCGGACGCGGTCAGACGGAATTCGGCGTTGGTCGGAATACATTTTCCGTCCGTTTTGACCGCTTTAATATTGGTGACAAGATCGTTGCCCGTTCTGACGCGATTTTCCAGCAGTTTGGAAGACTCATCTTTCGGAGCGGATGTCGTTTGCGGAGCGGAAGAAGTGGAGACGGAAGTGGATTCCGAGATGCTTTCGGCACTGGTCGGAGCCGACGTTTCGGAGCTGTCGGGCGATTCGTCGCTTTGGCAGCCTGTCAGAAACGAGAGGAGCATGACGGCGGAGATCACGGACGCGAGCAGCCGGGGGGATCTTCTGCGGGAGAATGATTTCATGGGGTACCTCCATAAAAAAGACGAAAACGGGACGGGTTTTAATTATATTTATTATAGCATTGCGGAAAAATAAAGTCAATGTAAAAAGGAAAATTTCGTGGGCATTTTTCGGATCGGCGGAGGCGGGGTGGATCATAGAACGAATAAGGAAAAGATTGACATTCGGAAATAAATATGCTAAAATCAGTAAAAAAGGAAAACAATGGATAAGGAGCAGCCACATGAACGCTTCACTGTGCATAGTTACCTATAATAACAGGCATAATATAGAGAAGGCGATTGATTCCGTATTTGAGCATACGAAATCGGTGGATTTTACGCTGTATATCTGTGACAACTGCTCCGCCGACGGAACGGCGGATCTGATCGCGGAGAAATACCCTCGGGTAAAGCTGATCCGCGCGCAGAAAAACGGCGGCTTCGGAGCCGGACACAATGCCGTTCTGCCGCTGCTTGAATCGGAATTTCACTTTATTGTCAATCCCGATGTTATTCTGAAAAATGATACGGTGGGCGAGATGTGCCGATTTCTGGAAGAAAACTCTGATATTGTCATGGCTGTTCCGAAATTTTTGTATGAAAGCGGGGAGGAACAGTTCACGCCGAAGCTGACCCCGAAGGTGAAATATATGCTGGGAGGACGGCTGGAGCGGTTCGGCGGAGTGTTCCGAAAATGGCGCAGGGAATATACGTTTGCGGATCGGGAGGTTCATGAGGTGACAGACGTCGGCTTCTGTTCCGGCTGCTTTATTGCCGTGCGCACCGAGGTGTTCCGAAAGGTCGGCGGCTTTGACGAGCGGTTTTTCCTTTATAACGAGGACGCCGATATTACCCGCATGGCTCAGAAATACGGGCGGACGGTCTATGCCCCGCAGTTCTCGGTGGTGCATCAATGGGAGCGGGCGTATATGAAAAAATCGAAATACTTTCTGATTCAAATTTCTTCCATGCTGAAATACTTTTACAAGTGGCGCGGAAATGGAAAGTATACGACGGAGAAAAACGGCTGAGAATCCTAAATATATCAGGAACAAACAATTGAAAACGTTAATATATTTGGAAAATTTCTCCAATTCTATTGACATAATAATGGTAATGTTGTATAATAAAAGGAGATATGTTGAGGATTTTTGTCGGTATGGGCGGTGAAAGATCGTGATCGATATTTTAATGGCGGTTTACAACGGCGAAAAATATCTGTCACAGCAGATTGACTCCATTTTAGCCCAAAGCAGCCGGGATTGGCATTTATATATTTGCGATGACGGCTCTTCCGACCACTCTTATGACATTGTTCTGGATTATGCACAAAGATATCCCGAACGGATTACTGCTCAAAAAAACGAAACGCCGAGCGGCTCGGCGTGCGCGAATTTTATGGGAATGCTGAAAAAATCGGAAGCGGAATACGTGATGTTTTCCGATCAGGACGATTTCTGGCTGCCCGATAAGGTTCGGCTGACCTTTGATAAAATGAAGCAGATGGAACAGGTCTATGGAGATTGTCCGCTGCTTGTGCATACCGAAATGGAAATCGTCGATTCGGAACTGAATCAGATCAGCCTGTCTTTCACGCGGTTTCAGGGGCTGAATCCGAAATGCAATACCTTGAACAGGCTTCTTTGCCAAAACAATGTGACGGGTTGTACGGTAATGATCAATCGGAGTCTGGCGGATCTGGTCAAGGACGCGCCGGCGGAGGATATGCTCATGCATGATTGGTGGATCGCGCTTACGGCGGCGGCTTTCGGGCAGATCGGGTTTGTGGGGAAGCCGCTGAATCGGTATCGGCAGCATGGAAATAACCGTTTAGGAGCTGTAGATAATCGCAGTCTTAAAGGAGTGATGAGAATCGTTTGGAAAAGACGGCACACCAAAAGACGAATAAGAGTCTCTTATATCCATGCGAAAAATTTTTATGAATATTTCAAGCCACGACTTGATTACAAAAGCAGGGATATTTTGGAAATATACATTGATATTCCGAGCCACTTCAAGATTACGAGGGTAGCAAAACTTATGAAACACAGTTTTTTAAAACAAAATTTTATGTCGGCTGTGGGGCAGTTGATATTTTGTTGAAAGGATAGGGTACTATTTATGAAGGGAATTATTCTTGCGGGCGGTTCGGGGACAAGGCTTTATCCGCTTACCATGATCACGTCGAAGCAGCTCCTTCCTATTTACGATAAGCCGATGATCTATTATCCCCTGTCAACGCTGATGTTGGCGGGGATTCGCGATATTCTCATTATTTCCACGCCGGCGGATCTTCCGAATTTTGAAAAGCTTTTAGGTGACGGTTCGGATTATGGGATCAAGCTTTCGTATAAGGTTCAGCCTTCTCCCGACGGGCTAGCGCAGGCATTTATTCTTGGCGAGGAATTCATCGGTGATGATTGTTGTGCCATGGTGCTGGGAGATAATATCTTTTATGGCAACGGATTTTCGAGGGTGCTTAAAAATGCCGTGGAGAACGCGGAAAAGAATCGTCGGGCTAGCGTGTTCGGTTATTATGTGGAGGATCCCGAGCGCTTTGGGGTCGTTGAGTTTGATCAAAAAGGAAAAGTCATTTCGGTAGAGGAAAAGCCGAAAGCTCCAAAATCTAATTATGCAATCACGGGTTTATATTTTTATGATAATCGCGTGGTCGAATACGCGAAAAAAATGAAGCCGTCCGCTAGGGGCGAACTTGAGATCACCGATTTGAACCGTGTTTTTCTGGAGCAGGGCGATCTGGACGTTCAGCTGCTCGGCCGGGGGTTTGCATGGCTGGATACGGGAACGATGGACAGCTTAATGGACGCCGGACAGTTTGTGCAGATGGTGGAAAAAAGGCAGGGGATACAGGTCTCCGCGATTGAGGAAATTGCCTTTAAAAATGGCTGGGTCACAAAAGAAAAGCTGTCGGAGTGCGCTGAACGGTACGGAAAGTCCACGTATGGGCAGCACTTGAAAAAGGTTGCTGAAGGCAGAATTGTGTACTGATCTTTCATGAAAGGGTAAAGTATAATGAATGTAATTGAAACCGAGATTAAAGGTGTATATATTATTGAACCGCAGGTTTTCGGCGATGAACGAGGCTGGTTTATGGAAAGTTATTCCAAAATAAAGCTGCCGAAAATAGAGACGGAATTTGTACAGGACAATCATTCTTATTCAGCTGTAAAGGGTGTTCTGCGTGGCATTCACTTCCAGAATGGAGAATATGCGCAGGCAAAGCTTGTAAGAGTTTGCAGGGGAGCAGTGTTGGATGTGGCTGTAGATTTGCGAAAGGGTTCACCCACATATAAAAAATGGGTTTCTGTAGAGCTTTCAGCGGAAAATAAGCGGCAGCTGTTTATTCCGCGAGGTTTCGGTCACGGATTTGTCACTCTGACAGACGATGTAGAATTTTTATATAAAGCGGATAATTATTACAATAAAGAAAGTGACCGTAGTATAAGGTTTGACGATCCCGAGATTGGTGTAGCGTGGGGGATAGAATCTCCTATTATTTCCGAAAAGGACAAGTCTGCCCCTTTTCTTCGAGACAGCGATTGTACTTTTGTTTATTGTGGTTGACTATGGAGGTATAATATGAAAATAATAGTTACAGGTGGAGCGGGTTTTATTGGCGGTAACTTTGTTCATTATATGTTGAATAAATATCCGGATTATAGAATCATCTGTATGGATTGTCTTACTTACGCTGGGAATATGGAAACACTTGCCTCTGTGATGGATAATCCCAATTTTCGTTTCTGTAAGGTCGATATTACTGATCGTGAAGCTGTATTTGGCGTTTTTGAAGAGGAAAAGCCGGATATGGTGGTGAATTTTGCGGCGGAAAGTCATGTCGATCGTTCAATTGAAAATCCTGATGTTTTTCTTAAGACAAATATTCTTGGTACGCAGGTAATGATGGATGCCTGTCGGAAATATGGCATAAAGCGTTATCATCAGGTGTCTACGGACGAGGTTTACGGAGATCTTCCTCTTGACCGTCCCGACCTTTTCTTTACGGAGGAAACGCCTATTCATACATCAAGTCCTTACAGTGCTTCAAAAGCATCTGCTGATTTGCTGGTGATGGCTTATCACAGGACTTTCGGATTACCGACGACTATTTCGAGATGTTCAAATAATTACGGACCGTATCATTTTCCGGAAAAGCTTATCCCTTTGATGATTGCAAATGCCTTGAATGACAAGCCGCTACCTGTTTATGGGGAAGGGATAAATGTCCGTGATTGGCTGTACGTAGAGGATCATTGCCGTGCTATAGACCTCATCATTCACAAAGGAACTGTGGGAGAGGTTTACAATATTGGCGGGCATAACGAAATGCGTAACATTGATATTGTTAAGATCATTCTTAAAGAACTTGGTAAACCCGAGAGTCTTATCACCTATGTAACCGACCGCAAGGGGCACGATATGCGTTATGCCATAGATCCTGAGAAAATTCACAGAGAGTTGGGATGGCTTCCCGAGACCATGTTTGCTGATGGTATCAAGAAGACCATTCAATGGTATCTTGATAATCGAGACTGGTGGGAGCATATCATAAACGGCGAGTATCAGCAGTACTATGAGAAAATGTATGGAAATCGATGACGGTATTTAAAGAATCAAGAGGATGTTTTTGCAATAAAAATGAGAAATTCGTCTATACGTAAAGAGAAAAGGATATAATATGTTGCACTCATTTTATGAAATTGGCAAGAATGTATGTTTGATTTCTCTCAAAGAGGAAGATATTCAACTTATTCGTACTTGGAGGAATCGAGATGATGTTAGGGTTAAATTCATAAATCAAGATTTTATCACAGAAGAGGCGCAAAAAAAATGGTATGAAAATTATATTTCAAAACCAGGTGATTATGTCTTTATCATCATAGAAAAGCATACTCAAAAAAAAATTGGAATGTGTGCGTTTTATAATTTCATGGAAGATGAAGAGTGTGCTGAATTTGGGAGGTTTATTATTGGCGATTACGATTTTCACGGAAAAGGATATGGAAAAGACGCACTTGAAACTGCTTTACGCATTGCGTTTAAGACATTGGATTTGAAAAAGGTAAATTTGGAAGTTTTCAAGGATAATATTCCCGCAGTTTCAATCTATAAAAAGTGCGGGTTTAAACACAAATCTGAAAGAAAAACATTGACTGGAGTGCTGATTGAAATGGAAATTACCAAGGACGAATTTAGTTTACGAGTGCCGTAAGTATATGCCGATATTGAAATGAAGTCATAATGTGTTGCATATACAGATTTATGAAATCAAAAAATTCAGGTTCTTTGAACTTGAGGATAGAATTTCTGAAAGGAAGTATTTTTATGTCAATTCAAGTACTAAAACCAAAGTTTCACATTGAAGAGTGTCTTGAATCTATACGGGAATGTTTTGAGCGTGGTTGGACGGGGATGGGTTTTAAAACCGTTGAATTTGAGGAGGAATGGAAAAAATACACAGGCCATTCTAATGCGTATTTCATTAGTTCTAATACAGTAGGGCTGCATCTTGCTATAAAAATCTTGAAAATGCAGAACAATTGGAATGACGGCGACGAGGTAATTACAACACCGATTACGTTTATTTCTACCAATCATGCAATTTTATATGAAAATATGCATGCGACATTTGCTGATGTTGACGAGTATCTTTGTCTTGACCCAGAAGATGTAGAAAGAAAAATTACAGATAAGACCAAGGCTGTGATTTTTGTGGGTTACGGTGGACGTGTCGGTCAACTTGAAAAAATCATTGAGATATGTAAAAAGAATGGCCTTAAGCTCATTCTTGATGCTGCCCATATGTCCGGAACAAGAGTGAATGGAGTTTGCCCTGGAACATGGGAAGGCGTTGACGTTACGGTTTATTCTTATCAGGCGGTAAAAAATCTTGCTACCGGAGACAGTGGCATGATTTGTTTTGCCGAAACTGAAAATGATACTATATGCAGAAAAATGGCATGGATGGGAATAAATAAGGATACCTACAGCCGTTCTGAAGACGATGGTCGATATAAGTGGAATTACGACATCGAGTATGTGGGATACAAGTATAATGGTAATGCTATTATGGCAGCGATTGGACTGGTACAACTCAAATATCTTGATGAGGAAAATGCTCGCAGACGTGAGATCGTAAATATGTATACCGAGGCTTTTAAGGATAACCCGAAGATTAAAATAGTGGATGCACCTTACGCCGATGAGTGTAGTTATCATATTTATGAGCTTATTGTGGATGACCGCGAACAGTTATTGGCGAATCTTGCAAAAAATGACATATACGGCGGTGTTCATTACAGGGATAATACGGAATACAGAATGTATTCATATGCTCATGGCACTTGCCCGAATGCACATAATGTTAGTCAGCATCTTATCACGCTGCCGCTTCATATGTGGCTTACAGATGAGGATGTAAAGAGGGTAATTGAAGTAGTTAAAAAAAGTGTGGGATAAAAAATAATGAATATTTTCAAACGCCTTGTTTCTGATATAAAGGAATCGAAGTATGTCTTATCGAATTTTATAAATCAGGAGCTTACGGTAAAGTATAAGAGAAGCGCACTTGGTTTTTTTTGGTCTCTTTTAAACCCCATGGCCACAATGATAATTAGTTCTGTCGTTTTTGGTAGCATTATGAGGTTTGACTTAAAGGATTTTGTTGTGTTTTTGTATGCGGGTATGCTGCCTTGGAATTATTTTGGAGGTGCAACAGATTTTTGTGGTTCTTCCATAATCAATAATGAGGGTTTTATAAAGAAAATATATCTTCCTAAGATAGTGTTTCCGTTGACAACTGTTTGCGCACAATTTATTAATATGATTTTTTCAATGGTAGCATTATTCATAATCATGGTAATTTTAGGAGCAAAAATTACTCCTGCCCTGCTGTTTCTTCCCGTTGCGTTTTTAATTATATTTTTATGGACATTTGGTTTTTCTCTATTAATGGCGACAATTAATGTTTATTTTCGTGATATGCGGTATATTATGGGTGTAATCATGAATGCATGGTATTATGTAACGCCGATACTTTACCCGATAACTGTTATTCCTGAAGATTTAAGAGTATATTTCTATTTTAATCCGGGATATTATCTTATCGATATGTTTAGATCTCCGATTTATTACAATGCTCTGCCCAGTGCAAATAATATTTTCATCGCTTTTGGTTGTGCTTTTGTGGCATTTATTATCGGATTGCTTTATTTTTATAAGTATGAAAAAGATTTTTGTTTCCGGCTTTGATAAAAATAGAGGTGATGATTATGAGCGATAATGCATATGTGAAATTTGAGGATGTTTCGTTAAAATTTAAAATGTATACTGATAAGGGAATTTCTGTAAAAGAGGCAGTTATCAATACTTTAAAAAAACGGAAATACAGTGATACAGTTAAAGAATTTTGGGTACTCAATCATATAAATACAACGATTAGCCAGGGGGACAGATTAGGTATTATTGGAAATAATGGGGCAGGAAAAAGCACCATGCTGAAATTGATTTCCCGTATCTATGAGCCTACTAAGGGGAAAATAGATATTAACGGTAAGGTGGTGCCTTTAATAGAACTGGGTGCTGGATTTAATCCTGAGCTTACGGGAAGAGAAAATATATATTTGAATGGTGCAATACTTGGGCACACCAAAGAAAATATGGCAAAATTAGAGAAAAATATTATTGAGTTCTCAGAACTGAATGAATTCATTGATGTTCCCATCAAGTATTATTCTACGGGTATGTATGCACGGCTAGCTTTTACGGTAGCGACAGAGATCAACCCGGAAATCCTTATTATTGATGAGATTTTTGCTGGAGGAGATATTAACTTTGTTGACAGAGCTGTAAATAGATTAAATAGTTTGATTGATTCGGCCAAGATTGTTATAATGGTATCGCATAGCATGAATCTAATACAAGATATATGCAATCGTTGTTTTGTTATTTCCGACGGTCATATTGCTTTTGATGGCAAAACTGATGAGGCAATTAAATTTTATCAGGAGTTAAACAGCAAGTAGCGGAACTTTGTAATGGGGGGAAATATATTTGAAAATTATGGTTACCGGAGGGGACGGTCAGTTAGGCAGAGCTTTAAAAAAATGTTTATCTGATTATGAGCACATTATTGCTCTTGGTTCTGATTTATGTGATGTAACATATCCGGAACATGTTTCAAATGCTTTTTGCACTTTTAGCCCTGATTTTGTCATTCATTGTGCGGGTTATACTGCTGTTGATCGAGCTGAAATTGAAAACGAAATATGTCGAAAAATAAATGTTTATGGCACTCAAAATGTTGCCGATGCATGTCGTTTAGCAGATATACCGCTTATGTTTTTAAGTACCGATTATATTTTTGATGATAACGGTACAGTTCCTCATGAGGTTAACGAGAGGCGTAAGGCATTAAATAATTATGGCAAAAGTAAAATAGACGCAGAAGACATTGTAATGAAATTATCAAAATATTATATTGTTAGAACATCTTGGGTTTTTGGCGATGGAAGAAATTTTGTAAAAACAATTTACAATTTAGCGCAAACTGCTTCGGTTATCAATGTGGTAGATGATCAAATTGGCTCGCCTACTTATTCTGAGGATTTGGCGATAGCCATATATGAATTGATAAAAAAGGCTCCTTTTGGTATTTATCATATTACTAATGAAGGCATATGCAGTTGGGCGGAATTGGCTGAAAAAGTTATCGAGCTAACGCACTTAAATGTGAGAATAAAAAGGGTAAGTACAGACGAATATCCGTCAACGGCAAGACGCCCTTTAAATTCTAGATTATCGAAAAAAATTTTGGATGAGTACAATGTTTCCAGACTTGAAACCTGGGAAAATGCACTGATAAGGTATATAAACACATGGGAGTAAAAAGCTATGCAGCCTATTAAAGTTTTGTTTATATCGGAGCTCCTCTTTCCTTCAAGCATTATAACAGTTGTTAAGCCTTTTTTGGAACTTCAAAAATTAGGTAAAGTTAAGTTCAGTATGAGATATTCACGAACTTTTAGGAAAAAAGATGTTGAAAATTGCGATATTGTTGTTCTTTGTCGAAGTATCAATCCTAGGCATTTATATGTTTTGGAACTTGCAAAAAAATACAAAAAGAAGTTAATATACGATATTGATGATAATTTTTTTGAATTATCTGTAAAAACCGCAATTGGCAGATATTCTCGACATCCATTGCATCTCTACGTATTGACGGAAATGCTTAGAAATGCTGATACTGTAAGGGTATACTCGCACATTATGCAGGAAATAGCGCAAACATACAATTCCAATGTTCTTTTATGTAAATGCTATTTTGATTTATCACTTTTAGAGGGAGTAAACCTCCAGAAGCACAAGAAAGTTAGAATAGTTTATGCCACTAGTAGAGGAAAAAATGATACTTTGGCAAGAATATACCTTAATGCGGTTGCGCGAATTCTTAAGGAATTTAGTGATCGGGTTGAGTTTTATTCTTTTGGACAAATACCTAAGGAATTGA
This sequence comes from uncultured Ruminiclostridium sp., assembly GCA_964456025.1. Taxonomy (GTDB): domain Bacteria; phylum Bacillota; class Clostridia; order Oscillospirales; family Ruminococcaceae; genus Ruminiclostridium_E. The sequence continues at coordinate 32,192 of CAYVZH010000024.1, forward strand.
GTTCGTTTAAAAATGCGTTTAAGTTGAACTACGAATCGAACTACTCCCGATATATCAAAATTTTTTATTCATATTCCTTTGATATTGGTTTGGCGCCTTTACTTAATGACCGTTTCCATAACTCAAAAACCAATAATAAATTTAGAGAGTATGGAGCCATGGGTGTGTGTGGTGTTTATTCCAATACTCCTATATATTCAGATTGTGTAATCAACATGGAAAACGGAATATTGGTTGAAAATTCTATTGATGACTGGTACAATGCCATTAAGCTGCTAGTGGTTGATGAGGATTTGCGAAAAAAAATCAAAAGGAATGCGTTTAATTCAATTAGGGAACATTATTCAATGCAGAACACTATTAATGATTGGGAGAAGATTATTAACAGCGTTCAATTTAATCCAACTGGATTTAATAACATTCTTAAGCTGAACATAGCTATAATTATTGATGAATCCTATCAGTATGTTAATCCGAGAATAGAGGATCTGAGCATTGTGCTGGGGTTTTGTGGAATTAAAGCGAGCTATCATGATATAAACTCCTTAAAAAAGGAAGATGTATTGGGTAAGGATTTAATAATTTGCTTTATTAATGATAATGAAGAGATTGAATTTTGGATAGATAAATTTATTTTTTACGGTATCAAAAATCTTATTATAGACACAATGCTTCCTTTTGAAGAACCCGAAAAATATTCGACAGTCACTTTTACAAACTCAACTAGGATTTCTGAACCCAATGTTTATCAGATTAATTATGTTGGAAAGTTTAATGAGGTGAATTTGATTCAATACGAAAATGCCAAGTGTTTTTCTGATTCCAGATTAAATGAGTCAGATTACATTTCAAGTTATTGTGACAATCTTGATAAATTGGATAAGTACAATGATGAGTTTTATTCTGTGACTAATACTCAAATCTTATGGGCAAGGTTGCTCGAAAGATATAATGGCACATATGAAGCAAAACTTACCATTGTATTAAAAAATAAAATCGTAGCATACTTTTTAAAAATATTTAGGAAAATATCAAAAGCAATTACTCCAATCCTTAATTCAACATCTTCTTTTTTTAGGCGTTGTCGTTTTTTTATAAAATATTGGGGTGATTATTTTAAAATTAACGTGTTTAAAAAATATTAATAGAGTTAGGAAAAAACAATGATAAAAAATTATTTTAAAAGTGTCAAGAGTCTGCGTTTTGGCGTATTGGTTTTTACAGGTATTGTTTCGTTGCTTATCAGTTGGTGGGTTTTATGAGTGTCGGTAAACAATAAAATATGGGACACCCTTTCGTGAAATGCTCCTCAAAAGTTAGACAAAATTTATGCAAAATGACTAAGAGCAGTCTTGGTCGTTTTTGTTATGTGGTTTTAAGCCTGAAGACAACAGGAGATAAGCCATCAAGCCCCAGCTTAATACGCTTGGTATTGTACCACTCAATATAAGTTTCAAGCTCCGAAACAAAATGCTCAACCGATGTAAATTCCTGTGAATACAGCAAATCTGTCTTCGGCAACCCCAAAAAGCTCTCGGCACAAGCGTTGTTAAGACAATGTCTTTGCCGTGCGCTCTTAAGTATATTTTAAACGTTTGAATCGGTGAAAACGAGAGCGAAGATTTTGGTTGTCCATAATGAACGATCTTAGGAATGGCGGTGTCAAGGACGTTTATATGTTCTGTGTGGACGGTTTGGCAGGCTTTCATAAAGCTATTAACATGGCATTTCCGAAGTCGCAAATTAAGTGCTGTATCATTCATCAGATTCGCTAGTCAACCCGTTATGTAAGCTACAAAGATATTAAAAGCTTAATGGCTGATCCGAAAAGTTTATTAAGATATCAATGAGAGTGAAGGGCTGAATGCTCTGTTTGAATTCAAAGAAAAATGGCAACAGACTTATCCAAGCTGCGTAAGAAGCTGTGAAGAAAATTGGGGTATCCTATCCACACTTTTCGCATATCTCGTCGAGGTTGGGGAGATAATATATACGACAAACATTATCGAGGGCTTGAACCGCCAATTTTGAAAAATCACCAAAAACAAGCTTCGTTCACCAATGATGACAGTCTGCGAAAAATTTTGTATCTTGCGTTGAAAAACATCGTGTCATACTGGAGCCAAACGTGTCAAAATGGGGACTTGGTTTCGAACCAAATATCGATCATATTTGTGGATAGAGAATCTGCGTAATTGGACTTATAAGACAGCGCGTATATCCCTGCTTTTTCAACCGATGCAACAACTCGGGCTATTCAATTCGAGAACTGGGTTTCGTCGGCGGTAATTTCGGATCATGGCAATCTCATTTCTATGTTCGTTTGGGTGATGATGAGGGCTTTGGCTTTTCGGCAAGGGACTCCACACTCCCGCCCCATCTGCTTTTCCAGAAATATATGTACGAGCGGCTCTTGTTGTACTTTCGGCTTGCACGGCTTACACCGTATTTTCCGGCGTATTTCATTAGGGATTGACGAAACATCATGTTTTGTGTTATACTGTTCATGAGAGATAGGCGACCTTCTTTCTGTGAATGGGTGTGGTGACTTTATTCTATCAGATTTTCGTCTATCTCTCAACTCTTTTTTCTCTTGTGTCCAACATCTATTGTAGCACTACAAACTGCACACGATATGTTGTAACATGACACTTGACAAATTTAATCCCCTGTGATATAATATTTAATATATGGTATATTTCATAGTATATACAGTTGTTTACAACATAATCAGGGCTATGTTGTATGTTGTTGCAAAACATCATGCGGCGGTATGTTAAAAAATTTTTAGGTAGTGTAGAATTTATATAGGAAAAAAGGAATAGTACTTATGGTCGGCTCCGGAATGCGGCTGTATCCAATAACGATGATAATGTCGAAGAAGATTCTGCTGATCTATGACAATGTGGTATAAATTTTGTTAAGACCAACGATGTTCTACCCGTTATGCACGCTAATGTTGATGGATATGTGTATATCTTTACGATGCCTATGTCAACGAATCTGTTGAATTTTGACCGATTGCTGGACAATAGTGGGATATGCCTTTCCTATAAGGTGTAGTCCTCGCCGGACGGGCTGGCACAGGCACGGTTGATAGTCTGGGGGAGGCGAGCGAGTATGTTAAGGTAATTGAAAACCGCTAGGCACTTAAGATCGCGCGTCTGGAAGCGATATCCCACGAAAACCGCTGGATAGACAAGGAAACGCTTCTGAAAAGCGCGGAGAGCTACGGAAAAAGTCCCTACGGAGCGCATTTGCTGCGCGTCGCGGATAAAAATATACGGTATTGAGGATCGGTCGGACATGAAGATTATTAAGACAGAGCTAGAAGGCGTTTATACCATCGAGCTGCAGGTTTTCGGTAATTCGCGCGGCTGGTTTATGGGAGCTATTTAAAGATTAAGTTGCTCGAGACAGAGATGGAGTTTGTGCACGATAATCATTCCGGGCGTATTAAGAGATATACACTTTCAGAACGGCGAGCACGCACAGACTAAGCTGGTGAGAGCGGGCAGGGGTGTCGTGATGGACGTCGCGGTGGATCTGCACAAGTGTATTCCTCTACCTGTAAAAAGTGGACAGCGGTGGAGCTTTCGGCGGACGACAAGCGGCAACTTTTTATTCCTCGTGGATTAACAAGGTTATTTGATCGTATCGGCTAGCTGACAGGATGCATGTGCGATTATTTTAAAAGTATTGATATATTCGGAAAGGATATTTATATGACCGAGAGAAATCGAAATACCCTTGGTATTGTTGGTATAGAATTAGTACGTGGGTGTAATTTTAAGTGTAAAATGTGTCCTAGTGTAATTGTAGATGGTAATAGCATGAAATTTATGTCTCGCGATACAGCAAAGATGGTTGTTTCTCGTATCAATGAGACAGATAAGATAGCTTCGATATACGCATTCGGTTTGGGAGAGTCATTAGCGCATCCCGATATCTATGAGATATATAAAATATTAAATGGTATAAAACGTGATGAGAGTACACCGATTGTATGCAATACAAATGCCTCTTGCCTTACCGGAGAAGCGGCATATGCCGTTTTGGAGATTCCGTATATTACTCAGCTTTATATTTCATTTGACGGGTATGGGGATAAAGAAAGTTTCGACTATCTCAGAGGCAATCATTTCCGTGAGGTTATTGATAATGTGCGAAATTTTATGATCATGGCGAAGCGTAAGCGCCCTGGATTATATGTGGGGACCTGTAGTATTTACCCTGATCCAAAATTTATTCCCAACCACCAATATGTTTCGCGTGATGACTCAGAAATGGCGTTGCGAAGCATATTTGAGCCTATGGGAGTTCATGTTGCGATGAGAGATCTGCATAAATATAACGGATTTTATACGCCGGAGCTTTTTAAAGACATTTCACTTCCAACCCAAAAGGTTTTGGGCGGCTGCCGGAGCTTGGAGGAGCATAATTTTCAGATCGCTTGGGACGGACAGGTAAGACCTTGTTGCGGTGTTATTAATGAGAGTTTTACAATAGGAAATTTATATAAGCAATCGTTCGTTGAAATTATTGAGAGTGAATCTTTTCTGCATCTGCGCCACGAATTAAGGCTTGACAATCGCTCTGCGTTTCCCGAATGTGAAAACTGTGGCGGTTCGTTCGGGGACGATGCGGAGGCAGCGGCGCGGTATTGGAAAGAGCGGATTGATTTGGGCTGTGTTAGTGATCAAAAGGAACTTGAGTATCTTGGCGCTATTGCAAAGTTGGGGAGATAGGTTTATGAAAAGCAAGTATAATGGAATTATTAAAGCTGACCGTTATTGGAATGATTTTTTGAGTGACGATGATAAAATAAGAGATCTTCTGCTAATGCTTACAGATAAGGTTGACAAGCTTAATGAGAGAGTATATGAAGCCAACGCTAGGGCAGAGGACGCATATAATGAAATGCTAAGACTTAGAGCCGAGCTTCTTGCAAACAAGGATAATTAGTCCTTGGAAAAGCTGTCCTTTTTTGTAAAATGGATGATTAGAGGAGAAAGACCATGTCTTTTATTGATAGAATCGGCAATATTATAAAAAAATATTTTAACACACTGCGACAAATAAACTTATTTGCGCTGATTGCGATAGCTATATTATCGTTTGCGGTCAGTTATACAATAGTTAATCCTATTGTTGTAAATTGGATGAATGGTAAGGTTCCTCCATGCGTTTTTTTTCTTGAGGTTCTTGATGATGTAAATCCGGAAGCTGTACCCAATCATGAGGTGTGGATAACGAAGTTTTCACTGGGCGAAAATGAGGACATGAAAACAATTTTTGACAGATGTGAGGCACAGGGATTTGAGTTTCGTTCTGCGGGTGATTATGGCTACAGTACAGATATGATTGTCAATATTGCGCATGAAGGTAGCTCTTTATCATTGGTTTTGTATGATAATAGCACATTGACTTGCGAATTCTGGAAGCAGAATTTATCTGGGATAATCAATGTCAGCGTCATACGAGGCGATTTTGTCATAAATGAAGAAAAAATAGATTTATATGCGGATAGTTCCGAAGCTTTCGAGTCTTTTGTTACAGAAATTCCGGAATATGAGTTCTCTGTAAAGTATACGATTTTCCGGTGTGGAGTAATCACAGCGGGCACCGTTTTAGTATTCCTCATCATCACCGGTTTGATAGTGTTATTATTCAATAGCGTGTCAGGCAAGCCAAAATCAAAAAAAAATGCTGCGGCTGGCACTTCAAGTGAATTTAAAAAACGTAGTGAAACAATTGCCGGCAGCAATGAGAAGATTACCCTTAATGATGAAGCCGTCTATGCTCCAACTCCAATAAACCATACTAATACATGTAAATTAGGGAAAATAACGTTGGGGGTCTTTTTTTCATTAATGGTATTGTCAATTATAGTTTCAAGTGTTTTATCAACATATTGTAGTGCTACAATAGAAATTGGACAAAAAGGTAAAAAGGGTTGAAGAATAGAGCGAAAAGTGATAAAATAAAGTCACCACAACAAAATTTATCAATTATCAAAAGGAAGTCCTACCCTCATGAACAGTATAACACAAGAAATGAAGTTTCGTCAAGCCCTAATGAAATATACGGAGAAATACGGAGTGAAACGGGCAAACCGAAAATACAACAAATGCAGGTCATACATATATTTCCGGAGATCCTGATGGGACGGAAAGGTTGAATCGCTGGCAGATAAAGGTTCTGAATTATAAACTGTGTAAATGCATTTTCTAAGAAAAATGTCAACATTAAAAATGCAGTCAAAATGAGGCAACGCTGAGGAGCGACCCAACGCAAACTGCGAGATATTACGATGAAGAGCAGCGGAAAAAGCCGCTGTTTTTCTCTTCATCGAGTATCTCCAAAGCGGATAAACCTCGGGGGTTGGGGCAGCGCCCCACAGCCGTTAAACTGCAAATCTGTCATTAAAGAAAATTGCAAGCTGCGCATATGCAAGTCCCCAGTCACGGGCGGGCATGGTCCACTTTTTTGAAATCTCGCATACGCTCATATAAACGACTTTGCGTATTGAATCATCCGTTGAGAAGATTGCCTTGGAGTTTGTAAATTTTCTCACCATTCTGTGATATGATTCAACTGTGTTTGTCGTGTATATTATCTTACGAATCTCAGCCGGATATTCAAAAAATACCGTTAACACCGCCCAATTTTTATCCCAAGACTTCAGAATATTCGGATATTTCTTATCCCATTTCTCTCGGAACTCTTCCTTAGCATATCCGCGTCGTCAAGATTGATCGCGCCGTAAATCTTCTTCAGATCGGCGCATACTGCCTTCCTGTCCTTGTTAAGGAACGAATTTGTAGCTGTTGCGTATCTGAAGGGCGATGCACAGCTGATTTCTTATTTTCGAAAATATTGAATTTATCGCTTCGCAAAGCCCCGTGAGATTATCGTAGCATGCGACGATAATTCCTCCACACCGCGATTTCTGAGGTCGGCGCAGATACTCACGTAGAAGCTCGCCAACTCGCTTTCGGATATCCATGTGCTTAAAATTTCTTTATACCCGTCCATGTTGATCTCCAACACAGAATATACGCATTTGTTTACGATTCTGTTATCCTTTCGTGAATTGAATACGATCCCCTCAAGGAAGATCACGGAATATATTTTGTCGAGCGGTCGGTTCTGTCATTCGTTTACCTCCGAAAGAATTTTGTTAGTTATACGTGAAATGAGCGTCTGCGAAGCTTCCACTCTGTAAATCTCGCGGATCGTATCTTCAATATCCCGCTACGACATTCCTTTTGCATACATTGTCATGATTTTCTGTTCGATTTTATCCGTATGCGTTTGAAGCTTTTCGATCACCTTCGGCTCAAATTCGCCGTTGCGGTCTCCAGGTCCAGCTATTTCGCACTCGCCGTAATCGCTGTTGATCGTCTTTTTCCATAACCGTTACGGTTTTCCGCTATTGTTTCCCTTGACGGAATTTTTCTCGTAACCGAGATGTTCGTCCATCTTCACTTCAAGCATTTGCTCAATTGTTCCCGCAAAACTCTTTTTCAGCTTTGCCTGAACGTCTCCCGTTGCCTTACATTCTGCCATCAGGAGCTTTGCCAACTCCATTTCTCTTTCGTTTAGTCTGTGTGTTCTGTTTTTCATGCCAAATTTCCTCCATTCCTTTATTTGTGGTTATTATTGGCATTTACACGGTTCGGCATTCAGAGCCGCGAAACGGCTTCTATGCCCTCTCTTTCCCATATCTTTTCAGCGGTGATCTTGGGTATGCTGAAATAGGCGAAGTCGTCCAGTTTCTCCGTTTCCGCCATAATCACGCCCAGATCATAGCGGGCTGCTCCCTTATGCTCCGTATGCAGCAGCTCGGATAGGGGTTCCGCCGCGGCCGGCCCGAGAGCGCGCATGGCAGAGAAGTCCAACATCTCCAGTGCGCCGCTTTGGTAGGCGCTGACATTATAGCGGGCAATTGCTCCGTCGATATTTCCAAAGCACAGAATGCCCATCATGACCGTAAATACGGCGAACAAGCTCTTCCAAAACGCGAAATCCCTGATTTGCAGAATGATGATCATCACGAAAACCGCCGCCAGCAGGATCATAAACCATGACGTGTATACCCGAAGCCGGGTCATTCCGAATTCTCCGATATAAAGGATCATTTTGCTGAGCGCCGAAGCGATCAGCAGCAGCGTAAAAACGGAAATGATGATCGTGTATGCCCGCAGGGCTTTCGGGCGGCGGTCGCCCTCCTGCCTTCTGACAAACGCCTGCATAAGCGTTATGACGAAGAGATTGATCACGGCGATCACGCAAAGCTCGAAGAATCCCCGCCGCGCGAATTCGGAATAGCTGTACCCTTCGGGAAGCGCTCCGCCGAAGGCGGCGGTGAAATATCCGAGTTGGGTAATGAGGTATATCAAATAGAAAACGCAGATGGGCGTTACCGCCGCACAGGCGGCGGGCACGGGCACATGACGGTACGCGGGCATTTTCTCGGAGTAGCTTCGGGCGGGCTTTGAGAAAGAAAACAGCGCCCCGAAAAGGTACATTCCAACCGGTATGGCAAACAGGGTCTGCCTAAAAAACGAAGAAAAGGAGACATTTGTAAGTTTCGCGAAGAAATTGTTCATAACGCCCTCAAAGACGCCGTCCGAATACATCAGAAGCACAAACACAACGATCGTGAGCGGGACAGACATCAGCAGCCCCAGCAGTGCGTACTGCATGTTTTTTGATTTCTTTCCGCTTCTTTTATCCCCGAACAGGCTCAGCGCCGCCCGCGGGGAGTGCATCAAGCTCAGAAAAGGACGCTCCAGAATCCCCGACAGCAGATCAAGGACAAAATGCTTGCTGAACAGCACCGTGCCGCTTAACGAGACCGCCAGATAAAACATCAGCGCAAAGGAGAACAGCGCCGCGAGGGTGTTCACAAAGCCGTTTGTGCAGAAGATCGGCGTAAGGCAGAACAGCTCCGCGATGATAAAGATCACGGTCTGCCCGGCGGTGATCTTAAGGGCGTTGATCCGCGCGTATACCGCGCCCAAAGCCCCTACGGCCGCCCAGAATATCCCGCCCCACAACCCGCCCGCATAGCCGCAGACATATCTCGTGAA
>CAYVZH010000025.1:0-40129 GCA_964456025.1 uncultured Ruminiclostridium sp.
ACGCCCTCGCCGCAGTACTCGATGACTTTTCCGACGCCGCCCTTTACGGACATTCTCCGAAGAACCTCAAGAATGATGTCCTTCGCCGCGACCCAGGGAGAAAGCTTCCCGGTAAGCTCGACCTTTACGATCTTCGGATAGGTTATGTAATACGCGCCGCCGCCCATTGCGACCGCGACGTCCAGCCCCCCCGCGCCGATCGCGAGCATTCCGATCCCGCCGCCCGTCGGGGTATGGCTGTCCGAGCCGATCAGGGTCTTTCCGGGGATCCCGAAGCGCTCGAGATGCACCTGATGACAGATCCCGTTGCCGGGTCTGCTGAACCAGATCCCGTGCTTTTTCGCGACGGAACCGATAAAACGGTGATCGTCGGCGTTTTCAAAGCCCGACTGAAGCGTGTTGTGGTCGATATATGCGACGCTTCTCTCCGTCTTAACGCGCGGAACGCCCATCGCCTCGAATTCGAGATACGCCATGGTTCCCGTTGCGTCCTGCGTTAAGGTCTGGTCGATCCGGAGGCCGATCTCCGTTCCCTTGACCGGCTCCCCGTCCACGATATGCGCGCGGATAATTTTTTCCGTCAGAGTAAGTCCCATTTTTAACCAATCCTTTCTTCCGGGGCGGCTCGACCGCCGTCCGTAAATTGTTCCAATCCTCATTTTACTATGTTTGGCGCAGTTTGTCAAGAAAAAAACGAATGATTCGCGGAAGAGTTCCCCGTTGGGGGCTGTCCGGTCTTGACTTTTGGGCAATTTCGTTTCCGGGGAAAGATATTGCTTCCCCAATGAACTCTTGAATTTTTCTGCTTGCCCGACTGCCGAAATACTTCGTCAGAAATTCTTGAAATATGTGCATATTCCTGCGGATTTCTTCCTCGTCTTTCGACAGCCGTCCTGCGCATAAATTCTTCAAGAGTTCATTGGGGTAGCAATAAAATCAAAGAAAACAGATTGACAAACCGTTAAAAATAGGGTATAATGTTTTTTATATATGAAAATACAGGATTCAAACGACGAAAGGACAAGAGAAAATGGGACTTTTCAGCAAGCTGTTCGGCAGTTATTCCGAAAAGGAAGTCAAGAGAATCGAGGGCACGAAGCAGGCTGTGCTGGATCTGGAACCGATGTATCAGGCGATGACCGATAAGGAGCTTCAGAGCCAGACGGGCGTGCTAAAGGAAAGGCTCGCGAACGGCGAAACGCTGGACGATATTCTTCCGGACGCGTTCGCGGTATGCCGCGAGGCGATGTGGCGCGTAATCGGGATCAAGCCGTATCCCGTACAGGTCATCGGCGGGATCGTCCTTCATCAGGGGCGGATCGCCGAAATGAAAACGGGCGAAGGAAAAACCTATGTCGCGGCGCTTCCTTCCTATCTGAACGCGCTGACCGGGAAGGGCGTTCACGTCGTTACGGTAAACGACTACCTCGCGAAGCGCGACAGTGAGCTGATCGGGCGGGTTCACCGCTTTCTGGGGCTTACGGTCGGGCTGATCATTCACGATCTTCCGAACGATGTGCGGCGGCAGTCGTACGCCAGCGACGTGACCTACGGGACGAATAACGAGTTCGGCTTCGACTACCTGCGCGATAATATGTGTATCCGCAAGCAGGAAAAGGTTCAGCGGGAAATGAATTTCGCGATCGTGGACGAGGTGGACTCGATCCTGATCGACGAGGCGAGAACGCCGCTGATCATTTCGGGAAGAGGCGATAAGCCGACCGACCTTTACGATAAGGCGGACAAGCTCGCGAAAACGCTTCATCCGATTAAGGTGGTCGAGGTGGACGCGAAGGAAGAGCAGGACGATTACGAGGGCGACTATCTGATCGATGAAAAGGCGAGAACCGCCACGCTGCTTCCCGCGGGCGTGAAAAAGGCGGAAAAGTATTTCGGGATCGAGAATTTAATGGACGCGGACAACCTCACGATCCTGCACCACGTGAACCAGGCGATCAAGGCGAACGGTTGTATGCACCTCGACATCGAATATGTCGTAAAAGACGGCGAGATCGTCATTGTAGACGAATTTACGGGACGTTTAATGTTCGGACGGCGCTTTAACGAAGGGCTTCATCAGGCGATCGAGGCGAAGGAGGGCGTAAAGGTAAAGCACGAGAGCAAGACGCTCGCGACCATCACCTTCCAGAACTTCTTCCGCCTTTACGATAAGCTTTCGGGCATGACGGGTACGGCGATGACCGAGGAAAACGAATTCCGCGGGATCTATAATCTCGACGTGATCGAGATCCCGACGAATAAGCCGGTGATCCGTGCCGACCGTCAGGATCAGGTGTACAAAAACGAAAACGGAAAGTTTACGGCGGCGATCCGTCAGATCGAGGAATGCCACGCGAAGGGACAGCCCGTGCTGGTCGGAACGATCTCGATCGAAAAGTCGGAGCGTCTCTCGAAAATGCTCAAAAAGACGGGGATCAAGCACGAGGTCTTAAACGCGAAGAACCACGAGCGCGAGGCGGAGATCATCGCGCAGGCGGGAAAGAAGGGCGCGGTTACGATCGCGACGAACATGGCGGGACGCGGAACGGATATTATGCTCGGCGGAAACCCCGAATACCTCGCGAAAGCGGAAATGCGCAAGCAGGGGATCGACGATGATCTGATCCTTGAGGCGACGGGCTTCGCGGAGACCGACGACGAAAACATTCTGAACGCGAGAAAGCTCTACATGGAGCTGAACGAAAAGTTTAAACAGCAGATCGCGCCCGAAGCGGAGGAAGTGAAGGCGGTGGGAGGCTTATTTATCCTCGGTACCGAGCGGCACGAATCCCGACGGATCGATAACCAGCTCCGCGGACGCGCGGGACGTCAGGGCGATCCCGGCGAAAGCTGCTTCTTCGTATCGCTGGAGGACGATCTTATGCGCCTGTTCGGGGGCGAGCGCGTCCAGTCGATCATGGAAACGCTCAATATCGACGAAGATACGCCGATCGAGACGGGACTTCTTACCAAGACGATCGAATCCTCTCAGCGGAAGATCGAGGGGAGAAACTACCAGATCCGCAAAAACGTTCTTGATTTTGACGACGTTATGTCACAGCAGCGCATGACGATCTATTCTCAGCGCGGAAAGGTTCTCGACGGCGACGACATCAGCGCGAGCATTCGCTCCATGATCACCGAGAGCATTCAGGAAAACGTCGATATGTTCTGTCAGGGCGATATTGCCGATAACTGGAATATTACGGGACTTCGCGAGCATTATGCGGGCGTTCTGACGACGGCGGACGATCTCGTTTATACCAACGAGGAAATGAACGAACTGAAAAAAACCGATATTACCGAAATGCTGACCGAGCGCGCGAACGCGATCTACGCCGCAAAGGAAGCGGAGTACGGTTCGGAGACCATGCGCGAGGTGGAGCGCGTGATCCTCTTAAAGAATGTCGATACGAAATGGATGGATCATATCGACGCGATGGACGAGCTGAAGCATGGGATCTACCTGCGTTCGATGGGACAGAAGGATCCCGTTGTCGAGTATCGCTTCGAGGGTTTCGCGATGTTTGACGAGATGATCGCGTCGATCCGCGAGGATACCGTCCGCATGATCTTAACGATCCGCCTGAATCAGCAGCGTCAGCCGATCCAGCGTGTCCGGGTAATGCAGCCGGTCGCGGAAAACGCGGGCGCCCGCACGCCTGTACGGAAAACGGCGGCGCAGAAGGTCGGGAGAAACGATCCCTGCCCTTGCGGAAGCGGAAAAAAATATAAGAAATGCTGCGGCGCGAACCGGGAGAACGGGGAAAGCGCGGAATAAAGATCTGACTGCCCCCGATCGCGCGCCGAAAAGGGGCAGTTTACCCTATCGTGAAAGGAAGACAGACCATGCTGGCAAGAGAAGCAAAAAAGGAATTGACAGAGCATATCCTCCCGTTCTGGAACCGCCTGGAGGACACGGAGCACGGCGGGTTTTACGGATATATGGATCATGACCTGAAGCTCGATAAAAACGCGGAAAAGGGCGTGATCCTCCATTCGCGGATCCTTTGGTTTTATTCGAACTGCTATCTTGTTTTAAAGGACGCGGAGTGCTTGAAAAAGGCGAAGGGCTGTTATGATTTTATGGTGCAGTACTGCGTTGACCGCGAATACGGCGGTGTTTACTGGTCGGTGAACGCGGACGGAAGCCCGAAGGACGACATGAAGCACACCTACTGTCAGGCGTTCTTTATCTACGCGCTTTCGAGCTATTATGACGCGAGCCGCGACGAGTCGGCTTTAAAGCTTGCGCTCGAAATGTTTGAGACGGTCGAGGAGCGCTGCACCGATGAGGTCGCGTATCTGGAGGCAATGTCGCGGAAATGGGAAACGGTCGAAAACGACGCGCTTTCCGAAAACGGGCTGATGGCGGATAAGACGATGAACACGACGCTTCACCTTCTCGAGGCATATACCGAGCTTTACCGCGTCAGCGGCGACGAGCGGGTCGCGGATCGTCTGAAATTCCAGCTCCGTTTGTTCCTCGACAGGATTTATTTCAAAGAGGACGCGCGCCTTCTCGTTTTCTTCAACAAGAATCTGAACGTGATCGGTGATATTCATTCCTACGGGCACGATATTGAAGCGACATGGCTGATGGATCGGGCGTGTGAGGTGCTCGGCGACGAGGCGTTTACCGAAGAGGTTTCGGCAATGAACAAAAAGATCGTCGCGCATATCGCAAGGATCGCGTATAAGGACGGCTCGCTCCTAAACGAGCGTGACAAGACCGAGATCAATACCTGGCGGATCTGGTGGGTGCAGGCGGAGGGCGTCGTCGGGTTTCTGAACGCTTATCAGAAATACGAAAATGCGGAATATATGGACATCGCGCGGAATATATGGGAGTATATCAAGAAGGAGATCATTGATCGGCGCGAGGGCGGAGAATGGTTCTCGCAGGTGGACGAAAACGGGAATCCCGCGAAGTTCAAGCCGACGGTAGACCCTTGGAAATGCCCGTATCATAACGGAAGAATGTGTCTGGAGATCATGAAGAGAAGCTGAGTGAAAGGAGGTTCGTCATGCGAAGGAACCGTCTTGCGGCAATGCTCGCGGCGTCGTTGCTGCTTTTTTCCTCCTGCGGGACACAGGAGGCGGTGGACGCGGAGATCCGGATCCCGATTTTAAGCGACAGCGGCGCGGCGGAGTATAAGACCGTATCGGTCACGTTCGGCGACCTCGAGCAGACCTCGAATATTGCCGGAAATATCGGTTATCTTTACGCGGATCAGCTTTTTACGGAAACGGAAAGCAACCTGATCGAATACTGCGCCGATCGCGGCGAACGGCTTTCAAAGGGCGATCCGATCGCGGTCTTTGACTCCTCCTCTCTGGATTACGATTATAATAATCAGAAGGCGCTTGCCGACAGCGCTTACGCGAATTATCTTTCCTCGGGAAGCGAGGCGGCGCGGCTTTCGTATGAGATTGAAGCGAAAAAGCTGGAATATCTTGAATATCAGAAGGATCAATACACGATCCGCGCGCCGTATGACTGCGTTGTGACGGCGGTAGAGCGCGGACTTGAAGTGGGTTCGGTGGTTCCCGAGGGGACGCTCGTCTGTACGGTCGCGAAGGAGGACGAGATCTATGTATATACGTCCGAAAATACGTCCTCTTTTCGGACGGGAATGCCCGTAAAGGTAAAATTCGGTTCGAGCGGGGAATACTCCTGCCGCGTTGTTACGGTTCCCGAGCAGGGCGCGAGAAACGGGCGCGGCTCGGTCAACCCGAATGCCTGCGCGGTACTGGGTTTTGAGGAAGGAGAGCTGGAACGCCTGCTTTCGGAGGTCGATAACGTGCTTGCCGCGGGGTGGGCGACGATGATCGTTCCGACGGTTCAGAAGTATGACGTTATGCTCCTTCCCGAGGAAGCGGTAAAAAGCTTTTCGGGTTCGACCTACTGCTCTCTGATTGATCAGGGGAAGCGCGTTCGGATCCCGGTAGAGGTGGACGGAATTTATAACGGAACGGCGGTCATTTTAAGCGGGGTTTCCGTCGGGGACGAGATCGCGTATTAAGCACGGTTATTGCCCAAAATTAAAATTTCAGCCTGTCGCAAAAGAGCGGCAGGCTGATACTATTTCACTTTTGAAATTCGCGGGTTTTAATATGTTCCTTGAGTACAATATTGATATACTGGGAAAAAGAGCGGTCGTCGCGCTCGGCGAGCGTTTTGATTGTTTCGATCGTGTCGCTGTCGAGCGTGATGCTGACCTTGCTTTTTTTCGGCTTGAACGGTGCGTCCATTTTAGCGTCCACCCCCTTTCCCTAACCTTGTTCATTCTATACTCCGTGCTGCTGCAACGGATAAATATATCATACCATATTTTTGAAAAAAGTATTGACAATTCGTATAAAGTAGGATATAATACTACTGTAACAGACCGTGTTCCGAAAAAAAGTCGTTTTTTTCCATTGAATCGGGGCGGTATCTGTGCTATACTATTTTCCGGTCAAACTGTAGACTTTGTCTACAGTTTGACCCTGCCGCGCAAAGCGCGGCAGGGCGGCAAAGCCGCCGGAAAAGCCGTACAATACTAGAGCGTGTTCACATAAAGCACTGTACCTGTCTTTTTGGCAAAATTCGCCGCATACTTCGTCAAAATTTTCCGAAATACATCAAGTATTCCAAAAAATTTTTCCTCGTATGCAACAAATTTCGCGCAAAAATCCATGCACAGGCTTTTATGTGAACAGGCTCTAATTCCTTTCAAAATCAAAGATTTTGAAAGCCGCCTTTCAGGCGGAATCATGCTATAGACTTTGTCTATAGCATGATTCGGAATTAGTATTATAATAAACGATATGTAATTTCCGGAGGTGTGGAGCGGCACTCCTGCCATTAAGAACA
The DNA here is from genome assembly GCA_964456025.1 of uncultured Ruminiclostridium sp. Lineage (GTDB taxonomy): Bacteria > Bacillota > Clostridia > Oscillospirales > Ruminococcaceae > Ruminiclostridium_E. The sequence goes on from CAYVZH010000025.1 coordinate 6,860, forward strand.
AAAATACGAAAAATCGGGGGAAATTTATGAAAACAAAACGAAAGGGACGGTGGCCGAAGCTTGAAATGAGCTTCGAGCAGATCGAGAAGAAAATCACACATCAATCGCACGAATACGGGGTACTGGGCAACTGCGGGTACCTCCTTTCGGCAATGCGGAAATATCGGAAAAGCCTGATCCCGATGCTTCTGATCGCGGGGATCGCGGGCGCGTCCATGGGCTATATCTGGAGCTTTATCGGAAAGCTCGTGATCGACATGATCGAGCAGCAGTCCGGGTCTCCCGAAAAGGACATTCTCCCGCTCCTCTGGCTTGTGATCGGGACGACGCTGGTAACCCTGACCATGACGGCGGTGAATACCTACGCGAATCGCAGGCTTGAGATCGGGTACATTTACGTCCGTCTTATGCTGGTGCGGGAGCGCATGGCGAAGGTCATGGCGATGGATTACGAAATGCTCGAGGATCCCGTTATGCTCGACCGCCATCACCTCGCGAGCCGCGCGACGGGCGGGGGCTGGAACGGCGTTCAGGGGCTTATGCAGTACATGGGAATGAGCCTTACGAACGTGATCTCCTTCCTGACTGCGCTTACGATCATTTCAACGCTTAATCTATGGCTCGTACTGATCATGTTGGTGCTTTCGGGGGTGGAATTCCTGTATTTCGAGAAGATCCGGAAGCTCGATAAAAAGATCATGTGGGACGCGATGGCGGGGCATTGGCGGAAGCTCGAATATTTCGGCCGGATCACGGGCGATTTTTCCTACGCGAAGGATATTCGGATCTACGGCATGAAAAAATACTTGATGAAGCGCTGTAACGAGGTACATAATATCGAGCTTGCGCATTGGGCGGAGTCGCGGCGACTCTGGCAGAAAAACGCGGTCTACGCGCACACGGTCTCGCTAGTGCGGCAGGCGATCGTTTACGGCTGGCTCATTTTCAGCGCGGTGAACGGAACGATCACGATCGCGGAATTCACGCTGTACAGCGCGAGCGCGTTCCAGTTCGCGAACGCGGTCACCCTGCTTTTGCAGAGCCTTTCGGCGATCCGCGAGCGGAGCGCGCAGACGAACGATTTCCGTGATTTCATGGACGCGGATATTCACCTTCAGAAGCAGGAGGAAACGATCCCGATCCCGAAGGCGGACAGCTATACCTTCGAGTTCCGCGGCGTCTCCTTCCGCTACCGTTCTCAGGAGAAGTATGCCCTGAACAAGATCAATTTAACCTTTCGCGCAGGAGAGCGGCTCGCGGTCGTCGGCTTGAACGGGGCGGGAAAAACGACCTTTATCAAGCTTCTGCTGCGGCTGTACGACGTGACCGAGGGCGCGATCTATATGAACGGGATCGACATTCGGAAATTCGACCGCGCGGAATATTTTAAGCTGTTCGCGCCCGCGTTTCAGGAGGCGGAGATGTTCGCCCTTCCGATGGACGAGAACGTTTCCATGAGCGAGCCGGAGAAGAGCGATTTTGACCGTGCGGAACAAATGCTTCGCGCGGCGGGACTGGGCGAAAAGATCGACTCGCTCGAGAAGGGGACGAAAACCGAAATTCTGAAGGTTCTGTACGACGACGGGATCAATCTCTCGGGCGGCGAGCGGCAGAAGCTTGCCCTCGCGCGGGCGTTGTATAAGGAAGCGCCGATCGTAGTGCTGGACGAGCCGACGGCGGCACTCGACGCGCTCGCGGAATATCGGCTGTATCAGAATTTCGACCGCATGATCGGGAAAAAGAGCGCGGTCTATATCTCGCACCGCCTTTCCTCCACGCGCTTCTGCGATCGTGTCGCGATGTTTGTGGACGGTGAGCTGGTCGAGGTCGGAACGCACGAGGAACTGATCGGGAAAGACGGCGCGTATGCGGAAATGTTCCATGTACAGGCGCAGTATTACGTAGAGGACGGAGAGGAGGAAGCGGTACATGCGTAAAAAAGAAAAAACCGAAAATTACGTTCTTCCGACGCTGAAATTCTTTTTCTCCGCGGCTTGGAAAACGGATAAACGGTATTTTGTGCTTTCGGTCATTCGAATGCTGATCGCGGCGCTGATCCCGTTTGTCGATCTGTATTTCCTTCCGCTCATGATCGACGGACTGATGGCGGAGGAGCCGAACGCGGCGCCGATCCTGATCTATGCGGGCGTGATGGTCGCGCTGGACGCGGTTCTGAACGCGGCGGCTTCGGTAATGTTGGTCGAGCTTGAAAAGTACGACGATAAATTTCTGAATTACTTTGACGAGGTGATCTCGGAGCGCTGCATGGAAATGGACTTTGTTCTGACGGAGGATAAGGACGCGCTCGATCAGATCAAGAAGGCGCGGGACGGCATGGGCTGGTCGGGCGGCGTACATCGGATCTCAACCGCGTTTTTCAACATTCTGTCGAATACGATCACCCTTTGCGGCGTGATCGTCCTGCTGACCCTTTCGGCGCCGTGGCTTCTGCTCATTATCGGGGTGCTGATGCTCTTCGGCGTGCTCGTTAACAAAAAGAGCAACGATCTCGAGGTAGAGAATTTTAAAAATATGTCGGGGATCGAGCGTGTTTTCGGCTATGTGATCTGGGAGCTGGAGGACTTTCGCTTCGGGAAGGACGTTCGGCTATACGGCGCGGCGGGCATGATGCTCAAAAAAGCGACCCAGCAGATCGAGCGGCTTTGCGGGCATTGGGAGCAGTACACGCGGAAATCCATGCGGTTCCACCTTCTGAACTGCGTGATCGGCGCGGTGCGCGATTTCGGAACGTATTTCTACCTCGGCGCGATCGCGATTCTCGGGTATATTTCGATCGGCGTGTTCACGCAGCTCGTGACCGCGTCGGGGACGCTTCAGAACGCCGTTCAGAACATGATCTACGAATTCCAGAACATTGTAAAATACACGAATTACGGCTATGAGGTCGTGAAATTCATGAACTACCCGCCGCGCATGGAGCGGGGAACGAAAAAGGCGGATTCGCTTCGCGGCGAGCATGTGATCGAATTCCGGGACGTAAGCTTTGCCTACCCGAAAACCGACAAGCGGATTCTGAATCACGTTTCCGTTACGCTTCGGTCGGGGGATAAGCTGTCGATTGTCGGCCTGAACGGCGCGGGGAAAACGACGTTTATCAAGCTGCTTTGCCGCCTGTACGACGTGGACGAGGGCGAAATTCTCTTAGACGGCATAAACATCAAGGAATACGATTACGACGAGTACATGAAGTTCTTTTCCGTGGTGTTTCAGGATTTCTGTCTCCTCGCGTTCAGCGTTGAGGACAACATTCTTCTCGGAAAAGAGGAGAGCGGCGATACGGTGGATCATGTTCTTGAAAAGGTCGGGCTTGCCGATCGGATCCGCTCCTTCCCGCGCGGGAAAAATACCATGATCTTCCGCCAGTTTGACAAAAACGGCGTTGAGCCGTCGGGCGGGGAACAGCAGAAGCTTGCGCTCGCGCGGGCATTGTACAAGGACGCGCCGATCGTGATCCTCGACGAGCCGACGGCGGCGCTCGATCCCGTCGCGGAATACGAAATTTACCGCCAGTTCAACGATCTTGTCAAGGGAAAAACGGCGATCTATATCTCGCACCGCCTGTCGAGCTGTAAATTCTGCGATAAGATCGCGGTTTTCTCGGACGGAACGGTCGCGGAATACGGCACGCACGACGAGCTTGTGCATAAGGAAAACGGGATCTACGCGGAAATGTTCCACGCGCAGGCGCAGTATTATGTTTGAAAAAGTGAAAACACGGTATTGATTCGCAATACCGTGTTTTTTCTTTAGGGGAACTTATACGGCGAAAACCGCATAGCCATTCCTCATTCCACCGGAAACGTTTTTCCGAAAATTTCGATTTCCGCGACCGCCTCGGGGTCGATCGCCGTCCCGTAGCCGAGCTCGAGGACGCACGCGCCGCTGCTTTCCGTCGGCGTTTCGCTCGGCGGAAGGGTCGTTTCGGCGGGCTCTTTCTCCTTCCTCGCCGCTTTGACGGCGGCAGCGGTCTGCCGATTCATGATATTTTGTAAGCTGCCCGAGGTTGGATCTTCATAGGTCAGTCTGCTGCTCTGGCGCGAAAGATCGACCTCCGTACCGTCCTTCATTTTCAGCTTGATCCCGTATGCACAAGAAGCGACATAGAAATTGTCATTGTTAAAGCGCAAAGTCAACGAAAGAGGACCGAAGCTCGCCTTCTCCAGAATCGTTGTCAGCTCGTAGGGAAGCGGAATTTCTTTGTTGATCTCTGCCGCCCGTTCCATTGCGGGCGGAACGGACAGATTGACGGGAAAGTTCCCAAGAATGGCACATTCCCCCGCGATAAAGCTCGGGTCGTCCGCGCAGGTAACGGTCAGCGCGAACGGATATTCGCCCGTCTCCGGGTTGGGCGTAAACTCGCCGGCGAAAAGCGTGACATAGCTTACGGTCGCGCCGTTCTCGGCGATCGGCTCGCCCCAGCCCGTCATATGGATCGCTAAGCTGTCGCCCGTTCTGTCTTCAAAAAAGATGACGGGCGATCCCTCCCGATATTTCTCGGCGACCTCTCCGCCGTCGAAATATTTTTTGTCCCGATAGGTGACGTCGTAGCTGAGATAAGCATAGTGTGAGTCGGCGATCAGCCCGTTGATCTGTACGGTGTAATCGCCCGCGTCAAAAACCTTGTCGTATTTCGTCATGCCTGCCGCACTGAGGTCGGCATACGGCGCGGTTGCCTTTCGCTGTGAAAAATAGCTTTGGAACGCTCCGAAAAGATCAAGCCCGCCCGCCGCGCTTGCGGTTACGGTGCCTATCGCGACGATTGCCGCGGCAATGGGGAGAATGACGGCTTTTCGATGAGCCGTCCGGGGTTTTTGCCTGTCGGCGGCGTCGAATAATTTGCGCGCGAATTCCTCGTCCGAGGTTTTCGGAGAAATGTCCGAAAAAGCTTTTTCAAATGTGTTTCTGTACATAATTTAAGTTCCTTTCATTCTCGGTCTCCAGTAATTTTTTCAGCATTGCTCTTCCGCGCGAAAGACGCGTCGTAACCGTAGTCGCTTTAATGCCGAGTGTTTCTGCGATTTCGTTCACGCTGCGGCCGCTGTAATAGAACAGGAATAAGACCGTGCGGTATTTCCTGCCGAGCTTCATGACCGTCCCGAGCAGCTCGTTTTCTTCGTCCTTTTCGTTTTTGGGCAGGAGCTGCGTTTCGGCGAACGCCTGTGAAAAACGGTACCAATGCGATTTCAGCAGGTCTTTGGAGCAGTTGATCGTGACCCGGATCAGCCACGCTTTACACTCCTCGTCGCTCGCAAACTCGTTTTCCGCCCGCAAAAGTCTCAGAAATGCTTCCTGCGTCACGTCCTCCGCGTCGGCATGGTTTTTCATCTGACAGAACGCGATCTTGTACATTTCCGCGCGGTAGGCTTTGACCAGCTCGGTGAATTTTTTACCGTCCATCGCGAACCTCCTTTGTTTCAAGTCTTAAAAGCGCTTTCAACAGTAAAACGAATGAAAGGGGGATTTTGTCACAACTTTTGAAAATTTTTTAAAAAAGGGAAGAGCGGATTTTTGCTCTTCCCCCGAAAAAGTACAATCTATTTCACGCCGAAGATCGCATATTCGTTCGGATCGGCGGAGGCAGGGCAGTAGCCGCCCTTGTTCAGCCTTGCTCCGCCGTTTCGGTAAGCGGACAGAATCTCGCGGCTCATGTTGGTGATATCCGCGCGGTGAATCGCTTCTTCCGCGTCTAGAAGCAGCACCTCGCTGTTTTCCGCGCCGTCCGATTTCGGCGTTCCCGAAAGGTAGCGCATATTAAAAACAACGCACCATTGCTCGGGCTTGAACTGCACCGCTGCGATTGCCTCAGCGCGGGCGTGAACGCCCGTTTCCTCGAGAATTTCCCGTTCCGCGGCGGCGGGAGCAAGCTCGCCGTTTAAAACATATCCGCCGGGAAGAAGGATACGACCCTTTGCCGTGCCGTAGGTATGCCGCACCAGCAGGATTTTTCCTTCGATTTCCACAATTCCGCAGACGGTATAAAACGAATTGTTCATAATTGCACCTGTTCCTTTTTTATATTTTATGGCAGTATTCCTCAGTCGGTTTTTAGTTTCAGAATGACCGCTTCATGCAAAAGCGTAAATTGATTTTCGGCTTCGCGCTCCAGCATATCCGTCAGCGCGCTTCGGAATTCCGTGATCTTTTCGTCGGACAGGGTCGCGCCGATCGCGCGGCTCGCCGTCAGTCGGTCGCACCAGCTTTCTCTAGTAAACGGAACCTGAAAATCTCTCTTTACTGTTTGTTCTATTGAAAATCCACCCTTTTGCCAATTTTCGGGATCAATCTGATCCACACGCTTCATAAAACCGCTCCAGTTCGGGTTAAACTGCTTGATCACCGCGAAGCTTTTTCGGATCAGCTCGTCCTCGTCGGGCAGCCACGTCAGAAATAGGACGTAAAGATTTCCGTTTTTCTTCAGGACACGGCGAAGCTCGGGAAGGAGAACGGTTTTATCGAAATAGACCCAGCATTGAAGCGCGGTTATGACGTGAAAGCTTTCGTCCCCGAAGGGAAGGCGGTGCGCGTCGGCGCAGAGAAAATTTACGTCGGGAATCATGGCTTCGGCTTGCCCGATCATCTCCGCGGACAGATCCACGCCCGTATATTTTCCGCCGTAGCGCTTCATATTCATCGGCAGGATTCCCGTTCCCGTACCGATGTCGAGAATTTCCTGCTCCGGCTTTCCTACACCGAGAGAATGAAGCGTTTCCCAAAACTCCGGCGGATAGAGATTTCTGCTTTTGGCGTACATTTCCGCCGTTCTTCCCCAATCAAAGCGGTTTCCATTGTCGATTGACATATTTCTCAGCCTTTCGTAATAAATTCGCTCGGAGAGATAAAACGGGGACGGCGCGGGGCGGCTTCCCGACCGATAGACGGAGGCGGAAACGCCGTAATATTTCTTGAATCCCCGCTCAAAAACCTCGAGGGATTCAAAGCCGCAGAAAAACGCGATTTCCGTAATGCTTTTTTCGCCCTCCGAAAGCAGCTCGGCGGCTTTCAGGATCCGAGCCGTATGCACGTACCGCATAGGCGTGATTCCCGATAAATCCGTAAAAATCCTCGAAAACTGCGGAACGGAATAGCCCGAAATGCCCGCAAGCTCTTCAAGGATCATTCTGCTTCCGAAATTTTGATCCGCGTAATCCAGTACGCGGCAGATCAGCGCTCGCTTTTCCATTTTATTCCCTCCTTTCCGATTATAGCAAAACGGCTTTACGCACGCCCGACTTTTTTTATCATTTTTACGGTTTTCGACTCCCTGCATTATACCGTATTTTACGAAAAAAAGCAAGTAAAATGAGTCGCGATTCTCAACCGCGCCCGTTCGGATCATTCCGCCGAAAAAAGTTTTCCCGCAAATTTTGATCTCCGCAATCTCCGCGTTTTTTCAGCAAAATAACCGAAATTTGGAGAATTCTATTGACATTTGTGCCATAAAACCATATAATAAAAATTGGTGTTAAAATGCTCGAATTTTTATGAGAGGAACAAAAATTACAATGAAAAAGAAAATCTTAACCGCTTTGCTTTGCGCGGCGATCCTGCTGTCATCCCCTCTCGGGGATATGCCGCTGACGATCGGCGCGGTCGCCTATGAGAGCGAACCTTCCGCGGAGGAAACCACCTGTCTTGATCTTGAATACGGCGCGAGCACGCTCGCCGCTCCCACCGCGTCGAGGGAATCCGGAACGATCTACTGCTCGAAGGATTACGCGAAGGTCAAGCTGTCTGCGGAAAAGGGTACTGTTTATTACAGCTTGAACGGCGCGAAGTATAAAAAGTACACCTCCGCGATCAAGCTCACCAAAAATTCCACCATCAAGGCGTATGCGAAGAGCGGCAGCACCAAGAGCAAGACGGTGACGTTCACGTATAAGCTGCAGCCCAAGTTCGCCGTCAGCACGACGAACACGTCAGACGGCAAGAATGTGAAGCTCACCACAAAGGTAAGCGGCGTAAAGTTCTACTACACGACCGACGGCGGCAAGCCCACCACTTCGTCGAAAGCATATCCCTCAAGCGGGATAACGCTCACCGAAACAAGTGAGCTGCGCGTTATAGCGGTAAAATCCGGCTGGTCAAACACAAGCTTCACCAAGAATTTTACCGTTACCGCCAAGCCGAGCACCGCAGCTACGTCCAAGCCGAGCACAAACGCAGATCAATTCGTATTCGACGCCTACGGCGACACGTTACTCTATATAGGCTCCGGCAACGAAGAAATCATTTTCCCGAGTGAGTTCGACGGCAAGCCGGTAACATCAGTAAACTTTTATGAAACCCAACCGGGGGTCACAAGCGTGACCATTCCAAACGGCGTGACAAGTATAAAAGCCTACACCTTCGAGTCCTGGAAGGGACTCAAAAGTGTTACCGTTCCACCCAGTGTGACGTCAATAGGCAGGTCTGCTTTTCGCGGATGCTCCTCACTCAAAAGCGTGACCATTCCAAACGGCGTGACAGGAATAGAATCCTTCACTTTCGATGCCTGCACTTCGCTCAAAAGCATGACCATTCCGGACAGCGTGACATTTATAGACGGCAGCGCTTTCGCGAACTGCACCTCGCTCAAAAGCGTGACTATTCCGGACAGCGTGAAAGGAATTGGAAGCAGCGCTTTCAGAAATTGCACCTCGCTCAAAAGCCTGACCCTTCCGAACAGCATGATAGAAATAAGCGAGAATACTTTCGCGGGCTGTACATCGCTCAAAAGCGTGACCATTCCCGACGGCGTGACATCAATATGCAAGAATGCTTTTGAAGGCTGCACCTCGCTCAAAAGTGTGACCATTCCCGACAGCGTAACAAGCATAGGCGCCGGCATATTTACCGACATTATGATGGGCATTGTCAACGAAGACGAAGGCGCTTTTGCCGGATGCAACTGCACCGTTACCTACAAGGGAAAAAAGTACACCTCCTCGGACAACTACGAAGCGCTGTACAAAGCGATAAACGGCGACAAATACCAGCCGTTTATCCAATACTAATAAGCAAATAAAAAACCCCGCGCCGGTCTGTGATGATCGGCGCGGGATTTTATACATGATCCGCAGTCAATCTGCCTAAGGCTTTCGATTATTTCAGCACCAACCCATTCTCGTCCGCGTCCACGACGATCGTCTGTCCCGCGCGGAGCGTATCGCCGATAATCGCCCGTGCGATCATCGTTTCAACCTTGCTCTGGAGGAACCGTTTGAGCGGGCGCGCTCCGTATACGGGATCGTAGCCGTTTTCGACAATATAGCTTTTCGCCGCGTCCGTAAGTTTGATGCCGAGCTGTTTTTCGGCGAGCCGCTTCCCGAGCGAAGCCGTCATCAGATCGACGATCGAGGTGATCTCCGCTTTCCCGAGCGGCTTATAATATACGATCTCGTCGAGACGGTTTAAAAACTCGGGTCTAAACGACTGCTTTAAAAGCGCGTCCACCTGCCCGCGCGCCGTCTCGCTGATCTCTCCGTTTTCGGTGATCCCGTCGAGGATATACGGCGAGCCGAGGTTCGAGGTGAGGATCAGGATCGTATTTTTAAAATCAACCGTTCTCCCCTGACTGTCGGTGATCCTGCCGTCGTCCAGCACCTGTAATAAAATATTGAACACATCGGGGTGCGCTTTTTCGATCTCGTCGAACAGCACGACGGCATACGGCTTTCTGCGGATCGCTTCGGTAAGCTGTCCGCCCTCGTCATAGCCGACGTATCCGGGAGGCGCTCCGATCAGGCGCGACACGCTGAATTTCTCCATGTATTCGCTCATGTCAATGCGTACCACGCTGTTTTCGTCGTCGAACAGCGCTTCCGCGAGCGCTTTCGCAAGCTCGGTCTTTCCGACGCCCGTCGGGCCGAGGAACAGGAACGAGCCGAGCGGGCGGTTCGGATCCTGAATCCCCGCGCGGGAGCGGAGGATCGCTTCGCTGACCTTTTCGACGGCTTCGTCCTGTCCGATCACGCGGCGGTGCAGAATATTTTCCATATTGAGCAGCTTTTCGCGCTCGCCCTCCATCAGCTTCGCGACGGGGATCCCCGTCCAGCGGCAGATGATCCGCGCGATCTCCTCGTCCGTGACTTTGTCGCGTAACAGGGTCGTATGGGATTTTTCCTCCTCCGCTGCCTGTTCCGCCGCTTCCAGTTCTTTTTTGAGCTGCGGGAGCTTTCCGTATTGAAGCTCCGCCGCTTTGTTCAGGTTGTATTCGCGCTTTGCCTTGTCGATCTCGCCGCCGATCTGTTCGATCTCCTTGCGGAGTTTCTGAATTTCGGTAATCGAGCCTTTTTCGTTTTCCCAACGCGCCTTCATTTCGCGGAACTGCTCGCGCATATCGGAAAGCTCCTTTCGGATCTCGGCAAGGTGCTCTTGGGAGAGGGTATCGCTCTCCTTGGTGAGCGCGGCTTCCTCGATCTCATGCTGCATAATGCGGCGGGAAAGATCGTCCAGCTCGGTCGGCATGGATTCCATTTCGGTTTTGATGAGCGCGCAGGCCTCGTCTACGAGGTCGATCGCCTTATCGGGGAGAAAGCGGTCGGAAATATAGCGGTTCGAGAGCGCCGCCGCCGCGATCAGGGCGGTGTCCTGAATTTTTACGCCGTGGAAGACCTCGTACCGCTCTTTCAGTCCACGGAGGATCGAGATCGTGTCCTCGACCGTCGGCTCGCCGACCAGTACGGGCTGGAACCGCCGTTCAAGTGCCGCGTCTTTTTCGATGTACTGCCGGTATTCGTTGAGCGTTGTCGCGCCGATACAGTGAAGCTCTCCGCGCGCGAGCATGGGCTTTAAAATATTCCCCGCGTCCATCGCTCCGTCCGTCTTGCCCGCGCCGACAATGAGGTGCAGCTCGTCAATAAAGAGGATAATTTTTCCTTCGCTTTTTTTGATCTCCTGCAAAACCGCTTTCAGGCGCTCCTCAAATTCGCCGCGGTATTTTGCCCCCGCGACGAGCGCGCCCATGTCGAGCGAAAAGATCTGCCGATCCTTCAGGGAATTCGGCACGTCCCCGCGCACGATCCGAAGCGCGAGCCCCTCCGCGATCGCCGTTTTTCCGACGCCCGGTTCGCCGATCAGGACGGGGTTGTTCTTGCTTTTGCGTGAGAGAATGCGGATCACGTTCCGGATCTCGCTGTCCCGCCCGATCACGGGGTCGAGCTTATTGCTCCGCGCAAGCTCGACGAGATCCTGCCCGTATTTTTTCAGCACGTCATAGGTGCCTTCGGGGTTATCGCTCGTGACGCGCGTATTTCCGCGAACGGATTTCAGCACGCCGAGGAATTTATCCTTCGTGATCCCGAAGGCGGAAAAGATCTCCTTCGTTTTCTCTTTCGCCTTGTCGAGCAGTCCGAGAAAAAGGTGTTCCACCGAGACGAATTCGTCCCCCATGCGCTTTGCTTCCTCCTCCGCGGCGGTCAGCGCACGGTCGGTATCCTGTGTGATATACACCTCGTCGGGGCGTCTGCCGCTTCCCGTGACGCGGGAGAGTCCGTCCACGCACCGCTCGGTCTGCTCGGTGACCGCCCGCTCGTCGATCCCCATGCTGCGGATCAGCTGCGGGATCAGCCCCTCCTCCTGTTCCAGAAGCGCGAGCAGCAGATGAAGCTGGTCGATCTGCTGATTGCTGTGCTCGACCGCAATGCTTTGCGCGTTCTGGATCGCCTCCATGGATTTCTGTGTTAATTTCTGCGTGTTCATAGTATCATTCCTTTCCTATTGAGGAAGTTTGCGCCGAGAATGGGAGCAAGCTTTCTTTCCGCTGCGTCCGTGCAGCGGTTTATGCTTGCTCCTTGCGGCGTCCTGCCGCGATTGCCGAGGCGCAAACGACGGGTTTGAAAAATCAAGGATTTTTCAAACAATTATCGCCTTTCTTATTTTATATAATAATGATCCCTTTTTTGAGGTATTCGTGATACCGCCCGACGGAAAGCTCCGCGGCAAGGCGGCGGTTCTCGATATTCGCGAAATAAATTTTCAGAATCTCGTCGAACATCTTGATATACTCGGCGATCGCGCGGGCAAGCTCCTCGTCGGTTCGATGTTCCTGTTCCGCGGGGAGGCGGAAGGTTCGGGTAAACCGCCCGTCGTCGATCGTGTAGGAGATCCCCTCGGGGAAGAACTTTACGACATAGGTGTTTTCAAGCTCCGCCCAGAGCTTCAGAAATTCGGTCAGGTTGGCTTTGAGCTGCTCCGATTGGGTACGAAACGAGACCTTTAGCTGTCCGATCGTTTTTTCAAAGCTTCGGTACAGCTCGAGACCGTATCGGATCACGGGCTTGTACTTATATTTCAGGGCGGAGCGAATGGAAAGCATGGCGTCCGAGGGCTGTTCGCGGATCAGGAATCCGTCGTCCATCATTTGCCCGATCGCGCCGAAGATTCCGCTGATCCGCTTTTCGGGCGTGGTATAAGAGACCGCCTCGGCGAGCAGACTATTGATAAGCGCGGAGCGGCTCATGCGCATGGAATACGCGAGACGGTCGACCGCCTCCACCACCTCGTCCGAAAGCACAAGACTGTAAACGCTTTTGTTCATCGGTTCCGACCTCCTTTGGTACACGTATATTGTATCACATAGTTCATAATTTGTCAATAGGTTTATATAATCTTGATTACGGATTATTAAAAATTTTCGGTTGAATTTTTTGTGCATTTTTGCTATACTAGAAGGAGAAACAAGATCGGACAGCCGAAAAGGCTGTCCAAGAAACGGAGCCTTCATGAAAAATATCAAACGGATCATGCTGGTGAATCTCCTTCTGCTCGCGTTTTTCGTCGGGGTGCGGGTTTTGATTTCCCATGTTCCGAACCGCGAGGAGCGGATCCGCAGGGCGGAAGCGACCTATACGCGGGAAATGCCGATCCCCGTCGGGGAACAAGAAGCCGATACGCGCTGGGCATATTTTCTGATCAATGACGAACACCCGCTTTCCGAGGACTACGTGCCCTCGCTGATGAACGTTCAGGGTACTTTTATGATGGACGAGCGCTGCGCCCCGTATGCGCGGGAGATGATCGCGGCGGCGGAAGCGGACGGCGTGCATTTAAAGGTCGTTTCCGCCTATCGGAGCATTGAAAAGCAGCGGGAGAATCTTGAAGCGTATATCCTCCGGCTGGAAAACGAGGGGAACACCCCGTCGCAGGCGGAAAAGCTCGCGCGGTTCGAGATCGCCGACCCGGGAACGAGCGAGCATAACGCGGGACTTGCGCTCGACATCTTAACGGAGGATTGGTGGGACACGCACGACGACGTGACCGCCGATTTCGAGAACACCGAGGAATATCTGTGGCTTTGGTCGCACGCGCACGAGTACGGCTTTATCCTCCGCTACCCAAAGGGCTGGGAATCGGTCACGGGCTACGCCTATGAGCCTTGGCACTACCGTTTTGTCGGCGTGGAGCAAGCGGCGAAGATTCGCGAATCGCGGCTTCCGTTTGAGTATTACTACATCAAAAAATAAAATTTTTTTCCAATCGGTGAAAGAAAATGCCTCTCTGAATTGTATTATAAGGTAGAAGCACTTTTTTGAAAGGAAGTTCAAAGCTTGAAAAATCTTTGATTTTTCAAATCCGCCGCGTTTCCTGCGGGAAACGCAATCCTCACAAAGGAAAGGAATGATCTAAATGAAAAGGAAACAACTGCTTGCGCTGTTCTTGGCGCTTTCGCTCCTGCTGTGCGGCTGCGCGTCCGACGATCCCGTACCCGACGAAATTCCGCGTGATGAAACAACGACCTCGTCGGAGGCGGTTACGGCGGAACCCGTTCCGCCCTTTACCTCCTCGCCCCCGGAAAACGATTCCCCCGCGGAGAATTTATCCGTCGGATCGGGAGAAACGCTTGACCGTATTCCGTACGGCGATCTGATAAAGGCGAACCTGACCGCGCCGGACGCTGTCCGGGAGATCTTATGGATCCCCGAAACGCTAGAATACAGCAATATCCGCTACATATCTCAGAATGAGATCTCTATTTCCAATCTGGGCTTCCTGACACGCCTTTCCACACGTGAAATGGGGGAAACGGCACTTTCCGACGCGGCGAAAGCGGAAAACTGGCACTTCGGGCTTGACACCGACATCATAACCCACGGTGATCCGACCCTGCGCGTCGGGAAGTTTGAAAACGGAACCCTGCCGATCGAGTCCGCCGAACTTTCCTATATGGTGCAGTTTGAGGAGCCGCGCACCTTTCGGGGCTTTGTCCGTATCCGTATCTCGACGGTGAACAAGCTGGAGATCATTTTTGAACCTGCCGATTTGCGGGAAATTCCGCTTTTGTCAAGGCAGGAGAGGGATCTGACCTTTACGGTGAACAGCGAAACGGTGATTGCCGATACGATCTCGGCGGAGGTTTCCTACGGGGCTAGGAATATTGCGTCGGAGATTGAAAAACAGATCGGGGTCGGGAATACGGATTACGTTTACGCGGAGTTCACGCTGGACAGTCTGACTGTGAATTATGACACGGCGACTGGCTATCAGAATTACGCGCATAATGTGGCGGATTTTAAAATCCTGACGGACGATACTGCCGCCGTGATCCGCGGGGATCGGATCTTCGGGCGCGAGACCGATTCGGAACAGGCGGAATCGCTTTATTCGGAGCTTATGAGCGGCTTCGATCGGTTTTATGATGATGAGGTGGTCGGGGTCGTCCTGCTCGATATGGATTTCGACGGCGAACCCGAGCTTCTGGTCTCGAAAAAGACCGAGGGCGAGGAGAATCAAAACTGTATCGACGTGTCGGTCTATCGGCTCGAAAACGGGGAGATCACCCTGCTCGATACGATCGCGGGGATCACGAACAGCGCGTTCGGAGACAACGGTCGTTCAAGCGCCGTACTCGGACTGAAAACGCTTGCAAACGGGAAAAAAGCATGGTTCGCGATGACGGGCGAATATAAAACGAACGAAAATCGGGGCGGCTGCCTGGAAACGGGGAAGCTTTTCACCCTCGAAAACGGAAAGATTCGCGAGGAAGAGCTGTTTTCTTTGTGGCAGCTGCTGAACGGGACAATGGAGCTTAAGATCTATTTCGGCGACACGCCCGCGGAGTTTTTTGACAACGGAGGAAAGACCGTGTTCCGAACCCCTTGGGGCGACGAGGTGGAGGAACCCGGAGCGTACGGCTATTATAACCTAAAAAACGCGTACTGCGAATCGATCGAACAGTCCGTCTATCTGCTGAGCGACTGGCTCGTACCGACCGGCAGGTGGTTGAACAATTTTATTGTCACAAATCCGGAGGTTCGTTTTTCGCCCTCGCCGCGTGATACGGCGAACGCGGTCGCGTTTCTGGTGGATTCCTACTGCTTCGGCGATTACAGCGCGGATTTCGGCGGATACGTCTATAATTTCCACGAAGCGGCCGCGTTAAAGCCCGTAATCTATCTGTATCCGGAAGAAAAAACCGAGGTTTCCGTTTCGGTGGACTTCCCGAACGGCGGAGCATTTACCTGCACCTATCCCGAATACGGCGAGGGCTGGAGGGTGACCGCGCTCCCCGACGGGACGCTTTATGACGAAAGCGGCAATGAGTATTACTGCCTTTATTGGGAGGGTGCGGGTCTTCCGCTCTCCGATTCGGGCGAGGGCTGGTGCGTTTCGGGAGAGGATACCGCCGATTTCCTGCGGGAAAAGCTGCTCGAGATCGGGCTTACCGCAAGAGAAGCAAACGAGATGATCATCTACTGGCTCCCGATCCTGCAAAAAAATCCGTATAATCTGATCTCGTTCCGGTTTGAGGATTACGACCGCGCGGCGCCGCTCACCGTTTCGCCGAAGCCCGATACGCTGCTCCGCGTTTTCATGACGTATACGCCTATGGAGGAGCCGACCGAGCCGAAGCCGCAGAATCTCCCGCATTATGAGAGAAACGGCTTTACGCTCGTGGAATGGGGCGGGGGAGAAACCGCAAGGTAACCGATCCGCACATGTGCCTAAAGTAAACACCACCGCACGGATCATTCGCGATCCGTGCGGTGGTGTTTTATTTAGAACCTGTCCACATAGGATAAGTGTGCGGATTTTCGCGGAAAAATTGTCTCAGACAAGGCAAAAATTCGCAGGAATCCTGACGGATTTCAAGAATTTTTAACGTAGTATGAGACGATTTTTACCGAAAAGACGTGCGCTTATTCCTATGTGGTCAGGTTCTTATTCTTTTTCCTTTCCGTTTTCAAAATAGCGCATACAAACGACCGCTTTTACGCCCGCGCCGACGTGGCAGGATATGCTGATCGGGAGGCTGTGGAGAATGACCTCGTAATCGGGGAATCTCGCCTGAACGGTTTTCTGCCATTCGAGCGCGGGGGCAAGCTCACCCGAAAACGCCGCTTCAATCTTTACGGGAATCCCCGCGAAGCGGTCGGCGAGATCCTTGTCGATCGCGTCAAGCATGATCTTTTCCGCGTTCGCCATGCCGCGCGCTTTCGCGAACGCGTCGAGCTTTCCGCCCTGAATCTGTAAAACGGGCTTCAGGTTCAGGATCGTGGCGATCGCCGCGCCCGCCGCCGTCACGCGTCCGCTTTTTTTCAGCAGCTCGAGCGTGTTGACCGCAAGATAAATACTCGCGTGATAGGCGGTTTCCTCCAGCTTATCACAAATTTCCGCCGCGCTCAGCCCCGCCTTTACCATATCGAGCGCGTCAAGCACGGATTGATGCTGCGTCGGGGAAATACGGCGGTTATCCGCGACAAAGACCCGCCCGTTATACTCCGCGGAGAGCGCTTTCGCGGTCGCGGTGGAGCTGCTGATCGCGGAGGACATCGGGATATGGACAAGCTCGTCATACTCTGTCAGCACCCGATCCCACAGCTCGGTAAGCGAGCCGGGGGAGGGCTGTGAGGTCGAGACGTCCGCGCCCGCCGCGAGCATTTCAAAAAAATGCTCGTACGTACAGGTCACGTCCTCGAAGTATTCCTTTCCGTCTACGATAAAGGGCATGGGAAGCAGGAAAACGCCGAGCTTTTCCGCCTCCTCCTTCGTAATGCTGCTGTTTGTGTCGGTGGTAATTGCGATTTTGCTCATACTTTGATCCTTTCTTTTTCCGTTCCCGCGCTTGACAATTTGCGGAAAGCATGATACCATAATCATAATAAGTAAATATTAAAATTTTATCGGGGTGTGTACAAATACCTTACCAGTATAGCTTATTTTTAAGATTTTGTCAAGGCTACACCGCATAATGATTGGTGTTCGACTGCGCGGCAGGTTTGTTCGTCAGATTGTACAGATTTTTCGCAGGAATCCAATCGGATTTCAAGAAAAATCTGTGCTGTATGACGGCAAAGATGTCGTGCAAGCGGACGCCAAAGCCGTGGACTTTGCCGCAGCAAAGTCCTGCGGTCATTGTGCGGTGTTGCCTCAGTATACGACCGACAAAAGAAAGCAAGAAATCACAGGACGCGGACGCGTTTTTATGCTATGATTAAAGCACGGGAGGCGGATCGAATGGACTGGAACGAGATTTTACGGAGAACGGTCGAATATCTCGAGGCGCACTTGTGCGACGGAGAGGGACTCGTGACGGGGGCGGCGCGGGAGGTGCACATCTCGCCGTTTTATCTCCAGAAATGCTTTAAAATTGTCACGGGATACACGATCTCGGAATACGTCCGCTCGCGCAGGCTTTATCTCGCGGCGCTCGAGCTTCTTTCGGGAAACGATAAGCTGATCGATCTGTCTTATCGTTACGGCTACGACACGCCCGAAAGCTTCGCGAAGGCATTCAGCCGTTTTCACGGCGTTTCTCCGACCGCTCTGAAAAAAGAGCCGTCGAGGCTCCGCGTCTTTCTGCCTCTGAAAATTAAATTTGTTCTTGAAGGAGGAAACGAAATGGAACAGGTTGCGTTTGAAAAAATGGAGCGCTTTACCGTGATCGGATTTGAGCGGAATTTCAACTTTGGCAGCTCATACGCGGAAATCCCCCAGTTTTGGGACGAGATCCTCGCGAAATATCTGGTCCCGGCTCATCGGGAGCGGGAGCCGAAGGAC
Source organism: uncultured Ruminiclostridium sp. (assembly GCA_964456025.1). GTDB lineage: Bacteria > Bacillota > Clostridia > Oscillospirales > Ruminococcaceae > Ruminiclostridium_E. The sequence continues at coordinate 24,857 of CAYVZH010000025.1, forward strand.
GCGCTGATCCGCGCGGTTCGGGAAAACGGGATCGGCGAATTCGGCGTTTGTATCGACGACGATCCCGCGCTTGTCGAAAAGGGAGAATTCCGTTATCTGATCGCGGGGAAGTACGGCGGCGGAGAAGTTCCCGACGGGCTTTCGCTTTATGAATTCCCCACGCTCGAATGGGCGAAATTTCGCTGTGTCGGCCCGATGCCGGGTGCGCTTCAGTCGATGAATACGCATATTTTCCGCGAATGGCTTCCGAATCATTCCGAATATAAAATGGCGATCCCTGCGAATATCGAATGGTATTCCGAAAAGGGATACAAGGGGGACGCGGATTACGAAAGCGGGATCTGGCTTCCCGTGACTCGGACGGAGACGAACTGATCCGAAAGAAAGAACAGCATACCGCCGCACGGGACGACCTGCGGCGGTCATCGCCTGTATAAAAACCTGACCACATAGGAGTAACCGCACGTCTTTTCGGCAAAAATTGTCTCATACTGCGTTAAAAATCCTTGAAATCCGAAAGGATTCCTGCGAATTTTTGCCTTGCCTGAGACAATTTTTCCTCGAAAACCCGCACGCTTATCCTATGTGGACAGGTTCTAAAAGAAAGGAAAACGACGGAATGTATAAGATCTACCTGATCGAGGACGATTTTACGATCGCCGAGCAGATGAAAAAGCACCTTGAGGGCTGGGGTTACGCCGTAAAGACGACGGAGAATTTTCAGGACGCGGTCGCCGAGTTCGCGGCGTTTGATCCACATATGGTGCTGATCGACATTATGCTCCCGTTTTTTAACGGGTATCATTGGTGCGCGGAGATCCGGAAGCTTTCCGAGGTTCCCGTCATGTTTATTTCCTCCGCTTCCGATAACATGAATATTGTCATGGCGATGAACATGGGCGGGGACGATTTTATCCCGAAGCCTGTCGATCTGAACGTCCTGACCGCGAAGATCGGCGCGCTCCTTCGCCGAACCTATGATATGGGGAGCAAAATTCCTGTTCTGGAGCATGGGGGCGCGGTTCTGAACCTGAACGACGCGTCGCTTTCCTATCGCGGGACGAAGCTCGAATTGACCAAAAACGAATTCCGTATTTTACAGACGCTCATGGAGAACCGCGGGAAGATCGTGAGCCGCGATACCCTGATGACCCGGCTCTGGCAGATCGACTGTTACGTTGAGGAAAACACGCTTACCGTAAACGTTGCGCGGCTTCGGAAAAAGCTCGAATCGGTGGGCCTCGGCGGCTTTATCAAGACGAAGGTCGGCACGGGATATATCGTTGAGTAACGGGAAAGGACTGGTTAAAAATGAAACTCTTTTTCGGCTATCTGTTCCGAACCCGCCGTACCGCCGCGCTGCTTCTGCTGTTCGCGTCAGTGACGGCGGCGGTCTTTTTTCTGTACGGCGTCCCGCTCGAGCCGATCCTTTACGCGGTTCTGCTTTGCGGGGCGGTCTCGCTCGTGCTTCTTTTTGTGAATTTTTCTTTTTACAGGCGGCGAATGCTCCTGTACCGCGACGTGTCGGCGAACCTCCCGCTGATGACGGAGGAGCTTCCTCCCCTGAAGGATCCCGAACAGGAAGCGCTTCGGGAAATGATCCTGCGCCTTGCGGAGACAAATCGGGAAAATCTCTCCCGCCTCAGCGGCGCGCGGCGGGAGAGTATCGAGTATTACACCGTCTGGCTGCACCAGATCAAAACGCCGATCGCCGCCATGCGCATGATCCTCCAGTCGGAGGATACCGAAATGAACCGCGAGCTTTCCGTCGAGCTGTTCCGAATCGAGCAGTACGCGCAGATGGCGCTTTATTATCTGCGGCTCGACAGTCCGTCCTCCGATTTCCTGATCCAAAGGGTTCCGCTCGACCGGATCATTAAACAGGCGGTGCGCCAATACGCGCCGCTTTTCGTCCGCCGAAGGATCCGCCTGATCTACGAGGAAACGGACGCGCGGGTGCTGACCGATGAGAAATGGCTTTTGTTCCTTTTGGAACAGCTTCTCTCCAACGCGGTCAAATATACCGTAAGCGGCTCGGTCACGATCGAGTTTGCCGAGGACGAAACACTGAAAATTTCGGACACGGGGATCGGGATCGCCGCCGAGGATCTCCCGCGGATCTTTGAAAAGGGCTTCACGGGGCTTTCGGGGAGGAAGGATCAGAAATCGACGGGGCTCGGGCTGTATCTCTGTAAGCGGACGGCGGACAAGCTCGGTCATACGCTTTCCGTAACCTCGCGGGTCGGGGAGGGGACAAGCGTTTCGATCGACCTTCATTCCGTCGAACTGGGCGTGGAGTAAGAAACTTACAAAAATGTCACACCGATCGCCAAAATGTCACGCGAATCAATTTTCCGAAACGAAAAAACGTGATACAATAATGTTGTCGGATTACAAAAGAAAGGAATGATTTACCGTGGCACTTTTGGAAGTACAGAATCTCGAAAAGGTCTACACGACTCGCTTCGGCGGGAATCAGGTGCGGGCGCTTTCGGGCGTGAATTTTTCGGTCGAGAGCGGGGAATATGTCTCGATCATGGGAGAAAGCGGTTCGGGAAAAACCACGCTTCTCAACATTCTGGCGGCGCTCGATAAGCCGACGGGCGGCGGCGTGATCTTAGAGGGGAGGCTGCTCGCCTCGGTTCGGGATCAGGAGCTTTCCGCCTTCCGGCGGGATAATCTCGGCTTTGTATTTCAGGATTTTAACCTCCTCGATTCCTTCAGCCTGAAGGACAATATTTTCCTCCCGCTCGTTCTTTCGGGGAAAAAGCCCGTCGAAATGGAGCGGCGGCTGGAGCCGATCGCGAAAAAGCTCGGGATCGCGGAGCTTCTGAACAAATACCCGTACGAGGTCTCGGGCGGACAGAAGCAGCGCGCCGCCGTCGCGCGGGCGATCATCACCGATCCGAAGCTGATCCTGGCGGACGAGCCTACGGGCGCGCTCGACTCGAAATCCTCGGACGCGCTCTTAAAAATCTTTTCCGAGCTGAACCGATCGGGACAAACGATCCTGATGGTGACCCATTCCGCGAAAGCGGCGAGCCGCTCGGGGAGAGTCCTCTTTATTAAGGACGGCGAGGTATTCCATCAGATCTATCGGGGGAACTGCTCCGACGAGGAGATGTATCAGAAGATTTCCGATACCCTGACCCTGCTTGCTTCGGGTGGTGATGGAAAATGAAAAATTTCTTTTACTTCCGTCTCGCGGCGGTCAATATCAAAAAGAACGGAAAAGCATACCTCCCGTATCTGCTGACCTGTATTCTTACGGTCGCGATGTACTATATCATGAAATCGCTCTCGCTGAACGAGGGGCTGAACTCGGTGCATGGAGCTGTAGCGACGACGCTCATGCTCGGAAGCATCGTGATCGCGATTTTCTCGTTTGTTTTTCTTTTTTACACAAACAGCTTTCTGATGAAAAACAGAAAAAAGGAATTCGGGTTATATCAGATCCTCGGCATGGAGAAAAAGCACCTCGCGCGTGTGATTGCCTGCGAAAGCCTTTATATCTCGCTTCTGAGCCTGATCGGCGGGCTGGGCGCGGGAATGCTGCTCGATAAGCTGATGTATCTTACCGTCGGGCGGCTCATTCGGGTGGAGATTCCGCTCGACTATTACATTTCCGTAGATTCGATCCGATACACGCTGGTGCTTTTTACGGTGTTGTTCGTGCTGATCCTTCTAAACTCGCTCCGCACCGTTTCCTTCTCCAAGCCGATCGAGCTTTTAAAGGGCGGAAACGTCGGAGAAAAGGAGCCGAAGGTAAAAGGGCTCGCGGCGCTGCTCGGGCTGGGCTGTCTCGGCGGCGGGTATTACCTCGCGGTCACGATCGAAAACCCCGTGGACGCGCTCGTTCTGTTCTTTATCGCGGTCATTCTCGTGATCGCGGGGACGTATCTGCTGTTTATGGCGGGAAGTATCGCGTTTTTGAAGCTCCTGAAGAAAAACAAGCGCTATTATTATAAGCCGAATCACTTTATCGGCGTTTCGGGCATGATCTACCGCATGAAGCAAAACGCCGTGGGTCTGGCGAATATCTGCATTTTATCGACAATGGTACTGGTCATGATTTCATCGACAAGCGCGCTCATGATCGGTTTGGAGGAAATTTTGACGCAGCGGTATCCTTATGAATTTACCGTGCGGTGCTATGACGGGGAGGACGAGTCGAACGCCGAACGCGTCATGCAGACGATTTTTGACAGGCTCGAAACGGACGGAATCGTGCGGACGGACGAGGTTTTGTACACGAATTTTGAGATCACCGCCGCAATGGGCGAGAATCAAAACCTGACCCTGATTACGGAAAACGACGTGACGCCGACCGAGCGGATCCGGATCTTAAGCTTCATCACCGCCGAGGATTACGGAAAATTTATCGGTCGGGAGATTGAGCTGGGCGAAAAGGAAGTCCTGCTGTACGAGCGCGGAAAGCCGATCGGGGGAGACGAATTTTCCCTGACGGGCGAAACGTATCGGGTTCGGGAGCGGATCGCTTCCTTTGTGCACCCGAGCGATCTGGACGCGTATATCTTTTCTGTATACGGGGTTGTGGTGCGGGATCGGGCGGAGCTGGACGCGATCTTCGCGCGGCAGTCGGAGCAGTACGGCGGGAACGCGAGCGTCCTCTGTCACTATTTACAGTTTAATACGCCGCTTTCGTCCGAAGAACAGATCACGCTGCGCGAAACGCTCCGCGACACGTATTTTTCGCTGGAGGAACGGGGCGGCTACTGTCGGATCGAGTGCCGCGAGTACGAGCGCGCCGATATGTACAGTCTGTACGGAGGTTTTTTCTTCCTTGGAATGTTCCTCGGGCTGCTCTTTATCATGGCGGCGGTGCTGATCATTTACTATAAGCAGGTCTCGGAGGGCTACGACGATAAGGAGCGCTTCCAGATCATGCAGAAGGTCGGAATGAGCGCCAGAGAGGTCAAGCGGACGATCCGTTCGCAGGTATTGACCGTGTTTTTCCTCCCGCTTCTGACCGCGGGGATCCACGTCCTGTTCGCGTTCCCGATGATCTCGCGGATTTTAACCCTGTTTCAGCTCATGAATACGGGACTTTATATCTGCTGTACGGTCGGCTGCTTCCTGATTTTCGCGCTGATCTACGCGTTCATCTATTTCTTTACGGCAAAAGCGTATTATAAGATCGTAAGGAGGTAGGCGCGGAAATGGGAAAAAAGAAACGGTTTTATACTTTTATGGCAGGCGCGGCGCTTTGCACATTTTCTTCTGGCTGCCTGTATCAGCCGTGGGACGGGAATGCCTTTAAGGACGCCGTGATCGGGCTTTTTAACGACGCGGTGGAATTTGTCGGGAGCTGCGCGCTGACGGGCGATCTATGGCTGACGGGAACGCGGGAAATGGGGTCGGACAATTACAACGGGAGCTATACCGCAAGCTACGAGCGATACGACGGCGAAGAATACCTGTTCGGCGGGACGTCTCTCGAACGGGAAAGCGACGTCATGCGAGTCGGCTATACGCTTGAAATTACGAGCGGAAGTGCTTCTCTCTGCCGGATCGGCGGGGAAGAGGAGGAGACGATCGCGGCGGTCTCCGGCGAGGGAGAATGCGAGTTTTCGCTCAAAGCGGGGGATCATTTTATTGTACTGAAAGGGGAGAATTTTACCGGAAGCCTGACGCTTACGGTTCAGACATGAAAACGATCGGAAAAATACTGTCCCGGGTCATCTTGGCGGTCGGATTTGCGCTTGTGCTTCTTTTGTCGATCCCGACGGGGATTCTGATCCTCCTGACCCTGTTCGTCCGGCACGGCTCGAGGCGGCTCTCAAATTTCATTGCGGGAAAATCGTAAATTGCGCGGAAAAGTCTTGCATATTTTTCGGAAATGTGTTACAATGAATGTACATGAACAGAGCGGATACCGGAACGGTATCGGTTCAAACAAAAAGGAGGACTTATTTCATGACAAATATGCCGCAGGTTAAGATCGGCGTGGTCGCGGTTTCCAGAGACTGCTTCCCCGAGACCCTCTCCGTGACACGGAGAAAAAATCTGATGAAAGCCTATCTCGCGAAGTATGACGGAGCGGAGATCTACGAATGTCCCATCTGTATCGTAGAGAGCGAAATACATATGGTTCAGGCGCTTGAGGACATTAAAAAGGCGGGCTGCAACGCGCTTTGCGTTTACCTCGGGAATTTCGGCCCCGAGATCTCGGAGACCCTGCTTGCCAAGCATTTTGACGGACCGGTCATGTTTGCCGCCGCTGCGGAAGAGGACAGCGCGACCAGCTTAGTCGGCGGGCGCGGAGACGCGTACTGCGGAATGCTCAACGCGAGCTATAACCTGAAGCTGCGCGGCGTGAAGGCGTATATTCCCGAATATCCGGTCGGAGACGCCGAGGAAGTCGCCGAGATGATCCATGAGTTTGTCCCCGTGGCAAAGGCGCTGATCGGGCTTTCCGAGCTGAAGATCATCAGCTTCGGTCCCCGTCCGCTCAACTTCCTTGCCTGCAACGCGCCGATTCAGCAGCTTTACAATCTCGGCGTAGAGATCGAGGAAAACTCGGAGCTTGATCTGTTCGAGGCGTTTAAGAAGCATGACGGCGACCCGCGCATTCCCGACGTCGTGAAGGACATGGAAGCGGAGCTCGGCGCGGGAAATTTAAAGCCGACGATCCTTCCGAAGCTTGCGCAGTATGAATTGACGCTGCTCGACTGGATCGACGCGCATAAGGGCTATCGGAAGTATGTGGCGCTTGCGGGAAAATGCTGGCCTGCGTTCCAGACGCAGTTCGGCTTCGTACCATGCTATGTCAACAGCCGTCTTACGGGACGGGGGATCCCGGTATCCTGCGAGGTCGATATTTACGGCGCGCTGAGCGAGTTTATCGGGACCTGTGTATCGGGCGACGCGGTAACGCTCCTCGACATCAACAACACCGTTCCAAAGGATATGTATAAGGAATCCATCGAAGGAAAGTTCTCCTATACGCTGGAGGATACGTTCATGGGCTTCCACTGCGGAAATACCACCTCGAAGAAGCTGAACGCCTGCTCGATGAAGTATCAGATGATCATGGCGAGAAGCCTTCCCGAGGAAGTAACGCAGGGAACGCTCGAGGGCGATATTGTCCCCGGCAATATTACGTTCTTCCGTCTCCAGAGCACGGCGGACGCGAAGCTTCGCGCGTATGTGGCGCAGGGCGAGGTTCTTCCCGTGGCGACGAAGTCGTTCGGTTCGATCGGTGTATTCGCGATTCCCGAAATGGGGAGGTTTTACCGCCACGTTCTGATCGAAAAGAACTATCCGCATCATGGCGCGGTCGCGTTCGGTCATTACGGAAAGGCGCTCTTTAACGTGTTCCGCTACCTCGGCGTCGAGGACATCGGATTTAACCAGCCGAAGGGAATGCTTTACCCGTCGGAAAATCCGTTTTGCAAGTAAGCGGCATTGCCGTAAGGCTGAATTAAAATAAACCCGTGAGGGAGTAGGGGCGTTTCCGGAAAAACGGAAACGCGGTACGTCAACATACTGACCGAAAGGTCTGGCTTACCTTAATACTGATATGCAATTAAAAACCAAAAAATCAAGCAAAAGCTTTGATATACATGGTTTTGCGCAGATTTTTTGTCTACGGTTTAAATTGCAGATTAGTATGAATCACGAGACTCACGCGTTCGTCGGTATTTTTATCGACGTGCGCGCGAGTCTTTTTTGTGTAAAGGGTGGGTTCTAATCCCCGCTTTTTTTCAGTAAGATGAAATAGCGGGACAACAGGAAAGGACGAAACAAAATGGGAATTTTAGAGCTTTTTCTTCTGGCGGTCGGACTGTCGATGGACGCGTTCGCGGTATCGGTCTGTAAGGGGCTGGCGATGGAAAAGGTGAATTTTCGGAGCGCGGCGGTCTGCGGCGCGTGGTTCGGCGGGTTTCAGGCACTTATGCCGCTGATCGGGTATTTGCTCGGCTCGCGTTTTGAGCGGTACGTTGACGCGGTCGCCCCTTGGATCGCTTTTGTGCTGCTCGCCCTGATCGGCGGGAACATGATCCGCGACGCTTTCTCAAAAGAGGAGGAAGCGTCGGCGGCGCTTGATCCGAAAACCATGCTGCTGATGGCGGTCGCGACGAGTATCGACGCGCTCGCGGTCGGGATCACGTTCGCCTGCGTCCCGATCCGGATCATAGCGGCGAGCGCGCTCGTCAATACACTGATCGGGGTGTGCCTGATCGGGGCGACGACCTTTGCGCTGTCCTGCGCGGGCGTAAAGATCGGGAATCTTTTCGGGACACGTTACCGCGCGAAGGCGGTTCTGGCCGGCGGGGTGATCCTGATCCTGATCGGGCTGAAGATTTTGCTGGAGCACTTCGGGATTCTGTGAACCGTTGATTTTTCGCGGGGCGGTGCGTCTGTACAAAAAAGAAAACGCGCAAAAGCCGAAAGACTTCTGCGCGGTTTTTTACGGAGTATATTGGCGATCCGCGTTTTCGGAACGCCGCTTCGCAAGGCGGATCCGCTCTTTGGAAGACGAAGCCGGCCGCCGCGGCGTATGGACGGATTTTTCCCTGCATTGCGTTGAATTTGTGCTCATATAAGAACAGATTACCGTGTTAATGCTTGTGTTAATACGCATATCCCTCATCCTCTCTTTATTTCTTCACATATTATATCGGCGGATTTTGGAAAAAATTTAGTTTTTTTTGGAAAAAATATTGACAAAACGGTATAAGACATTATATAATAAAGATAAAGCCGCAGGGATTGCGGCATCATCGAAAGGAAGGGATTTTATTATGATGAATCATGTTGGAGCGGCGGGGAGCAGAAGCGCTTACCCTACGCAGCCGAAAAACACGGCGCATGAAACCGAAAAGGAAAAGGGCGGGATCAGAACCGCGAAAACCGACGCTTTCGAGCGCGTCGGCGGAACACGTCTCAGCGAGAAGGCACAGGCGCTTTTAAAGGAGCTTCAGGCGAAGTACCGCGACACCGACTTTATCATCGCCGATTACAGCAGCGAGGAAGAAGCGAACCGCCTCTTATCGGGAGCGAAGAAGGAATTCGGGGTATTGATCGATCCCGAAACGCTCGAAAAAATGGCTTCGGACGAGAGTGTCCGCGCCGAGTACGAAGGCTACATCGACGAATCACGCAGTCAGCTGAACGCGATCTCGGAGCAGCTTGCCGAAAAGGGCGCCTCGGTACATACGCTCAGCGCGAAGGTGTCGGGCGACGGAACGATGTCCTTTTTCGCGGAGCTTGAGGAAATGAGCAAGCAGCGCAACGAACGAATGGAAGAAGCACGTGAAAAGGCGAAAGAGGAATCGAAAAAGGAAGCGAAGCTCGACGAAAAGAGGGAAGCGAAAAAAGCCGAGGAAGCGAAGAAAGCGGAAAAGACCGAAAAGACTGAAAAGGGTCAGCACGGGCGCAAGCCGTATGAGCCGCCGAAGCTTACCTTTGTTACCGCGGATTCCGCCGATGAGCTTCTGAAGAAGATCTTTGATTTTTACGGGATCGACCCGTCGGCAGAGCCTGCCGAAGCATAAGGCATAAAACCAAAATCCTCGTCTTTTAAAAAGGCGGGGATTTTTTGGTGAGACGGTTGTTGATTTTAAACAGGCTGCGGCTCGAAAAATTGTCTAAAACGGAGAAAAATATTTTTTCTCCGCCGAGCTGCCACATTTTGTCTTTCTAAAACGTATTGATAGGTAGGAAACTGAACCTGATCTCCGATAAAAGTGTACCGAAGATCAATATGACGAAAGGAAACAAATCATATGAAAAAAACAAGGACGCTTACCGCCCTTCTTTGCGCGGCGGCAATTCTCGGCTCCTGCGATTCCGCACAGCCGTCGGAAACGACCGCTCCGACCGAAACAACGACCTCGGTCAATACCACAACCTCCGTCGAAACAACGACCGCAACACCTGCCGAAACCTCGGAATCTACCGAAATGGAGGCGGACGAGCCAATGGCGGAGGAGCTTGGAGCGGAGCTCTGCGCGGACTTGCCGCGCATGGACGGATCGACCTCGGCGACCCCGCTTGAGATCGGTTTGAAAAGCGGTTTTCTCGGGATCTCCTACGCGCAGGTAAAACAGCTTGTTTCTCACACGACTACGCACGATTCCTTTAAGCGGCTGATCGCCGGGGAGGTTGATCTGATCTTCTCCGTTCCGATTTCGGAGGAGCAGCAAAAGGCGGCGGATGAAGCGGGTGTGACCCTGTACATGGAGCCGATCGCGAAGGAGGGGTTTGTGTTCGTTGTGAACGCTGAAAATCCCGTTGATTCGCTGACAAGTGAGGAGCTTCGCGGGATTTACGGCGGGAAGATCACCAACTGGTCGCAGGTCGGCGGAAAGGACGAGCCGATTCTCCCGTATCAGCGCAATACCGATTCGGGCAGCCAGAATTACATAACCGTATTCATGGGCGACACGCCGATCATTGAGCCGAAAAAGGGACTGGTCGCGGGTGCGATGGGTTCGCTGATGGACGCGGTCGCGACGTATGACAATTCGGCGGGCGCGATCGGGTATTCGGTGTACTCCTACGCCGCGCAGATGTACGCGAACGCGAATCAGGTGAAGTTTATCGCGGTGGACGGGGTCGCGCCCTCGAAAGCAACCATGGCGGACGAAAGCTATCCGCTTTTAAGCTGTACCTACGCGATCTACACGGATCAGTCCGCCGAAAGCGCGCGGAAATTTGTACAGAAGGCGCTTTCCGACGAGGGGCAGGGCTATGTTCTCGACAGCGGTTATCTCCCCGTGAACGGCATGGAGGTTCCGGAAAAGTATCTGCCGTATGAGGCGGTCGGGACGGGAACGCCGAAGCCTGCCGATTTCGCACCCTCCGCCGAATACAATTATCTTAATATTAGCGATGGAAACGGGATTCGGAAGAGAGAGGACGGCTATTATCATCTGTCGATCCTGAAGGACGAGGAATTTCAGGATCGGATTAACGCGGACATTCGCGTCGCGACAGATGAGCTGATGCAGTACGATGACCCGAAGTATTACAAGAAAATAGAGAATAATTATCAAGAAACGGGGCTGACGGTTTCCGTCACCTGCCGGAACGGCTATCTTTCGATCCTTTTAGGCTACCTCGACCGCGAAACGGAGGTCGATCCGATGGAAGCTCCGACGCCGTACGATCATGCTGTTACGCTCAATTACGACCTGTTTGCGCAGAAGAAGATCGAGCGGTTTTCCGATCTCTTTTTCGAGGGGGAGGATTTCGTGTCCGCGATCAACGAAGCGGTCGGAGAATATCTGGAGTCCTATGTTTATCGGAATGTCATGGACGCGCAGAAGCTCGACTTTTCGGGCATTCTCGGCGAGCCGCGCCTGTTTACGATCGACGCGCTCCTTTTCGAGCGCGATAACCTGTATTTAAACTGCTCCCTGCCTTTGTATTTCGGAAACTATGTGCTTTCCCTGCACAGTCCGGTCGGGCAGTACCGCGATATGAGCGGGATCTTAAACGACATTCATGCCCCGCATACCAAAACCGTGCGTTATCCCGAATGGGAGCTGGGATATGTCATAGAGGACGGAAAGATCTATCAGGATATTATCCGCTCGGCGTTCCATACCGACGAGGAGATCGCGGCGGAGAATCAATTCCGGCGCGGTTTACAGGATCGGGCACGGGAATATTTCGCGTCGTTCGGCTACGATTGGGCGACGGAGAGTAGCAACGGTACCCCTCAATTTTCGATCCTTGAGGAAGCGCATTATTATTGTGTCGCGAACTTCTCCGTTGAGTTTGGGGGACCGCAGGCTCATTTTGACGCGGATACGCTGGAGCTTATCACAATGGAAACGCTGTTCGGCGAGAATTGGCGGGAGTATTTAAGGGAAGAGGACAAGGAGATCGAAAACCTCTATTTGTTCGACTGGTTTGAACTTGGGAGAACGGTACATGTTTCGTTGGGCTATCCGGTCGAGGGAGAACATTATCGTCATACTTTGTTCGTGGAGATTCCTTTAGAGGAGGCAAATCCGCGTTATTTTGCGGCGGAGTAAAGTTGAAGGAGAAATCGGCAAATGAAGCATTGGAAAAGTATAACCGCTCTGCTTTGTGCGGCGGCAATTCTCGGCTCCTGCGATTTCGCGCAACCGTCGGAATCGACCGTTCCGACCGAAACGACGACCTCGGTCAATACCACCATCTCCGCCGAGACAACAACTACCACGACCGCCGAAACAACGACCGCGGCAACTACCCAACCTTCGGAATCCACCGAAACGGAAGCGGACGAGCCAATGGCGGAGGAGCTTGGAGCGGAGCTCTGCGCGGACTTGCCGCGCATGGACGGATCGACCTCGGCAATCCCGCTTGAGATCGGCTTAAAAAGCGGATTCCTAGGGATCTCCTACGCGCGGGCAAAGCAGCTTGTTTCGCACACCACCACGCACGATTCCTTTAAACGGCTGATCAACGGGGAAGTTGATCTGATCTTTTCCGTTCCGATATCGGAGGAGCAGCAAAAGGCGGCGGACGAAGCGGGCGTGACCCTGTACATGGAGCCGATCGCGAAAGAGGGGTTCGTTTTTGTTGTGAACGCCGAAAATCCTGTCGATTCGCTGACGAGTGAACAGCTTCGCGGGATTTACAGCGGGGAGGTCACCAACTGGTCGCAGGTCGGCGGGAATGACGAGCCGATCCTCCCGTATCAGCGCAATACCGATTCGGGCAGCCAGAATTACATAACCGTATTTATGGGAGACACGCCGCTGCTCGAACCGAAAAAAGAGACGGTACAGGGCTTTATGCTTTCGCTGATGGACGCGGTCGCGACGTATGACAATTCGTCGGGCGCGATCGGTTATTCGGTGTATTCTTATGCCGCGCAGATGTACGCGAACGCGAATCAGGTGAAATTTATCGCGGTGGACGGGGTCGTGCCCTCAAAAGCAACCATGGCGGACGAAAGTTATCCGCTTTTAAGCTGTACCTACGCGATCTACACGGACAAATCTGCCGAAAGCGCACGGGAATTTGTTGAAAAGGCGCTTTCCGACGAGGGGCAGGGCTACGTCCTCGAGAGCGGCTATCTCCCCGTGAACGGCATGGAGGTTCCGGAAAAATACCTGCCGTATGAGGCGGTCGGGACGGGAGAGCCGAAGCCTGCCGATTTTACGCCCGATCGGGAATATTCGACGATCTATGCGCATGCCGACAAAACGGAGGACGGCTATTATCAGCTGTCAATTCTGAAGGACGAGGAATTTCAGGAGCGGATCAACGCGGATATCCGCGCCGCGATAGACGGGCTGAAGCAGTACGCTGATCCGAATGATCCCGAATGGACGATCCATTGTGCGATCAGTATAGTAAACGGCTATTGCTCGATCCTTCTGGGATGCCCCGACCGAGAGACCGAGTTTCTGGAGTACAGCAGTATTGAGTATCACAGCTATGCGCACGCGGCCACGCTCAATTATGATCTGTTTGCGCAGAAGAAGATCGAGCGGTTTTCCGACCTCTTTTTTGAGGGCGAGGATTTTATGACCGATCTGAACAACGCGGTCAAAAACAGTCTTGAGACCGAGGTCTACCCGTATGTAAAGGACGCGCAGAAGCTCGATTTTTCGGGCATTCTCGGTGAACCGCGCCTGTTTACGCTGGATCGGATCCTTTTTGAGCCGGACAATCCGTATCTTACCTTTATGCCCGCTTTGCCGTATTGGGACAGCAACACCAACCGTATGATCTGTCTGCACAGTCCTGTCGGGCAATACCGTAATTGCTGGGACGTACTCTCCGAATCGACCAGGAAATCTTCCATTTATACAGCTGATCATCATTTTGCGGAATGGAAAATGGGTTATCTCGTAGAGAACGGCGCGCTGTTTGAGATCGTGACCGATTCGTCGTTCCATACCGAGGAGGAGATCACGGCGGAAAACGCGTTTCGGTGTGGGCTTCAGGCGCGTGCGCGGGAGGCTTTCGCTTCGGTGGGTTATGACTGGCAAACGGAGACAAGTTATATGTTGTCGATCAGTTTCGAGAAGCACGGCAATTACTATTACGTCGGTACGGCCGCGCCTGTGGCGGGAGACATGCCGCACGTGAATTTTGACGCGGACACGCTCGAGCTGATTACGCCGGAAATGCTGCTCGGCGAAGATTGGCGGAAGTATTTGCCCCGCGGAGAGGACGCTCCTTTTTACATTCTCTCGAACTGGTGGCAGAAGTTTAAAAGCGATAAGGGAGCGGTCGTACTGATCGCGAAGAGGGAAGAGGACGAGAGCCGTCATAGGGAAGAGGAACAGAGTTTTTATGGGGTAGAGATTGAGGTTCCGTACGAGATCGTAAATCCGCGCTACTGAGAAAAAATAAAAAGGCTTCGGAATCGACATTCGTTACAGATAAACGGCGGATACACGCAAAACCCGCGGTAATGTCCAATTGGCATTACCGCGGGTTTTATTTAATTGAAATTATTTCCGCACTTTCCACAATCAGAGCAGCCGTTGCAGATCGGCTTGCTGCCGCACATTGCGCAACTGTTGCCGTAATGGGGAACATACAATTCATTTTCGGGTATTACGTTCCGGAAGCGGTCGGTAAGCCTCCATTGTATCGGCTTGCCGAGGAAGTTCATTCCCGATTTAAACGCCATTTTACTCTGTATCTGCTTTTTAGGCAGGATATAACGCTTTCCGTCTTTTATGAAAGCCGTTCCCGTTTCGATAAAGCAGAATGTGATATTTCTGCTTACGCACTCGCTTCGCAGATTTTTCACCCAATCGAAATCACACGGACGTGCGCCATCATAATTCTCGCCGCCGCAGACCACTTGCTCTATTTGCCCGCTGTCAAGATACTTCCCGACGCTCACAGCGCCGATAAACGGAGCGCACATTATCCCCTTGTGCTTGAACGGCAGCTCAAGCAGGATCGGAATACGCTCGTCCGCGCGGCGCTGATTTTCACAGGTTACGTTAAACATAACGTTTTCCCAACCATCGCCCCAATCCTCGGGCAGACATTCCCGAACACGCTGAGGGCGTTTCGTAAGCAGAAAGAATTTAACATCGGGACGGCAGCGCATGATCTCCCAAGCTTCGCCGCGCCATTCGTCCGCTTCTTCCAGAAAGAAATCCGAGGTCATACAAACGCGTATCAGCTCGCCGCTCCGGACCTTGAACGCACCTTTTCGATTCCTTTGCAGCGGGTAATCAAACGCCGTCTTGGTACGGTAAATCTCCGCGCCGTTTTTATCGCGCTGCTTGTCAAGAAAGTACATATAACAATGCTCGCAGCCCTCGGAGCATTTTA
>CAYVZH010000026.1:0-35877 GCA_964456025.1 uncultured Ruminiclostridium sp.
CGTCTATCTCTCAACTCTTTTTTCTCTTGTGTCCAACATCTATTGTAGCACTACATCTCCTTTCGCGGGATTGCCGCGATCCCCTTGACAAAATATAGGGAATATAGTACAATAATACTAATTTCTAATCGTACAATAGACAAAGTCTATTGTACGATTCCGCCTGAAAGGCGGTTGTCAAAATCAAAGATTTTGATCGGAAAATAGTATGAAAACGGAAAACATCTCGGAAGGGGAGGCGGCACCGCATGAAACGGCATGTCAGAAGGCGTTCGGATCGGGTTTTCCGGATCGTAGCGCTGGTCTACCTTCTCCTTTGCGCCGCCGTGATCGTTTATTATCGGAGCCATGAACAGTTTGCGTATGTTACGTTTGAGGAGATTGCGGAGGTCCGCGCCGCGACGGCGTGGGACGGAAACGAACCGGTCAACCTGAACACGGCGACGCTCGAAGAGCTAACCGGGCTGGACGGGATCGGCCCCGCGATCGCGCAGCGGATCATCGACTACCGCGAAAGCGTGGGCGGTTTTTTAACGGTGGACGAGCTGATCGAG
Organism: uncultured Ruminiclostridium sp.; assembly: GCA_964456025.1. GTDB lineage: Bacteria > Bacillota > Clostridia > Oscillospirales > Ruminococcaceae > Ruminiclostridium_E. The sequence continues at coordinate 555 of CAYVZH010000026.1, forward strand.
GTGAACGGGATCGGCGAGGCAAAGCTGGAGCAGCTTCGGGAGTTTGTGACGGTGGAATAACGTTCGGAACATGTCTTCACCAATTTTACACAGCCCTTCCTAAAACTTTCACTTGATTTTATTCGGTTTATCCTGTATAATTGATTTACATGGTACAAGACGGCTCGGCGGTTCTGTACCGAAGCGAAAGGAACAATTCAATATGAAAACCAAAAAAACAATGACGATTCCGATGATGGTCACGAAAGGGATCGTGATCTTCCCCGGAATGTCCATGCACTTCGATATTACGAGCAGCAAAAATATTGCCGCGCTTCAGACCGCGTCGATGACGGATAAGCGCGTATTTCTTGTCGCACAGAGCAATTACGATTCGGAACCGACCGATCAGCGGGAAATTTTCCGGGTCGGTGTGATCGCCGTCGTAAAGCAGATCTTAACGACGCCCGAGCGCGCGACAAGAATTCTTGTCGAGGCGCGTACCCGCGCGCGGGTACAGTCGGTCACCGAATTCGACAAGTATGACGTGGCGGAGGTTTCCCTCCTTCCGCCTCGTTCGATCCAGATGCCACCCGAGCAGCTTGACGCTTATCTTCGGACGCTGAAAGGGCTGTTTTCCGAGTATTCGTCCATGCTTCCGAAGCTCCCGCCCGAGCTTCTTCGCGAAGCGGAAAGTGCCGAAAGCCTTGAAAAGCTGTTCGATTTAATTGTTTTTAACACGTATCTGAAGCCCGAGGATAAGCAGGATCTTCTCGAGATCCCGAGCTTCCGCGGGCAGGTGAAGCGCCTGATCAGCGTTTTATCCAACGAGATCAATGTGCTTCGCTTTGAGACGGAGATTCACGAGCAGATTCGGAACACGCTAGAAAACAATCAGCGTGAATACATTCTCCGCGAGCAGATGAAAGCGATCTCCAAGGAGCTTGGCGGCGCGGAGGAGAGCGACGAGGAGGTTTACGAATACTGCGACGAGATTCAGGCGCTCGGATTCCCGGAGGAAACGGAAGAAAAGCTTCTTCGGGAAGCGAATAAAATGCTCAAGGTCTCGCCGTCGTCACAGGAATACGGGCTGATCAAGTCCTATCTCGATACCGTGCTTGAAATGCCGTGGAATACATATACCGTGGATACCGTGAACCTGAAAAAAGCGGAAAAACAGCTCGACCGTGATCATTACGGACTGAAAAAGGTCAAGGAACGGATTCTCGAGATCATTTCGGTTCGGAAGCTGAACCCTGAGATCAAGGGACAGATCATCTGTCTTGTCGGGCCTCCCGGCGTCGGAAAAACCTCGGTCGGACGGTCGATCGCGGAAGCGCTCGGACGGAGATTCGTCCGGATCTCTCTCGGCGGCGTGCGGGACGAGGCGGAGATTCGCGGACATCGGAAAACCTATCTCGGCTCCATGCCGGGGCGCGTGATCAATGCCCTGAAGCAGGCAAAATGCATGAACCCCGTGATGATGTTCGACGAGATCGATAAAATGGGGAACGATTATAAGGGCGACCCCGCTTCCGCCATGCTCGAAGTGCTCGACCCCGAGCAGAATGTCGCGTTTGTCGATCACTTTATGGAAATTCCCGTCGATTTGAGCGATACGCTGTTTATCACGACCGCCAACACGACGGATACGATCCCCGCGCCGCTTCTCGACCGTATGGAAGTGATCGAGCTCGGAAGCTATACGCGCGAGGAGAAGTTTAAAATTGCAAAAAAACACCTGCTCCCGAAGGTGATGAAAAAACACGGGATCGAAAAGCAGGCGCTCAAGGTTACCGACAAGGCGCTTTACGCGGTTATTGACAGCTATACGCGCGAAGCGGGCGTGCGCAGGCTTGAAAAACAGCTTGCGGCGATCTGTCGGAAATCGGCGCGGCAGATCGTGGACGGCGCGGAGACCGTTTCGGTATCGCCCGCAAATTTAAAGGATTTCCTCGGGGTTCCGAAATATCTCGCGGAAACGCTCCCGAAAACGAACGAGATCGGCGTTGTGACGGGACTCGCATGGACGTCGGCGGGCGGCGTAACCATGCCCCTCGAGGTAATTGTGATGGAGGGGACGGGAAAGGTCGAGGTCACCGGCTCGCTCGGCGACGTCATGAAGGAATCGAGCCGGATCGCGGTCAGCCTTGTCCGTTCGATCTGCGGTTCTTACGGGATCGACGCGCTGTTCTATAAGGAAAAGGATCTTCACATTCACGCGCCCGAGGGGGCGGTTCCGAAGGACGGACCCTCGGCGGGCGTTACCATGACGACCGCGCTCGTTTCGGCGCTTTCGGGGATTCCCGTAAGGCGAGACGTAGCGATGACGGGCGAGATCACCCTGCACGGAAAGGTGCTTCCGATCGGGGGCTTGAAGGAGAAATCCATGGCGGCGTACCGTGCGGGCGTCAAAACCGTGATTTTCCCGAAGGAAAACGAACCCGACCTTGAGGAAGTGGACGAGGTCGTAAAGGAGAGCGTAAACTTTATCCCCGCCGAGGACATTCGCACCGTACTCGAAAACGCGCTTGTTTCCCGTCCGACCGCGGTGCGCCGCGTGAAGCAGAAAGCGGAAAGGAAAGCCGAGCATGAATTACAACAAAGCCGAATTTAAGGCGTCCTACGGGAGCCTGAAACAGCTTCCCCCGCCCGAGCGTCCCGAATTTGCCTTTTCGGGACGCTCGAACGTCGGGAAGTCCTCCCTGATCAATAAGCTTCTGAATCGGAAGGCGCTTGCGCGGGTCAGCTCGGTTCCCGGGAAGACCGTGACCGTGAATTTTTATTCTCTTGAAAATATTTATATCGTCGATCTTCCCGGATACGGCTACGCGAAGGTCGCGAAGTCCGAAAAGGAACGCTGGGCGGGACTTGTCGAGGGGTATCTGCGCGAGCGGGAAAGCCTTGCGCTTGTGTTTCAGCTGATCGACTTTCGGCACCCTCCGACTGCCGACGACCTGCTGATGATCGACTTTCTGATCGAAAGCGAGATCCCGTTCGTCGTCGTGCTGACGAAGGCGGATAAGCTCAAGAAAAGCGAGCGCGTCAAGCGCAGAACCGCACTTTTGAGCGAGCTTCCGTACGCGGACGAGATCACGATGGTCGAGTTTTCCGCCGAAACGGGAGAGGGGCGCGACGAGCTTCGTAAAATCATGGAGGAGATCGCCGAGGACGAATCGGAATCATAAGAAGAAATCCCGCGGAAATCGCGGGATTTGATTTTACAGGAAATTTCAAGGAATTCCGGGTGAAAAGATTTCTACCGCAATAAAGACAGATTTCCTGTCAGCTTGCCGATCTGTTTTTTGCTGCCGCAGATCGCGATACCGATGTAATTCAATTCGGTTTCCGAAGTATTTTCCATTTCACGGATATATTCGTCATAAGTTTTACACCGCTGTGCCAGATCGGAAAAATCAACGACCGTCAGCTCGGAGAATTGCGGTTCAAGCAATTTTGCTCGGAGCGTTTTCAAAATCTGTGGATTTCCCTTTAATATCGGCACCGGAAACCGAATAATGCCCATATGAAGATGACCGTCTGAATCAAGCACATCGCTCCCGACAACATACGGCATTTTCATGCCCATTGTGATACCGAGAATAGCGGCGGTGTTGGCGATCAGACCGATTGGCAGGCTTTCATCAACGATCATGACACATTTTTCATTTTCGGCATTCATTTTCTTCCCCTTCTTTCTTTCCTTTTCCTTTGCTTTCCGAAAGAAGCAAACCGACGACCGTCAGTCCCATTCCGACCGCGGACGCCCCTGTGATTTTCTCCCTTAACACGAGAACCGACGCGGTGACGGTAATCACGGGGGTCATGTAAATATACACGCTTGTTTTCACCGCGCCGAGCCGTCGGACGGCATAGTTCCAGGTGACGAAGCAAAGCGCCGACGCGCCCAATCCTAAGTAAATCAGATTCAGCACGGATTCCGGATTCTCAAGCTTCTGAACGTCCGGGTGAAAATCAAGCACAAAAAGGAACGGAAGCATAAAGACCAGCCCGTACAGAAAGATCCGTCTTGTCGCCTGAACGGCGGGATAACCGAAGTCGCCGATCCTTCCGGAAAGCAGCGAATACACCGCCCATACAAATGCAGCGGCGAGCGCCAGAAGATCGCCGACGGGGTTCAGCTCCCATTCCGAACCGTTCAGGCTGATCAGGCATATTCCCGTCATGGCGGAAAGGAAGCCGATCCAGAACCGCACGCTCGGTTTTTCTTCCGTTTTCAGAAAAAGGCGGGACAGGACGGCGGTAAAAAACGGAGCGACGGAAATGATCACGCCGACGTTGGAAGCCCTCGTATATGTCAGCGCGATATTTTCGAGCAGATAATATAAGCATACTCCGCACAACCCCGCCGCGGCGAAGAGAAGCTCCCGTTTTTTCTCCCGGATCACCAGCCGTTTCGGATAAGCGGCGGTCAGCGCAAGCAGCCCGAGCAAAAATCGGAAAAACAGGATCTCGATCGGGGTAAGATCCACAAGCAGTATTTTGGTGGAAATAAACGTCGTCCCCCATATGACGATCGTGATCAGAGCCGCGAGATGTCCCGAGGCGTTTTTTCTATTCATTGTTCTTACCGTTTCCTTTAAAAATACGTCCGTACGCGGCAGGCGACAGACCGATAAACATACTGAAAAAGTTTGAAAAATGGCTTTGATCCGAAAAACCCGTCTGTAAAGCCGCGTCCGACGGGGAAACGCCCCGCTCCAGCAGCTTTTTCGCTTCGCCGATCCGCACGGATTGAAGATACCGGTACGGCGTAACGCCCTTCTCCTTGGTGAACGCGCGGAGCAGGGTTGATTTGCTCATGCCGCTGCACCTGCACAGCTCCTCCAGTGTAATACGCTCGGCGAAATTCTCCGCCATAAACGCGCAGGCGCGTTCGATCTCTTTGCTGTGCGCCGCGTCGGTCTTTGAAAAGGGCTGTCCGTACTGCTCGATCAGCAGCGACAGTAAAAGCAGGAACGTTTCTTCTTTTTCAAATTCTCCGGAACCCTCCAGGATCATTCGGTGCAGGGCATGGAGGGAAGCTTTCAGTTCCTCGTTACGAATGACATTTTCGGAAAAGACGGGCAGGTTCCGTTCTCCCGTGATCTCTTCCGCGAAGGACAGCATGGTTTCCTTTGAGATATTCAGTCCGCCGTAAACCAGCGTTTCGCCGCCGCATTGTGAGCAGCCGTGGCTGTCGTCCGGGTTGAACAGAAGGATCTGTCCCGGGCGTACTGTATATTCTTTGTTCTTGCAGGATAAATGCCGCGTCCCTGCTTCCACAAAGCCGATCACGTAATAATCGTGAAAGTGATTCGGAAACGGCTGGCTGGCTCCCTCAAGGCGGTACGCCTCAATGCGCAGCTCCTCGTCATAGCGGACGGTTCGTATTTCCTTTTGCACGGCAGCGCCTCCTTCCATATCCGATTATACACCGATTGTCGGAAAAAATCTTGTATCATATCTTCAGTTTCATCATAAACGGCAAGGCCGTCAAGTGAATTCAAAAAAAATCTCCGCGGGCGTCCATGCCGGAATCCTGCAATAAAAAAACAAAAAATTAAAAAATTCGCTAAAGTTTTCCGCCTTTCTGACGATATAACCAATAGCAGAAGTAGGCACTTGCTTTTGTACGGAAAGGAGGGATCTTCAATGAGCAACTCGATTTTTAACTCCATGAGCAGCGTTTTATTGCAGCGGAACAGCCTCTACACCAACAAGACCCTGTATAAGTCTCTCTATGAGCTTCAACAGGCGAAGAAGGACGAGGAATCCGAGAGCTATATTCAAAAGCTCATCAATCAATCGACGAAGAACCTTTACCCGGATAAGCTCAGCAAGCTTTCGGACAGCGTAAGCAAAGCGGCGGAAAAGCTTGAGGAAGCGGCGGCGGTCGATCCCGATACGGACGAGGTCGATTACGATAAGGCGTATTCCTCGGCGGAAAATTTCGTAAAGAGCTATAACAACCTGATGAACTCGGTAAAGACTTCGGACGACCGTACCATCGCGAATAAAGGAAACTTTATCACGAATATGACGAACGCGTACGCGAGAAGGCTTGAAAAAGTTGGGATCAGCGCGGACAAAAACGGCACCTTGTCGCTCGATAAGGAAGCGTTTCAGAAAGCGACGACCTCACAGCTTGACAACGCGTTCGGCTCGAAAAAATCCTTTTCGAGCTTTATGACGGATCAGGCGAAGCAGATCGCGGCTTATACGGAAGCACGCAAGGCGAACGCCTACACACAGGCGGGCGGAATCACGAACATCGCGAATATCGGCGGTTCGTATTTCAGTATGCTCGGCTGAATCCGTAATCAAAAACCGTTGGTGAAATCATAGTGCCGTGATTTTGCCAACGGTTTTTTTATTTTGTGCAGTTGTGCATATCCGAAAATTCGAGTTGTGTTGTTGCCAAAGATATTTTTGCGTTTTCGGCGGGGCGAAGCCGCACAGCACTTTTCAGAATAACATTTTAGGCAATGAATGAATGTCGGTCAGATCATACCACTTTAAACGTTTCAGCCGTATCTTTTTTTTGCTCAATGCCCTGAGGCGTTTATCCCCTTTCTTTTGGCGTTCGTCCGCCTCTATCCCGAATACGTCTTCGTTTAACTCCACGACCTTATAAGAAGGATTAAAATTTCCGGTATCGAAGTATGAAAAGATATTTTTACTTGTATCAATGATAAGAATGGGGCTTTTACATGTTTTGGTATCTCTGTTATAGATGTCTGGCTGCAAAAAAAGGAGGTTCCCTTTTTTGTTAACGGAAATATTGCTGCAAAAATTCATGCCTTCGGCAATATTTAAAAATAATTCCGGGTTTTCTTTTGTTTTGAGTATGGCTAAAAACCCCAAATAATTGCACATGGTTGCTTCGGCAATGGAGTATATGCAGCATAGTGTGTCACTTTGGGGAATTTCAAAAAACTCGTCAAAACAAGGGATCATGTTGCGGTTCTCCCACCGGGGAAGTGCAGTAAAATCAAATTTCCAATCTGTTGTTTTCATACGATCACCACCCATAAAGTAAAATCGACAAGATTCTTAAGAACCTTGTCGATTTTTGGCGGAAGCGGTGGGATTCGAACCCACGAGCCCGTGAAGGCTACCTGATTTCGAGTCAGGCCCGTTATGACCACTTCGATACGCTTCCATATATCAACATATGATATTATACTACAAAAAATCCCTTCTGTCAAGACCGCGAAAGCAAAATTCTTTCGGATTTAAAAAAATATTTGCTTTTTGAGCGAAAATATGATATAATAAAATGGTATAGTCATATCTCCTTTCGCGTACTTTTCCGTCGGCAGGAATATTTCCTTCCGTCCTTTCAAATAATAAGGTAGAATTAAAATTTTGAAAGGACGGATAAAATGAACGCGAATAACGAGGACAACACCGAAAAGGAAGAATCCGACGAGATCGTAAAGGAACAGCAGAATCAGCAGATCATTGATTCCGGGATCGTTTCTACGCCAAACGCAAAGCATCTGATCCACTGTCTTACGATCATCGGTCAGATCGAGGGGCACTATATTCTCCCGCCGCAGAATAAGACGACGAAGTACGAGCATATCATTCCCGCGCTTGTCGCGATCGAACAGGATCGGGACATCGAGGGGCTTCTGATCATTCTGAACACGGTCGGCGGAGACGTCGAGGCGGGACTGGCGATCGCGGAGCTGATCGCGGGAATGGATAAGCCGACCGTCTCCATTGTCGTGGGCGGGGGTCATTCGATCGGCGTGCCGCTTGCGGTAAGCGCCAAAAAGAGCTTTATCGTTCCGACCGCGACTATGACGATCCACCCCGTCAGAATGAACGGCTTGGTGCTCGGGATCCCGCAGACGCTTTCTTATTTTGACCGAATGCAGGAGCGCATTACCAATTTTGTCACGCGCAACAGCTCCATGTCGGCGGATAAGTTCCGCGAGCTGATGATGAAGAAGGACGAGCTGGTGATGGACGTCGGCTCGGTCGTGGACGGCGAAACGGCGGTAAAAGAGGGCTTGATCGACGAGCTCGGCGGCTTGTCGGAGGCGATCAACCGCCTGTACGAGCTGATCGAACAGCGGCAGGAGATCTGTCATGTTCCCGAACAGCGGCGCGGCGGGCACCGTCCGGAGCATTCCGCGAACCGCCGCGGCTGCACGGTAAAACGTGTAAACGGCGGGGAAAGAAAGGCGGTCAGCAGGCAATGATTCATTCTATTATCAGCATGGACGACATATTCTTTACGGAGAATACCGTTCGGACAGAGTACCAACCGATCGGCGGCGGGCTTCTGGAATTGAATACGGTGGACGGAGAAAAGCGGGTCTGTCGCCTTCATTCCACGGATCCGTATCTGTACCTGAATCGGCGGTACAGTCCTTGCGCGGTCTTTCCCGCGGAAAGCCGTGCTGACAAATATCGGTGAGCTTTGGCAGGCGCAGTCCTGCCATACATAGAAAGGACATCGTATGGATTTTTTTTCAATCGTCATTCAAGGGATCATACAGGGGCTTACGGAGTTTCTTCCCGTTTCAAGCTCGGGACATCTTTCGGTCGCTCAGCACTTTATGAACGTCGGCGAGGACAGCCTGATGATCTCGATCGTGCTTCACCTGGGAACCCTGCTGGCGGTTTTTCTCGCGTTCTGGCCGACGATCCTCGGAATGATCAAGGAATTTTTCCTGACGATCGCCGATATTTTTCGCGGGCGCTTTTCGTGGAGCGAAATGAACGATAATCGGCGTATGATGTTTATGGTCATTATCGCGACGCTTATTTTAGTCCCCGTTTATTTTTTTAAGGATTTTTTCACTTCGGTCGAGGGGGACGGCGATATTCTCTTCGAGGGCTGCGCCTTTCTTTTTACCGCGCTCCTTCTGATCCTGTCCGACGCCTGCGTTAAGGGGTATAAGACGGGGAAGGACATGACGGTGAGGGACGCGGTAACGGTCGGGCTGTTTCAGTGCGTGGCGCTTTTTCCCGGCGTTTCCCGCTCGGGGAGTACCGTTACGGCAGGGCTTTTTTGCGGGCTGACGCGGGAGACGGCGGTTACATATTCGTTTATTCTCGGGATTCCCGCGATCCTCGGGGGGAGTGTTCTTGAGATCGGCGACGCGGTCTCGTCGGGAGAACAGCTCGATTTTCTCCTGCTCGGGATCGGGTTCCTGACGGCAGCGATCGTGGGCTTTCTTTCGATCAAGCTGGTGAAGGTCATCATCAAGCATGATAAGTTTAAAATTTTCGGGATCTATACGCTCGTGCTCGGTCTGTTGTGCGTCGGCGTCGGCGTTTACGAGCTTGTGAGCGGGAATCGTTTAATCAGTTTATTCAATTTATAATGTAATACTAATTTCCGTCCAAAAAGCGTTTAAAAAATCAAGCAAAAATTTGCGTATATGTTTTTTGTGCGGATTTTTTAACTACGCTTTTAGACAGAAATTAGTATAAGGAACGGAAGGACAAAACGGCGGAAACCAAAAAGAAACAGGCGGGGAATTCGTCCCGCAAATCGGCGGCTTCGGAGGCGGAAAAGCGCCGCGCGGAGCTTCTCGCACGGAACGCGCAGCGCAGAAGGCTGATCTCGGTGATCTTATTCGCGGTCGGGATCCTCATCACGGCGTTTGCTTTGTTCGGGAAGGCAGAGGGCGACGATCTGTCGGCCTGGGACGCGATACATACGTTTATACACGGGATCTTCGGGATCTCCGCTTTTCTGGTCGGACCCGTCCTGATCTATGTGGCGGTCATGCTTTCGGCGGAGCGTACCCGCGCGACCATCACGAAACGAATGATCCAGCTTTTGCTGATGATCCTTTTGCTGAGCGCGGCGGCGCAGGTGATCTTCGTCGGATCGGTCGGCGATCCCGCTTCGGCGGAGCCGACGCTTGGGGAGACCGTTTCTTACGCTTATGAGAACGGAACGCGATTGGTCGGCGGGGGAGTATCGGGACTGATCCTCGGGACGCCGCTCCTCCTGTTCGGACAGGCGGGCGCGATCATTATCCTCCTTCTTGTAACGCTGGTCATTTTTATGCTCGTCACGGGTCTTACGGTCGTAGATCTTCTTCGCGCGGTGTCGAAGCCGTTCCGTCGGGCGGGAAGCTACGCAAAGGAGAAACGAGAGATCTACCGCGAGGAATCGGCTCTTGCGGAGGACGAACGGAAAAAGCGCGAGGAGGAGGAATCCCGCAGGCGCCGTGAGGAAAAGGAAAAGCGCGGCATGGAGCGTAGCTCGGAGCGAAGCTCCCGTTCCCTTTCCGACGAGGAAGAACGCGCGCGGAAATTTGCCGCGATCGAAAGCGTGACTACAAACGCGCAGCGCGAGGTGACCGAGGAGGAAAAACGGGAAGCGGCGCGGAAAAACGCCGAGGCTGCCGCGGAAAATCCCGTTGCCGTTCAGAAAAAGGAAAGCCGCGAGTTTCAGAAGGATCTGAACGCGTTCCTGAACGGGAAGATCGAGAAAAAGGAAGAAGAAAAAGCCGTGCAGGCTGCTTCCGAAGAGACCCGCGCGAGTGGGGACGGTCCGTACCGCCCCGACGGGCCGTTCTTTGCCGACGAACAGCCGCCCGAGCCGATCAAGCCCGAAATCATTACCGAACCGCGCGAGAGCCTGATCGGGCAGGCGAATCCCCCGTTCGAGCCGCCCTTTTCGGCTGAACCGGAAGCGGAAAAAGAGGACGAGGGAGATCAGATCGTCGAGGCGATCCGGGAATTCAGCCGCGAGCAGGAGGAAAGTGCCAAAAAAGAGGAGAAGCGGGAGGAAAAGCTTCTTACGACGGTCATTCGCGCCGACGAAAACGGACAGGGGCATTTCGAGGAAATCCTCTCGGACGCCGAACAGTATAAGCTTCCGCCGAGCGAGCTACTGAACGACGTGATCCACGAGCGCTCCGATGAGGATATTCACGCCGAGATCGAGAGCAATGCGGCAAAACTCGTCGATACCCTCAAGAGCTTCGGTGTACAGACAAAATTCCTCGAGGCCTCGCGCGGCCCCTCGGTCACGCGGTATGAGCTTCAGCCCGCGCCCGGAGTAAAGATCGCGAAAATTACGGGACTGGTGGACGACATCGCGCTGAATCTCGCGGCGGCGGGCGTTCGGATCGAGGCGCCGATTCCGAATAAGGCGGCGGTCGGGATTGAAGTCCCGAATAAAACGGTCGAATCCGTTCCGTTTCGCGAAATGGTGGAAAGCAAGGCGTTCACCGAGACGAAAAGCAAGCTCGGCGCGGTTCTCGGAAAGAGCATTTCCGGCGAGGTCGTGATCGCGGACATCGCGAAAATGCCGCATATCCTGATCGCGGGGACGACCGGTTCGGGAAAATCCGTCTGCGTCAATTCGATCATTATGAGCATTCTGTTCCGTTCCACGCCCGACGAAGTGCGCCTTCTGATGATCGACCCGAAGGCGGTCGAATTTATGATCTATAACGGGATCCCACATTTGCTGATCCCCGTCGTGACCGACCCGAAAAAAGCGGCGGGCGCGCTCGCCTGGGCGGTGACCGAAATGCTGCACCGCTATAAGCTTTTCTCGGATCACAGCGTCCGTGACCTGAACGGTTATAACGCGCTCGCGAAAGCGCGGGAGGACATACAGCCGCTTCCGCAGGTCGTGATCTTTATCGACGAGCTGGCGGATCTGATGATGGCTTCGCCGGGCGAGGTCGAGGACAGTATCTGCCGTCTGGCGCAGATGGCGCGCGCGGCGGGAATGCACCTCGTGATCGCGACGCAGCGCCCTTCCGTCAACGTCGTGACCGGCGTCATCAAGGCGAATATCCCGAGCCGTATCGCGCTGAAGGTCGCGTCGCAGGTGGACAGCCGGACGATCATCGACAGCGCGGGGGCGGAAAAGCTGCTCGGAAAGGGCGATATGCTGTATTTTCCCGTCGGAATGCCGAAGCCGCTCCGCGTGCAGGGCTGCTGGGTTTCGGATAAAGAGGTGGAGCGGATCGCCGACTTCATCAAAAATTCCTTTATCCTCGATTATGACCAGAACGTTATGGACGAGATCGAAAAGCAGGCGGAGCTTGCCGCGCAGAAGAACAGCAAGAACAAGGATCGGGACGACGAGGACGGCGGTGAATTCCTGCTGAACGACGATAAGCTCGACGAAGCGATCGAGGCGGTGATCGAGGCGGGACAGGCAAGCACTTCGTACCTCCAGCGGAAGCTGAAGCTCGGCTACGGTCGGGCGGCGAGACTGATCGACACGATGGAACAGCTCGGTGTAGTCGGCCCCTACGAGGGAAGCAAGCCGCGTCAGGTCGTTATGACAAAGCAGGAATGGTATGAGCGGAAGATGAATACGGAGGACTGATACGAGGGGCGAAAGACCACGTCGGGAAGTAAGCTCCCCCGTTCCGGAGAGGTGATATTATGCCGTTTTTACCCGTAAGTCGGGAGGAACTGAATGAGAAGGGAATCGACCGTCCCGATTTTATCTGCGTGACCGGGGACGCGTACGTCGATCACCCCTCTTTCGGGATTGCCATTATTTCCCGCGTGATCGAAAGCCTCGGCTTCTCGGTGGCAATGCTGGCGCAGCCGGTTACGGACGGGGATTTCCGTTCGCTCGGCGCGCCGAAATACGCGTTCATGGTGACGGGCGGGAACATCGACAGCATGGTCTCGAATTATACCGTTGCGGGGAAAAAACGCTACGACGACGCGTACAGCCCCGGCGGAAAAGGCGGGAAGCGTCCCGACCGCGCGGTCACGGTATACTGCCGCGCGTTAAAGCGGCTTTTCCCCGATACCGAGATCGCGGTCGGCGGGCTGGAGGCCTCTCTCCGCCGTTTTGCGCACTACGATTACTGGGCGGATCGCGTGCTGCCCTCCGTCCTGATCGACAGCGGCGCCGATCTGCTGATGTACGGCATGGGCGAGCTTACCGTGACGGAAATCTGCCTTCGATTAAAGGCAGGGGAAAAGCTTCGGGACATGACGGATATTCGGGGCACCTGTTACCTGACCGACCCGATCCGCACCCCGCTGAACGCCGTACAGTGTGACAGCTTCGAGCTGGTGAGCGGGAATAAAAAAGCCTACGCGAAGGCCTGCCGCAAGCAGTATGATGAGCAGGACGAGATTTACGGAAGAACGGTCGTCCAGCGGCACGGAGATCGTATGCTTGTACAGAATCCGCCGCAGCGCAGCCTGACCCAGGAGGAATTCGACCGCGCTTACGAGCTTCCCTATATGCGCGCGTATCACCCGATGTATGAAAAGGACGGCGGCGTTCCGTCGATCCGGGAGGTCGAATTTTCGATCATTCATAACCGCGGCTGTTACGGCTTCTGCAACTTCTGCTCCATCGCCCTTCATCAGGGGCGGAGGATTCAGACAAGGAGCGAGCGTTCCGTACTGGACGAAGTGCGCGCGCTGACCCAAAAGCCGAATTTTAAAGGATACATTCATGACGTCGGCGGTCCGACGGCGAATTTCCGCGCGCCCTCCTGCGAAAAGCAAATCAAGCAGGGACTTTGCAAGGGGCGGAAATGTCTCGCGCCGAAGCCCTGCCCGAACCTGAAAATCGACCACGGCGAGTATCTTTCGCTTTTACGGAAGCTGCGCGGAGTGGAAAAGGTGAAAAAAGTCTTTGTCCGTTCGGGGATCCGCTATGATTATTTGCTGGAGGATTCCGACGACACCTTTCTGCGCGAGCTGATCGAGCACCACATCAGCGGGCAGCTCAAGGTTGCGCCCGAGCACGCGAGCAACCACGTGCTAGACTGCATGGGAAAGCCGCATGTCGAAGCGTATGAGCGTTTCGAGAAAAAATTCTATTCGCTCACCAAAGGGATCGGGAAGGAGCAGTACCTCGTGCCCTATCTGATGTCGTCGCACCCGGGCTGTACCTTGGGCGACGCGGTGGAGCTTGCGGTATTTCTGAAAAAACATCGGATCCGTCCCGAGCAGGTGCAGGATTTTTACCCCACGCCCGGAACGATCTCAACGGCGATGTTCTATACGGGGCTTGATCCGTATACGCTCGAACCGGTCTACGTTCCCCGCTCGGCGGAGGAAAAACAGCTCCAGCGGGCGCTTCTTCAATATTATAAAAAGGAAAATCAGGCGCTCGTTCTCAAGGCGCTGACAATTGCGAAAAGGCGGGATCTGATCGGGACGAAGCCCGACTGTCTCGTTGCCCCGTCGGAGCGGACGGGCGGGAAAGCGAGGAGCAATGAAAAAATACCAAAAACAAAACAAAATCGACGTGCGAACCGCGGGGGCGCTGCTTCAAAAGCTCCCGTTAAAAAAGAACGCAAAAAATAACCTGCTTTACGTCCTGATCGGCGTTTTTGTGCTGTTTGCGGCACTGATTACCCTGAACGAGCGGGTGCTTCATTTTTCCTTTCTCCCGAAATGGCATGAGATCTATGAGTTTTTCGGGCTGAGCGGCGCGGCGTACGGTGATCTTTCCGAGGGGGAAATTGCCGTTCATTTTATCGACGTGGGGCAGGGAGACTGCGCCCTGATTCTTGCGGGAGAGACCTCGGTCCTGATCGACGGCGGTGAGTCAAGTGCGTCGTCGGACGTGATTCGCTATCTGAACAGCCTGGAGCTGGATTCCCTCGATATGGTGATCGCGACCCACCCCCATTCCGATCATATCGGCTCGCTTTCGGGCGTGATCGGCGAATTCGGAACGGAAATCCTGCTCATGCCCGAGCTGGTCGAAAAGATGGTTCCGACGACGAGATCGTATGAAAAACTTCTGGATTCCGCCGAAAAGTGCGGCGCAAAGCTCGAATATGCCGAGGTCGGCGTAAGCTATGAGCTTTCGGAGAGCTGTTACTTTGAGATCCTCGCGCCCGTTCGGGATTATGACGATCTGAATAATTATTCGGTCGCGGCACGGCTTACCTACGGGGAGACCTCGTTTTTGTTCACGGGAGATATTGAAAAGACCGCCGAGCAGGACATTCTGGACAGTGGGGCGGACGTTTCCGCCGACGTCCTTAAGGTCGGCCATCACGGGAGCAGCACCTCAAGCTCGCGGGCGTTCATACAGGCGGTCTCGCCGGAATATGCCGTAATTAGCGTAGGCTCTCCGAACGATTACGGGCACCCCCACAAGAAAACGACGGATCTTTTTGAACAGCTCGGTATTACGGTTTATCGGACGGATCAGGACGGAAATGTCGTCTGGATCAGCGACGGGAAAACCCTTCGGGTTGAAACGGATCGGAGGGACGCGGCGTGAGGATTTATCTGGATCGTTTCGAGGGTGCGTATGCCGTTTTGGAACAGGAAGCGGAGGACGGGACGGTAACCACCGTCCGGGTCGACCGCTCTTTCGTTTCCGCAGAAACACGGGAGGGGGACGTCCTGTCTCAAAAGGGCGAATATTTTGAAACGGATCACGAAGCAACACGGGCGCGCCGCGAGAAGATTCTCGAAAAATTAAGGAAGCTGAGGAAAAGCGAATAAACGAAACAGGAGCATTTCTTATTGACTTTCCCTCAGCGCTATGATATAATAAAAACAGCGGCAAAACCGCTCGCGGTCTTATTGAAGCATGTATTATGGAAGTTTTTGGAAAAATATTTTGAACTGAAGGAGATAGCGGGTCATGGAAAAAAATATCCTCTTAATCGTCGATGATCAGGAAATCAACAGAATGCTTTTATCGGAGATCTTTTCCGACGGGGATTATCAGATCGAAGAAGCGGCGAACGGACAGGAAGCGCTGGAGCTGATCGAAAAGCATGGGGACGGGATCGTCGCAATGCTGCTTGATTTGCTTATGCCCGTAATGGACGGCTATGAGCTGCTTCATGTTATGGACGAAAAAGGGCTGCTCTCCTCGCTTCCGGTATTTATCATCACCGCCGAAGCCGATACGGAATCCCACAAAAAAGCGTATGACCTCGGCGCGGTAGATGTGATCCGGAAGCCCTTTATGCCTCAGTTCTTAAAGAGACGGATCAAGAACGTGATTGAGATGTACCGAATGCGCGAACAGCTTCTGGTGATCGTCGAGGAACAGGAGGTGCGGCTCGACGAGCAGGCAAAGCGGCTTCGTGAGCAGACGGATCGGCTCATGGCGGTAAACAGCTCGATCATCGAAATGCTCGCGACAACGATCGAGTTTCGCGACTGTGAATCGGGCGAACATGTCCGCCGGATCCGCACCATAACGCTTCTTTTGCTGCGCCACTATATCCGGCAGCACCCCGACTGCGGGATCAGTGCGGATCAGCTTCGCCTGATCGCCGACGCGGCGGTGCTTCACGACATCGGAAAGATCGCGATCCCCGACAGCATTTTGTGCAAGCCCGGAAGGCTTACGCCGGAGGAATTTGCGGTCATGAAGGAACATACCGTCCGCGGCTGCAAAATTTTAGAGCAGATCCCGCACCTGCTGGACAGCAATCTGTACCGCTATTGCTACGATATTTGTCGCCACCATCACGAGCGCTGGGACGGAAAGGGCTATCCCGACGGTTTAAAGGGAAGCGAGATCACGATCTGGTCGCAGGTCGTTGCGCTTGCGGACGTCTATGACGCGCTGGTGAGCGAGCGCGTTTATAAAGCCGCGTACACCCACGACAAGGCGGTCGAAATGATCTTAAACGGCGAGTGCGGCTCGTTTAACCCTGACGTGCTTACCTGCTTCCACGAGGTGGAGCCGGAGATCAAGAATTTTTACAGCAGCGGCGTCGATTCCAAGAAAGCGGTCTGCGAGATCGGCTGATTTTGCCTTGGGGCAGCCGCCAAAACGGCAATAATGACGCGGTGTCGCTTTAAAAAGCGGAGGGAGAAATTTTATGGACACTATGCTTGAAAAATTAGCGGAGCTTGGAACGGACGTGAAAGACGGGCTGAACCGTTTTATGGAGAACGAACCGCTTTATGTGCGGTGCCTGAAAAAATTTCCTCCGCAGGCAGATCAGTGTACCCTTCATGACGACCTGATGAACCAAAATTATGAAGCGGCTGTCAAAAGCGCCCATACGATGAAGGGGCTGACGGGAAATCTTTCGATCACGCCGCTGTACACGCGGTATTCGGAGATCGTGGCTCGGCTTCGGGCGGGGGAGCCGCAGGGTCTGGAAACGATCGAGGCGGAGATCGCGCAGATTCAGGAACAGGTCTGCGCGGTGATCCGGGAGGAGAAGGAAGATCAATAATACTGATAACCATTGAAAACCGGATAAACCGGTTTTTAATGCCCTGCCGCATAGCGGCAGGGCGAGGGAGCTTTGCTCCCTCGGTTATCGTATTGAACGTACATAACCTGCGCCTATCGGCGCACCTTCGGCGAAGCCGAAGGATTTGATTTGTGGATTTTATCCACAAATCAAATGGTTATTCGTTTAAGCGGGTTTTTACGGGAGGAACGGGCTGCCAATGATAAAGCGTATACTCGGAATCATCATCGCGCTGTCAATTCTGTCGGCATTGCTGCCGGCGTTTACGATCCCCGCGCTTGCGGCGGAGACGGACCAAGCATTTTATTCGTATCTGATGGAAAAGGTGCTGAATTACGAGGAAAAGATTGATGTTTCCTCCTTCGCGAAGCGCAATCTCTGGAAGCTGGACGACGTTTCAAGTCGGCTTCAGCAGTTTTATTTACAGGAACCGTCTTTGTTTTTTATCAATAACCGCCAGATCATGATCCAGCATAACGAGGAAAATTATCTGTACTACGTTCAGTTTGATTATCTTTATAATAAGGATCAGACACGGAAAATGACGGAGGAGATGAATAAAGCCGCCCTGAAAGCGATCGAAGGGATCACCGACGATATGTCGGAGGCAGAAAAAGCGCTCGCCGTTCACGATTATCTGGTGACGCACAACAGCTATGACCATTCCATGAAAAAATATTCCGCGTATAACTGTTTGGTGAATCAAACCTCGACCTGTCAAGGATATACGCTCGCGTATACGTATATCATGCGCGATCTTTTGGGAATGGAATGCTCCGTTGTGATCTCCGATTCGCAAAATCATTCCTGGAATTATCTGAAGGTTGACGGAGAATGGTATCATGTCGACCTGACTGCCGACGATCTCAGTTTCTCCACCTATGACGGGAAGGAATACGACGGCTTTGGCGAGGTCAGCCATAACAACCTTCTTTTGAGCGATTCCGCCTGCAAAAAATCGACGGATCTGCATAAAAACTGGAATACGTTCGGCTATCCCGCCGCCACCAGCAAAAAATACGACAGCTTTTTCTGGCAGGAGAGCCGCTCCACGCTTGTATACTGCGGTGGCTTGTGGTACTGCGCCGCGATTGATCCCGATTCGCCCGGAGTGAATTATAAAAAGGGCGGCAGTCATGAGATCGGCTCGCAGATTTTTACGTACAGCTTTTCGACCGGTGAAAAAAATCTGATCTCGGAGATCAATTCGGTTTGGTACGTTTATCGGGATTCCAATACCGGAAAAAAGCTCGAGAAAAAGTCATGGTATAAGCGAAGCTTTATGAAGCTTGCCCTTTGCGGCGGCAAGCTGTATCTGAATACGGCGGATCAGATCTATCGGCTGGATCCGGAGACGGGAAAGGCAAAGTCCGTATACACGCTGACAAAGAAGAATATGAAGATCTTTTCGATTGTCGCGCAGTCGGACAGTACGCTGAAAATCTGCTATAAATATGACCTGTCCTATAAGGATAAATACATGACTCTGAACGTTTAAGAGGAAAGGCTATGTGCCTGATTGGAAAATAGTATAAAAAGCGGTGCAGGCGAATACGCCTGCACCGCGGTTTTTATTCCTCGATCACGATTTTTCGGCCTTTAAAATAAAATTCCTTATCCCGTTCATTGATCTCACGAAGAACGCGGCAGGGATTTCCCACCGCAACGACGTTTGCGGGAATATCCTTGGTAACGACGCTTCCCGCGCCGATTACGGTATTCTCCCCGACCGTGACGCCCGGTAAGATTACGGCGTTTGCGCCGATCCAGCAATTCCGCCCGATATGAACCGACATATTGTACTGATAGAGCCGTTCCCGAAGCTCCGGCAGGATCGGGTGTCCCGCGGTCGCGATCGTCACGTTCGGGCCGATCATGGTATAATCGCCGATATAGATATGCGTGTCGTCCACACAGGTCAGGTGATAATTCGCGTAGACCATCTTCCCGAAATGACAGTGATGTCCGCCGAAGTTGGCATAAAAAGGCGCTTCAATGTAGACGCCCTCTCCGCAGTCGCCCAGCATTTCCTTCAGCATTTTCACGCGTTTTTCGGTTTCGGACGGTTTGGTTAAGTTATATTCGCAAAGCTTATCCTGATAAACGAGCTGTTTCGAAATGATCTTCGGGTCTCCGGGAAGATAAAGCTCCCCCGTGTGCATTTTTTCTTTCATCTGGCTCATCTTTTTTTCCTATCCCGTTATTTTTCAAGCTTTTCCGCGAGTTCCTTGAGGTTGCTCGCGATATTGCCGGCAATGACCTTTCGGGTGCGCTTGATCGCCCGGGAAAAGCGCTTGGTTTTCGACTTTGAGCTTGCGGTAATGCTTCGCACCTTCTGGATTGAGTCGGTAATGTCCGAAACGGAGGAGTATAAGGCCTCCTGAATTTTTGTTTCGCGGCACTGCGTGATCCCGCGGCGGCAGTTTTCGATCACGACCTCGTATCGGTCATAAGCGCGCTTGACCGCGTCCTCCCACGACATATAGACCTCGTTCATCGCGTTTTCGCCGATCTGTTTCAGCTCGTCAAGGTGCGCCGCGGCAAATTCCAGCTCGGCGGTAAACGCTTCGGTTTCATTTTGCGTCAGGATCGCGTTATGCTTGTCCGTAAAATCCTCAGCGGCACAGCTTCCCTCAATCAGAATACTCGGGAGGCCGCAGGCGGCAGCCTCGCGGACGACGATCCCGTTTGTGTCATAAAGGGAAGGGAAGAGGAAAAGATCACAGGCCGTGTAGTAGTACCGAAGCTCCTCGCGGTCGTTGATTGCGCCGACAAAGCAGCAGTTTTTCGCGATCCCGAGGGATTCGGCGTATTGCTCCATTTCCTCCCGGTCGCCGCCGTCGCCGACGATCAGGAATTTATACGGGATCTCCTTTTCGCTCAGGCATTTCAGGGAGTCGAAAATCAAACGCAGTCCCTTGTACCAGAACAAACGTCCCACAAATAAAAATCCCGGGATCCCGTCCGTTAAGCCGTAATCGGCGCGAAGCTCCTCGACACCCTCCGGCTCCGCTTTTCCTTTCGGGAAATCGACGCCGTTCGGCATGATCCGATATTCGCCCTCATAGCCGATACTGCGCAGGTTTTCGCCCGCCCCCTTACTTACCGTCCAGATCTCATCGCAGGTGTTGATGTTCTGAACGATGAACTTGGTGATCTGTGAGACGAGAAGCGGATTTTTAACAATGCGCTTGAGATCCTCGTCGAATTTTGTGTGATAGGTCATGATCAGCGGGGCGTGGTTCTTTTCGCGAAGCGTCCGTCCGAGCACGGTGGAAGCAAACGGGCAATGACTGTGGATCACGTTAAAATTGCTGTCCTGAAGGTTTTCGAGCATCGACGCGCTGAACGGATAACCGGCGCGGTAGCCGAGCGCCTTCTGGGTGTCAAGGCTCGAATAGCGCACGACCGGAAAAATAAAATCGTCAACAAAGCCGGGAGAGCTTGGAGTAACGACGGTAGCCGTCCCAAGTTCCCCTTGGATAATCTCCGCGTAATTGATGACCGCATTCGCCACGCCGTCGATCAGCGGGGGAAAAGAATCGTTCAGCAGACAGACATTGTAATGATTGCGTTCTATTTGAATCACCCCTGTTTTTGGAATTCCTGTCTTATATTACAATATTATACAACGATTTCGCATAAAAATCAAGAGCGGTTTTACAAAATTTGGGAGAAAATGAACGTTCACTGAGCCGCTTCGGCAAAAAACGGGAAGAATCGGCTTTTTCGGAAGATTTTCGTACGGAAGCAAGTAAAAAACGGACAGCCTTTCGGCTGTCCGCGTAAAATCTTATTCGTTATTTTCATTTTCACCGGGTTCGATCTGCTGTTCAGGCTCCGCCGGAGCAGTTTCGCCTTCCATCAGCTTCTTGAATTCGTCGCCGCCGATCTTCTCGTTTTCCATCAGATAATTCGCAACCTGATCGAGCTTATCGCGGTGAAGCTCAAGAATATCCTTGGCGTGTTCGTAAGCGTTTTCGATCAGCTCGCGAACCTCCTCGTCGATTTCCGCCGCGACGTTCTCGGAGTAGTTCCGTCCCTGCGAATAATCCCTGCCGAGAAAGACCTCGCTGCTGTTCGTTCCGTAGACGATCGGGCCGAGCCGCTCGCTGAAGCCGTATCGTGTCACCATATTTCTCGCCACATTCGTCGCGCGTTCAATATCGTTTGACGCGCCGGTCGAAATATCCTCGAGAACGATCTTTTCCGCAACACGTCCGCCGAGCAGAACGATCAGATCCTCCGCCATTTCCCGCTTGCTGACATAGCTCTTATCGTGCTCGGGGAGGGACATGGTAAACCCGCCCGCCGAACCGCGCGGGATAATCGTAACATGATGAACCTTGTCCTGCGTCGGGCAGAAGTAGGTGCAAACCGCGTGCCCCGCTTCGTGGAAGGCGGTAAGGCGGCGTTCCTTTTCGGTCACGACTCTCGACTTCTTCTCGGGTCCGGTAACGACCTTGATCGTGGCTTCCTCGATGTCCGCCTGAACGATCGCTTTGCGGTTCTTGCGCGCCGCTAAAAGCGCCGCCTCGTTTACGAGGTTTTCAAGATCCGCTCCGGTAAAGCCCGCGGTCGTTTTCGCGATCGTCGAGAGATTGATGTCGGGCGAAAGCTTTTTATTTTTGGTGTGCACCTTCAGGATCTCCTCGCGTCCTTTAATATCCGGATAGCTTACGACGATCTGGCGGTCGAAGCGTCCCGGACGAAGCAGGGCGGGGTCAAGAATGTCGCGGCGGTTGGTCGCCGCCATGACGATGATATTCTGATTATCGGTAAAGCCGTCCATCTCGACCAGAAGCTGGTTGAGGGTCTGCTCGCGCTCATCGTGACCGCCGCCGAGTCCCGCGCCTCTCTGTCTGCCGACGGCGTCGATCTCATCAATGAATATAACGGAGGGTGTGTGTTTTTTTGCCTGATCGAAAAGGTCGCGGACACGGGAAGCGCCGACGCCGACGAACATTTCCACGAAGTCCGAACCGCTGATCGAAAAGAAAGGAACATTCGCTTCTCCCGCGACCGCTTTCGCGAGCAGGGTCTTACCTGTTCCGGGAGGGCCGACCAGAAGGACGCCTTTCGGGATCCGCGCGCCGAGTTCCTGATATTTCTTGGGATTTTTCATGAAATCAACGATCTCTTCCAGCTCCTGCTTCTCCTCCTCGGCGCCTGCGACGTCCGCAAAGGTGATCTTCTTGCCGTTTGAGGGCTGGTTGCGCGTATTGGCTCTGGAAAACTGTGACATCTTCCCGCCGCCCGTCGTCTGGCGCATGAATACGAAGGTGATCCCGATCATGAGCGCCACGAGGATCAGATACGGAATAAACGAAAGGAAGGTGTTGTCCGAGATCCGCTTATAGTTTACCTTCAGCGGCTCACCGGGATTCTGCCGGTTATATTCCTCCCGATAGCCGTCAATGTCGCCGACAAAAAGGCTGACGTTCGGGACGGAGTAGGTATAGACGATTTTTTCCTCTCCCTTTTTACGGTAAGTCAGCGCGCCGCTCCCGAGATCGAGATAGTAATCGTTGATCTGATAGGTGTCGAAATCGTCGAGTACCTCCGAATAGCTGTTCATTTCCCGATATTCCTCGTTATCCATTGCCGCGTAGGGCATGAGCGCGTTCAGCGCCGCCACCAGTCCGAAAATCAGTAGCGCAATAATGACAATATAGATAATTGCTCCTCTGAATCTGTTTGATTGCATGAAAACCGCCTTTCCGTAGTGAGAGCCGCTTTTGCAGAAGGCTCAGAATTCCGGCTTTATCCTGAAATTGTTTACACCCCGATCAATTTCAGAATACCGCCGCCTGTTCTACATATTTATTGGTATATTTCTTTTTTCAGTATGCCGATATACGGCAGGGCGCGGTATCTCTGCGCGTAATCCAAGCCGTATCCGACCACAAATTCGTTTTCGATGTCAAAGCATTTATAGTCCGCCGCCCGATCGCTTACCTTCGGTACTTTTTTATCGAGCAGGGTGCAGATTTTTATGGAAGCGGGAGCCTTTTCCCACAGCATTTCGCATACATACGAGAGCGTTCTTCCGGTATCGTAAATATCCTCGATCAGGATCAGATCCCGTCCGGCAAGCGCCGTGTCGGGGTATTTGGTGATCTCGACCCGCCCCGAGGAGACCGCCTCGTTTCCGTAGGATCTCGCCGTCATAAAGTCGATTTCGCAGTCTAAATCAATCGCGCGCATCAGGTCGGTCATAAAAACCACGGAGCCTTTTAAAACCCCGATCAGAAGCGGTCTTTTCCCCCGATAGTCCGAGGTGATCTTTTCCCCGAGCGCCTTCACCGCGGAGGAAAGCGCCGATTCGTCAAATAGGATCCGTTCGATGTCGTTGTTCATAATTATGATCATGCCTTTCTGCGCACGGAATACCGAATGACCGTATTTCATGCGCTTGTACAATTATATCATAAAACCTGTTTGAAATCAATCTTTAAAATGAGTTTTTTTTGAAAATTAAGTGTGTAAAACTGAAATTTTATTGGAACGCGGACAAAAATTTTCACTAAACGGCGTATATTACCGTTTTTGCCCGATTTTTGGGTTGTTTTACGGTAAATTTTTCGGTTGACCGCGATAATTCTGAACACTTGTCTGAATCAGAAAATTCCCCTTCCGGATCAGCGCGAAGCGGTCGCGGCAGAGGTTAATTTTTCCTTTTCCGATCCGAATGATCCGGATACATTCCGTAATCCGGAGGTGACTCGGTTCAATGCCGTTTTCGGTCAGGAGCATGGAGATAACACGCGAAAGGATCGCGGGCTCCAGCCCGTTCAGCAGGGAGCAGGAGAAGCCGTTTTCCGTTTCACAGCGTTCTTGGGCGGCGAATGCCGTTTTTTCGAGAAAAGCGTTGTCCTCGTAAACCGATTCCGTCATTCTCGAAAGCCCCTCGATCAGCGAGGGATTGAATTCCTTTAACATTGGAAGAAGGTTTTTTCGGATACGGTTTCTCGTATAGCTTTCGGACAGGTTGGTGCTGTCCGTGACGTACCCGATCCCGTTTTTTTCGCAGTAGTCCTCGGTGTCCTCCCGGGTACAGCGGAGCAGGGGACGGATAATTTCCCCGCGCACGGGCGGGATCCCGCAAAGCCCCTTTGTTCCCGTTCCGCGCAGGAGGTTCAGCAGCACGGTCTCCGCATTGTCCGAAGCGGTGTGCGCGGTCGCGATCTTTCCCTCCTGCCCGCCGAAGCAGCGGTAGCGCTCCCGTCTTGCGCATTCCTCGGTGCTTTCGTGCTTTTTTTGCACGGCGGGGAGATCAAGGCCGTAAACGGTAAGCGGGATTTGGTGATCGGAGCAGAAGCTTCGGACGAATTGCTCGTCGCGCTCGCTTTCCTCTCCGCGCAGATGATGGTTGACGTGACAGGCGGCGACCGTGATCCCCAGATCCTCGCGCCGCGTATGCAGGAAGTGCAGCAGCGCCATGCTGTCCGCGCCTCCGCTTACGCCGACAACAACGCGGTCGCCGCGCTCGATCATGCGGTACCGCCGGATCGTCTCGATCGCTTTATTCTCCATAGCGCGTCTCCACGTCGCTGAAACGGGTGAATTGACCGTCAAAGCGGAGATTTACCGTTCTCGTTTCGCCGTGACGGTTTTTCGCGACAATACATTCCGCGCCGCCGACATTTTCCTCGTCCTTGGTATAATAAACGTCGCGGTAGAGGAACAGCACAATATCCGCGTCCTGTTCGATCGACCCCGAATCGCGGAGATCGGATAGAACGGGACGCTTGTCGGTTCTCGCTTCGGGGCCGCGCGAAAGCTGTGACAGGGTAATGATCGGGACGCGAAGCTCCTTCGCCATGACCTTCAGGTTCCGCGTAAGCTCGGAAACCTCGGAAACGCGGTTTCCGTCCTTCCGTCCCGTAGACATCAGCTGTAAATAGTCGATTACCACAAGCCCGAGGTTTTCGACGCGGCGAAGCTTCGCCTTCATTTCCCCGATCGTGATATTTGCCGAATCGTCCACGTAAAGCTCGATCTCGTTGAGCATTTCCGCCGCTTCTGAAAGACCGCGCCACTGTGAGACCTCGATCCTTCCGTTGCGCATTTGCTCGGAGGATACGCGCCCCTCCGAGGAGAGCATGCGGGAAACAAGCTGTTCCCGTGACATTTCGAGGTTAAAGACCGCGATCTTTTTGTTTCGGTGCATTCGCGCGGCGTTTACCGCGATATTGAGCGCGAACGCGGTTTTTCCCATGGCGGGACGCGCGGCGATCAGGATCAGGTCGGAAGGGTTTAAGCCGAAGATCACCTTATCGAGCGACGGAAAGCCCGAGCTCATGCCTTTTTTGCCCACTTCCTCGGGGTGCTCGGTCAGGAACGCGAGATTTTGCAGCGTTTCCTTTACGAGCGGCCCGATATGGAGAAGCCCTTTGATCTCCTTATCGTTCCGGATTTCGTATATTTTCTTTTCCGCGTAGTCGAGTAAATGCTGCGGCTCCTCGGTTCCCGCGGACGCCAGATCGTAAATGTCCTTGGAAGCGAGGATCAGGCGGCGGACGAGGAATTTTTCGTCCAGAATCTCCGCGTAGCTTTCGATACTCGATTTTTCAACCGAGGCGTCCGTCAGCTTAAATAAATAGGTGCGCGCTTCGTCCACCGTTTCAAAGACGCTTTGCCGCATACAGTGCTCAGTAACGCTTACAATATTGATTTCGTCTCCGCTGAGAAAAAGCCTTTGGATCACGTCGAAGATCTTACTGTGGACACGAATGTGAAAATGGTCGGGCGTAAGCTTTCCGGAGAGCCGCGAAATGAGGGACGAATCAATAATGAGCGAGCCGAGTACGATCTGCTCCGCGTCAATGTTAAACGGTAAATTCGCGTCCGAAATATCAAAATCCGCCATGCCGCGCTCCTTTCGTTTTCCCTGTTTTTTCCGAAAATGATTCCGTTAAAGCTCGGTGACCTGTACCTTAAACTTCGCGGAAACGCCGTTATAAAGCTTCGCTTCCGCCTCGAACACGCCGAACGACTTAATATCGGGGCAAACGATCTTCTTTTTATCGACCTCGAGACCGTGCGCGTCCTTGATGAGCTTAGCGATGTCCTTCGCGGTCACCGAACCGAACAGCTTTCCGTTCGCGCCCGCTTTTACCTTCGTCGAAAAGGTCTTTCCCTCGATGACCGAGGCGATATGCTTCGCGTTCGCGATCTCGGTATTGATCTTATGCTGCGCGTGTGCGCGCTGTCCCTCGAGGAGATTCATGTTCTGATTGGTCGCTTCTACGGCGAGATTCTTTTTGATGAGGCAGTTTCTGGCGAAGCCGTCCTTCACCTCTTTTACCTCGCCTTTTTTTCCCGTTCCCGGTACGTCCTGCAATAAAATAACCTTCATTTTGATATTCCCTTTCTGTCAAGTTAAGCTTTCGTAATAATGGTCGATGGCTTCCTTTAATTTTTGGTACACTTGTCCGGTGCTCTCGCCCTTGAACTGTGCGCCCGCCATGGTCTGATGTCCGCCGCCGCCAAGCTTCTCGGCGATCAGCTGGACATTCACCGCGCCGAGCGAGCGGCAGCTGAGCGAAACCTCGCCCACGGCCGTTTTCGAGATCACGAAGGAGGCGTTTACGTCCGAAACACCGAGCAGCTCGTCCGCCGCCTGCGGCGCGGCGATCCGCATATCTTCCGTGATCTTTTCCGTAACGGCGATCGCGCAGTTCCGATAAACGGAGGCGGAGGATACCAGCTCCGATTTTTGCTTATAACAGTCGATGGAGTTTGAAAACAGGCTTTTTACGCTGACCGTGTCCGCGCCGAGCTTTCGCAGAAATGCCGCCGCTTCAAAGGTGCGCACCCCGGTGCGGAGCGTGAAATTCTTCGTATCGAGCGTAATGCCCGAAAGGAGTGCGTCCGCGTAAACGGACGGGATCTTTCCCGCGTCGCCGAAGTACTGTAAAAGCTCGGTCACCATTTCGGAGGCGCTCGAGGCGTACGGCTCGTGGTGGAAGATCATCGCGTTGTCAATAAAGTTCACCATTTTCCGGTGGTGGTCGATCACGACGATTTTCTGCGCGCGTTCGAGAAGCTCCGGATCGTCCACGATTTTCGGATTATGCGTATCGACGACGATCAGGAGGGAATGGTCGGTAAAGCTTTCCTTCGCCTGTGCGGGGGCGAGGAAAAGTCCGGGTTTTTCCTCTCTTTCGGTGATATAGTTGTAAAGCTGGCGGGAGAGGGTCGTGCTCGTGTCGATCAGCGCGTGGGCGGTTTTTCCGAGCCTTCGGATCGCGCAGGCGAGCCCGACGGAAGAGCCGACGCTGTCGAGGTCGCTGTTCCGATGACCCATTATGTAGATCCCATCGGAGGCTTCAATCGCTTCGATCAGCGAGTTGGCGATAATTCTGGTCTTGACCTTGGTATGCCGCTCGATCCCCTTGGAAACGCCCCCGAAGAACTCAAAGCCGTTTTCCGTCTTGATCGCCGCCTGATCTCCGCCGCGTCCGAGCGCCATATCGAGCGCCTGCTTGGCGAATTCCTCGCTTTCGGCGATCGTTTTCGCCGTGCGTCCGATCCCGATCGAAAGGGTAACGTTTACTCTCTCGTTGACCTGAATTTCGCGCACGCTGTCTAAAATTTTCACTTTCCCGTCGATCATCGCGCGGACATATTTTTCCTCAACGACTGCCCAGAAGCGGTCTTTTCCGTATTTTCGGAGGATCCCGCAGGTACCGCTGATAAAATCCTCGAGAAGCTTGTCGATCTGTACCGTGATGTTGGCGGTCTCGCTTTCCGCGCTTCCGCCGAAAAGCTCGTCATAGCTGTCGATAATAAAAACGATGACGATCGGCTGTGACATTTTCTTTTCGATCTCGAGCAGACGGAGCCGCGTAATATCCCTGAAATAGATCATACACACCTCATGCTCCTCGTCCGGAGAAGGGGCGTATACCTGATAATAGCCGTCTTTATAGTCGATCTCGCAGCTTTTCTTTTCGAGAAGCTTTCCGATCGCGAGGCTTGTGACCGTTTCGATCGGGTTTCCGTAAACGGCGTCCTCTTCAAACAGCCGCGCGAATTCGTCGTTATACCATACAAGCTTTCCCGTTTTGTCGGTGATCGCGATCCCGAGCGGGAGTCCCGAAAACGAAACACGCTCCAATTGCCCGATCTCCTCGTCGATGTGCGCGAAATACTGAAAGTTCCGGCGCGTGACCGTGATGAGCTTCGCCGCCGTAAAACCCGCCGTCAGGAATAAAACGGGCGCAAAGATACAAAACGCCGTCAGAGAAGCCGAATAGGTAAAAATCAGCATGGCGACGGACGAGACGGTCAGGGAAATCACCGCCAGAACAAGTCCCGCGTCACGAAAATAATTTTTCAACGGATCGCTCACCTCGCTTTCGGGGAATTTTGGGGTTTATGATCATTCCTTTCCTGCGTGAGGATTGTATTTTTCTACGAAAATACGACGGGTTTGAAAAATCTTTGATTTTTCAAACTTATACCTCCATAATGATCGGAAGGATCATGGGACTTCTTCGGGTCTTGGAAAAAATAAAGCTGCTCATCGCGTCCTTCATCAGCCCCTTGAGGGTGTTCCATTCGCGGACGTTCGGCGTGAGATTTTTTTCCATGACCGAGAGCATCAGCGCCCGCGCCTCGTCCATCAGCTCCTCGGATTCCCGCACGTATACGAACCCGCGGGAAACAATATCGGGCCCCGCCATAATCTTTCCGGCGGCTTTATTGACCGACGATACGACGATGATCAGGCCGTCCTGCGCCAGATGCCGGCGGTCGCGGAGAACGACCGAGCCGACGTCCCCGACGCCGAGACCGTCGATCAGCACGCGTCCCGCGGGAACCTGTCCGACGAGCTTCATGTCTACGCCGTCCGTTTCGAGAACGTTTCCGTTTTCCGCGATAAAGATATTTTCTTCGGGAATGTTGAGCTGAAGCGCAAGCTCGCGGTGCTTGAACATATGCTTATATTCGCCGTGGATCGGGATAAAAAACTTCGGACGGGTGAGCGAAAGCATCATTTTCAGCTCGTCCTGACAGGCATGTCCCGAAACGTGAACGTCGTACATGGCCTCGTAGATCACGTTCGCGCCCGCCTTCATCAGGTCGTTTACGACGCGTCCGACCAGCTTTTCGTTCCCCGGGATCGGGTTCGCCGAAATAATGATGAGATCCTCCGGCGTGATGGTGACCTGTCGGTGCTCGTTGCTCGCCATGCGGGAAAGCGCGGACATCGGTTCGCCCTGGCTCCCCGTGGTGATGATGACAAGCTCCTCGGGCGGGATTTTCCCGATCTTGTCAATATCGACGAGCATTCCCTTCGGCATATGGATATAGTTCAGCTCGATCGCGGTCTGTAAAACGTTGATCATGCTCCGCCCGGATACGGCGACCTTTCTGCCGTGAATGGCGGCGCTGTCGATGATTTGCTGGATCCGGTGAATATTGCTGGAAAAGGTCGCGACGATAATGCGCTTTCCGTCCGCGTTCGCGAAAAAGTTGCGGAAGGACGCGCCGACCCTGCGTTCGGACATCGTGTAGCCGGGACGCTCCGCGTTCGTGCTTTCCGAAAGAAGCGCGAGAACGCCTTTATTTCCAAGTTCGCCGAATCGCGCGAGGTCGATGATCCCGCCCTCGATCGGCGTATAGTCGATCTTAAAATCTCCCGTATGGACGACGACGCCCGCGGGTGTATGGATCGCGAAGGCGCAGGAATCGGGAATGGAGTGGTTCACGCGGATAAATTCCACGCACATACAGCCCATTTTTACGGTCTGGCGCGGCTGAACGACGTTCAACGTGCACTGGCTGAGAATCCCGTGCTCGCGGAGCTTCCCTTCGACAAGCCCGAGCGTGAGCCTTGTGCCGTAGACCGGCGCGTTTACTTTTTTGAGCAGGTAGGCGAGCCCGCCGATATGATCTTCGTGTCCGTGGGTGAGAACGATCCCGCGGAGCTTTTCCCGGTTCCGCTCGATATAGGTAAAATCGGGGATCACGAGATCCACGCCGAGCATATCGTCGTCCGGAAAGGCAAGTCCGCAGTCCACAATGAACATATCGTTGCAGCACTCGTACAGGTACAGGTTTTTCCCGATCTCGTTCAGTCCGCCGAGCGGAATGATCTTCAGCGGTGCGGAGCGTCTGGGGCTTTTGGGGCTCTGGCGATCCGCTTTCGGGAAGGGCTGCTTTGAGACCGCCGCTTCGCCGTGTCCCGCGGGGCGGGGCTTCGGGCGGGCGGACGCCTTGCGCTTCGGGAAAGGGGACTGCTCGGCTTTCGGGAACTTTGCGATCCCTTTCGCGGGCGCTTTTCTTCCGTAGGCTGCCGCTTTTACGGGGGTATTTCTTTCCTTTGCGTTTCCTTCGTTCTGATGATTGTTTTTTTGCATTTTATGAACCATACCTTTCCTATGGGGAGACTTCGCGTTCAACCTTATTTTCGGCATAAGGCAAAAAACGGCGGGCTTGAAAAAATCACTTTTCAAGCGATCCTCATTTTCCTCTTCTGGGAAACCGATAAAACATAACGTATGTAGCGCGGCGAAGGCGCTCCGGGGCGAGCCCCTATGCGACCGCAGAGACCTCGCGGACGGGCGGAGGACAATGCGGGTTCGCCGCTTACAGTAAAGGAAAAAAGACAGTATCAGGTACGTTGTTTCGGCGGTGTTCCGAAAAATTTTTCAGAAGTTTTTTATAGAAGCGGAGCCGTATCCGGCAAGTGCGCGGGATCTCCGCACGGTTCGGGATCTTGACGGTCGGAGGGACTTCTCCGGAACGGTCAAAGGCGGCTCGCTTTATCTTTCACATAAAAATTCATTTTTTATTATATTACAAAATATGGAAAAAGTCAAGTAATTTCTTCCCGCCCCTCTTCCGTGGCGGATTTCATAATCGTTTTGATCATTTTTTCGGCTTTTTCGCAGAGCTGCGCCGCCGTCTCGCTGTTAAAGCTTTCCGCGAAAAGATACAGCCCCGTTCCGCGCTTGTTCGAGCGCATGAAGATCCGTTCGCCGTCCTCGGAGATCACGACGCCCTCGGTCTCGGCGCTTTTCCCGTTCATCAGCTTTTTCAGGATCTTCTGCGGCGGACAGCTGATGTGAATGAAACGGCTCATCTCGGAAAAGCTCGGGAGCGTATGAAGCGCCTCCCCGATCGTCAGGCCGCGCTCGGAAAGGACACGAAGAACCGCGGCCGCGAGCAGGAAGCCGTCCGAAAGAAAAGGCTCTCCCACCGCGATCGTCCTCGCTTCGCGGTCGCTGTCGTCGAGCGAGCTCGCGTAATATCGGAGGATCTTTTTTCCGTAGCGCTCGGCGACGAGATCCGCCGCCTGCGGGAAGGAATACGGGAGCGCGACCGTACCGCCGTTTCTCATGACGTCGTCCGCGGCAAGCAGGAGCATGGAGCAGTAATCAAGCCGCTCGCCGTTTTCGGCGGTAAGCTCCGCCTTGGTATTTTTTTCGTTCAGCGTGAGCGTAAGCTCGGTTTTCCCCGTGCCGATCTTGTTCAGAAAGGGCGTGTAGATCGCTGCCGCCCTGCTGTTGATACAGCTCAGCGTGATCCGGTACGGGACGGTAAAATCCGTCCGGCTTTCAAGCGCGGCGGTATAGAGCGAGAGGGAGCCGGTAAATTTATTGATACTGCTGAAGTTGTTCCAGCTCGCGCTCAGGTATTCCCCCCGTGTCAGCGCGTTTTCGAGCAGCCGCTCCTGCGCCCTCGTCAGGGGGAGCAGTCCCCGGTTATAGATCAGGATCCTTGTTCTTGTTTTTGCTGATATATGAACAATAATGTCGCAATTCAGAAGATTCGCGGAATGCGACAGTACGGGAAGGGTCACGTTCCCGCAGTCGAAGCACTGCCGCCCCGTGCTGGAGATTCCGCTTAGCAGCGCATTTTTGATCGTTTCCGCCGCGTTTTCCTCGGAGCAGGAGACGGCGGCGTAGTTTTCGGTGATCCGCGCGATCGCACAGCCGAGCCGCCCCGCGAATTCGGGCGTGATGACGGTATTGGTCTCGCCGACGATCCCGTCCTCCGTGATCTCGATGCTGCTTTTTACGCCGTATTTCCGGTCACTGTTGACGAACGCGCCCTTTTCCACGGTCTTTTCCGGCCAGACGCGGATCCCGCCGCAGATCACGGCGTCCTCGCCGATGACGGAATTGTCACCGACGACCGCGTTTTCATAGACCGCCGCGCCGCTTTCGATCTGCGCGCCCGTGCAGATAATGCAGTCGTTCAGGGTAGTGTTTTCGCCGATGAATGCCCCGTCCATGATGATCGCGTTATGAAGCCCCGCGCCCGCGCCGACGGATACGTTTTCGCCGATCACGTTGAACCCGCCGACGGCGGCGCTTTCCGCGATCCGCGCGCCGGGAAGGACGAGGGCCTTTTCCGCTTGATTTTTTTGTGCATTTTTCGGGAGCGCGGCGCCGACCCTTCCCTCTAAGAGATCGACGCTGCACCGCTTATAGGCGCTGATATCGCCGATGTCGCACCAGTAGCCCTTTGCCTCGAAGTTCATCAGCTTATACGCGCGAGCGAGCATATCGGGAAAGACGTTCTTCGCGAAATCCCACATTTCACGCGGCGGGATCAGGCGGCAGACCTTCGGGGAAAGGATATAGATCCCCGTATTGGCGAGATCGCTCCGACAGTTGATATAGGAGGGCTTTTCCGAAAAATCGGTGATCACCCCGTTATTCTCGATGATCAGCCCGTATTCCCTCGGATCGTCCACCCGCTTGGTCAGGATCGTGGCGTCCGCGCCGTTTTCCTTGTGAAACCGAAAAGCTTCGCTTAAATCAAAATCACAGATCGCGTCCCCGCTGATAACGAGAAAATCCTCGTCGATCCCGGCGGCGGCTTTTTTGACGCAGCCCGCTGTCCCGAGCGGTTCGTTTTCCTCGGAAAAGCGAAGCGAAATACCCGCAAAAGAGCCGGACGCGAAGCGGCGCTCGAGCACTTCCTTTTTATATCGGACGGCGATGATCGCTTCGGTACAGCCGTGCTTGGCGAGAAGCTCGAGGATATATTCGATCACGGGCTTTCCGCAGATCGGAACCATCGGCTTCGGGACCGTGCAGGTGATCGGGCGGAGACGAGTCCCTTCTCCGCCCGCTAAAATAACTGCCTTCATATCGGTAAAATCCTTTCCGTATCAGAACCTGTCCACATATATTCCTATGCGGTCGGGTTCTTACTGTTCTGTACCTGTATTATGGAAAAATAAAACGGTTTTATGCGAAACAGGGAAAAGAAGCCGATACACCAAGAAGCCGACCGGCGCATAAAATGAAGTGTAGCTTTTGGAAAAAACGGGAAGTACTGAAATTTTATCATAACGTGTAAAAACAGGCAAGGACTTAGGTTTATACGGTTCTGCGAAGATTTTTTGTCTGCGCCTCAATAAAATTTCAGTACAATTCTCCGGACAGGGAAAGGAGACTGATTTATGGCAGCTTCATTGCTGATCCTTGATTCTATGACAGCCGCACAGCGCGCTGTAAAATATTTATCCTCTTTAAAAATAAACGCGTCGGTCGAAAAAAGCACTTCAAAGGGCGGCTGTGCTTACGGAATACGCGTTTATCAATCGCCGGAAAAGGTCTGTCGGCTTCTTTCGGCGGCGGGGATCGAATGTCGGAAAATCTTATCGAAGTAGATGGTTTATTTTGACAATGCCGCCACAACCTATCCGAAGCCGCGTTCCGTAATCGCCGCCATGGCGGGTGCTTTGACCGAATTCGGCGCGAACCCCGGGAGATCGGGTCACCGTCTTTCGCTGAAAACGGCGGAGGCGGTCTATGAGGCGCGGGAAAAATGCGCCTCGTTTTTCGGCGCGGAAACGGAAAATACCGTTTTTATGCCGAACTGTACCTTTGCATTGAATACGGCGATCAAGGGGATCCTGCCGAACGGCTCGCATATCCTGTGCAGCGACATCGAGCATAACGCCGTGCTCCGTCCGATCTATGCCTGTATGAAAGAACGGGGCGTTTCCTGCTCGTTTGTGCAGACGGGGAGCGACGACGAAGCGACAGTGCGGGAATTTGAACGGCTGATCAATCGCCGGACGAAGGCGGTCGTATGCACGCTCGCCGGAAACGTGACCGGAAGGATCCTCCCGGTCGGGGAGATCGGAAAGATCTGTCAGAAGCGGGGGATCTGCTTTATCGTGGACGCCGCGCAGGGCGCGGGGGTTCTCCCGATCCGGCTTTCGGACGGAGTCAATATCATTTGCGCCGCGGGGCATAAGGGACTTTACGGGCCGATGGGCACGGGTCTGATGATTACGGACGGAAAATACCGCTTAACCACACTGGTCGAGGGCGGAACGGGGAGCGCGTCCAAGGAACTGGCGCAGCCGGAATTTCTCCCCGACCGGTTTGAGAGCGGGACGATCAACACGGCGGGCGCGATCTCGCTCGGCGCGGGGATCGACTTTGTGCAAAGCCGCGGGATCGACGCGATCCGCCGTCACGAAACGGCGATCTGTCAAAGATTTTTCGCGGAAATGCAGAAGATCCCGAAGGTAAAGCTGTACAGCGGGGAATTCGACGAGCGGTACGCGCCCGTGATCCCGTTCAATATCGGGGAGCTTTCCTCGGAGGAGGTCTCCTCGCGGCTGAGCGGGCTGGGCTTCTGTTTGCGGGGCGGGTTTCACTGTGCCTATCCCGCGCATAAAAAGATCGGGACGGGAGAGCAGGGAGCCGTTCGTTTTTCGCCCTCGGCGTTCAGCACGATGAGCGAAACGCTCGCCTTAGTCCGGGCGGTTCACCGGATCGCTTCGGAAGAGCCGTAACGCCCGACGATCTCAAAAAAGCGCTCTTATACGAATCTGCAATGAAAACCGTAGACAAAAAATCTGCGCAAAACCACATACACCAAAGCTTTTGCTTGATTTTTTGTACGGTTTTTCATTGCATACTCGCATTATTACTTGACAAAGGCGCTTTTTCCTTATTTTAGCGGGGGGACAAGCCGGACGGCACCCTGCCCGAAATAAAGGCAACACCGCACAATTACCGCAGGACTTTGCCGCGGCAAAGTCCACGCCTTCTGCCGCTCTATCAGCCGCCATATTTTCCGCCATATTGCACAGAAAATTCTTGACATACGGCAGTATGCCTGCGAATTTTCCGTACAATCTGACGAAAAATCTGACGGCTGCTAGAACGACAATAATTATGCGG
>CAYVZH010000027.1:0-34324 GCA_964456025.1 uncultured Ruminiclostridium sp.
CAGCTGATTTGTAATCAGCAGGTCGGGGGTTCGAATCCGTCCACCAGCTCCAATTTTATAAGGGAGAGTTCCCGAGTGGCCAAAGGGGGCAGACTGTAAATCTGTTGCGTTTCGCTTCGGTGGTCCGAATCCACCCGCTTCCACCAATCGCTGAAATTGCTTCACGGTTCTGCTGTGAGGCAATTTTAAATAAGAAGAGATCGGTTCGTCAAAATCCGACGAGCCTTCGGCAAACTTGTTTAAAGGAAAAAAGCAAATGCAGAAACTGGTTTATTTGAGCAACAGCAGAGATTACACCGAGCAGGGCAGCATCAACGAAAACAAATACTTTACGCATATCAACGAGCTGCTGGATCAGGGCTGGAAGGTTGCGCATATCACACATGATGTTGTGGAAATTGACAGCAGAAACGAACCGTCCCGAAAGGAAAGCTTTGTCGCTTTTGTGCTGCTTGAAAAAGACGAAAAGGAACAGTAAATTGGACGATTTTTTCCATTTTCGTTTATCGTAAGACCTTTATAAAAAATCCCGCGTCGGTTTCGACGCGGGATTTTTTGAATTCGGGACGATAGATCCTCCAAACCGCTCCTACCCCCGATTCAGATTCAGCTTCCGGATATGCGCTTCGTCCGAAAACGTAATACTGTTATAAAGGAACAGGACGCCGTCGTAATCCTCGACATTCACAAGCGTCTGATACCCCACGTTGATATAGCGGAGATCAAGCACGGTGATCGTGCTGTAATGATTCGCCAGAAACGGGATCATCGCGTGCGCGTAGCTGTCCTTAAAAATGAGCAGGGACTGCCCGTTCGGGCTTCGCTCCGAGTTGATCGTCATCATCGGCGAATTTTCGCCGAGAAAAGAGGAATATTTGTCCTTTACCTCGAGATATTCGCGCATATAAAGCGTGTCATATTCCTTGATCTCCGTGCCCGTGTTGATCGTCAGGGTGCGCGGCGCGGTCGCCTCGTTAAAATGGTAATAGTCGATCACGTCGGGCGTTACGTCGAGGTCGAGCGTTCGGGAATAGAGCGTTCCGCGGAAATCGCTGCTCGCGTGCTCAATATGGAAGGACGAAAGCGGCTCGGACTGAATCCCGAGGCTTTTCGCCGCTTCGGTATACGCGATATACGCGCCGTAGGACGTCCAGTGATGGTCGGTGCGGTAATAGATATAGCTGTCGGCATTGCTTTTCAGCGCGTGGAACACGTCGATCACCGTACAGTTCAGCCGCTCGCGGCAAAAGCTGTTCAGCTCGCTCTGGCTCCCGATCGGCGCGCTTTTCGGGAGAAGGCTCGCGTAAATTTCCTGCGACGTCGGCGCAAGCAGAAAATAAACGGGTATGTCGGAATGCCGCTCGGCAAAGCGATTCACCGCGTCAAGATTCTTTTCGATATATTCGGGATCAAAGCCCTCCCAAGCCTGCATCATCTGATCCCCGACCGTATAAACGCCGTTGATCTCCACCTTTCCGAGCAGCCGCTCGGTCGTATTCTTCGCCCGGATCCAGTCCTCCCGCCCGTAAAACCGATCGTTGAACCAATCCTCAAAGCCCGTCATCGCGCTTTTGTCGAAAATGGTTTCCGACGTGATCTTCGGGAATTTCGCAAGCGGGCGGTTCTCGTTTTCCGAGATCGGGTTCTCCCCCTGCGGAAGATTCAGAAACGTCAGGATCGGGAGCGCCGCGAGAATGAGGAAGAACGCCGCGACGAGTATGATTTTTTGCACTTTCTTGTTCATACGCACTCCTGCAAACTAAAAGTTAAAATAAAGGAACGGATTATAGCCCGCGTCCGATAGATACGCGATACAAAGGAGCAGTACCCCGATCTTCAGCACGGAGGTCGCATAGCCCACAAAGCTCGGAAGCCGCGCCGAAAGCCGCTCGATCAGGATTTTCCATGCGTCGGTCGCGGCAAAGATCCCGACCACAAGAAGGATCCCGTAATTCAGAAGCAGATAAATCGCCGTATTGTCGCACAGCACGCCCGATCCGCCGAACATTGCCCCGATATAGCCGAACGCGGAGGACAAGTCCGCCGACGCGAACAAGACCCACCCCAGCACCACGAGGAGCATGGTATAAAGCCAGCCGATCGCGGCGGGGAGCTTTTCAAGGAGCTTCCCCAAAAATAATTTTTCAAGAATGATCATCACGCCGTAAAGAACGCCCCACAGGATAAAGTTCCAGCTTGCGCCGTGCCAGACCCCCGTTAAAAGCCACGTGACCGCGAGGTTGAACACCGTGCGCGCCATGCCCTTCCGGTTTCCGCCGAGAGGGATATACACGTAGCTTCTGAACCAAGCACCGAGCGTCATGTGCCAGCGGCGCCAGAATTCGCTGATACTTTTGGAAAGGTACGGATAGTTGAAATTCTCGGGGAAGTGAAAGCCCATCATCTTCCCAAGCCCGATCGCCATATCGGAATAGCCCGAAAAATCAAAATAGATCTGAAGCGTGTAGCCGATGATCCCGAGCCACGCCGTCAGAACCGAAAGCTCGTCCGGCGCGGTCGCCGAAGCCGTTTCCCAGAGCTGTCCGATCCCGTTCGCGAGCAGCACCTTTTTTCCAAGTCCCGTGATAAAGCGGACGATCCCGTCGTAGATCAGGTCGAGGTCGATCCGCCGGCTGTCCAGCTCGGCGGCAATATCGTCGTACCGGACGATCGGTCCCGCGACGATCTGCGGATAAAGCGTTACGAACGCGGCGAAGGTGATCGGGTTTTTCTGCACCTTGATCTTTCCGAGGTAAAGGTCGATCGTATAGGACATGGACTGGAAGGTGAAAAAGCTGATCCCGATCGGGAGGAGATTCATCGGCAGAAAATCCAGCCCGAAAAAGTTCATATGCCCGATGTCGATCAGCTCCCGCCCCGCAAGCAGGTTCACATTCTCGGCAATAAAGCCGCTGTACTTAAACACGCCGAGCAGGCCGAGATTCATCACGATCGAAACAATCAGGCAAATGCGGCGGGGAACCACCCTGCCCTCAAAGCGATTCATCACAAGCCCCGCGCAGTAGTCGATCATCGTCGAAAGGAGCATGACGACGACATAGATCGGCTCGCCCCACGCGTAAAAGAGGATCCCGCTCAGTAAAATGACCGCGTTTTTCAGTTTAAACGGTACAACATAATACAGCAGGATCGAAGCCGTGAAAAAAAGCAGCAGAAAAATTAGACTCGAAAAAACCATAGATGAAATTCCTTTATTTTTTAATGCAGGCGAGCGCTGCGCAGAGCGCCGCCCGGTATTCCTCCGGCTCATACAGGCGGTTCAGCACCTCGAGCAGGCTCTTGGTACTCAGCCGTTCGGGAAGTCCGAGCTGTTTCAGAAGTGCTTTCCGAAGCGCACTGCTCCCCGATCCGCCGCAAAGCCCGTCGTCCATCAGATCGGCGAGCGAAATCCACGGCGCGGGTACGGCAGGAACGGACTTACTTCCGGAATCGGACAAAATTCCCGCCTCCTCAAGCGCTTTCGCAAGCACTTCGGGCGAGAACCCCTCCACGCCGAGCTTTCCCTCCTTCGAGGGCTTTTCCTTTCGTGTCTCCTTCCCGAATACGTCCGGAATATAGGCGTGGTAAATTTTTCCGTTCGGGATACTCCCGCGGAGGAAGTTCCGGATCTGAAAGCCCGCCGCGTCGCTGTCGGTCAGGATCACGATCCCGTCCCGCTCCGCGAACGCGCGGATCAGCGAAAG
The DNA here is from genome assembly GCA_964456025.1 of uncultured Ruminiclostridium sp. Taxonomy (GTDB): domain Bacteria; phylum Bacillota; class Clostridia; order Oscillospirales; family Ruminococcaceae; genus Ruminiclostridium_E. Next base: position 3,705 of record CAYVZH010000027.1, read on the forward strand.
CTTTTCGCGGTCTTTATAAATGCCGAAGCCCTCCGTCGTCAGGATCACCGCGTCCACAACGCTTTCCAGCTTGATCTTATCGTATTTCCCCTCTACTATGATAGCCTGTTTGAGCCGAAGCATACCGTAAAAGGCTCCTTTTTTATCATTTTGCGCTTTCCCGCGCGTCCATCAGCCTTGCCGCCGCTTCCTCTAAAACGGTGCGGCTCTCGATCGGGGCGGATTTCATCAGATTGTCCGCGCGGGAAAGAATCCCGAGCGTTTCCCGCAGATACCCGATGTTCAGCCGCGCGACCGCGTTTGTCGCCTTGGGTAAGACCCATTCGCGGTTTTTCGCGTAAGAAAATTCCTGCGCCGCGCGGGCGGGAGCGATCCCCGCCGCTTTCGCGAGCTTCGCGCGGTAAAAATCAAGATACGCGCCCGAAAGCGCCGATAAGATCACGATCGGATCGACCCGCTGAAAGATCAGGTCGTCGATGATCCGAAAAGCCTCGCTTCGCTTCCCCGCGTTGATCGCCGTGGCAAGCTCATAAACGCTCGTGTCCAGCTGCTTCGCGACCAGAAGGTCAATGGTCGGGCGGTCGATCGTCCCTCCCGTCCCGACAAAGCTGATCAATTTTGCGGTCTCCTCGCTCACGAGCGTGAGATTTCCGAGCACCCGCTCGGTCAGGTACTGCGCGTTGTCGCGGGAAATGACGACCCCGCTTTTTGCCGCCTTTTTGATGATAAGCTCGGCGATCTTCGACGCCTGCATAAAATCAAAGCGGCAAACCACGCCGTTTTTCTCCGCGGCGGCAATCAGCTTTTTCGTTTTCGCCTTTTTCTCGTCCGCCGAAAAGCCCGTGATCCCGATCAGAAGGATCGACGTTTCAGGAATATCCGCGACGATCTCAAGAAGCCGCGAAAAGCTGTCCGCGTCCATTTTTTCGGGATCGAGATCGCTTACCGCGACGACCTTCCGCTCCGCGAAAACGGGCAGCCCGTCGATATAGTCCGAAAGAAGGGAGAGGTCGGGGTTCCCGCCGATCCGGACGAGATTAAAATCGAGCGCGTCCTCCCCGACCGCCTTTTTGATGACGCGGTCGAAGTAGGTCTTTACGAGAAAAGGCTCCTTCCCGTAAAGGTAATAAACGCGCGCGAGCCGCCCCGCCCGAAGGTCGGCGCTGAGCTGTTCCTCCGTCTGTTTCGTTGCCGCTCCCCCCTTTTTTGTGCAGGGTTCTTCCCCGCTCTTTCCCGAAAAATCAGTGCATATCGCGGGCTTTTACGCCTGCCTTAGCACATTTTATCGGTCAACGATTCCCCGCCGAGAAGGTGGAAATGCAGGTGGTGCACCGACTGCCGCGCGTCGTCGCCGATATTCGTCACCACGCGGTAGCCGTTTGTCAGGTGGAATTCCTTCGCGAGCGCGTTCACCACCCCGAGAAGCTCCACCGCGAGCGGCATGTCTTCTTCGGAAAGCGCCGCAAGGCTCTCAACGTGCTTCTTCGGGATCACGAGAATGTGTACGGGCGCCTGCGGCTGAATGTCCTTGAACGCCAGCACGTTCTCGTTCTCGAATACCTTTTCCGAGGGGATCTCTCCCCGAATGATCTTGCAAAAAATACAATCCGACATGATGTGATGTCCTTTCTTTCTTGAGAATTTTATGAGAGAAAAATAAGTTGATTTCGGGGTGCTCCTTGGCAAGCGCTTTGTTTGCGCCGCGTCCGTGCGGCGCTTGGGGCGCTTGCCTTGCGACCTCCTGTCGCGCCCCCGCACCCCCGCAAGCCTTTAAAAAGGCTTGACCTAAACTTGAATAATCTTTAGAAAAGTTTTAGATAAAGTGACAAATCTTCAATATTCATCTATTTCGCAGCACTTAATGAATATTACGGTTTCGTCTTCTATCCTATTATAACGTAAAGCAATATTGCCTTTCGCTTCCTTTCGGCGTCGAAAGGAAGTAGGGGTTTGGGGACAAAGTCCCCAAAATAAATATATTTTCTCTCTTTTTTCTCTTATAAATATAATCCCTTAATGAATCATTTCCTTTGCGGTTTCGGGGAGCGCGGCGAGCGCTTCGTCGATCTTCGAGAGATCGGCGATCCCCGCCATGGCGCTGTCGGGGCGTCCGCCGCCCTTTCCGCCCGCGATCGCGGCGATCTTCTTTACGATCTGTCCCGCGTTCGCGCCCTTTTCAATCGCGCCCTTGTCACAAACGCAGAGAAGATTCGCCTTTCCGTCCGCCTTCCCCGCGAGAACGGCGACAAAATCGGTATATTTCGCTTTCAGATCGTCGCCCGTCTTGCGCAGGCTGTCGCCCGTCGCTTCGAGCACGGCGGTAAAGAGCTTTACGCCGTTCACCTCTGCCGCGCCCGCGGTAATATCGCCCATTGCCGACGCCGCCAGCTTATGTCCGAGCCGCTCCAGCTCTTTTTTCGTTTCGGAAAGCTCGGTCTGGAGCGCCTCGCACCGCTGTACCAGCGCCGACGGGTTCGCGAGCTTCAATGCCTCCGCCGCCGCGCGGACGGTACGGTTCGACTCGTTCAGAAGCTCGAGCACGCCCGCACCCGTCGTCGCCTCGATCCTGCGCACGCCGGAAGCAACGGAGGTTTCGGAAATGATCTTGAACAAGCCCGCCTTTGCGGTATTGTCGAGGTGGGTGCCGCCGCAGAATTCGGTCGAATAGCCGTCCGTTACGGTAACGACGCGGACGATCTCGCCGTACTTCTCGCCGAACAGCGCCATCGCGCCGCGCTTCTTCGCTTCCTCGATCGGTAATTCCTCCGTCACGACGGGAACCGCCGCGAGAATTTCACGGTTGACGAGCGCTTCGATCTTTGCCAGCTCGTCCGGCGTTACCGCGCTGAAATGCGAAAAGTCAAAGCGGCAGCGAGTGGGATCGACATACGAGCCCGCCTGATGTACGTGACTTCCAAGCACCTCGCGAAGCGCCGCCTGTAACAGGTGGGCGGCGGTATGGTTGCGGGCGGTCGCGGCGCGGAGCTCGGCGTTGACCTTTGCGGTCACCGCGTCACCCGTCAAGAACGAACCCTGCACACAACGGCAGTAGCAGACAAACTGCCCCCCGCCGATCTTCTTCGTATCCAGCACCTCGAGAACGTTATCGCCGTTCCCGCTCTCAATCGTTCCCTTATCGCCGACTTGTCCGCCGCTTTCGGCGTAGAACGGGGTCATCTCGATCACGACCGCCGTATCGTCGCCCTCGTCCGCCGAATCGACCGGCTTCCCGTCCTTCAGCAGGGCAAGGATCTTCGTCTCGGCGGTCAGCTCTTTATAGCCGACAAACGTCGTTTTCAAGCCCGAAAGCGCGTCCGCCGCCGCATCGTCCCAGCCGCCCTTGAACGAGCGGTTCGCGCGGGCGGTCAGCTTCTGGTTCTTCATCAGCTCGAGGAAGCGCTCCTCGTCGAGAGTCAGTCCCTTTTCCTCTAAGATCTCCTTTGTGAGGTCGAGCGGGAAGCCGTAAGTATCATGGAGGCGGAACGCGTCGTCCCCGCTTAATACGCCGTTTTCGCCGAGCTTTTCGATCATCTCCGAGAGCATTTGCATACCCTTTTCAACGGTCTTGTTAAAGCTTTCCTCCTCGGTCGCGATGACCTTCTTGATGTAATCGCTCTTTTCACTCAGCTCGGGATAGGCGTTCTTGTTTTCCTCGATCACCTGATCGACGATCTCAGTCAGGAACGGCTTCGTCACGCCGAGCAGTCTCCCGTGGCGCGCCGCCCTGCGCAAAAGGCGGCGGAACACATAGCCGCGCCCCTCGTTCGAGGGACGAACCCCGTCGCCCGCCATAAAGGTCGCCGCGCGGACGTGGTCGGTGATCACGCGGATCGAAACGTCCTCTTTCGCGTTTTCGCCGTAACGCTTCCCCGTGACCTTCGCGATCCGGGCGATAATGTTCCGGATCGTATCGACCTCGAACATATTGTCCACGCCCTGCATAACGCAGGCAAGCCGCTCCAGCCCCATGCCCGTGTCAATATTCTTGGTGGCAAGCTGGGTGTAATTGCCCTTTCCGTCGTTATCGAACTGAGTAAAAACAAGGTTCCAGATCTCGATGATCCGGTCGCATTCCCCCGCCTGCTCAAAGCTCTCGAAGGGACCGTATTTCTCCCCGCGATCGAAGTGGATCTCCGAGCAGGGGCCGCAGGGGCCGCTCCCGTGCTCCCAGAAGTTTTCGCTTTTCCCGAGCTTGATAATGCGGTCGCGCGGAATGCCGACCTCCTCCGCCCAGATGTCGCCCGCCTCGTCGTCCTCCTCGTAGATCGTGATCCAGAGCTTTTCCGGCTCGATCTCAAGAACCTTCGTGAGGTATTCCCATGCCCACGCGGTCGCCTCGTGCTTAAAATAATCGCCGAAGGAGAAGTTTCCGAGCATTTCAAAATACGTCCCGTGCCGTGCCGTCTTTCCGACGTTCTCGATGTCGGGAGTGCGGATACATTTCTGACAGGAGGTCACACGCCTCCGCGGCGGAGTCTCGATCCCCTGAAAATATTTTTTGAGCGGGGTCATGCCCGCGTTGATGAGGAGGATCGAATTGTCCCCCTGCGGTACGAGCGGAGCGGAAGCCATGCGCAAATGCTCCTTGCTCTCGAAAAATTTCAGATAGCTTTCCCGAAGCTCATTCAGTCCTGTCCATTTCATGTTTAAAGTCCCTTTCTTTGTTGATATTTATTTTTGTTTTTGTTGCAGGTGCAGTTTTCCCCGGGTTTTCCGAAAACGTGTCACGGAATTGCCCCAGGCGGCTCGCCTATTTCATTTTTCGCTTGACGATCTCGACAATGATAACGATCGCCGCCATCACGACCCCCGCCAGGATCAGCAAAAACGCCCATGTCGGAAGTACGCCGAAGAGCATGCGGTCCTCGGAGGTAAATTCGCCGATCGGCGGCGGCGCGCAGATTCGCGGAAGCACCGCGAAAAGAAGATTATTCATGTATATGACCTTTCTTGGGGAGGAAGCCTGCGCCGAGACGCAAGCTTATTGTCCCATAAAAACAATTAAATTTATTATACCCTATTTTTCCTCTGTTTTCAATTGTGAAAATCCATAAAAAAAACTCCTCGAACGGGAATATTTTTCCCGTCCGAGGAGCCGAACCATTCAACTAATCCATAAACTTTCTTTCGCCGGTCTGCATGCAGCAGCAGTGAAGTTCGTTTTCCATTCCGCGGTGATCGCAGTCGAAGCTGTAATAGCATTCGCCCTTTCGCTCCGCCTTCAAATTGCTGTCCACGTAGTCCTCCGAGCAGATATACAGGCGGAAATCACAGCCGCCCAGCTTCTTTTCGATCTTTTTGATCAGGCTGTCCGACCGTTTTTTCAGCTTTTCCGCGTTCTTCTGATCCGTCCGGATCGTAAGCGTAAAACCATGCCCGCAGTGATCGGAATTGTCAAAAACCCGCTCCTTCGCTTCCTTTTCGGTGAGCGTTCCGCCGATCGAAAGCGCGGGAACACAGTGCTTATTCAGCTTTAACCCCTCGCACAGCCACTCGCAAAGCTCCTCCTCGCAGGCGGCGGAAATATAGTTGTCATGGATTTCCGTCCCGTCCTCCGAAAAGCCCATGATCTCGAATTTATGCCCCTCGTGCTCGGCGGATTCCCCTCTGAGCTTCACATAAAGCGCGTTCGTCTCGAACATCGTGTCCAGATACTGCTCGCAGACAAAATCACAGCCGTACTTTTTCTTTAAAAGCTTTTCCGCCTTATCCGTAAGCTTAGTGTCCGTGACCCATTCGTACATCGTATCCTTTGTGGTGAGCTTACAGCCCGCCACGTAGAGACAGCTTTCCGATCCGCCGTGATGGGAAGCGCTGCCGTGATGGGCATAGCTTACCGTACCGACGGCGGTAAAAAGCGTGACAACGGCAGCGCAGAACGCCGCGGAGGCTTTTGTTTTCCTTTTCATCACGATTTCCTCCGTTCCCTGCATAAAAACTTGTTCAAATTAAACTTTACCACACTTTTTCGGGTTTGTCAATAGATCCCCCGTTATCTGGAAAGATAATCGTATACGAGCAGGAGCGCATCGCCGCGGGTCATGTTCGCCGACGGACGGAATTTTCCGTTCTCTCCCTTGATATAGCCCTGCGCCGTCGCGAGCGCGATATAGCCGACATACTTATCGTCCTCGGGAACGTCGGAATACGGGCTCTTGAAAAGGTTCGGGATCTCGGCGATCTTGGAATATCCCGCGAGAATCTTCGCCGCGTACTTTCTCGTAAGCGGCTTTTCGCCGTTTTCAACATCGTAACAGTAAACGCCGATATTCCGTACAAGTTTCCTGAAGTCGTCGCGCGTGATCGTCATGTCCGCGTTCAGCCGCCCTTCCTCGTCCATGAGCGTTACGCCGTAAAGCGCAAGCTTTTCCGCTTCCTCGCGGCAGCCGCTCTGCTTCAGATCGGTGTAATTCTTCGGCTTCTTTACGGGGATCTCTTCGCCATCATAATCGACGAGCTTCCCGCTGAACGCGTCAATCCGAAGTTCGTCGCCCGCGTTATAGACGAGCGCGGTCTCCATTCTCTTTTGCTTGCGGTTATAGGCGACCCGATACAAAAGCTTGTATTCGATCTGCTCGAAATACTTCGTATAAACCTCGTCCTCGGAGAGGATATTTTCGGGTTTCGGGTATTCGATCCCGAGCCAGGTAATGCTGTAACGGCTGATACGCCCGCTCTGATCCAGCGTCAGCGAAACCTTTTCGCGGTCACAGGGAATCCCGTACGCGTAGCGCGGCGAGCTCACGGAGACGGTGCTGATATACGAATTTTCGGTAAGGTTCCCGTCGCGGTCTTTTCCTAAGTAATAAACTTTCGGATTGTCGAGGACAAAATCCGCCGCCCGCTCGTTCAGGATCCGCTTTAAGTAATTGTTTAAGAGGCTTTTCGCGTGATTCTCGGTTTTTACCGCGCGGGTGATCGTCCGGGTGTCCGACCCGCTGAAGCTCAGGATCTCGCCCGTCTCGGCGTTCATGGTGACATTCCCGTAATAGGTCGATTTCGCCGGAGTTTTCTTGGTCTCCTCGGCCGTCGCGGGAACGGCTCCCGCTCCGTCCACGCTCACATACTCCTCCGTCTCATACGCGCGGATTGTAAAGCTTCTGACATACGCGCCGACCGTCGAATCAAAATAGGTGCTCGCGCTGTTATCGCCGACCTCCGCCGTTTTCGGAACCGACCAGATCCCCGACGCGATCATGTCCTCGATCGCTTTTTCCGGCTTAATGAGCCGCCCCTCCGTCTCCAGCTTTTCAAGCTCCTGATCGGTAAAGCTGACCCCGCCGACGCCGCCCGTGTTCGGATTGCCATCATCGTCATCGTCATCGTCAACGCCGTCAAAGCCCTCGGCTCCATTGAGGTCGCTCTCGTAATAGTCATAGCTGTCCTCAAAGGTTGCCTTTTTCCCCGTGAACGCGTCGATCTGCCCGATGTCGGTGCGGCAGAACATAAGGTGCGGAGTATACTCCTTCGTTTCCCAGTCGTATTCCGAAACGTAACGCTTTTCAAGCGGGAAAATCTCCCGATAGCCCGCGATCGCTTCCTCCTTTGAGATCGCTTCCTCCGCGTTCCCGAAGCCCGCTCCCGGCATCCAGCTCAGGTAATAGCCTAAAAGCGCGCCCGTGTTTTTGTCAATGCTGACCTCTCCGCTCTGCCCCGCGACCTTTACGCCGTCCCGAACGCGGTAGATCGGAACACCGGCGTAATTGTTATAAAGCGAGACACGGACACCGCCCTCGTTGACCGCGATATTGTTCGCGACCGTCGGATTGAGCTTCTGAAGCTCCTCCTTCGCCCTCCCGACAATCTCCTCCTTCGTAAGCTTCGCGAAGGTATAGCGGTCGTCGTTCTGCGAAGAGGAAGCGGAATACTCATGATAGTCGTATTGCGTGATGATCTTCCCGCATACCGTCACGTTCAGGTATTTCGTATTCTCGGGATCCTTCCAGTTAAAGCGGTAATAGGTATTCCCGTATTCCTTCGAGGTGGAGTACGTAAACTCGGAGAGCGCTTCGGGAACGTCGATCCGCTCCTTTACGACCGTAAGCTCCCGTTTCATTTCCTCGTCCTCTTTCGCGTAGGATACGATCCCGACCGACGAGACGAGCATTGCCGCGGCGAGAAACGCCGAAGCGGGCTTTCTGAATTTCATGATATCCTTCCTTTCTGCGGGCGCGGGAAGCTTGTCCGCGCGTCCCGGTTTTTCCTTTCGGGACTTTTTGAGAAGCCAAAAATCCCTTCTATAATATAATACGTTTCAAAGAGGCAAAAAGTGACAAAAAATTTTTTCAAAAAATAAAAAAATTTTTTAGGGCAGGAAAACCACGCCCGAAAAACCGAAAAAAGGGGCAGAAACGCAGTCCTGCCCCAAAAATCAATAAATTTTCTCTAGCGTAAAGCCTTTTCCCTCCAGAAGCTCCAGCACGTTCCCTTCACCGCAGAAATGCCCGAAGCCGACCATATAGAAAAGGTTGTCGCCGTTTTTGATGTACTCCGCCGCGCGCTCCGCCATGCCGATATTGCGCTCCTGAAGAAGCGCCCGGTTATACGCCTCGTACTCCTCGGCAAATTCGGCGGGAACCTCGTCGGCTTCGTCGTCCTCGATCTCGTCGAAAAGATCGGTATTCCCCTCCGCCCATGCCGCGTAAAGGAGCCGGAGCGATTCCTCAAGCTCTTCCGAATCCATTTCAAGAAGCTCTCCGATCGCCCAATCGTAATACCCGTCGCTCAGCATGGTGAGAACGGTAAGCTGATCCTCGAGCGCTTCAATGCTCCGCACCTCCTTCCCGTCCTGCTTCGCCTTCATGATAAACGAAACGTCGATCCCGCTCTCCCGCATTCCGTCGATCGACATCATCAGCCCCGAGCTTAAAAGGGTCTCCCAGTAAGCGGCGTTATAGCCGACAAACTGGTCGGGGTTATAGCCGATCGAGGTAAGCGTTTCCCGCGCGCGCTCAAGGACGTCGGCGGAAAGGTGCTCGTCGATCACCGTTCCGTCCGAAAGCACAAAATAGGAGATGTACTGAAGCTGTACCACGAAATCGGTGCTGACCTTCGTCGTGTCATACTCGACGGCGATCCCGTCCGCCGCTTCGTAGATCGCGGTAACGTAATCGGGAACGACCGGCTCGCGGTCGGGAATGATATGGATCGTCCCCATCATGTGCATGGAATTGCCGCTTTCGGGGTCGGTGACCTTCCAGACGGCGGGCGTCAGCGGCCCGTCATAAAATTCCGCCGCAGCGTCGCTTCGCGAAGACTCCGATTCGTCCTCGATCGGGTGCGTCATGACCGTATGACCGGCATAGTCGTCGCTTTCCGAAGGCTCCGTTTCGTCCTCCCCGGAGGTGGTTGTTTCGGGGTCATACCCGACAAATTCGTACCGCGCGGATTCGGTCGCTGCGGTCGTATCCGCAGGGGTCGTTGTTTCGCCGTTCTGTCCCGAGGAACAGCCCGCCGAAAGCAGCACCGCCGCCGATAAGATCAGGGATAAAATTCTTTTTTTCATTTTATTTCCTCCTCTTTGCTTTTTCTAAAGCAGGTCAATTACAATTAAAACAGCAGAAACGCCGAACAAATTCCGGAAAATATGTTCGCGACCGCGTGGATACACCAGCTTGGCAGGATCGAACCGTCCGCCTTTCGTTCATTCACATAGCCCATGCACCACGCGATCCCTCCCGTAAACACAATAATGAGGATCGCCTGCGGGATACCTGTCAGCGCCAAAAACATCGCGCCGTGCAATAATCCGAACAGAAGACTTTGTATCGCGTTTCCGATCGGAAATCCGAATTGATGGGAAAGTCTTTTCAATAAAAACCCTCTGAACAGGAGCTCCTCCGGAAATGAAGTGTTCAAAACCGCGTAAACCAGAATGGCAGGCAGCGCTTTCACTCCCAGACCCGAAAATTCGGACGTTGCCGTTTCGATATTTCTTACGGTGTAAAGAATGAACACCGACACAGCCAGAAAAACGACCGTTGTTCCCGCGATCCAGAGAGCCGTTTTGTTTTCCTTCGGGGAGGCGATCCGCTTCAAGCCGATCCATTGAAAAAATCCGCTTTTCTTCCGTGCCGTGACGATCCACCATACAAACGGGATCAAGGCGAATAATATGATCTGCACGATACTGCTCAGTAATTTTTGCGTAAACAGCTCCACTTTTCCGCCCTCCGATCCATTACAGAACAGGCTCGTTCCCCGAATTGTCGATCCTGCGCGCGGTCTGCGTCAGAAGTGTCGTAAAGAATAAGATCACGCCGACCACGACCGTCACCATAACCGATACCCAGAGATTCAGCGGCCCGACCTCATTGTTCAGGAATCCGCTCGCAAGCTCGGGAAGGACGAACGGGTTAAAACGGTTGATCCGGAAGAGCGCGAGCACCGTCGGAAGAAGCTGGCTTCCGAGAATGGTAAAGATCGCGGCAAGTCCGGGGCGGGCGGTGCAAATGCCAAGGGTCAGCTCGATCACGATCAGGAACGCGAGATAAAGTCCCACCATGGCGCCCGCCGCGAGAGAATTCAAGAACGAAATTTCCCCGCCGAAGAGGAAAACCGAGACGCCCGCGCAAAGCGGAAGTGCAATTAAAGAGGACAAAAACGCCGTCAGCGGATAGATCACGAATTTCGGCACGATATAACGGATCGGCGTTAGCCCCGCGCAGAGCGGAATGATCGTCGAGCGCTTTTTCTGCTCGCCGCCCGACGGCTGCATCAGCACCAGAAAGATAATGAGCGCGGAGGTCGAGGTAAAGTCCGAAACCGCCGCCGAAGCGATCTCCGGCGCGCGGAGACTTTCATACAGTTCGGTCAGCCCCGCGAACGGATTCTCCCCGCCGGCGTCCGCCGAAGCGAGCGTTCCGGCGTCCGCGGTCATCGTAAAGCCGCTTTGCTCAAGCTGCTCCCCCATAATGTCCATAAACACCATCATTCCCTTATAAACGAGCGGATCGAACAGGGAAATAATCAGGATCGCGAAGATCACGCCGAACATACGGAATGTCCGCGAAAAAAACATCAGTTCTTTTTTAAACGCGAATTTCATTACGCATTCCCCCTTCCCGCGGGCTGTCCGTCCGAAATGGTCTCCAGATAAATCTGTTCCAAAGTCGGGCGCGTCAGCGATACCCGCGCCGCCGCAATCCTTTTTTCCGAAAGAAACCGCATGGTTTGGTACATTCCCTCCTCGGGATCGCTTACGTCAAGCGCGACCATGCCCGAAGCGGGGAAATTCTGCGCCGCCGTCACAAAATCGAGCGATCCGAGCAGCGCGGCGGTCTCGTCCGTGAAGTTTTCAAGATAGACCTCGACGCTCGCGGTACTGTGCTTCTTCATGATGTCCGAAATGCTGTCCTCGACCGCGAGCCGTCCGTTTTTGAGAATCCCGATCCGGTTCGCGACCCGCTCCACGTCCGTTAAAATGTGCGTGCAGAGCAGAATGGTCGCGCCCGTCGCGGTAAGGTTCTGAATGATCCCGATCACCTCCGCGCGCCCCTGCGGGTCGAGAGCGGAGGTCGGCTCGTCGAGGATAATGAGGTCGGGCTTATCGAAAATGGTCGCCGCGATCCCCATGCGCTGGTTCATGCCGCGCGAATAGCCCTTGATCCTGCGCTTTCCGCCCTCGCTCATGCCCGTAATCTCAAGCACCTCGGCGATCCGCTTCCTGACGTCGCCCGTATAGCGCGCGCAGCCCGCGACATATTCGAGGTATTCGATCCCGTTCATATAGCCGAACAGGGCGGGTGATTCGGGTAGGTACCCGATCTTGATCGGTTCGCCCTCCGCTTCGCCGAGGCGGATCTCGCCCTCGTCCTTCGGAATAACATTACAGATAATGTTCATTGTGGTGGTCTTTCCGCAGCCGTTTTTCCCGAGGAAGCCGTAAACGTCGCCCTTCGCGATCGTCATATCCAGCCCGTCGAGCACGCGGAAGCCCTTATAGCTTTTCTTTAAGCCCCGTATCGTTACCATAAAGATCCCCCTTTTTCAGGTAAACGAAATTTACTTGTATTTCCATGGATTTTCTTTATTATACCCCTTTTCGGGGCGTTTGTCAAGGGGAAATGTAAATATTTTTTACTTTTGGGCAGGGTGGGGGATTACGAAGTCCGCAAAAGCGCCGCCGCTTTTTCCAGAAGCTCGAAAAGCGCCCTCTGTTTTTCAAGCGGAACGCGCATAAAAAGGTCATAGGCGCGCGAAGGATAGTCCCCGCCGTCCTCCCCCGCCGAAAGATTTTCAAAAAGGCGGGCGGGCGCGATCTCCAAGCCGCGGCAAATACTCATGACCGTTTCAAGCGTTGCGTTTTTTTCGCCGCGTTCAAGCTGTCCGATATAAGTCGGGTGAAGGTCGCAAAGCTCCGCCAGCTTCTCCTGACTGAAGCCTTTCTTTTTTCGGTGATACCGGACGCGCTGTCCGAAGGTTTGTGCGATCTGATTCATAAAAACTCCTTTTTCAAGTTTGTCTGAATCTATACTATAAATTTTTTTGGAAATTGAAAACAGCCTATTGACATTATCTCTGTTTTAATATATACTATGAGTATGATTTTATAAAAAATCATACTCATATAAAAAGAAAGGAAGATTATTTTATGAGAATGAAAAAACTGATCTTGCTGCTCTGCGCGGCGGCGGTCGCGCTGTCGGCGGTCGGGGGACTGTCCGCGGCGGCGGAGGCGGGCGCACCAGAGGAAATGGCGCTCTTGTCTGAAACGGGCGGAACGCTTTCCGCGCCGACGAACGTGCGCGAGGAAAACGGGTTCATCGTGTGGGACGAGGTACCGGACGCTTACGGTTACGCCCTTTACGTCCATAGGAATAACAATGAATACTCCTATGCAAGCAACTTCTATGTAAACAAAGCCGAAATAAACAGATTGTGCTATAATTTTAATTTGGATTTTGGCGATTATGTGTTTGAAGTGTGCGCTTTTGACGAAGCCAACAATTACAGTGAAATATCAGACTCTGTAACCGCGGCATATTCGCCTACTTTCGATATTCCCGAAAATGTAAGGATCAGCGAGGAGAGCGAAACCCTTATCTTATGGGATCGTGTGGAAGGTGCTGCAAGGTACAATATACGAATTTTTAATGATGACGAAAACTTAACCCAGTACTCATCCGGCACTTGTGTTGATAACGCTTATTCTTTTTATGGTTTGCCTGTTGGGAAATACTGGATATCCATTCAGTCAATGGATGGTAATTATAATGTAAGCGAATGGACACAGCCAATATTGATTTCCTATACCTTAGAGCGATCCGATATTCCTCAAAACGTTCGATTGGATGAGAGCGGAGAAAACGTTATTTGGGATGAAGTTAAAGGTACGACTTTTTATGAAGTACATATATGGTCTGATGCGGATCAAGAAGGACTGAGTAACTCAACAAGAACGTGGATCGACACTGAACAGCCAAAACTCGTTAACTGGAAAACTCATGTATGTCCATTATCAAACGGAAAATACTATATATCTGTCCGTGCCTACAACGGACTGTATTCCGAAAGGTCAGAGGAGTTAACTGTATCTTATACGCCTGTTCGCGATGAATCAATCATATTACCCGATAGTTTGCAACTCAATAGCGATGTATTAGAGTGGGATAAATCTGATAAGGTTAAATCCTATTGGATGTTTGTCTTGTCAAACGGTAAATACGTAGAAAAAGATAATTTTGATACAATCAATGCAAGTTATCATGCAGATTCACCGTCATTCTATTATGCAGGCAATAAATTCCCCGCAGGAACTTACGAGGTAGAATTATTTGCCGTCGACGAAGTTGGTAATTATAACAGAAAAACATATCCGTTAACATTTGATACGGTTCAAGATGAAACCGTTTGGATTCCCGAAGTGTTTTATAAGTTTGACACACTTTTATGGGATTATGATCGTTTAAGACACGAAAACACCGGTCACTTTTGGATTCGCGTTAAGGACGCCAAAGACGACACAACGGTTGAAATGAATATAAACACATATGAGTATTTCCATGGACTTAGCGAATTGCCCAACGGGGAATATATCATTGATGTTTGTGTTTATGAATATAGCAATAAACTCGGTCTTTGGTCAAAACCGCTCGCAATATCCAAACACGGCGAAGGTCTTTTCGACAAAGAAAACGAAACCACAACGGAGATCGAGACCACGCCCGATTCCGAAAAAATCCCCGAAACCGACAGGATCACCAGCATTACGATCAACCCCGCATTCAACATGAAAAACAAACATGATACAAGCGTCGAACTTGACCTTACGAAAATTAAGATCAAAGCAAAGGAAATTTATGACGAAGCGGGTCTGAAAAGAGCGGAGGAAGCGCTCGGCGAGGAAATTATCGGAAATAAACACTATAATCTGTTGGATTTAACCCTCTTATATAACGATCAGGACTTTTCCAACGACTATGACGGTCTGGTACAGGTAATCATCCCGATCCCGACGGGACACAGAGATAAAACGTTCTCCTGCTACCGCCTGATTGAAGTGAACGGGGAAATGACGAAGGAGGTCATTCCCGGTGAGCAGACCGAGGATAGTTACATTATTTATCTCGAGCATTTCAGCGAATACGCGCTTGTTGCCGACGGCGACGAGACCGGAGGAACTCCCGCCGATCCCGACGGCAATCCCGAAACTCCCACTGATCCCGGCGACAAGCCCAACACCCCCGACGATCCCGACGACAATCCCAACACCCCTGCCGATCCCGGCGACAATCCCAACACCCCCGCCCCCACTCCGGGCGGAAATCCTTCCATCGGAAGACCCGTAACGAACCCCGCCGTTTCAACGGGAACGACCAATACCGAAAACACGGACAATTCAACCGATCCTGCCGATCCGAAGGACGAGGACACAGAAGAATCCGAACCGGACGAAACGGACGAGGAGGGTGACGTTGACGCGGACACGGACGTAAACGATGACGATGAAGAAGATGAGGACGACGAGGACAACGAGCCGGAGGACGACGGCTATGACGACACCTTCTCGAAGGACGATACGGACGGAAACGACGCGAAGGAAGATTCGCCGAACGTTACCCCGGAGGCGATCGCCCGCGATGAAAACCCCGGTACGGGCGTTCCCGTAAATGCGGCAATGATCTTCGGATTCCTCATGTCGGGCGCGGCGGCCTGCGCGATGTTCTCCAAGCGCAGAAAATAACCCGGCTCCCGGAATAGAAAATGCCCCAAAACAACCCCAAGCCCGAGGACGGAACCCCGCCCCCGGGCTTCTTTTTTGCGGGTTTCACAAAAGCGAACCCTTTTCCCTTCTCGCTTTTGTGAAAAAATTTGTTTGCAATGCTTCGTTAAATATGGTATACTATTATGGTATAAATTGTGTGGAATCAATTGTTTTAAAAAGGAGTAACCATGATAACAGTATCCAATGTCAGCTTACAGTTCGGCGGG
This sequence comes from uncultured Ruminiclostridium sp., assembly GCA_964456025.1. GTDB lineage: Bacteria > Bacillota > Clostridia > Oscillospirales > Ruminococcaceae > Ruminiclostridium_E. The sequence continues at coordinate 19,137 of CAYVZH010000027.1, forward strand.
ACGACGCTTTTTAAGAACGTCGATCTGCTGTTTACCGAGGGGAATTGCTACGGCGTGATCGGCGCGAACGGCGCGGGGAAGTCCACCTTCCTCAAGATCCTGAACGGCGAGCTTGAACCCACGACGGGAAGCGTCACGATCCCGAAAGACCTCAGAATGTCCGTTCTGCGGCAGGATCACTTCGCTTTCGACGAATACACCGTACAGGAAACCGTTATTATGGGCAATCAGCGGCTGTACGAGGTCATGAAGGAAAAGGACGCCCTTTACGAAAAAGAGGACTTTTCCGAGGAGGACGGGAACCGCGCGAGCGAGCTGGAGGGCGAATTCGCCGAGCTTGGCGGCTGGGAAGCGGAAAGCGACGCGGCGAAGCTCATTCAGGGGCTTGGGCTTGACGAAGGACTTTTGTACAGCAGTATGAGCTCCCTCGCGGGTAACGAAAAGGTCAAGGTGCTGCTTGCGCAGGCGCTTTTCGGGAATCCCGATATTATTTTAATGGACGAGCCTACCAACCACCTTGACATTGACGCGGTGGCATGGCTCGAGGACTTTCTCGCGGAATATTTCGGAACCGTAATCGTCGTATCGCATGACCGCCACTTCCTGAACAACGTCTGCACCCATACCGTGGACATCGACTACGGAAAGATCAAGATGTACGTCGGGAACTATGAATTCTGGTACGAATCCTCTCAGCTGATTCAGCGCATGATGAAGCAGCAGAACAAGAAAAACGAGGAAAAAATCAAGGAGCTTCAGACCTTTATCCAGCGGTTCTCCGCGAATAAATCAAAATCAAAGCAGGCGACCTCCCGCCGCAAGCTGCTCGATAAGCTGACCGTTGAGGAAATGCCCGCGTCGAGCCGCCGCTATCCGTTTATCGGCTTTGAGATGGACCGCGAGGCGGGAAAGGATATTTTACAGGTGAGCGGGCTCACCAAAACGATCGACGGGGAAAAGCTCCTCGACGACGTTTCCTTTACCGTCGGGAAGGGCGATAAAATCGCGTTTCTCGGTGAAAGCGAGCTTGCGGTAACAACCCTGTTCCGGATCCTCGTGGGCGAGCTTGAGCCAGACGAGGGCAGCTATAAATGGGGGAGTACGATCTCGACGAGCTATTTCCCGATCGACTCCGACCACTTTTTCAACGGCTGCTCCATGTCCATTCTCGACTGGATCCGCCAGTATTCGAGCGATCCCCTCGAGACCTACCTGCGCGGCTTTCTCGGGAGAATGCTCTTCTCGGGCGACGACGTGTATAAACCCGTAAACGTCCTTTCGGGCGGCGAGCGGGTGCGCTGTATGTTCTCCCGCATGATGCTGTTCCAGTCGAACGTGCTGATCCTTGACCGCCCGACGAACCACCTCGATCTCGAAAGCATTACCGCCGTCAACAACGGGCTGCGCGACTTTAAGGGGAACGTTCTGTTCGCCTCGCACGACCACGAGATCGTCCAGACCGTCGCGAACCGCATTATTGAGATCCGGCAGACGGGCTGCTTCGATAAAATCGGGACGTATGAGGAATACGTGGACTGGCGCAGAGGACAGAATATGGGTTCGCTGACGCTTTAATGTCCCGTTTATCGGACAGATGATGTGATATACTGTCCACTGTTGCAAATGCAGCGAAGCAGCATTTGCAAGCTGCAAAGCAGCTCAAAGCCGCTTGCGGCTTTGACAGCGGCAGTATGAACGTAGCGCTGCGCGGCGTTGCCGCGTGCCGTCCTTGACGGCAATGCAAATCGTTTATAAACGATTTGCAACAGCGCGTAGTATAAAATTGTATTCAGGATAGGGAATTATGTTTTTGTACAGGCGGAAAAACCGTCCGATCCGTATCCTGAATAACTCGACGGGACACCCCGCGGAAAGGATGATCTGTAAAATGGCAAAGAATAACGGACCGAAGAAAACGCTTGAAAAACCGACGACGCCCGAGGAGAAGAAAAAGGCGCTCGACGCGGCGATCGCGCATATCGAAAAGCAGTTCGGCGCCGGCTCGGTCATGAGAATGGGCGAAAAGACCGCGCTGAACGTCGAGTCGATCCCGACAGGCTCGATCGGGCTGGACATGGCGCTTGGGATCGGGGGACTTCCGAAGGGGCGGATCGTTGAAATTTTCGGGCCCGAATCGGGCGGTAAAACGACCGTAACGCTCCATGCGATCGCCGAAACGCAGAAGCGCGGCGGGATCGCGGCGTTCGTGGACGTTGAGCACGCGCTCGACCCCGTTTACGCGAAGGCGCTCGGCGTGGATATTGATCAATTGCTCGTTTCACAGCCCGATACCGGCGAGCAGGCGCTCGATATTATGGAAGCGCTCGTGCGCTCGGGCGCGATCGACATTATCGTACTCGACTCAGTCGCGGCGATCGTGACCCGCGCGGAGATCGAGGGCGAAATGGGCGACAGCTTCGTCGGCGTACAGGCGAGACTGATGTCCGCGGCGATGAAGCGGCTTACCGCCGTTATTTCAAAATCGAATACCGTCGCGATCTTTATCAATCAGCTTCGCGAAAAGATCGGCGTCATGTTCGGAAGCCCCGAAACGACCCCCGGCGGACGTGCGCTCAAGTTCTACTCCTCGGTGCGGATCGAGGTGCGCAAGGGTGAACCCATTAAGGACGGGAGCGAGGCGATCGGCAACCGCACAAAAATCAAGGTCATCAAGAATAAGGTCGCGCCGCCGTTCAAGAGCTGTGAATTCGACATGATCTACGGGCACGGCATTTCACGGCTCGGCGAGATCCTCGACTACGCGGTCGAGCTCGGCTTCGTGAAGAAATCGGGCGCCTGGTTCAGCTATAACGATATGCGGATCGGACAGGGACGGGAAAACGCGAAGAAGTTCATCGGTGAAAATCCCGATATTCAGGCGGAGCTTGAAAAGAAGATCATGGAAAACGCGCAGCAGCTTGATTATTCCTCCGACGACGATGACGACGAAGCGGCAGCGGCGGAAGGCGCGGCAGCCGCACCGACCGAGGAAATGAGCTTTACGGAGGCGGCGGAGCTTGAATCCAAGAAAAAGGCGGCCGCGAAACCGGGCGCGAAAAAGGCAAAGCCGAAGAAAAGCGTGATCGTGGACGCGGACGACGATTTCGAGGAATTCTCGATCGACGAGATCAGCGGGGAAGAATAATTTTAAAAAGAGAAAAGAATTATTTTGCGGGGACTCCGTCCCCACACCCCTGCCAAAGGGAACTTTTCCCTTTGGAATCCCTTTTCCCATCACGAATCCTCCCCTTTTCGGATTTGCGGCTGTCAGGTCACAGGTATTGCTGAAAATTTATGCAAAAGGAATCGGTTGGTAGACTGAATAGGAAATGGCAGGATTCAATTCCACAGAAAAGCACAAGAACCGGAAAGGATCGGTCGGAAAATGAGCGAGCTTGAGACCGCGAAAAAGCGGGCCATGTACCTCCTCGGCGGAAAGGATTACAGCCGCCGCGCCCTTTACGACAAGCTCCGCGAGCATTACAGCCCGGAAAGCTGCGAAAAAGCGGTCGCGCAGATGTGCGAATACGGCTATCTCGACGACGCACGCTACGCGAAGCGGCTCGCAAGGCAGTACATAGAAGGAAGAAAATACGGAAAGCGCCGCGCCGCGCTGATGCTTTCGCAAAAGGGACTGGAGCGTGAGATGATCGAGGAGGCGCTTTCGCTTTATTCGGCGGACGAGATCACGGAGGAGCTTGCCGATCTGATCGAGAAAAAGTACCTCGACCGGCTGTTCGGCGAAGGGCTGGAGGGACGGAAGGAGACCCAGAAGGTCATTGCCGCCCTCGCGCGCCGCGGCTACGGCTACGGCGAGATCCAGTCGGCGCTCGCTCTCGTGCGCGAACGGGCGGAGGAAGAGGAAGATTTTTAAGAGATTTTTAAGAGAAATAAGAGAAAAAACATTTTATTGTGGGGACTCTGTCCCCACACCCCTGCTTCCTTTTGCAGCCAAAAGGAAGCGAAAAGCAATATTGCTTTAACTTGTCGAAAAACCTTTTCTGTATGATTTTTCACTCGTTTCAACAAGACTTACGACCTGACAGCCGCAGAGTTGAAAATTTGGAAAAATTGTGATGGGAAAAAGGATTCCAAAGGAAAAAGTTTCCTTTGGCAGGGGTTCGGGGACAGAGTCCCCGAAAAAATTCTCTTTTATTTCTCTTTATAATCTCTTATCATTCCCAAAAGAAAGGAAACAGAATATGTCGGATTCGATCAAGGTCGGCGTGGTATCGCTCGGCTGCCCGAAAAACCAGTGCGACGCGGAGCTGATGCTCGCGAAGATCCGGGAAGCGGGCTTTTCGCTCGTTCCCGAGGCGGGACTTGCCGACGTGGTGGTCATCAACACCTGCGGCTTTATCCAGAGCGCGAAGGAAGAAGCGATCGAGGAAATTCTCGAGGCGGTGAGCCGCAAAAACGACGGGATCAATAAAAAGATCATCGTCACGGGCTGCCTTGCGCAGCGCTACCGCGAGCAGATGGACGAGGAATTCCCCGAGCTGGACGGCATTCTCGGTTTAAGCGAGAACAATCGGATCGCCGAGGTGATCCGCCGCGTCATGGACGGGGAACGGATCGTCGATTTCGGGCAGCTCGAAAACCACAGCATGGAGGGCGAGCGGCTTCAGTCCACCCTTCCGCATACCGCCTACCTTCGGATCGCGGACGGCTGCGACAACTGCTGCACCTACTGCGCGATCCCGCAGATCCGCGGACGGTTCCGCAGCCGCCCGATGGAAAATATCCTCGCGGAAGCGGAAAAGCTGGTGAAAAACGGGGTCAGGGAGCTGATCCTCGTGGCGCAGGATACCACCCGCTACGGCGAAGACCTCTACCGCCGCCTTGCGCTTCCCGAGCTATTGAAAAAGCTGTGCGCGCTCGACGTGAAGTGGATCCGCCTTTTGTACTGCTACCCCGAACGGGTCACGGACGAGCTGATCGAAACGATCGCGGGCGAGGAAAAGATCTGCAATTATATCGACCTCCCGCTCCAGCACTGCAATGGGGAGATCGTACGCGAAATGAACCGCTCGGGCAACCGTGAAAGCCTGACCGCGCTGATCCGGAAGCTGCGTGAAAAGATCCCCGGACTCACGCTCCGGACGACGCTCATGGTCGGATTCCCCGGGGAGACCGAAGCGCAGTTTACCGAGCTTGCCGAATTTGCACATGAGATCCGGTTCGAGCGGCTCGGCTGCTTCGCGTACTCCGCCGAGGAAGGAACGCCCGCCGCCGATTTTCCGAATCAGGTTCCCGACGCGGAAAAGGAACACCGCGCCGATATTCTCATGGAGCAGCAGGATATTCGGGTAAGCGACGACTGCGCGGCGCGGATCGGAACCGTGACCGAGGTCGTCGTCGAGGGCTATGACCGCTATTCCGAAATGTTTTTCGGGCGGGACGGAAGCATGGCGCCCGAGATCGACGGCATGATCTATTTTACGGCGGCGGAAAAGCTCGCGATCGGGCAGTTTCTCCCCGTCCGAATCACCGACGTCATGGACAACAACCTGCTCGGAGAAGCGGCGAAAGATTAACTTCACGCCGCAAAGCCCTTCCCAAGGAAAGGAATGATCTTCAATGAATTTAGCCAACAAGCTGACCCTGTTCCGCGTCATTCTCGTTCCGTTTTTCGTGGCGGCGCTGAGCTTATCCCAGCACCTCGCCGCGCTCCTTTTATTTGCCCTCGCGAGCGTGACCGACATGCTCGACGGAAAGATCGCGCGGAAATACAATCAGGTCACCGATTTCGGGAAGTTCCTCGACCCGCTCGCGGATAAAATCCTGGTCGCGGCGGCGCTCGTCTGCATGGTCGAGCTGGGGTATACCTACGCGTGGCTCACATGGATCATTCTCGCGCGGGAATTCCTCGTTTCGGGGATCCGCCTCGTCGCGGCGGGCAGCAAGGAAAAAGCCGTGATCGCGGCGAATATCTGGGGAAAGCTCAAGACCGCCTCCACGATGGTGGCGATCTGCGTGATCCTTTTGCTGCACGTTTTCGCGGACTTCGGGATCACCGTCCCCTATACCCAGCCGATCAGCAACGTTCTGATGATCCTCTGCACCATTCTGACGGTCGTTTCGGGGATCACATATCTGTACGACTATCGGTGGATATGGAAAACCGCCGGAGGAAATGAACAAAACAAGTAATATAGGACAGACGCCGTAAAGCGCACGCCTGCCCATAAAGGAAATTGCTTGAAAAACTTCGATTTTTCAAGCCCGTCGTTTGTGCCTCGGCAAATCCTCTCGGCGCAAACTTCCTCCATAGGAAGGGAGTGATTATAATAAAAATTTTAGCGATCGAAAGCTCCTGCGACGAAACGGCCGCGGCGGTCGTCGAGGACGGACGGAAGATCCTCTCGAATGTCGTCGCGACCCAGATCGAGGAGCATCGGCTTTACGGCGGGGTCGTCCCCGAGATCGCGAGCCGCCGCCACTGCGAAAGCATTACGGCGGTCGTGGACGAGGCACTCACGAAGGCGGGGCTGACGCTCGCCGAGACGGACGCGATCGCGGTCACGTTCGCGCCGGGGCTGATCGGGGCGCTTCTCGTCGGGGTAAACTTCGCGAAAGGGCTTTCGCTCGCGGCGGAAAAGCCCCTGATCCCCGTTCATCACATCAAGGGGCATATCGCCGCGAACTATCTCGCGCACCCCGAGCTGAAGCCGCCGTATCTTTGTCTCGTCGCTTCGGGCGGGCATTCGCACATTATCCGCGTACACGATTACACCCGCTTTGAAACGATCGGGCGGACGCTCGACGACGCGGCGGGGGAAGCGTTCGACAAAGCGGCGCGGGCAATGGGGTTCCCCTACCCCGGCGGGGTCGAGATCGACCGCGCGGCAAAGGGCGGCGATCCGAAAAAATACCGTCTCCCCCGCCCGAAAACGCAGAACCCGTATGATTTCAGCTTTTCGGGACTGAAAACCAACGTCATCAACCTCGTTCATAACGCCGGACAGCGCGGCGAGCCGCTCGATATCCCGAGCCTTGCCGCTTCGTTTCAATACACGGTGGCAGACATTCTTTCCTCCCGTTTTGTGCAGGCGGCGCGGGACGGCGGAGAAAAGACTGCTGTTCTCGCGGGCGGCGTCGCGGCGAATTCCGCCCTTCGGGCAATGCTCGGCGAACGCTGTGAAAAAGCCGGGATCCGCCTTTACGTCCCGCCGATCGCGCTTTGCGGCGATAACGCGGCAATGATCGGAAGTCAGGCGTATTACGAATATCTGGCGGGGAATATCGCGGACGGCGGACTGAACGCGCAGGCGACGCTGGCGCTGTAACGATCGAACTTGAAAGGAGCGCAATATGCAGACGAATCAATATATCATCGACTTTTACAATCATCAGGACGAGGACAGCCGTCTGGCTGTACGGCACGGATCGGTCGAATTTCTTACCACCATGCGGTATATCGAAAAGTATATCCGTCCCGGCGATCATGTGCTTGAAATCGGCGCGGCGACCGGGAGATACTCTCACGCGCTCGCCCGTCGGGGATATGCCGTTGACGCGGTGGAGCTGGTTCCCCATAACATCGAGGTTTTCCGGAAAAACACCTTGCCGGACGAAAATGTCACCGTCACGCAAGGCAATGCGCTGGACTTATCCTCTTTTCCCGACAATAAATACGACATTACGCTGCTGCTCGGCCCGCTGTATCATCTTTACAATAACGACGATAAGCGGCAGGCTCTGCGCGAAGCGATCCGCGTGACAAAGCCGGGCGGGATCATTTTTGCCGCGTATGTTATATCCGACGGCTGTCTTTTCAATGATTTCCGTCAGGGAAAACACAGCGTTGCCGATTACATTGAAAACGGGTCGCTTGACCCTGTCACATTTGACACATTTTCCGAACCCAAGGACTTGTTCGAGCTTGTCCGTAAGGAGGAGATTGACGACCTTATGTCGGTGTTCCCCACGACCCGACTGCACTATGTTGCAACGGACGGCTGCGCTCCGATTCTGAATGACGCAATAGATAACATGGATAACGATACCTTTGAATTGTTTTTGAAGTATCATTTTACCACTTGCGAACGAGAGGATCTGGTGGGATTTACAACCCATTCGCTTGATATATTCAGAAAATAGATTTAAAGGGATTTTTTTAGAGAGAATCATGTTTTATTGTGGGGAGGTTGTGGCTTTATAAAACGATCAAAAAGGAATAAATCAGTGCTATTCGTCGATTTTACAAAAATTGACGAATAGCACTTTTTATCACTTTTCAATTTCTCTAAAAAGCAATATTGCCCTTCGCTTCCTTGCAGCATTCAAGCAATTTCCGCATTTCGCAAACGCCCTTTTCCTGCGAAGCAATGATCGCCTCGAGAATGGGGACAAGCCCTTCGCAGATCGGACAGCGCAGAAGGCTCCGCGACATACGGATCGCACCGACATGGTGCGGGATCATCTCCCGCATAAAGCTCGCGTCCAGGTTCGCGTTGGTGCAGGCCTCCCGCATTTCCCGAAACATCGTCTGCGTGATCCGACGGTACTCGCATTCGTACCGATAGCGCTCCTGCTCAGTATTGCAATGCCTTTCGCACTCCGGCAGCGACTTTTTCATCTGCGCAATGCTCTGCGTCTGCGCGGAAATGATCCCCTCCGCGATCTTTTTCAGCGGCTCGAACGTCGTATAGCAAAGGATATTCCGCGACATTTCGATCGCCGCCTCATGGTGCGGGATCATGCGGACGATGAAATTATGAGAAAGACTGTCCGTAAGACAGGCATTCTCCATTTTCCCGATCATTTCGTTTAAGATCGCCTCATAGCGGCGGCGGTAGGTCTCCGCGGCGTTACAGTTCATAAAAAACACCTCCGATTCCATTATATGCAGGATCGGAGATTTCGTTGTTAAAAAACTATAAATTCATATCCCGCTCCCACATGAGCCGTTCATCGGGAGTCAGATCCTCGGGCGGCTTTTGATCGGAGATCTCCTCCTTGCGAAGCTCCGCGTCGCTCATGAACAGGGGGTTAAAATGCGGGTAGCCCTTCAGTAGCTTCAGCGTTTCGTTTTCGGCGTACAGCCGCTGAAAAAGAGGACTCAGCACCGCCGAAAGCGCACAGGAAAACACCATTCCGAGCTGCCCCAGCACGACCGCTACGCCAATAATGTCAAACAGCGATCCTCTGTAAACGGCGACCGCCGCCAAAAACGAGATCGCGTACCCGATCGCCGCGATCGGATAAAACGTCCGCGAAGCCTTCATCAGCGCTTTGTTTTCAAGCATGGTCTGCCCCGCCGCAAATCCGGCGGTCGCCATCGACAGGATCAGGCACGGCGCGTCAAGATAAACGGCTTGAGTGCCGTCCGCCATTACGATCATAAGCCCGCTCATGAACGCGAGCGTGCTGTGGACAAAACAAAACACCGCGAGCAGCGCGGGCGGACAGAACATCGCAGCACAGATCAGCCTTCGCTTTTTGTCCAGCCGCATTTTGCGCTCGTGACACTGCCGGAACATTTTTTCAAGTTTCGGGTCAACGACCACGGATCTCCCTCCTATTAAAGGTTCATATCCCGCTCCCGCATGAGCCGCTCATCGGGAGTCAGCTCCTCAAGCAGTTTCCCGTCGGGGGTCTCCGCCTCGCGAAGCTCTGCCTCGCTCATCAGCAAAATGTTAAAATGCGGGTAGCCCTTCAGCGGCTTCAGCATTTCATTTTCGGCGTACAGCCGCTTAAATGTTATATTCAGCAGCAAGGCGACCACGCAATACGCCGCCAACCCGATCAGCAGCGCTCCGCTCGCTGTCCCGAGCGTCAGCGACACCGCCGACAGTCCCGTGCAAACGATCGCGGAGACCGTATAAAACTTCGTGGAGACCTCGATCAGAAGCGGATTTTCGAGCAGAGTCTCCCCCGCGACGAACACCCCGAGCAGGAGCGCCGCGAAAAAAGCCAGCACCGGAATATTCGGGCCCGATCTTCCCCCTACCATCGACTGAAGGAAGCCGTTAAAAGCCTGGAGCACCATTCCCAGAAAACACCCCATCGCGATCAGCACGGGCGGGCAGAACATCGCCGCGCGAACCAACCTGCGCTGCCTGTCCAGCTGCTTTTTGTGCTCATGGCACTGGTTAAACATTTTTGCAAGCTTCGGGTCAATAATCATGGGTGCTCCTCCCGTTCTAAAAAACAGAATCTTAGCCTTGCGGCGCAAACCGGAACACGCCGGAAACGGCGGTATTTTGCCGATTTTCGGTTCATCGCCCTTGATTTGCGGTATCCCGCTCCCACACAAGCTGTTCCTCGGGGGTCAGTCCCTCGGGCGGCTTGGGGGCGGCGGGCTTCTCCTCGCGAAGCTCCGCCTCGCTTATGAGCCGGGGGTCAAAATGCGGATAGCCCTTCTTCCGCTTCAGCGTCAGATTTTCCTCATAAAGCCGCTTAAACAGAATATTCAGCGGCACGGCGATCAGACAGTAAACTGCCAGAACGGTCAAAGGAAAATGGTCGTCGGCGAAAGGGAGCGAGCAAAGAAAGCATGCCGCGGACGCGATCCCGTAAAAGGGCGTGGACAGCTCGATCCAGCTTTGTCTTTCAAGCACGGTTTCTCCCCCTGCGAATATGCTGATCGCGAGCGCCGCCAAAAACGACAGCATACCGACCGTGGAGCGGACCCCGGTTTCCGGATCGAACGGCTCCAAGGCCTCCGTCAGGATAAAGGTAATGATACGCTCGAACGCGACCAGCACGGGCGGACAGAGCATGGCCGTGCGAACCAGCCGCCGCTTCCGGTCGATCTGTTTTTTATACGCGCGACAGTGCCGAAGCATTTCCTCGAGCTTGGGATCAATCATCATCGTACTCCTCCCGTCTCGGAAAACGCCGAATTTCGGCAGCACGGTACGAATATGCAGTGAAAAACCGTACAAAAAATCAAGCAAAAGCTTTGAGCTATGCGGTTTTGCGCAGATTTTTTGTCTACGGTTTTCATTGCATATTCGTACAGGGCACTGCCGAAACCGGTAATTTTATAAATTTTTTATTACAGGATCGCTGTCGGCGGCTCCGGCGCAGTCTCCCCGGAAGAGGGCGCGCTTTCGCCGATCTCGGTGCCGAGATAGTTCGGAAGATCCATGCCCGCCTGTTTAAACAGCTCGTTCATCGGAGGGATCGACTTCATGATCCCGCTGATAAAATCGGCGGTGGAGTTCTTTCCGTCCGCGCCCGAACCGTTGTCCCAGACGGTGATCTTATCGATCTTGATATTCTTGATCGCGTCCACTTGGATCCGCATGAGATCTTCCATCTTATCCGCGATCATGAGCTTTACCGCGCCGTCCGCGCTTCCCGCCGAGGTAACAAGCGCGAGCATACCGTCCGCCTGCTTCTGGAGAATTTCGCGCGCACCGTTCGCCTGTGCTTCCATTTTCGCGAAGATCGCGTCCGCTTCACCCTTTGCCTTGCGGCGGAGGACTTCGGCTTCCGCTTCCGCGGCGATCTCCGCCTGTTCCTTCGCGATCTGCGCCTTTACGATAATATCCGCCTTCTGCGTTGCCATTTCAAGCTGGGCGCGCTCGCTTTCGGCGATCTTCTGCGCGGCATAGGCTTCTTCCTTCGCCTTCGCCGCCTGAACCGCTTCCGCCGAGGTCGCAAGCTTTAACGCCTCCGCCTCGCGCTCGCGTCTCGAAGCGTCCGACTGCGCGATCGCGACGCGGGAATTGTTTTCGCCCTCGACCGCCGCCGCGTTTGCCGCCGCTACGCGGATTCTCTGCTCACGGAGCGCGTCCGCCTGCCCGATCTCACCGTCTCTGCCCGTCTGCGCGACCGCGATCTTCGCGTCGTTCTCCGCCTTCGCGTTCGCCTCCGCCTCGCGGAACCGACGGTTCGCCTCCGACTGCGCGACCTCTACCTTTGCCGCGTTTTCACCCTCGATCGCGCTCGCGTTCGCCGCCGCAACCTGTACACGCTGGTCACGCTTCGCGTTCGCTTCACCGATCGCACCGTCTCTGTCCTTTTCGGCAACGGATTTCTTCGCGTCATTGATCGCCTTCGCCGCCGCTTCCTTACCAAGCGCCTCGATATAGCCCGATTCGTCGCGGATATCGGTTACGTTTACGTTGATGAGACGAAGACCGATCTTCCGAAGCTCGATCTCTACGTTATTCGATACCGCGATCAGGAACTTGTCACGGTCGGTATTGATCTCCTCAATGTCCATCGTCGCGATAACGAGACGAAGCTGACCGAAAATAATGTCCTTCGCAAGCTCCTGAATCTGCTGAAGCCGAAGCCCGAGCAGGCGTTCCGCCGCGTTCTGCATAACGCCCGGCTCGGTCGAGATCCCGACCGTAAAGCTTGACGGTACGTCTACGCGGATATTCTGCTTGGAAAGCGCGTTGCGCAGATCGACGTTGATCGAGATCGGGGTCAGATCCATATACTGGTACGACTGAATGATCGGTACGATAAACGCCGCGCCGCCGTGGATACACCGCGCGCTGCGCGCCTGCCCGCTCTTATCGCTCCCGACCTTACCGTAAATGACAAGAATCTTGTCCGAGGGGCACTTCCGATACCGCGAAAGGATCCCCGCGATGAGCGCGAACAATACGACGACCGCGATACAGATCACGATCAGGAGTGTTCCTTCAATTCCGTTTGGCATAGTAAATTCCTCCTATAATGATTTATAAAAAGTCGCAGACTTTTTTCCCTTTTATTGGCTATTCCTCAACGATCCGAATTTCGTTCACGCCGAATACCGACACGCCGAACATTGCGATCACCTGATCCGCCTTTTTGCGGAATTCCGCCGCGAGCGCCTTAAAATCCGCCGTCCCGTCGTATTCCTCGATCAGGGAGCGGAGCGCCGAATCGAGCGGATCAGCGAGCATATCCGCAATTTCCTCCGCCGAAAGCCCGAAAAAGCTTTCCGCCGCGAGCGAAGCCGTTCCCTCCGGCGCATGGAGCGTAAAGAGCGCGAGCGCTTTATACCGCTTTCCGTCCGCGCCCGTGACCTGCTCGGCGCTCGCGTCCGCGGAAAACGGCGCTTTTTCAAGATACCAGTAGCGGCTTTTCCGCTCAAAAAGGCTCGGTTTTCCCTTCGCGCGGACGACCTCGCCGTCCCGCTTTTTAAAGCGGTAGGAATTCGCGTACCGGTCGCGCTTTGTCTTTTCCCTGCTGCCGAAAATGGCGATACAAGCCGCTCCTCCCAATAAGATCAGCAGGATCGAGGTGATATATGCGGCGTCTAAGGTATCCATCGCGAAATCTCCTTTTTCAGATTGATGTTATCGGCTTTTGTCGTCTTTCTCTCTGCCCTTGCTCAGATGAGTGCTTGACAGACACAGAAACGCCGAACCCAGACACAGATTGACAGTCCCGCCGCCTCCGTCCGTATCGGTAAAGCCCATGATTGCAGAAAGATAAAAACAGATGGAAATAAGCAGAAAACAGATCCCTGTCATTTTCTCTTTGCGATTCTCATTTTTCATGTTTATGCCCGTTCCTTTCGTCACACCTTTTCCACGACCAGCGTATTTTCCGCGCGGATATCCACGACCCGAACCGCCGTCCCGTCGGAAAGCGTCTCGTCCCCGTCGGTCACCGCGTCAAACTCGACGTACCGTTCACCAAGCTGGATATTGACCTTTCCGCGCCCGACGCCCGACGCCGGGATCGGGATATAGACCGTCCCCGTCTCGCCGAGGTAATTCTTTACGACAATATTCCCGCTCTGCGCAAGCTTCGCGGAAACCTGGATCAGCTTCGCAACCCCGAACATCGCCGCCCCGCCGAGCACAAATCCGACAAAAAACGAGAGGAAGAGATTCCCGCTCGCCATATAGGCGATAATCCCCGACCAGGAGAAAACGCACAAAAACGTCACGATCCCCTGGAAGGTAAAGAGATGCATGGCACCCATATCGGCGGGATTTCCTCCGCCGTCCGCCCCGGAAATGTCCCCGAGATCGCCCGCGTCGCCGAAATCCACGCTGCCGTCCGAAAGCTCAAAGCCCGAGGTGTCCGAAACGTTTACGTCCGGCCCGCCGTCGCCGAAGCCCGCGATAATCAAAATGGTCTGGATCACGAGAATCAGCGTCGAGGGGATCGAGATACAGTATAAAATCTGCATAAAAACGTCCATGCCGCTCCACCACTCCGAAAACCATTCCATAAATATAATCATTCCTTTCCACTGGAGGAAGTTTGTGCCGAGGCACAAACTTTTCACCCTTTCCTGCGCATATCTCCGGACTGCAAACCCGTCCGAATCTATGTAAATACCATTTACTACAATTATATCAGATTTTATCCCTTTGTCAATACCTTTTCAGCCGAAATTCGCCCTGTTTTTTAAAATCGTGATATTGCATTATTCCTTTTGATTCGTTTTGTGCAGAACGCCGAAATTGCTGATTTTGCAAAGATTTTACAAAAAACCTCTTGCTTTTTGTAAAGAAACAATGTAAAATAAAAGTAAATTACATTTACTGAAATTTCGGAACGGTCTATACTATTATATAAAAAGAAAGGAGCGGCAGATATGAATTCGGCAGAGCTTGGAAAAAGGATCAAGGAAGCCCGCCTCGCGCGGAAAATGACGCAGGCGGACGTGGTGGGCGATTTCATTACGCGCAATATGCTGAGCCAGATCGAGAGCGGGACGGCGAACCCCTCGGTAAAAACCCTGACCTATCTCGCGAAGGTGCTTCAGCTTCCGGTAAATTATCTCCTCCCCGACGAGCTGGAGACCTACGACGACAGCGAGAATTCCTCGAGCGCGGATTTCGCGGCGCTGCTCCGCATGAAAAACGCGTATAAACGTGGCGATTACGCCGACGCGGCGGAAGCGGCGGAGCGGTATACCGCCCCCGAAAGCGTCATTTTCGACGAGGCGAACGCCGTCTACGCGCACAGCGTTTTAGAGCTCGCGAAGGCGGAAAAAAATCCGCGCGAGGCGCTTTCTCTCTCGAAAAAAGCGGCAGAGGCGGCGGATCGCGGGATCTTCAAGAGCCGCGCGGTAAAAACGGGCGCTCTGGTGCTGATGGACGAGCTTGCGGAGCGGCTTGTGAACGGCGGGAATGAATAAGCACAGATTAAAGAATTGAAGCCAAAAAAAGAGGAGAAAATTATTTTGCAGGGACTCTGTCCCCGCACCCCTGCCAAAGGAATTGGCGAAAACTTTGTTCTGCGCGGCGTCCGTGCCGCGCCTTGGGTTTTCG
>CAYVZH010000028.1:0-33444 GCA_964456025.1 uncultured Ruminiclostridium sp.
CGAAGGATTTGATTTGTGGATTTTATCCACAAATCAAATGGTTATTAGTATAAAAATGAAAAAATGCGTTATCCGTTTTTTTCCTCTCCGTGATCCCGCCGAAGCTGCCCGCAGGCGGCGCTGATGTCCGCGCCGAGCGTCCGCCGCACCGTCGCGTTCAGTCCCCCGTCGGTCAGCATGGTCTGAAACGCCTTACCGTTCGCGCTCCGCCGAAAATCCCGCTCGCGGATCTCATTCACGGGGATCAGGTTGACGTGACAGGGCGAAAGCGGCTTTAACAGGCGGATCAGCTCCCGCGCCGTCTCGCGATCGTCGTTGACCCCTTCGATCAGCGCGAATTCAAAGCTGATCCGCCGCCCCGTTTTGTCGAAATAGCGCTTGCACGCCCCGATCAGCTCATTTATCCCGTACCGTCGGTTCACGGGCATGATCGCGCTGCGCTTTTCGTCGGTCGGCGCGTGCAGCGAGACCGAAAGCGTCAACCCGAGCTTTTTTTCGGCGAGACGGTCGATCCCCTCCACCAAGCCGCAGGTCGAGAGCGAAACGTGCCGAAGGCTCATGCCGCGTCCCTCCTCCGAGGAAAGCAACTCCAGAAACTTCATCACGTTGTCGAAATTGTCGAGCGGTTCGCCGATCCCCATTAAAACAATGCTTCCGACCGACCGACCGCTGTCGCGCTCGGTCTCGTAAAGCTGCAATAAAAGCTCGGAGGGGGAAAGATTCCGCACGAAGCCCGCTTTTGTGGACGCGCAGAACGCGCAGCCCATCTTACAACCTACCTGCGTGGAGATACAAAGGCTGTTTCCGTGGTGATATTCCATTAAAACGGTCTCGACACGCTCGCCGTCGGGAAGCTCGTACAGATATTTTACCGTCCGGTCGAGCGCGGATTCGAGCTTTCGCCTGACGGTAAGGCGCGGGATAATAAACCGCTCGTCCAGCTTTTGGCGCAGCGCCGCCGAAAGATTGGTGCATTCCGAAAGCGAAGCCGCGTTTTTCCTGTGAAGCCATTCATACAATTGCCGCGCGCGGAATTTCTGCTCCCCGATCGCGGTGATTTCCGCTTCCAGCTCGGGAAGCGACAGGGAAAGAAGGTCTTGTTTCATAGATGATGTCCTTAAATTGATGGTATAATTTATAAAATCTTTTTCAGCATGATAATTTCGTCCGTTCGATATTCCTCGTAAAATCCGTTGTCCAAAAACAACTTCACCGCCGGATTATCAATGGCAATGTCATCGTAAAGGATTTTCACCCCATTGCTTTTCGCAAGCTCACATAGCATTTGCAGACCCAACTTCCCGAACCCGTTTCCCCGATATTTCGCCAAAACAAGAATATCTGCGACATGGATCGCCCGCGCTTCGTCGTAGTGATACGCGATCTCGCCCACAAACTCGTTTTCGTCAGTTACCAAATATCTGTAAAACCGTTTTCCCTCCGTATGGGCGATCCAGGTATCATACCAGCCGTTCCATTTTTCCTCCGGAAACGGAATCGTTCCTCCCCATGCGTGATTATACGCCATTGTTTCGGGGTCGGCGAGAAGCGCCTGCCGAAACCACAAATCCTCCGGTTTTGGCACATAGACTCGGATCATTTTTTTGCCCTCCGCATTTTTACGGCGTATAAGATCGTACAAATAAGCGCAGTCAGAATCAAAATATGTAAAACCGTATGGTAAAGATCGGGAACATATCTTCCCTCGACCCTGAGCCACTGGATCGTTCCCGAAAAATAACGAATTTTGCCTTCCGTACTTCCCATAAAGCCGCCATTGAAGATCGTGTACCATTCATGATTCAGAAATTGCAGAACAAACCATAGCGACAGCCAGACGGCGCAAATCCACACGCCGACTTTTTCTTTTACAATAAACAGGACGATCGCCGCCAGCCAGATCAGAAAGAAGATCCCGTCCTCCTCATACGCCCTTGTGACAAGGCATTCGCCACCCCAATAAAATCCTGTCATATCGAGAAAGAACCAGATCAACAGGATCGCCTGCGCGGTAATACAGTACGTTTTTTTCACACTTATATTCTCCTCCGAAACACCGCCGCGAAAAATCCGTCCCCGCCCGTCTGGGTCGGGAAAAAATTCTTCTCGGTCTCAAGCTTAAAATCCGCGTTTTCCCGCAAAAAGCTCTCCGCAACGCCCTCGTTTTCCGCCTCGTTCAGCGTACAGGTCGAATAAACAAGTACGCCCCCGCGCTTCACGTAGCGCTTCGCCGTTTCAAGGATCGCCCGCTGAAGCGGCGGGAAATTCTCCAGCACCGCCTTCGGCTTGTACTTGATCTCTGGCTTGCGGCGAATCACGCCAAGCCCCGAGCAGACCGCGTCGCAAAGCACACGATCCGCCATAGGGATCGTTTCGTTATAGACCGAAGCGTCGTTTTCCGCCGCGGAAATGATCGAAAGCCCGAGCCGCTCCGCCCCCTCGGTAATGAGCGGGAGCTTCCCCGCGTGAAGATCGAAGCTGAGCAGCTGTCCTTGATTCGCCATTTTTTCGGCTAGGGTAAAGCTTTTCCCGCCCGGCGCGGCGCAAAGGTCGAGCACGGTCTCCCCCGGCTTCGGATCGACGAGCGCACAGCAAAGCTGAGAGGAAATATCCTGCACATGAAACAGTCCCTTTTGATAAGCGGCACTTTTTTCGATCCGGATCCCGCTCACGTGTCCGACCTCGGCGCAGTCGGGCAAAAGCGGGGTCTCCCGCGCGTCGATCCCGTCCTTTTCGAGCGCCGCGAGAACCTCCCCGCGGGAAGCACGGAGCGTGTTCACCTTAATAAAAAGCGGAGGGCGTCCGAGGGATGCTTTTAAAAGGGAAAGCGTCTGTTCCTCGCCGAAGCGCCTTGTCCACATTTTTATCAGCCATTTTGGGCAGGAATACTCGACCGAAAGCCGCGCCTCTCCCGCGAGCGGATCAAGCTTCAGCACGCCGCCGTCCCGTAAAAAGGCGCGGAGAACCGCGTTCACAAATCCCTTGTGACGCGGCTCGGAAAGCGCGACCGTTTCGTTGACCGCCGCGCGGTCGGGAACGCTCTCCATGTACAAAAGCTGATACAGACCCATGCGAAGCAGGAGAACCGCCGACGGGTCGAGCTTATCAAACTCGACCCTCGAATACGCGCGGATCAGATAATCGAGCGTCATTTTCCGTTCGAGAACCCCGTAAAACAGCGCGGCGGCGAAGGCTTTTTCCCGCGCGGAAAGCGCCCCCTCCGAAAACGCGCGGTCAAGCGCGAGATTGGAGTAAGCGCCGCCCTGCTCTACGCGCGACAGAAGCGCCAGCGCGGTTTTTCTCGCGTTCGCCATCAGTTTCTGCGGCGTGTTCCGGCGATGAGCCGCAAAAGCTGCATGAAAGACACGAGCAATGCCGCGACGTAGGTCATCGCCGCCGCGCTCAGAACTTTCCGCGCGCCCGTAAGCTCCTCGCCATAGAGGATCCCCATGCCCGCGAGAGTCTTGATCGCCCGTCCGCTCGCGTCAAACTCCACGGGGAGCGTAATGAGCTGAAACAAAACGACGACCGCGAAAAAGAGGATCGCGACCTCCGCCATAAACAGCATACCGATCGCGCAGCCGAGGATAAACAGCCACACCCACGCCTTCGAGCAGATCGAGACGACGGGATAGATCGAATTCCGAAGCTTGATCGGCGCGTAGCTTCTCGCGTACTGGATCGCGTGTCCGCACTCGTGCGCCGCCACACCGATCGCGCCGACCGAGGTGCTTTCATACACCGAATCGGACAGGGCGATCAGGTTGCGCTTCGGGTCGTAGTGATCGGTGAGGCTTCCGTGAACGCGGGTGATCTGAACGTCATAAAGCCCGTTCGCGTCCAGAATCTGCCGCGCCGCGTCACAGGCGCGAAGTCCCGCCGAGGTCGCCACGCGGTTATATTTGTTAAAAACCGAATTCACGCGGATCGAGCAGATTGCCGAAAAAATAATGGCGGCGAACACGCCAAGGCTGATAAGCGTGTAATTGTCGATCAGCATTTCCAAAAAATCCATAATATTCTTCCTTTCCGTAGGTTTTCCCTTTTATTTGCAGGACTGCTGCGCGCCGAAAACCGTTCCTTGTTCAACCTTCCTGCCCCTTAAAAAGTCCTCTGCCTTCATGCGTTTCGCACCCTCATACTGAAGATCGGTCAGCCGGATCACCCGACCGTCTCCGCACACAACGGAAAGACGATCATCCGCCGCCGTCCCCGCGGGAAGACCGGAGCGCTCCTCCGTTTTTTCGGCAAAATAGACCTTGAGCCGCTTCCCGCCGAGCACGGTGAACGCGCAGGGACTGGCGGACATTCCCCGAATGAAATTATAGACCTCCGCCATGGGCTTGGTAAAATCAATCCGGCACATTTCCTTCGAGATCATCGAGGCGTAGCAAGAATCCCCGTCCTTTTGGGGAACGCGCTCCGCCGTCCCGTTTCCGATTTTTTCGAGTGCGCGGAGCAAAAGCGAAGCGCCGAGCGCGCTCAACCGGTCGTGAAGCTCGGAAGCGGTCATCGTTTCCGTGATCGGAATCTCCTCCCACAGGATCATATCGCCGGTATCCAGCCCCTCCGCCATGTGCATGATCGTAACGCCCGTCGCCCTCTCACCGTTCACGATACAATGCTGGATCGGCGCCGCGCCGCGGTATTTCGGGAGAAGCGACGCGTGGACGTTAATACAGCCGTATTTCGGGAGATCGAGAACGATTTTCGGGAGGATCTGCCCGTAAGCGGCAACGACGATACAATCGGGCGAAAGCCGCCGAAGCTCGGCAAGGGAGGTTTCCGCATCCTCGCCTTTCCGCAGCGAGAGCGGCTGAAAAACCGGGATCCCGTTTTCCTCGGCGCATTTCTTAACGGGCGGGGGCAGCAGCTTCTGCCCGCGGTTTTTCGGCTTGTCGGGCTGGGTAAATACCGCCGAAACGGTATGTCCCGCCTCGATCAGCGCGGTAAGACAGGGTACGGCAAAATCGGGCGTCCCCATAAAAACGATGTTCATCGGGTTTTGTTCCTTTCTTTGGAAATGGGTTATCAAGAGAATGAAAAGAGAAAATATATTTTGGGGGAATTCATCCCCAAATTCCTGCAAGCTTTTGAAAAGGCTTGATCTGAGCTTTTATATACTTAGGAAAGTTTTCGGTAAAATCCCAATTTATTTCTCCTCCGGATCCACCATTTCGTCCGCGAGATCGGTAAAGACCACGCCGTTCAGGTGGTCAATCTCGTGACAAAGCGCCCGCGCGAGCAGCTCTGTACCCTCCACCTTGAATTCCTTTCCGTAGCGGTTCACCGCCGTAACCTTCACCTTCGCGGGACGAACGACATACCCCCACTGTCCCGGCGCGGAGAGGCAGCCCTCGATCTCGCGCTGCTTCCCCCGCACGGAGGTCACTACGGGGTTAACCAACTCAATCGGGCCCTCTCCGACGTCGATCACGACGACACGGCGCAAAATCCCGACCTGCGGCGCGGCAAGTCCGACACCCTCCGCGTTTTTCAGTGTTTCGTACATATCGTCGAGCAGCACCCAGAGCTTGTCATCGAACGCCGTGACCTCGCGGCACTTTTTACGGAGAATATCCTCCCCGAATTTTACAATATTTCTAAGAGCCATTTTTTATACCGATCCTTTCTAAGGTAATTTATGACAGGAGTGCGGCGTTTAGCCGATCTCCCCGTTAAAATCAAAATAAAATCCCGCACCTTTGCATTCCGCGCTCCGACCCGCTTCCTCCGAAACACCGCGCAGGAGCTTCCGAAGCGCCGCGCTCCGACGGCATTTCAGCACGATCCGGCTGTGCGCCGTTCCGCCGACCCTTCCGCTTTCCGTCGGGCCGAGAAGAATGAGCGGTATTTCGGGATTGCTTTCCGCCGCCGCCTTTAAAAGCGCGAACAGCTTTCCCGCCGCGCGGTTCGCCCGCTCCGCGTCCGCCGCCGAAACCACGATCAGACAGAGGTCGCAGAACGGCGGGAAGATCAGCGCGCGGCGCACCTCGATCTCCTGCGCGTAAAATTCCCTGTAATTCTGCGCGGCGGCAAGCTCGAGGACGTAATGCTCGGGCGTAAAGGTCTGAAGAAACGCCCGCCCGGGCTTCCCTCCGCGGCCGCAGCGCCCGACGACCTGCGTAATGAGCGAGAAGGTCTTTTCATAGCCGAGATAATCCCCCGCATAAAGGGAACGGTCGATCAGAAGCACCCCGACCAGTGTGACGTTCTCGAAATCCAGACCCTTCGCGATCATCTGCGTTCCGACCATGATGTCGTATTCGCGGTTCGCGAACTCGCGGAAGCGTTTTTCGTAGGACTGCCGCGACATGGTGGTGTCCGCGTCCATGCGAAGCACCCGCGCTTCGGGGAAAAGCTCCCGGATCTCGTCCTCGATCCGCTGGGTTCCCGTTCCGCTTCGGTAAAGATAACGGCTCCCGCATTTTTCACAGACCGTCGGAACGGGCTTCCGATACCCGCAGAGGTGACACGCCACGCTTTCGTTTACTTTATGGTAGGTGAGCGGGATCCCGCAGTTCGGGCAGTCGGCGACCGCGCCGCAGCTGATACAGTTCATATACGTATGGTACCCGCGGCGGTTGAGCAGGAGCATGGACTGCTCGCCCCGATCGAGATTCAGCCTCAGCTCGGAAAGAAGCGCCTCGCTGAAATTGCTCCGGTTTCCCTTTTCCGCCTCCTCGCGCATATCCACGATCCGAACGTCGGGGAGCGCGGTCGCGTTGAACCGCTCGCGCATCTCGAAAAGCGCGTACTTCCCGTTTTTCGCGTTGGTGTAGCTCTCGAACGAAGGGGTCGCCGACGCGAGCAGCAGCAGGGCGTTATGGAAGCGGCACCGCTGCCGCGCGACCTCGCGGGCGTGATACCGGGGCGCCATTTCCGAGCGGTAGGTATGCTCGTCTTCCTCGTCGATCACGATGATCCCGATATTCCGAAGCGGAGCGAATACCGCGCTTCGCGTCCCGATCACAATTCTCGCCTCGCCGCGGTCGATCCGCTTGAATTCGTCCGCGCGCTGTCCCGCCGAAAGACTGCTGTGCATAATGGCGACGTCGTTTCCGAACAGTCCCTGAAACCGCTTCACCGTCTGCGGCGTGAGCGAGATTTCGGGAACGAGCAGGATCGCCGTTTTCCCCATATTCCGCGCCGCCTCGATCAGCTTCACGAAAATCAGCGTTTTACCGCTCCCCGTGACCCCATGCAGTAACGCCGTCTGCGGCGCGCCGCTGTTCATCAGGGAAAATAAGCCGTCATAAACCCGCCCCTGCGCGGGGGAAAAGGCGATCTCGGAAAGGCGCCCGGTGATTTTCGCGTCCTTGGACAGGGCACGGGAGCCCTCCGTCAGCTCGATCCGCAGAAATCCCTTCGCTTCCAGCCGTTTTACGACCGATTCCGTAACGGTACAAAGATAACAAAGCTCTTTTACCGAGACCTCGCCGACCTCGCCGAGCGTCTGAAGCACCTTTTTCTGCTTCGGAGAAAGCCCGCAATTCTCGCCGGGCGGCGTTCCGAGCCGTACCGTGCGCTCCCGCTCGTCTCCGACCCGCCGCTTTACGCTTTCTTTTTTTTTCAGGACGCCCGCCTTCAGGAGTCCTCCGACCTCGCGCCGAAGCTCCGGACGGTTTAAGAAAGCCCGCCGCTCGCTCGCCTGCCCCAAAGAAAGAAAACGGGAAAACACTTCTTTTTCCGCTTCGGTGCAGGCGGAAAGCGCCGACTCGTCCGCAATCTCACAGTCCTCGCCGACCGTAAGGGAAAGCCCCGACGGAAGCATGGCGCGAACGGCGGCGTAGTAAGTGCAGAAGGTCGTCTCCCGCAGCCACGCCGCGAGACGGAGCATTTCCCCGCTCAGGCAGATCCCGTCCTCCGCCGCCGAAAAGATCGGCTTCAGTTCGGCCGTAAGCTCCTCCTCTGAAACGCGGAAAATCACCCCCGCCCGCTTTTTATCCCCTTTCCCGAACGGCACCGACACGCGCATTCCCGCGCGCGCCGTCTCCCGCAGGGAATCGGGGACAAGATAGGAAAAAAGCTCGTCGAAGGAAGAAGCCGTCTTTTCCACGGCGACGAGAGCAACCAGAGCCCTCACCGCGCGAGAAGCGCCGAGATCAGTTCCCCGCGCCGCGCCGTTTTCTTCTTCTCGGCGGAAACGACCGCGAGAAAATCCTCGACCGCCGCCGAAAGCTCTCCGTTTACGATCAGGTAATCGTAATTTTCCGCGTATGTAAGCTCGCGACGCGCCGTTTCGATCCGTTTCAGGATCGTTTCCTCGTCCTCCGTGCCGCGCTTATGGAGACGGCGGCTCAGTTCCTCGAACGAGGGCGGGAGAATGAAGATCATCGCGCAGTCGGGGAAGATCCGCTTGATATTCATCGCGCCCTCGACCTCAATCTTTAAGATCACATCTTTCCCCGCGGCAAGCATTTCCTCGACCGCCTTTTTCGGCGTTCCGTAGTAATTCCCGCAATACTCGGTATATTCGAGCAGACCGCCCTCCGAGATCATCTGCTCAAAGGCTTCGCGGGTCTTGAAATGATAGCTTACCCCGTCCGTCTCGTTCGGGCGGATCGCCCGCGTCGTCGCCGAAACGGAATAAAACAGATTCCCGTTTTTCCCAAGCGCCTGTTCTAAAATCGTATCCTTTCCACAGCCCGCGGGCGCGGATACGACGATCAAAATTCCCTGTTCCATCTTATTAACCATTCCTTTCCTCTGGAGGAAGTTTGTGCCGAGGCACAAACGACGGGTTTGAAAAATCTTCGATTTTTCAAACTCTCTTCCTTTCTTTTATGCAATTCTCATACTTCCCGCTTACCGTTCCTCCGGAAGCAGATCCGCTTTTTCGCAGATCGTTTCCGCTTCCTTCGCGGACATGACGATATGCCCGCTGTCCATAACAATGACCGTTTTTGTCCGCTTTCCGCAGGTTGCGTCGATCGCGGTAAAATTTTCCTTCGCGGCGGAGACCATTCGCTTCGCGGGCGCGGAATCCGCGCTGATGACCGCGACGATCCGCTCGCTGCTGACGCGGTTCCCGTAGCCTACGTCGATCAGTTTCATATGAAAGCCCCTCTTTGTGTTCATAATGAATTTATTATACCATATTTAACCCACAAAAATCAATACCTTTCGTCCGCCGACGGGAATTTTTCACCGAAAAGTCATCCGATCCGCCGCGGCGTGTCCAAAAAAACCTATATATTTTCCCATATAAACGCATAAAATATAAACATTACTAAAATAATAAGAAATGTGTTATAATACCCATATAAGGAAATCTGCGGCGAACGCCGCCCGGAAAGGAAGGAATTTTATGGCAAGATTTACGTTACCGAGAGATCTGTATCACGGGAAAGGCTCGCTCGAGGCGCTGAAAAGCTTTCAGGGAAAGCGGGCGATCATCTGCGTCGGCGGAGGGAGCATGAAGAAATTCGGCTTTCTTGACCGCGCGATCGGATATTTAAAGGAAGCCGGCATGGAAGTCCGCCTTTTTGAAGGAATCGAGCCCGATCCGTCCGTCGAAACCGTTATGAAGGGCGCGGAAGAGATGGACGCGTTCAAGCCCGACTGGATCATCGCGATCGGCGGCGGTTCTCCGATCGACGCGGCGAAAGCCATGTGGATCAAGTACGAGTACCCCGAGCTTACCTTCGAGGATATGTGCAAGGTGTTCAGCATTCCTCCGCTTCGCCGCAAAGCGCATTTCTGCGCGATCTCCTCAACCTCCGGAACGGCGACCGAGGTGACCGCATTCTCGATCATCACCGACTATAACAAGGGGATCAAGTACCCGATCGCGGACTTTGAGATCACGCCCGACGTCGCGATCGTCGATCCCGATCTGGCGGAAACCATGCCGAAGAAGCTTGTCGCGCACACGGGTATGGACGCGATGACCCACTCGATCGAAGCCTATGTTTCCACCGCGAACAGCGACTATACCGACCCGCTCGTGATTCACGCGATCGAGATGATCCAGAAGGATCTCGTCGCGTCGTATAACGGCGACATGGCGGCGCGCGACAGAATGCACAACGCGCAGTGTCTCGCGGGTATGGCGTTCTCGAACGCACTCCTCGGAATCGTGCATTCCATGGCGCATAAAACGGGCGCGGCGTTCGCGGATTACGGCGCGCATATTATCCACGGCGCGGCGAACGCGATGTATCTCCCGAAGGTCATTGCCTTTAACGCGAAGAACGCGGAAGCGAAAAAGCGCTACGGCGTTATCGCGGATTATATGGGACTGACCGAAAAGAAGGCAAGCGACGACGAAAAGGTAAAAGCGCTGATCGCGTATCTGCGGAAGATGAACGACGACCTCAATATCCCGCAGTGCATTCAAAAATACGGCGCGGACAGCCTCCCGGCCGAGCAGGGCTTCGTTCCCGAAAACGTGTTCCTCGAGCGGCTCCCCGAGATCGCGACGAATGCGATCTCCGACGCCTGCACCGGCTCCAACCCGCGTCAGCCGAGCCGGGAGGAGATGGAAAAGCTGTTAAAGTGCTGCTACTACGATACCGAAGTGGATTTCTAAGAGAAAAAAAGATTGCGTAAATAAAATGTATAATGTAAAATAAAAGAGGGCTTTCCCGAACAAAACGGGAAAGCCCTCAATCTGTCGAAAAAGTCGAACCTATATCTTTCCTCGGAAGGAAGGGAAGCTTGAAGGGAAACCATCAGGGTTTCCCTTCAAATCAAGATCGTAGCCTTAAAATCGAGGAAATTCCGAAGGAATTTTCCGATTTTTGATTTTTGGCTTTGCCAAAAATCGGCGGCAGCTTGTCGGGAAACCGACCGAAGGGAGTTTTTTCGACAAGCTGAATGTAAAATAAAAGAGGGCTTTCCCGTATTGTGCGGGAAAGCCCTCTTTTATTTATTTTCCGGAAATCAGCCGAGTCTCTTTTCGAGATCGTCAAGCTGCTTGGTGAACTCCTTCGGGAGCTTTTCGCCGAACTGCTTGTAGAATTCGCGCAGATCCGCAACCTCCGCCTTCCAGAGCTCGGGATCGACCGCGAGAAGCTTCTCCACGATCTCGGGCGTAACTTCGTCCTCGATCCCCGCCGTGTTGATATCGTTCGGGACATAGCCGATCGGGGTCTCCTTCGCGTCAACCGTACCCTCGCAGCGCTGAATGATCCAGTCGAGAACTCTCATGTTGTCGCCGAATCCGGGCCAGATAAAGTGCCCTTCGTCGTCGGTCTTGAACCAGTTTACGTTAAAGATCTTCGGCGCGTTCTCGCCGAGCTTTTCGCCCATTTCGAGCCAGTGAGACCAGTAATCCGCCATATGATAACCGCAGAAGGGCTTCATTGCCATCGGATCGTGTCTCAGTACGCCGACCGCGCCCGCCGCGGCAGCCGTCGTTTCGGAGGAAACGGAAGCACCAACGAATGTTCCGTGGTTCCAGTCAAACGATTCGTATACGAGGGGGGTCGTCTTCGCGCGGCGTCCGCCGAAGATGATCGCCGAGATCGGAACGCCCTGCGGGTTGTTGAATTCGGGAGAAATGCAAGGGCAGTTTTCCGCGGGAGCGGTAAAGCGGCTGTTCGGGTGCGCAAGCTTTCCGCCGTCCTTGGTGAATTCCACGCCGTTTACCTTTTCGCCCTTCCATTCGGTCGCGTTTACGGGCGGGTTCTTGTCCAGACCCTCCCACCATACGGTCATGTCATCATTATTGATCGCGACGTTGGTGAAAATGGTGTTCTTGCTGGTGGATGCAAGCGCGTTATAGTTGGACTTCGCGTTGGTTCCGGGCGCAACGCCGAAGAAGCCGTTTTCGGGGTTGATCGCGTACAGTCTGCCGTCCGCACCCTGCTTCATCCAGGCAATATCGTCGCCGACGGTGAATACCTCGTAGCCGTCCTTCTTATAGCCCTCGGGCGGGATCAGCATGGCGAGGTTCGTCTTTCCACAAGCGGACGGGAACGCGGCGGTAATGTAGGTAACGGGCTTATTCGGACGGCGCACGCCTAAAATAAGCATATGCTCCGCCATCCAGCCTTCCTTCCAGCCCTGATACGACGCGATACGGAGCGCGAAGCACTTCTTTCCGAGCAGAACGTTTCCGCCGTAAGCCGAGTTGATCGACCAGATCGTATTATCCTCGGGGAAATGAACGATATATCTGTTTTCGGGATCAACGTCTGCCTTGGAATGAAGCCCGCGGACGAAGTCATTCGAGTCGTCGCCTAAATTCTTGAACGCGTCCGCGCCCATTCTCGTCATGATCGCCATGTTCAGAACAACGTAGATCGAGTCGGTAAGCTCTACGCCGACCTTCGCGAGCGGCGAGCCGATCGGGCCCATCGAATAAGGGATCACGTACATGGTACGTCCCTTCATGACACCGTCGTACATGGGGGTAAGCTTCGCGTACATTTCCTTCGGATCGCACCAGTTATTGGTCGGGCCCGCGTCCTCCTTATTGCGGCAGCAGATAAAGGTACGGTCTTCCACGCGCGCAACGTCGTTCGGCTTGGTTCTGTGGTAAAGACAGCCGGGAAGCTTTTCCTGATTGAGCCGGATCATCTCGCCGGTCGCGATCGCCTCCTTGCGGAGCTCGTCGAGCTGCGCTTCGCTTCCGTCGATCCATACGACCTGATCCGGCTTCGTGAGCGCCTTCATTTCCTCGAACCACTTCAGGACATTCGGGTTGTTCGTCATCATAGGGTTAATCTCCTTTTTCCTTTATTCCGACGCGCCGCCGCTTCCGCGAAGCCGCGAACGCACTCGTTTCACAAATACCATTATAATACATTTTTTTCAAGAAATCAATCCCTTTTTTCATTTTTTCGGAAATTTTCCGCTTTTGTTTTTCTCTTTGTACTATTTCACGACCTAAATGTGTACAAAAATTCTGCACAAAATCTTAGACTTATGGATTTTGTGCAGAATTTTTGTACACACATTGGGAGCGAAATAGTATTAGGACAGGCGTGCGGTTTCCGCTTTCTGTTTGACATCATATATCAAGTCCGTAGGAACGTAATATTTCCGTATTCGCCGCTTTGCGGCGTTTTAGCTCTTCAAAGGCTTTTTCGCACCACTCTTTGTCCTTGAACATTTCAAACGCTAGACAATGACGGTCACGACTTTTTGACTCAAAATTTTTTCTGTCATTGTCAACAATTTTAAAGTAATAGGCAAGCTTTTCAGGATCATTTTTTAAAGCTCTTTTATTGTGCTCATCATGACTGTCAAACTGACGTTTTCTTTGTTTTTCTATTCGTTCAACATAACTGTCACATGTGTCAGCTTTAATATGTATTAGACCGTCATATTCATTAAAATAATCAAAATTACCTTGCTCATATTTTAAAAAGAGGGGCGAGGAACCGAATTTGTATATAAACTCTAGATACAAATTCAGGTCAACAGCAATGTCTAGTACGGGAAGCAAAATCTGCTTAGTTATATCTAGAGCACCTTCAAAGCTGTCAAGCATTTGTTTTTCATCTCCGGGCTTAAATGGAAAATATTCATTAGCCCTTTTCCAACAGCTTTCATCAAAATCAACAATATGTTCTCCAACATATATTTCTCGCCTGCTTAAAAAGCTCGAATCCCTTTCCAAATGGTTGGTCGGAAGAGATATGTCCGAACTGTAAACCGTTTCGACTTTGCAAACTATATCATACTGTCCATAATCCTGACGTTCCCAACCGCCAACGATAGGATGTCCATTCATTTTTCTGTACGTTATGACATGAATGATTTCACCTTCTACAATCCGTAAGAAATAGGGATGCGCGCATTCGATTTTCTTAAACCCCAATGGTTCAAGCGCTTCACCAAATACTTTAACAAACGCCGCATTCAAAGACATGGATTTTGCTTTCGCGGCAGATTTCTTAAAGGAAAGCGCCGTGATATTCTCGTTTTCATCAGCCCGATTCAAACCCTCGTCAAAATCCGCGCAGATAGAATAAGGTTCAATTCCCAGAAGCTCCGAAAGCTCTGCCAATGTGTCCTCGACAAAGGCCTCGTTCTTTGCCGCCGCTTCGGAGAATTGCTCCCAGGTTTTGCCGTCCATCAACAAAGGCTCCCAAAGCGCTCGAGTTCCATCCGCGTTGTCAACACCGTAACCCGAACCATCGCCAACCACCACCTTGTCCCCGCCTCCGTCCGAATTGCAGAGCATCAAAAGCGCGAAATCGCTGTCAACGACTTCCACGGAAAACGCGCTTGTTTTCAAAGTCTCTGCCATTTGCCGCGAATCGTCATATGCCTTTTGAGGGTTGTTCTTGTATTCCTCGCTTGTGAGCGTTACCCAGCCGCCCTCGCCAAAGGCAAGCAAGTATGACAATGCCGCCTCGTCCCCCGAGCATGGCACAAAGCCGCGCTTCTTCATTACATCACAAAATGAATTTACAAATCTCATTCTGTCCGCATTGTTCCTGATCTGTACCGTTGTGGAAAATCTACCCATACGCTTCTCCTTTTCCTTTTTTCGTTCGGTTTATTATAGCATATTTTTATCCGCAGCGTCAATTGATTTTCTATGCTTCCCATTGACTTTTCCGGCGAAATAGGATAGAATAAAATCCCGCAACATACATCAAGATTTTCGGTTTTAAAATATGGTATCATACTTTTCGAAGGGAGGCGAACCGCTTGTACGAATGGAACGAAGCAATACAGAAAATGATCGACTGGATCGAGGAAAATATCCGGGAAAATCCGTCGCTGACGCAGATGTCGGATCATATCGGATATTCGCCCTATTACTGCTCGCGGCATTTTCACAAAATCACGGGAATGACGATCAAAAGCTATGTTTCGGGCAGACGTCTCGCGCTTGCGGCGCTCGCACTGCGGGACACGGACGAACGGATCATCGACATTGCCGTAAAGTACGGATATTCTTCGCAGGAGGCTCTGACGAGAGCCTTTTCGGCGGCGTTCGGGTGCACACCCGCGTCCTATCGGAGAGATCCCGTTCCGATCCCGCTTCCCATACGGCAGGTTGTTTTGTCACCCGAACATTACCGAAACCGAAAAGGAGAAATCACGATGAGTAAAACTGTTTTAACCGAAGCGCACGTAAAAACCGAATTTATCCCTGCCCATAAATATCTCGGAATCTGGGACAACCGCGCGGAAAACTACGGAGAGTTCTTTCAGAATCACGACTGCGACACCGTCTGCGGGATCGTCGAGAGCCTAACGAACGTGTGCGATCCCATTGTGACCGCGCACACGGCAGGCTGGAAAAACGCGAACGGCAAACGCCGCTATTTCTACGGCACGGGCGTACCGCTCGATTACAGCGGAAAGATCCCCGAGGGCTGGGAAATACGCGAATTCCCCGCAAGCTATTATCTTGTTTTCTTTCACCCGACGTTTGATTACCTGAAAGATAACGGCGAGGTCATGAGCAGGGTCGAAAGCCTTGCGTGGAATTACGACATCGGCAGCTTCGGCGGCGGAAAATACGCCTGGAACGAGGACGTCTGCCAATGCTATCAGCGGCATTATCCCGAGGTGCTGGGGTATCAGGTTCTCAGACCGTTCAAATTGAAATAATTTTTCGGGGAAGTATTGCGCAATACTTCCCCGAAAGTTTTTATGTGACGCGCTCTGGCGTTCGCCTTTTTTCTTATTCATGTTCCGCGGCGTCCGGTCTCCACTTAAAAGTCGGACGATCTAATTCCGGATTATTCAAGATCGTATAAGCCAATCTCCATTCGCCGTTTTCCTTGACGGCAAAGCCGTTTATTGTACGGTGAAGCGGGAAAAATTCACGCGGCGGATCATTGTTTATGGAATCATATTCCACATAGTGCCATATAAATTCACAGATCGAATCGGATTGGTTTACAATTTCGATATATGTCCGATCACGAAATGGATCGTTCACCCAATTTCCCACTTTCTGCAAATTGACCCATAGGATTCCGTCCTCGTCCCTTAGGAATATTTGCCGCGGCTTATTTTGCGTACCGTAAAAACAGTAATGCGCGTATGCCTCTGTATAAGTCTGTTGATACAAATTTTTAATATCCTGTACAGATTTAAGATACTCGGAGCGCACTCTGACCATTTTCATTTCTGCTTTTCCTCCAACCGAAGATACGTGATCGATCAATTCAAACGCTCCTAACTGTCCTGTATCAAAGCACAAAATATTTCGATTCATCAGCAGAACAATTTCATCTTCCAGAGAAGCGCCTTTCGGCGGCGGAGCGACGATCGCGTGGAAGTTTTCAAGCGCTTCCTCGGTCGTTAAAATCTCCCGCCAGTTTTCGGGAACAAGCTCCCGCCAATTCTCGGGGACAATGGCTCCGTATGAAAGCCAATTATCATCGTGTTCCGCGACGTCCCCGCCGTCGGGTTCGTCGGAAAGAAACGTTTCTTCCGTGCCGCTCTCATCGGGGAGCAAAGCGTTTTCCCCGAGGACGGAAAAAGGCGTTTCGTCATCGGTGAAAGTCTCCACAGGAACACTTGCTTCCTCGGTGATAGGCTCCGATTGCGTCAAAGTGCCGCTTTCCGTATCGCGGATCGGCTCGGGAACGCTCCCGGCACAGCCGCACTGCACCAACGCGATGATCAATAAAAGAGCTATTTTTCTCATTTCTTTATTCCTCATCGGGCTGATATTCGAGAATATCCCCCGGCTGACATTCCAGCACCTTACAGATCGCGTTCAGCGTCGAGAACCGCACGGCGCTCACCTTCCCCGTTTTCAGCTTCGAGAGATTCACGTTCGCGACCCCGACCCGCTCGGAAAGCTCGTTCAGGGACATTTTCCGATCCGCCATGACCCGATCCAGACGCAAAATAATCGCCATTTTCCGAATTCCTTTCCCCTATAACGTTTCGTCGGATTCCTTTTGCAGGCGGCAGCCCCGCTCGATCACATACACGAGCGCAAAGAGGATCATTCCCGACACGAGATTCCCCGTAAGGCTAAGCTCCGACGAAAAGAGATCAATCCCAAACAGCCCGACGATCCCCTTATACAACGAGCAAACGATCCCGCCGCCCACCAGCCAGAAGGACGCCGCCTTGATCTTATCGCTCACGTCATATAAAAAAGGCGTTTCCGACCGCTCCATGCTCCGAAACGCCGCCGCGCCGAAACGAGACGTGATCGCAAGGCTCAGCAAATTAACAAGCCGGATCGGAAGCTCGACGGCCGCAAGCTGTGAACGTTCCGCGATAAAATCCCCGATACAAATCAGCGCTTCCGCGGCGAGGAACACCGGTAAGATCAACAGCAACAGCTTCAGCATTCGGCACATCTTTGTAAATTTTTCGTGACTCATTTCCTTCATCATTTTCGGATCACCTTTCCTTTCGTGATCCAGTATAGCATAGGATTTTACGTTTGTCAAGTGATTTTTAACGATAAACATAAAATATTTTATTTTTAGAAACGAAAACCGTCCAAATCTTCCTTTGGAGGATTTGGACGGTCATTTTTCGTCAGTCCGCCGAGCAGCGCGCCTGAACTAAGATTATTTCAAAAATCCCGAAATGATCTTCTCCTCCGCTTCCTCCTCGGTCAGCCCGAGCGTCTGGAGCTTTAAGATCTGCTCCCCCGCGATCTTTCCGATCGCCGCCTCATGGATCAGCGCCGCGTCCAAATGAGAAGCCTCCAGCGCGGGAGAAGCGTTTACCCGCCCGTGATCCGCCAAAATCGCGTCGCATTCGGAATGTCCCGTGCAGCGGTTGTTGCCGTAGATCGCGGAACGGAACTCCTGATAGGAATTTCCGCGCGCGACCGAGCGGGAAACAAGATCGACCGCCGAATCCTCGCCGTTCATCTCGACCGAGAAGTCGGTCTCCGCCCGATCCTCGCCGTCCGTCATAAGCCGCTCGCGCACCACCAGCTTTGCCCGCGCCGCGAGCTTCGCGGTCGTTTTGCGGACGGTGCTGTCCACGCCGCCGAGCTGTACCGTGTCCATTTCAAGGCTGGAATCCTCGTCGAGGATCGCGTCCGTGATCGGGTCGATCCGACGGAAGCCCTCTTTTTTCCCCGTTCCGAGGTGCTTTTCCTGATAAAGCACACGCGACCCCTTCCCCAGAAAGAAGCGGTGTACGCCGTTGTGCTTCGCCTCACCCTCGTTGTCCGCGTGAACGCCGCAGCCCGCGACGATCACCACGTCCGCACCCTCGCCGACAAAAAAGTCGTTGTATACGAGGTCGCTCACGCTGCTTCTCGTGACGCAGGCGGGAATATACACCCGCTCGCCCTTTGTAAACGGGTCGATAAAAATATCGATCCCCGATTTGTCCGATTTCGGCTCGATCCGGATATGCTCGCTCGACTGCCGCCCGACGCACTGTCCGTTCTCGCGGATATTGTACGCGCCCTTAAAATCGCTCTTAAAATCCGAAATTTCCGCTAAAAGCGAAGCTGTGATCTCGTTCATGCGTTCTCCTTTCCGCGCGGGCAAAGGCTCGCGATCTCGTTTCTCAGAAGAGAGGGAAGGATCTCCTTCCCCGCGCCGTGCGCGCGGATCTTTCCGTCCGCGATCACGACGATCTCGTCCGCGATCTCTAAAATCCGCTCCTGATGAGAGATGATCAGAAGCGTTCCCTTTTCCTCCGCGCGAAGCTTACGGAACGTTTCGACCAGCCTCGAAAAGCTCCAGAGGTCGATCCCCGCCTCCGGCTCGTCGAAGATTGAGAGCGGCGCGCGGCGCGCCAAGACCGACGCGATCTCGATCCGCTTCATCTCTCCGCCGGAAAGCCCCGAATTCAGCTCCCGCGACAAATATTCCTTCGCGCAAAGCCCGACCCGTCCGAGCAGCTCGCAGCGATCCTCCACTGTCATTTCCGACCCGTACGCAAGCTCCAGCAGATCCTGTACGGTAATGCCCTTAAAGCGGACCGGCTGCTGAAACGCGTAGGCAATCCCCTTGCGCGCGCGCGCCGTGATGTCCAGATCGGTAATATCCTCGCCGTTGAAAAGGATCCGCCCCGCGTCGGGCTTCGTAAGTCCCGCGACGAGCTTTGCGATCGTCGTTTTTCCGCCGCCGTTCGGGCCCGTCACGACAATGAGCTTTCCCTCGCCGACGGTATAGCTGATCCCGTCTATGATCCGCTCCCCGTCGGGAACGCTCCACACAATGTTTTCGAGACTAAGCATGAACTCCATTCCTTTCTGTCCGTATCTATTCTCATTCTTTCTCTTTTCTTGAAAAAAACCATTGATTCGCTTTTTATATATTATATCACTCGTTTGCGGTTTCGTCAATATTTTGTTTTGAGGCAAAAAACCAAACCGAAGCATTTTACAAAAAAATACGGACCGCCTTTCCGCGATCCGTACTGATGTTCGATTCCCTTAATCCGATACGTAAGGAAGAAGCGCGATCTGTCTCGCTCTCTTGATCGCAACGGTAAGCTCTCTCTGATGATACGCGCAGCAGCCCGTTACGCGGCGCGGTAAAATCTTCGACCGCTCGGTCAGGCACTTTTTCAGCTTTGCAATATCCTTGTAATCAATAAACTCCGCACGGTCGGCGCAGAACTGGCAAACCTTTTTCTTGCCGCGCTTTACGGGACGGGAGCTTCTGTCGCTCATTTCTCTCTTCTCTGCCATTGTAGGATAACCACCTTTCATTTCATGTTAGAACGGATAATCATCGTCCGTACTTGTCGTCTCAACAAAATCATTCGCCGTATAGCTTCCGTTCGCGGCGGTCGTCGCGGCATTCGTCTGCTCCGCGGGGTGCGCGGGCGGCGGTGTGCCGTAATTCTGCGAATAGCCCGCGTTCCCCGTATTCTGGTTCTGCGGTCTGCTGTCGCCGGTAAAGGTCGCGCGGTCTACGACGATCTCGGTCACATATCGGGTCACGCCGTTTTTATCAACATAGCTGCGCGTCTGAAGCTCGCCTTCGACGAGGATCGGACGACCCTTTGTCCAGTAGCGGCTGATAAACTCCGCTTCGTTCCGCCAAGCAACACAGTTAAAGAAATCGGACTTCCGCTCCTCACCCTTTACCTGATATCTGCGGTCTACCGCGATACTGAACGAAAGAACCGAAACGCCGCCCGGCGTCGTTTTCAGCTCGAGATCCTGCGTGATCCGCCCGAGTAAGATGACTTTATTGTACATATCGTTTCATTTCTCCATTAAATGGGTTTACTGGCTCTTTCTTAACGTTACGATCGAACGCAGAACGCCGTCGGTGATGTTGATGACGCGCTCAAGCTCGTCCGGGAAATCGGGCTTGCTGTCGAAATTGTACACAACATAAAAGCCCTCGGATTCGTAATTGATCTCATAGGCAAGCTTGCGCTTTCCCCATTCGTCAATGCTTACGAGCTCGGCGTGCTCCTTGATGAGATCGGCAAACTTCGTCTGAAGCGCCTGCACCTGCTCCTCGCCGTTCTTGAGCGAGAAAACGAGCACTGCCTCGTACTTTTCTCCTACCTTCGCCATGTTCTTACCTCCTTTTAGACATATGACCCGCACGGAACTGTGCGAGTAAGGATTGATTTTTTCGTGCAGTCCCGCGGGATCTCCGCCGTTCCGCCCGAAAAGTTACTCAAATATTATACCAATATTTTCTCGGCTTGTCAAGAGTAAAATCGGGCTTTTTTTCAATATTTTCCCGTTTTCGGGAGAAAAATTTCGCTTTGCGCGAAAAAATTTCCGATAGCTATTGAAATTCCGTCCGTTTTCGTGTACAATAGAAAGTGTATCGGAATGAAACAGATAAAAAGAGGACAAAAGAGAAAGGGCAAGGCAAAGCGGCATGGACAAAGTTCTGGATTTCTTTAAAAATAAATGGGTGAAGCGCGCCGTCTCGGTTCTCTCGCTCGGGTACCCCGTATTCCTGGTTTTTCTGGACTGGCTCGCCTTCGCGTATTCGCTCGAACCGACAAACACGATCCCGCTTTTCCTCCTTTACGTACTCGTAAACTTTATCTTCGGCGGGCTCTTCTTCTATACCCGAAAGCAGATCGCGACCCGTTTTTCGGTCTGTATCTCCCCGCTGCTGGTATTTCTGCTGATGATCGCCGCGTTCGGCGAATGGTATATGATCGTTCCGCCGTTTCTGATCTGTATGTTCGGGTTTCTCGCCTGCGGCGCGGGAGAAACGCTGAAAACCGTGCTCGGGACGATCTATCTGCTGATGTTCGTGGTCGGGGCACTGGTCTACATGACGCTCCTGCATTTTAACCTTACGCCGCAGAAGCTTATGTTCCGGGATTTCTGTGACCTGTCACAGCGCAGCACCGATTACGTATACTCCGAAAACGGCTCCTACCGCTTAGTCCGCTATATCGACCAGAAAAACAGCGATCGGGTCACCGTGAGCTATTACGTCGAGGACACCGGCGAAGATTATCATTTATGGTATCTCGACTGCTACCGCCATTTCGACAGCTTAAAGGTACTCGTAACGGTGCGGCGGGACATGGTGGACTGTAAGTGGATCTCGGACACCGAGCTTTATATCGACGAGCGCGTAAAGGATATTCCCGATCTTTTCGAGAAAAAACGTCTCGAAAACGAGGAAGAGGACGAGGAAGCGGAAACGGCGAACGCGATCAGAAAACCGATCGTTTTTGACACCGACGATGAACCCGACGGGAACGGTGACACCGATGATAACGGCGGAACCGAAGCCCCCGAGGAAGAACCCGCGCCCGACATAACTTGACGGCGCAAACTTGAACACGCCGCAAACGGTGATCTTTTGTCGATTTTCGGTTCATCGTCCTTGACTTGCGTCAGCAAGCCTGCGTCCTCTTCGCCGAAAATCGCCGAAAATCTCGTGCGTTTGCGGTCGGAGAGTTTTGACGGAGCAGATTTTTGTCTGACCGAGGAAAAACCGCAGTGAATACTTTCGTATTTACGAGGATTTTGACGACAGACAGGCGGAAATCTGCCCGTCAAAACCGTGCTCAAGTTTGCACCGCCAAGTTAAGCACCGAACCGGCGGAGTAAAACTCCTGCCAAAAAAAAATCAGAGTATATAAGGGAAGGAACGGAAAAATGACGCGTCAGCTTCACATGGCGGGAAAGAACTCGAACGAGATCTATACCCTCCTTTATCCGAACAATTTAATCACTTTCTGCAAGTATGATTTTACGCCTTTCCTGAATCACTGTACCGATCTTTGCCGTCTCGCGAACCGTACCGGGGAATACAGCGTCGAGGACGTTTACGCGATCCGGAACTCGATCTCGGGCTGTCATAAATATTACGAGCAGAATATGCGGACGGTTTTCGAGAAGATCGTTATCGACTGCTGGATCGACTATCTCTGCCGCCAGAGCGAGGCGAGCGCCGCGGCACTCTGGCAAAGCTTTATGCGGTGCAAGAACGATTTTGAACGCGCCGTGTTCGCGCGGCTCAGCGAATACCGTTATAACCGCGCCATTAACGAATGGGTCACGCTCGTAAAGCTTCAGGAATACGCGCAGAAAAAGACCGATTTTATTTTCGGCATTCCGCTCACCGGCGTAACGGAGGCGGGCGCGCGCGCCAACTACTTCGACCTGATGTTTAACGTCGCCGCGAACGAGCAGGGCTTCCCCGTCGCGGAGATCGGCGCTTCGGCGGTTTATTCGTCGGGGCGGGTGCCGAATTCGCCGTTCATTTTATCGAGCGCGTCACGGGAAATTCTGCGCAACGTCCTGAACAACATGGAGGACACGAGCGCGCATCATAAAAAGAAAATAAATCCCGAGCTTTCGGATCAGACGGCAATGGACGCGTTCTCGGTCATCAAGAATTACATACCCGACAAAAACGACAGCCTCGTAAAAACGATCATCAAATCCATGAGCGGCTCGCCGCAGCGGGTTCATCTCCCCTGCTCATTCAAGTCGGTGATCGACCTCGAGATCGACGCGCTGATCGAAAGCGGCGGGATCTTACAGCGCTGCCCGCGCTGCGGCGAATACTTCGTAAAGGACGAGGAATACCCTTACGATTACTGCAACCGCCCGCAAAAGGACGGAACGACCTGTCTCGAAGCGGTGGAACGCGGAGATACCGTCCCCGCCGTTCCCGTCCGGGAGGAGCTTCCCGAGGAGGAAGAGCCGCCGAAACCCATCGAGCCGCGAAAGCCGCTCGAAAAGTCGTATGTCAACGAAAAAATGGAAGCGTTGTATAAGGAAATGGCCGCCCGCGTGAACGTCGATCTGACGCAGCGGGATTTCTCCCGATGGTATCAGCGGGAACTTCAGCTCAAGGAGCTGATCCTTCTCGGGCAGGCGGGCGAAGCGGAGCTTCAGGACTTTATCGAGCTTTCGCGCGGCGACGAATTTGCCTCGCGGAAACAGCCGCCCCTTTTTGAAAAGAAAGCCGATCCCGAGGAGGAGCCGATCGCGGTGACCGAAACGGGAAAAGAGGTCAAGCGCTTTGTTTTTGAACGGGTAGAGCGCACGGCGGAAACGGTGAAATCCGCCGAACCCGCGCGGGCTTCTCTCGCCGCTTCGGAACAGGCGGCGAACGAGGCGGTTCAGCGTCTTTTCGCCGCGCGTCAGTCGGGCTATACGCCGTCCTCCCCGTCTTACAACTATCAAAAACCAAGCTATTCGCAGCAGCCGAAACCGATCACAAGGATCATTCGCGGCGGAACGGCAAATTCGGGCTATACCGAGCGTGCCTTTGACGCTTACCCGAAGCCGAAAACCGTCGTGATCCCGAACGGAGAGGACCGCGTGCGCGTTCCCGCTCCCACAGCTCCCGCAGCCTCCGTTCCTGCAAGGCATGAAGCGCCCGACGGGGACGCGGATATGAAGCTTTACCGCGACGAGGACGACGTAAAGGTATTTACTCCGCGCCGAGCACGCGCCGCGGCTCCCGAAAATACACCGTACACCGAAAAGATCAAGCAGCCGCTTGAAGAATATCGGCGGGAACGGGAGGAACTTCCCACGCCGAACGCCGATACGGAGCCTGCACATGAGGAAGTTCCCGAACGGAACATCGCGGAGAGTCCCGCCCCCGCGCCGAGACCTGCCGCGTCGGCAAAGGCGCTTTCGGCTTATCGCACACACAGCGGCGCCCAACCGGAAAACGGAGAAGGAAAAAAACTGGAAAAAGCCGATTTCGCGGGGATCCTAGAAAGCATGAACCGAAGCGACGGCTTCAAGAATGAGGAAACGGAGCTGGATTCCGACGGGCTTCCCGTTTCGCACAAGACACAGCACGTCATGAACGCGCTGTTCGGGCCGACGCGCGTCAGTCCCTTTTTAAAGGTAAATCTCGACGACGAGGAGTAGCATAAAATGAACCAAAAAAGAAAACGGACGATCGAAGCGAACGAGATCTCCGAGATCGCAGAGCTGACGCTCGGCGGGTTTCCGCAAAAGATCCTGATCGACGGGCGGCGGAAGGAAAATCCGCTTGTGCTGTGCCTGCACGGAGGACCGGGGACGCCGATCCCGTTTTCGGTCGGCAGCCGCGGGCTTTTCCCCGAAATTACCGAGCGCTTCACCCTTGTCTGCTGGGATCAGCTCGGCTGCGGGATCAATGACCGCCCGATCGGCGACGAATTTCATATTTCGGATTTTGTCAACATGACCCGCGACCTGATCCATGCGCTCCGCGAGCGGTTTCCCGAAAACCGACTGATCCTCGTCGGAATGTCCTGGGGGAGTATTCTCGCGCTCGAGGTTTCCGAGCTTGCCGACGGGGTGATCGTTTACGGGCAGGTGCTCCACGACCTTCCCTTTAACGAATCGGTTTACCGCGCGCTCGAAAATGCGAAAATGCCAAAAAAGAAAAAGGAGGAATTCGAGCGGATCAAGAACGAGCCTTGCATGGAAAACAGCCGTCGGCTCATGGGATTCATTCAAAAATACACCGAGGGATACTTCGCGAAAACCGCCGAAAAATCACCGATGGGAGAGATGATCCGCGGACTTCTGCAAAGTCCCGATTACCGTTTCCGCGATTTTAAAGCGACCGTCATCAACGGGTATCGGAAGAACCGATCGCTCCTCGAGGAGCTTTTCCGGATTGATCTTCGTGAAAAGCTTTCCGCCGTCTCCGTCCCGTATACGATCATTCAGGGGGAGACCGATCTCGTCACGCCGACGGAAATGATCGCGGAATTTCTGAAGGACAGCAAAAACGAAAAGATCCGCTTTGTGACCGTCCCGAGAAGCGGGCATATCCCCGGCGGGAAAGGCATGGACGTTCTGATTGAAGAGGTCGCGCGGCTGACGGTTTAGCGATAGATTTTTGAGAGAATATTTTATTTATTATGTGGGGGCACTGCGGCAAGCGCTTTGCTTTGCGCCGCGTCCGTGCGGCGCTCTTCTGGGCGCTTACCTCGCGACCTCCTGTCGCGCCCCGAACCCCTGCAAGCTTTTGAAAAGGCTTGACCTAAACTTTTGTATTGCTTTTTACAAAAATGATAAAATAAAAAACAAGTGTCGTTCGTCGATTTTGCAAAAAAGGACAAATCGCACTTGTTTTTCTTTTCCAAATACTCTGTAAAGCAATATTGCTTTTCGCTTCCTTTTGATATCAAAAGGAAATGGGGTTCGGGGCAAAGCCCCGAAATAAAACAATTTCTCTCCATATTCTCTCAAAAAAAGAAAAAAAGCGGGAAGTCAAGCGACTTCCCAAAATCAAATAATGTATAATGTGTAGAACAAAAGAAAGGAGACAACTAAAAAACTAAAATTAAATGGAGGTCATTTAAAATTAATTTTGTCGTTCGTAAAAGGATTTTGCTTTCCTTTTACGATTTTATTATAACGCACAAAAACCGATTTGTCAATAACTTATACAAAAGTTTTTTGAAATTTGAAAATATTTGTGCAAGATTACGAAAACCGCAAACGAAAACTGGTTAAGATTACAACGCGAACACGCTGAAAGGTTTGAATCCACGCGGATTTGCGCAGATTTTTCATCAGCGCTATGATCGAAAATCCATATTATTCCAGCATTTCCCGTAAAATCGCCGTGATCGCTTCTATTTCCTCACGCTTCGGAGGACGCGGGCTTTCGTACCCTGACAAAAATTTGTCAAGCTCCTTTTCGCCCGCCGCGACATACCCGCTCCCGCCCGACAGGCTAAGCTTCAGCCGCACGAACGGATTGGAAAAAAAGACGACCCCGTCGATCCAGACGTCGTACCCCTTTGCGCGGAGGATATTTTTCAGGATCTCCCGCTGCCGCGCAAGCTGCTTGAGCGGGTTTTTCATTTCTCCCTCGGTGCTTTTTCCGTCGCGGTAATGCTTGAACTGCGTCCAGAACGCGTCCTTGTCCCCGCCGCTGATCGTGCCGGAATGGTTCTTTACCTCGACGATAAGGACGCCCTTTTCGCTTATCATGAGCATGTCGATCTCCGAACGGTTCCGGTTATAGCGGACGGGAAGGTTCAAAAAGATCCGATATTCGTTTTTATGCCGTTTGGCGATTTTGTACAGGGTTTTCTCGCCGCGAAGCCCCGAGATCAAAATATTGTACTGCCGCCCGAGAATGGTATACGCGAAGCCGCAGAGAATGATCCCCGCCGCGGAAATATACGCCGCGAGATAAACGCGGTTATCCTCGGGCGTTTCGGTCGCGGGGATCGCCGCCATCACGAAGATCACCAGAAGCACGGCGGGAAGCGTGCCGAAAATGACCTGTAATACGAAAAGCGCCCCGACCCTTTTTTTATTGGTATTTCTTGCTTTGTAAATTTTCACGTTCGATCACACATTAAAGCGGAACACGACCACATCGCCGTCGTTCATCACATAATCCTTTCCTTCCAGCCGCACCAAGCCCTTTTCCTTCGCGCCGTTCATGCCGCCGCAGCGGGTCAGGTCGTCAAAAGACACGACCTCGGCGCGGATAAAGCCCTTCTCAAAATCGGTGTGGATCTTCCCCGCCGCCTGCGGCGCCTTCGTTCCCTTTTTGATCGTCCAGGCACGGACCTCCGTCGGCCCCGCCGTTAAGAACGAGATCAGCCCGAGCAGCGAATACCCCGTCCGAATGATCCGGCTCAGTCCCGATTCCGAAACGTTCAGATCGGATAAGAAAAGCTCCTTTTCCTCCGCGTCCATGTCCGAAACATCCGCCTCGATCTGCGCGCAGATCGGAAGCACGGCGCTTTTCTCCTCCGCCGCGATCTCCGCCACCGCGCGGTACTGCGCATTCGTTTCGTAATCCGCCTTAAAATCGTCCTCGCTCAAGTTCGCGGCGTAAATGATCGGCTTATTGGAAAGGAGCGGGGTCGATTTGATCATTTCCGCCTCGTCCTCGGTAAAATCGAACGACCGCGCGCTTTTTCCCTCCTCGAGGTGCGCCTGAAGCCGCTCCAAAAAGTCGATCTCCTTCTGAAGCCCCTTATCGCCCTTCAAAAGCTTTTTCGCGCGGTCGATCCTGCGCCCGAGAATTTCAAGATCGCTGAAGATCAGCTCGAGATTGATCGTTTCAATGTCGCGCTTCGCGCCGATACTTCCCTCGACGTGAACGATGTTCTGATTCTCGAAGCAGCGGACAACGTGCACGATCGCGTCCACCTCGCGAATATCCCCGAGAAACTTATTACCCAGCCCCTCGCCCTTCGACGCGCCCTTGACAAGCCCCGCAATGTCCACAAATTCGAGCGTCGCGGGAGTAAATTTCGCGGGATTGTACATTTCGGCAAGCTTATCGAGCCGCTCGTCGGGGACGGAAACCACGCCGACATTCGGCTCGATCGTACAAAACGGATAATTCGCGGATTCCGCGCCCGCGTTCGTGAGCGCGTTAAAAAGCGTGCTTTTTCCGACGTTCGGAAGTCCTACCATTCCAAGCTTCATGTTGATTTTTCCTTTCTTTTGTCTTGTTTTTGTATAACTTTATGGGTCACCGGAGGCGGCTT
Source organism: uncultured Ruminiclostridium sp. (assembly GCA_964456025.1). Lineage (GTDB taxonomy): Bacteria > Bacillota > Clostridia > Oscillospirales > Ruminococcaceae > Ruminiclostridium_E. Next base: position 27,790 of record CAYVZH010000028.1, read on the forward strand.
AAAAAATCTCCTCGTCCTCTCCGCCGTATTTCTCATTCAGAAGGCGGCGGATACAGGAGTACCGGAGCGTCCTCCGATCGTTCCCGACCATCTGCGCGACGACCGCGCGGCTCCCGACAAGGATAATGTTTTCCCGCGCGCGGGTGATCCCCGTATAGAGAAGATTCCGGTACAGAAGATTCCCCGAAATGCCCGAAAGCGGCATGATGACCGCGCGGTATTCGCTCCCCTGGCTTTTATGGATCGTGACGGCATAGGCGTGTTCGAGCTTGTTCAGCATTTCCGTCGTATAGACCGCGATCCGTCCGTCAAAATCGACGGTAAGACGACCGTTCGCGGGGTCGGCGTCGAGAATGATCCCGATGTCCCCGTTAAAGATCCCAAGCCCGCTTTCCCCGTCCTTTTTCCAGGCGACGTCGTAATCGTTGCGTACCTGCATGATTTTATCGCCCATACGGAACACGGTATCGAAAAAGCGCACTTCCTTTTTCTCCCGCGCGGGCGGGTTCAGCGCCGCCTGTAACGCGCGGTTCAGTTCCTTTGTCCCCGCCGCGCCCATTTTTGTCGGCGTTAAAACCTGAATATCGTCGATCGGGGAATAACCGTAGCTTTTCGGCAGTCTCGTTTTCGCAAGCTCCACCGTAAGCTGCGCGGTATCAATGTCACTCCCGCACGGCATAAAGAAAAAGTCCCGTTTCCGCTCGTCCAGCTCGGGAGCCTCCCCCGCGACAATCTTATGCGCGTTCGTCACGATCAGACTTTCCGCTGCCTGTCGGAAAATTTCCTTCAGCTCCACCGTCGGGATCAGCTTCGTCGCGATCAGGTCGCGCAGGACGTTCCCCGCGCCGACGCTTGGAAGCTGGTTCGAGTCGCCCACCATAATGAGCTTGCTCTCCGGCTTGACCGCGCGGAGGAGCGCCTCGAACAACAGCACGTCCACCATCGACATCTCGTCGATCACGATCACGTCCGCGTTCAGCGGATTCCGTTCGTTGTGCTTGAATTTCGGCTTCCCCTCGTTTGTAAAATCCACCTCGAGCAGGCGGTGAATGGTTTTCGCGGGCTGCCCCGTTAGATCGGACATTCGCTTCGCCGCCCGCCCCGTCGGAGCCGCGAGGCTGAGGCGCTTCCGCTTCTCGGAGCATAGGCGGATCACGGCGTTTAAGGTCGTCGTTTTTCCCGTACCGGGTCCGCCCGTCAGGATAAAGAGGTTGTTGCCGAGCGCGGCGGAGATTGCCGCTTTCTGAAGCTCCTGATAGGTGATCCCCTCGCTCCATTCGACCCCCGCGATCTCCTCCGAAAAATCCTTTTCGAGCGGCGCGGAAAGCTTCAGCATGACCGCCAGCTTCTGGGAAATATACTGCTCGGCGGTATAAAATTCGTAAAGGTAGATATAGACCCGCTTGTCCGTTTCAAGCTCGGCAAAAAGCCGCTCGCGGATACCTATGTAAAGCGCGTCCTCAAAGACGTCCTCCCGCACGCCGAGCGTAGCACAGACCCGTTCGGAAAGCCGTTCCCGCGGCAGGCAGGTATGCCCCGCAAAGCTGTTTTCACGCAGAACGTACGCCGTCCCCGCCTTGATCCGATTGACGCTCCAGGGGTCAAGCTCCAGATCGTGCGCGATCCGGTCGGCGGTCGCGAAATCGACCTCGATCCCCGTGTCGCAGAGAAGATACGGATTTTCCTTGATGGTCGCGACGCTTTCCCCCTCATACTGCTTCCAGACGGCGGCGGCGGTGACGGGACTGATCTCGTACCGCTGTAAAAACTCGACGACGCTCTTGATCCCGCAAAGCCGCCGGAACTCATGCGAGATATAAAGCGCCTTATCGACGCTGACCCCGTTCAACTCCGCGAGCCGCATGGGATCGTTTTCGATCACGCCGAGCGAATCTGCCCCGAACGCGTCGGTGATCTTCTTCGCGAGAGAGGGACCGACGCCCTTGATGATCCCGCTTCCGAGATATTTCCGGATCTCCCCCGCCGTTTCGGGGAGAGTGCGCTCACAGGTGACCGCCTTGAACTGCCGTCCGTACTTCGCGTTGGAGACATAGCTCCCGCGGAGCTTCAGCGACTCGCCCTCGACGATCTCGCCGAGCGTTCCGACGACCGTTTCGGGCGCGCCGCCCACGTCAAGCGTGAGAACGGTATAGCCGTTTTCCGCGTTCCGATAGATCACGTCCTCGACCGTCCCGCTCAGGACTTCGATTGCATCACGCGCTTCGATCGCGCCCTCCCCCTCTCCGTGTGAAAATGTTGTGAAAATACCCGATCACTGCCCGATACGCGCGGACAAGAAGCTCCGCCGCGCCGAAAATCCCGCAAAAAATCGCCAGAAAGATCCATACCGCCTGCATACCGCTCCCTCCCTTTGCTTCACTATATGAAAGAGCGCTTTTTTTGGTGCAGGGTGCGGCTTACGCAATCCTAGTTTTTCAAGCTCTGGAGCGGCGCGGGGATATGCCCGCCGCGGGAAATGAATTTCGCGGGCGAGAAGCGGTTCACGGGCATGACGGGACCGCTCCCGAACAGTCCGCCGAATTCGAGGACTTCGCCCTCCTTTTTCCCGATCGCCGGGATCACGCGCACCGCCGTCGTCTTGCTGTTCACCATGCCGATCGCCGCCTCATCCGCGATGATCGCCGAAAGGATCTCCGCGGGAGTATCGCCGGGAACCACGAACATATCCAGTCCCACCGAACATACCGCCGTCATCGCCTCCAGCTTTTCGAGCCGAAGCGCGCCGCAGTTTACCGCGTCAATCATACCCGCGTCCTCGGAAACGGGAATAAACGCGCCCGAAAGCCCGCCGACGCGCGAGGAAGCCATTACGCCGCCCTTTTTCACCGCATCGTTCAGGAGCGCGAGCGCCGCCGTCGTCCCGTAAGCGCCGCAGCGCTCCAGACCGATCTCCTCCAGAATGTGCGCGACGCTGTCTCCGACGGCGGGGGTCGGCGCGAGCGAAAGATCGACGATCCCGAACGGAACGCCGAGCGCCTTTCCCGCCTCCGTCCCGACGAGCTGTCCCATGCGCGTCACCTTAAAGGCGGTCTTTTTGATCACATCCGCGACCTCGTCGATCGACGCGTCCGGCATTTTCGCAAGCGCCGCGCGAACCACGCCCGGCCCGCTTACGCCGACATTGATCACGCAGTCGGGTTCGCCCGTTCCGTGAAACGCGCCCGCCATAAAGGGATTGTCCTCGACTGCGTTACAGAATACCACGATCTTCGCCGCGCCAAAGCAATGGTTATCAGCGGTTTTTTCGCTTGCCTCGCGAATGATCCGACCCATGAGCGCGACCGCGTCCATGTTGATCCCCGCGCGGGTAGAGCCGATATTGACCGAGGAGCAAACCTTATTCGTCACACTGAGCGCCTCGGGGATCGACTCGATCAGCTCCCGATCCCCCGCCGAAAAGCCCTTGTGAACAAGCGCAGAATACCCGCCGACATAGTTCACGCCCGTGCCCTCCGCGACCTTTTCGAGCGTCTGCGCAAATTTTACGGGGCTTCCCTTTGCCGCCGCGGCAAGCATGGCGATCGGGGTGACCGAAAGGCGCTTATTGATGATCGGAATCCCGTACCGCGCCTCGATCTCCTCGCCGACCTTTACATGATTGCACGCAAGACGCATCATTTTATCGTAAACCTTGGTACAGGCCTTGTCAATGTCGCTGTCGATACAGTCGAGGAGCGAGATCCCCATCGTAATGGTACGGATATCGAGGTTTTCCTCCTGTATCATCTTGATCGTTTCGAGAATATCATTTGTGTTCAGCATTTTTACGCCGTTCCTTTCTGTAATGCCCTGTATCAGATTTTGTGCATGGAGTTAAAAATATCCTCGTGCATGACATGGATCTGGAGGTTCATTTCCTCGCCGCATTTTTTCAGCTTTTCGGCAAGCACGCCGTATTTCTCGCTGCACTTCGAGATGTCGATCATCATCGTCATCGCGAACAGATCCTGCATAATGGTCTGCGTCACGTCCATGATGTTCGCGTTATATTCCGCGCAGATCGCGCTTACCCGCGCGAGGATCCCGACCGTGTCCTTCCCGATCACCGCTACTACCGCTCTCATAAATTGTACCGTTCCTTTCTATCCCGAAGTTTTTCGGGGAACATATTCACATAAATTCTATTATACTATATTTTTTGAAAAAAGTAAACATTTTCATAGACAAAAATTGAAAAATGTGATATACTGATTTTAAACATTTGCACTTGTGCAGGAAAGAGGACTTCGATGAACCGCGTTCCTTTCGATTTTCATACCCATTCCCGCTTCTCCTTCGACGGAAATGACACGGCGGAGGACATGGTAAACCGGGCGATCGTGCTCGGCATGACGCATTACGCGATCACCGACCATATCGAGGTCAACCTGTTTTACGACGGGGAATACGGGTCGGAGCAGTCGTCGCGCGAAGCAGCGGAAACGATCCCTGCCCTGAAGGAAAAATACGCGGAGGAGATCGCTTTGCTGTACGGCGCCGAGCTGGGGCAGCCGCACCACGACCCCGCACTTTCCAAAAAAATTCTTGCCGAAAACCCTTACGATTTCGTGATCGGCTCCTGCCATATGATCCGCGGCTATGAGGATTTTTATTTTCTCGATTATCGGAAAGAGCCGCCCGAAAAGATCTTGCCGCTTTATTTTGAAGAACTGCTTGAAATGGCGGAAACATCGGATTTTGACGTGCTGGGACACCTGACCTACCCGCTCCGCTACATCTGCGGCGACTGCGGGATCACGGTGGACATGAAAAAATACGAACCCGTCATTGACGAAATTTTCCGAACGCTGATCAAAAACGGAAAAGGGATCGAGATCAACACCTCGGAGGTTCGGGAAAAGATCGGAACAACCCTCCCCGATCTCCCCTGTGTAAAAAGGTACCGCGAACTCGGCGGGGAGATTTTAACGATCGGCTCGGACGCGCACTCGACCGCCGACCTCGGGAAAAATATCCTTGACGGGATCGAGGTCGCGAAGCAGGCGGGATTTGAGAAGATCGCGGTTTTTCGGGGGAGAATGGCGGAGTTTATTTCGATTTAAGAGGGATCGACAAATCGGAATTTGCAAGGAAGTATATATGGATATAACCTTATATTATCAAGAAAAAGGGAATAAAGAGCCGTTTATCCTTTTGCATGGGAACGGAGAGAATGGCTCATATTTCAAGAATCAAATAGATTATTTTAGTGACAGATACAGAGTGATTGCTTTAGACACACGAGGCCATGGTCAATCACCAAGAGGTACAGCACCTTTTACAATTGAGCAGTTTTCCTGTGATTTATCCGATTTTATGGCAAATCTTGAAATTTCAAATGCTGTTATTCTGGGATTTTCAGACGGGGCAAATATAGCAATGAAATTTGCAATAAAATATCCAAATAAAGTAAAGGCATTGATATTAAATGCGGGAAATCTGAATCCAAAAGGAGTAAAAAGAGCGACACAAATTCCAATCGAAATAGGATACAAAATAGCAAGGCGATTTGCGGCAAAATCGCCTGACGCAAAAAAGAATGCTGAAATACTTGGTTTAATGGTTAATGAGCCGAATATTGAGCGAAATGAATTATTAAAAATAACAGCTCCCACGCTCGTCATTTGCGGAAGAAGTGATATAATTAAGGAATCC
>CAYVZH010000029.1:0-32947 GCA_964456025.1 uncultured Ruminiclostridium sp.
ATATGCAATTAAAAACCGTACAAAAAATCAAGCAAAAGCTTTGGTATATGCGGTTTTACGCAGTTTTTTTGTCTGCGGTTTTCATTGCAGATCAGTACCGAGAAAGGCTGTATGATTATGAAAATGTTTGACCGCTTAAAAAGACGGATCCCGCTCCTGCTCGCGATCTTCTGCTGCTGTATCGCCGCGGCGGTCTCGGGAGCCGTAAACATGAACAATGCCGCGAAAGAAGCCGCCCTCGGCGCGGTGCCGAAAAAGGTCATCGTGATCGACGCGGGACACGGCGGAATCGACGGCGGCTGCGTCGCGGAGAACGGCGCTTACGAAAAGGACATCAACCTCAGTATCGCGAAAAATCTCGGGACGCTTTTAAGCTTTGAGGGCTATGAGGTCGTTTACACCCGAAGCGAGGATATTTCGATCTACGACGAGGGCGTAACGGGGATCCGCAATCAGAAAATTTCGGACATGGAGAACCGCCTCGAGATCATTCAGAGCTATCCCGACAGCGTTTTTCTCTCGATCCATCAGAACCAGTTCACCAAGAGCGAGTATTTCGGCGGACAGATGTTCTACACGACGAATCATAAGGGGAATTTTCGCCTCGCGACGATCATGCAGGAGCGATTCTCGGAGCTTCAGCCGGGAAACGACCGGGAGATCAAGCTGATCGACAACAATCTTTATTTATTTAAGGACACGAAGCAGCCTGCGCTTCTGATCGAATGCGGCTTTCTCTCGAACCCGAACGACGCCGCCAATTTAAGCAGCGCGGAATATCAAAAAAAAGTCGCCTTTACGATCTATAAGGGGCTGACGGAATTTTTAAAAGAAACGGACAATAAGGAGAACACGACCAATGGCGAAACAGAGAGCTTCCTATATATGCAGTGAGTGCGGACACGTTTACCCGAAATGGGTGGGGCGGTGTACCGAGTGCGGCGAATGGAACACCGTTTCGGAGGAGCCGGAGCTCCCCCGCGCGGCTGTCAAAAGCGGGAGAGTCTTAAAACCGAAAAGTCTTTCGGAGATCACGGGAAAAAGCGAGCTTCGCTTCCAGACCGGCTCCGCCGAGCTCGATCGGGTGCTCGGCGGAGGGCTGGTGGCGGGCTCGCTTGTCCTTTTAAGCGGAGACCCGGGGATCGGGAAATCCACCCTCCTTCTCCAGATCTGTAAGGATCTCGACCGTAACAGAAAAATTCTTTACGTTTCGGGGGAGGAAAGCGAGCGGCAGATCAAGCTCCGCGCCGACCGTCTCGGCGTCGAGGGCGAAAATCTTTACCTCCTTTCGGATAACGACTGCGAAGCGGTAAACGCGGCGATCCTCGACGAAAAGCCGGACGTCGTCATTATCGACTCGATCCAGACCATGCAGATCACGGAACTTTCCTCCGCGCAGGGAAGCATTACGCAGGTACGGGAATGCACCTCGCTTTTTTTGCGCACGGCGAAGTCGCAGGGGATCCCCTTCTTTATTGTCGGACACGTCAACAAGGACGGCGGGATCGCGGGACCGAAGGTTCTCGAGCATATCGTGGACACCGTTCTTTATTTTGAGGGGGATAAGCAGCTTTCCTACCGCCTGCTCCGCGCGGTCAAGAACCGCTTCGGCTCGACGAACGAGATGGGCGTGTTCCGCATGAGCGGAACGGGGCTGGAGGAGGTCGCGAATCCCTCCGAAATGCTCCTTTCGGGACGTCCCGAGGGCACGAGCGGGATCAGCGTGCTTTGTACAATGGAAGGGACGCGCCCGCTTCTGGCGGAAGTGCAGGCGCTCGTCGCGAAAACGGGCTTTTCCGCGCCGCGCCGCGCTTCAACAGGGTTCGACTATAACCGTCTCTGCCTGATCCTTGCCGTGCTTGAAAAGCGGACAGGCTATCTTTTCGGGCAGTTCGACGTTTATATCAATGTTACGGGCGGGCTTCGGCTGGACGAGCCGGCGGCGGACGCGGCAGTGGCGCTCGCGCTCTTTTCGGGGCTTTGTGACAGGGTGCTCCCCGACGATCTCGCGGTATTCGGCGAGATCGGGCTCGGCGGCGAGCTTCGCGGCGCGGTTCACGCGGGGGAACGGATCCGGGAATGCCGCCGCATGGGATTTAAGACCTGTATTGTCCCGAAAAGCGCGCTCGGCTCGCTCACAAAGGAAGACTGCACGGGGATCCGCGTCCTCGGCGTAGCGAACCTGACCCAGTTGTTCCGCGCGGCGGAGAGCTTAACGAAAAATAAAGGCGAAGAAAAAAGCATATGAAAATAACAAAGAAAACCATTGCCCGGATCGCCGCCGCGGTTCTTCTGCTCCTCCTCGCGGGGGTTGTGCTTCACTTTCACGAGTGGAATGAAGCAATCGAAACCGCGATGAATATCGCAGGTCACGGCTATGCGAAAGCTCTCCCGTATGAAATGCTTTCGGACGATCTGAAAGCGCTCGTGTCCGAGGAGGAATTCCTCGATCCCTCGCCCGAGGGAAAGCTGCGCCTGTACCGAACGGTCGGGGATCGGATTTTTGTCAAAAAGCCATTCGCGAGTACAGATCGGGGGAAAACGCCCAACGGTAATTTTGAGATCTTCGCAATCGGTGAAACGCAATATATCGTTCAGTACGAAATCGACTTTGATTTTACGGTTCTCGGGTTGTTCCGCCCGAAAGCGGTCAATTTCAGAGTATACATACAAGAATCCGAAATTTCGGAATCATCGGAATAATCGGAGAAATGGAAGCCGAAAATAACATCTTTTTTTGATTCCGTTATCGGCGATTGGTTGTATTCCCTCCAAAAAGATGATAAAATAAAGGCAGCGCCTCACAAAGACCGCGCAATGCGCTTTGTGCGGTGCAGCCTAAAAACGGGTGAAAGGGATCGGATATGGAGATCGAATGGACACAGAACCTCAAGGGGCTTCGGAAACAGAACGGCTATACACTGGAGGCGGTCGCCGAAAAGCTCGGCGTTTCGCGGCAGGCGGTCGCGAAATGGGAAAAAGGGGATACCGTCCCCGATATTACGAACTGTATCGCGCTCGCGGAGCTGTACGACGTAACGCTCGACACGCTCGTCCGGAATGCGGAAAAGCGCGGCGAACGCACCCTGATCCAGCCGGTCGGTAAGCACATTTTCGGCATGGTTCGGGTCAACGAGAAGGGGCAGATCACCATTCCCGCGCAGGCACGGAAAATTTTCGGACTGGAAAACGGGACAATGCTCCTGATCCTCGGGGACGAAACACAGGGGCTCGCCATGGTAAAGATCGAGCAGGAAATTCCCGAGTTTCCGATGCCCGAAAAAGAAGAATAACGGCGCATTCGCACCCTGCACCCAACAACAAAAAAGGGGAACACAGCCAAATGAACGCGGTCGAAACACGAAATCTCACGAAAAAATACGGAAGCAAAACGGCGGTAGATTCGATCGGCTTTTCCGTCGCCGAAGGGGAGCTTTTCGCCCTGCTCGGCGTAAACGGAGCGGGAAAAACAACGACGATCCGAATGCTCTGCTGTCTCTCAAGACCCGATTCGGGCGAAGCGCTCGTCTGCGGGAAAAGCGCCGCCGCCGAGCCGAACGAGGTGAAGCGGCTCATCGGAATTTCCACGCAGGATACCGCCGTCGCGCCGAACCTCACGGTACGCGAAAACCTCGAATTTACGGCGGGGATCTACGGCTTTTCAAAAGAAAAGGTCAGGGAAAAAACCGCCGAAATGATCGGCGCTTTTCACCTTGAGGAGGTCGAAAACAGCCGCGCGAAAACGCTTTCGGGCGGGTGGCAGCGCAAAGTCAGCATTGCCATGGCGCTCATCTCGGAGCCGAAGGTGCTGTTCCTCGACGAGCCGACGCTCGGGCTGGACGTGCTCGCGCGGCGGGAGCACTGGGCGGTGATCGAAAAGCTGAAAGGAAAGATCACGATCGTCCTGACGACCCATTACATGGAGGAAGCGGAGGCGCTTTCCGACCGGATCGGGATCATGACGAACGGGCGGCTGATCGCCTGCGGAACGCTCTCCGAGCTGGAGGAGCGCTCGGGCGAGCAGGGCTTGGAAAAATCGTTTATCAAGATTGTTGAGGAGGCAGTAGTTTGAAAAATCTTCGATTTTTCAAACCCGTCGTGTTTCCCGCAGGAAACACAATCCTCACATTGGAAAGGAATGATCATAAAATGAATCGCACGCTTCTTTTCGCAGGTCGGAACACGCGGGAAATTCTCCGCGACCCGCTCAGTTATCTGTTCTGTCTCGGCTTCCCGATCGTCATGCTGGTCATTATGACGGTCGTCAACGAAAGTATTCCGCCCGAAGCGGGCATGGACATTTTCGGGATCCGAAAGCTCGCGCCCGCCGTCGGCGTATTCGGGCTGATGTTTACCATGCTGTTCGCGGCGTTACAGGTCTCGAAGGATCGCGGCGGCTCGTTCCTGATCCGCCTGTACGCTTCGCCGATGCGCTCCGCCGATTTTATTGCAGGGTACTTTCTCCCCTGCCTGCTGATCGGGGCGGTACAGCTTCTTTTCTGTATGCTCTGCGCGCTTGTGATCGGGGCGGTTACCGATACGGCGCTTTCGGTCGGGAATCTCCTGCTCACGATCCTTGTGCTGCTCCTTCCGGCGGTGCTTCTGATCGGCTTCGGGATCCTGTTCGGCAGTCTTTTCAGCGATAAAGCTGCTCCCGGTCTATGCTCGATCATTATTTCGGCCGGAACCATGCTCGGCGGCGTTTTTATGGACGTCGAGGGGCTTGGCGGCGTACTCTACCGAATCAGCGCCGCTCTCCCCTTCTATCAATGCGTGAAGGCGGGACGCGCCGCGCTGATGGGCGAATATGAAAAGATCGCCGAAGCGCTCCCAATCATTCTGATCTATACCGTTCTTGTCGTGTGCGGTGCGGCGATCGTGTTCGGGAGGAAGATGAAGGCGGATTTGAACTAAGACAAAATTATACAAAAAAGTCCTCAGGCGTACTTCGTATAACGCCTTGAGGACTTCTTTTTGCTAAAACCCGTTATCCGTAATTTTTAACAATTCCACAAACGAAAAATTGTTGCTTTTTTCTATTGACACTGTTAAAAACACTCGATATAATTATTACAGTAAACGTAATAGTTAGGAGACGGCTTATGAGGGATCATGTAAATGGCGGCGCGCTTACCGAAGTGACCTTTTATATTCTGCTTTCCCTGTATCAGCCGAGACACGGATATTCCGTAATGCAGTATATCGAAGAAAAAACGAACGGACGGCTTATGCTCGGCGCGGGGACGCTTTACGGCGCACTGAATACACTTTGCGAAAAGGGCTGGATCACTGTATACGGAGACGAGTGCGGCCGGAAAAAGGAATTTCTGATTACGCCGCTCGGAAAACAAATCGCGCAGAAGGAACTTTCTCGATTAAAAGAGATCACACGCTTCGCGTCGGAAATCATAAAAGGAAAGGAATGATGATAAAATGAAAAAATATCGGTTCTTCGGAAGCTTTTTGGAAGCGCAGGAAAAATGGCTGAATCAAATGGCGTCGCAGGGGTACAGATTGATCCGCACCGGAAAAATGACATATGAATTTGAAGACTGTCCGCCCAGTCAGGTTCAGTACCGCGTGGAATTTATCGGTGAAAAATCACGAGACAACGCCGAAGATTACCGACGATTTCTCGAAGATGTGGGGTATAAGGTTTTCTACAAAAATATCAATCTCAATTATTCCATCGGAAAAGTCCGGATCAGACCATGGGCGGAAAAAGGCGGGCGGATCGCAACCAACGGCACCACATACAATCGGGAGCTTTTCATCGTTGAAAAGGAAAACGACGGAAAACCGTTTGAACTTCACACTTCTTCGGACGATCTCGTATGGTATTACCGTCAGCTCCGCAATCCATGGCTTTCTTTCCTTATCATATTTGGACTTTTTGGGATTCTATTAAAATCAATTGTTTTCGGCACATTCGGAGCATTTTCGCTTTTTCCCGTAATTCTCTACCAACTGAAAATAACAAAAATCAAAAAGCAGATGCGATTTAAGGAGGAATAAATATGCGTTTATCGGTAAAACCCAAAAGCGTAAAAGGAACCGTTCTTTTGATTCTGGCAATCGCAGCGATCTCGTTCATTGCGACCTATTCCACGGGGATCGCACACAGCCGCAGCGCATTGAGAATCGGGTATATTGGTAATAATGGGTGGGGCAGCTGGTCCGGACAATATGAGCTTCTCGACGGAAAAATGCGCAGAACGCTTCATCTTGGAGGATCCTTAAAAAATATTACGGTAGAAACCCAAACCGTAAGCGGAGCCTTATCCATAGAAATCAAAGACAAGACCGGCAACGTCATTTTTTCGCAAAACAATATGGAGAGCACCTCACACAGTTTGTCAGCCGAAGGAGATATTGTCATTACGATTTCTGCGAATCAGCATAAGGGGAGCTTTTCGATTCAATAAACCATATTCTTTTTCCATTGCTTTGCTGTCGTTCGGATACGTTTCGTAACATTTGGTTCAAGGTGGGTATAGACGTCTTGACAAAAAAATATTATCATGGTATTCTGGTAAAAAAGCACGAAAGGAAAAATACCATGAACCTGCTTCTCCTCCACGGTCTCGGGCAAGGCGCGGCAAGCTGGGACGAAACGGCGGCGCTTCTCCCCATCGAATGGGAAATTTCCCGACCCGAGCTGAGCCGCTTTCTGGACGAAAACTTCACCTACGAACATTTGTACCATGGACTGCGCGGAGAGCTGGAAAAACAGGGCGCGCCGTCCGTCATCTGCGGACTTTCACTCGGGGCGGTGCTGGCGCTGAATCTCGCGATCGACGCGCCCGAACTGGTGGAAAGACTGGTTCTGATCGCGCCGCAGTTTCAAATGCCGAAGCGCTTATTAAAGCTTCAGGGACTGATATTCCGTCTCATGCCAAACCAAACGTTCGATAACGTTGGAATCCCTAAAAAGGGAATGATCGCGCTCACCGGGTCGATGTCGAGCCTTGATTTCCGCGACAGGCTGGATCGGGTGAAATGTCCGACGCTGATCCTTTGCGGCGAGCGGGATTCCGTCAACAAAAAAGCCGCCGAAAAGCTCGACGGACTTTTAAGAAACGCGAAAAACGCGATCATTCCGAATGCGGGACACGAGGTCAATCTGGAGAACCCCCGCGCTTTGGCGGAACACCTTATTACCAATATCATTTAAAAATAACACACAAACCGCTTAACGGATTTGACGGTGCGCTCCTTGTTGTCAATTACAATCTGAACGTGATCCTCAAACCAGTCCACCTGAATATAATCCTCTGTCAGAGATGCGCCGTCGGCATTGAAAATAAACTCCTTTTTCTGGATCAGCGTGTCGAAAAAGAAAAATTGCTTTGATACAATAAGCTCATAGACAGAACCGCCTCTTGGGGTAAACTCAAAAAATCCGGTGCCGCCGCGTATCAGAACTTCTATCTCGCCATTTGGTGATGTTTCGCGGTAAACATCTATTTTCCCGTATGCCAAAAAAGCAAGTACGCCAAATAAACCGACCGCGATGATCGCGATTGCGCATAATAAAATCATGACTTTTTTCCGCTTCGTCACTTTGAACCCTCCCCACGCTTGAAAATATCGTTTATCCGAAAAAACCTTGAATCGCATGCATATGATTGAGCGGGCCCGAACCCTGCCCAAAAGGAAGAGAAGCCCGAAGCGCGCCCGTCAGGTATTCCTTCGCCTTCCCCACGCTTTCTTCCACCGAAAGCCCCGCGGCAAGCCCGCAGGCGATCGCCGAGGACAAAGTGCAGCCTGTCCCGTGCGAATTTTCGGTCTGGATCCGCTCCGACACATACCGCGTAAATTTTGTTTCATGATATAAAAGATCGACCGCTTCCCCCGCGAGATGACCGCCCTTGATGAGGATCGCGCCGGGAAGCGTTTTTGCCATTTCCGCTGCCGCCCGTCGCATTTCCTCCTCGTTTTCCGCCGCGATCCCGCAAAGTGCCCGCACCTCGGGAAGATTCGGCGTAACGACCGTCCCGAGCGGGAGGAGCGTCCGGATCAGCTCTCCCTCCGCTTCTTCGTTCAGGAGCCGCCGGCCGCTGCTCGAAACGAGAACCGGGTCGATCACGATATTTTTCGCGCGGTATTTCAGCAGCTTCGACGCGATCACGCGGATCGCCGCCGCGTTCGAGACCATGCCGATCTTCACGCTGTCGGGGCGGAGATCGCCGAACACCGCGTCAAGCTGTTCCCCGATAAAATCCGAGGGAACGTCAAAAATCCCATGAACGCCCACCGTGTTCTGCGCGGTGAGCGCGGTAATCGCCGTCTCCGCGTACATTCCGAAAGCCGTGATCGTCTTGATGTCCGCCTGAATGCCCGCGCCGCCGCCGCTGTCCGAGCCTGCGATCGTTAAAACCTTTTTGATTTCGTTCATTCTTCCTCTCCTGTCATTCCGCGGCAGATCGTGAGCAGCTCGCGGCATTCCGCTTCAATGTCCTCCGCCGAAAAAATCGCCGAGACAAGCGCCGCGCCGGATACGCCGCTCCCCTTCAGGGTCATCAGATTCCCCTTATTTAATCCGCCGATCGCGACAACCGGAATCTTCACCGCCGCGCAGATTTCGCGGTAACGCGCGTGCGAAATTACGGACGTATCCGTTTTCGTCTCGGTCGAAAACGCTGCGCCGACGCCAAGATAATCTGCGCCCGCTTGTTCCGCCGCCTTTGCCTGCTCCACCGTTTTCGCCGTAACGCCGAGAATTTTCCCCGCGCCGATGATCTCCCGCGCCTTTTCGGCGCTCAGATCCCCCTGCCCGACGTGAACGCCGTCCGCGCCGCTTTTTACCGCGATCTCGGGACTGTCGTTCACGAGAAACGGAACGCCGTACCGCTTGCAGAGCGCGGCAAGCTCGATCGCCTGTTCTAAAATTTCCGCCTCGGGCAATGTTTTTTCCCGAAGCTGAACCATCGTAACCCCGCCCCGAAGCGCCGCTTCCACCTGCTCCGCGAGCGTTTTTTCGCCTGTCCACCGACGGTCGGTCACGGCGTAAAGAAGCACCTCATTTTTCAGCTTCACTGCAATCCCTCCTCATGGACGCGCGCCCGCCGTTCCAGCTCCTGCTCCGTCAGGCGGTATACCGCGTCGATCACGTAATTCCGATAAGAAGCGTTCCCGTCCGCTTCGGTCATTCGTCCCTCGGCGATCTCCCCGCATACGCCCATCATACAGACGGCGGCGGCAGCGGCTTCAATTGGCTTTACGGGATTCGCCGCGAGAAAGGCGGCGGTGAGCGCGGAAAGCTGGCACCCCGCGCCCGTCACAAGACGCAGAAGCGGGCTTCCGTTTTTGATTTTGTACACTTTTTCGCGGTCGGCAACGAGATCGGTCTCGCCCGTTACCGCGATGACCGCGCGCAGCCGTTCCGAAAGACGCTTTATCGTTTCGATCGTTTGGGCGGGGTCGGTGATTTTTTCTTTTGGGTCACTGTCCACGCCCCGCGTCGGCGCGGCAGTCCCGAGAATTGCGCGAAGCTCGGACAAATTCGAGCGGATCACCGAAACGCGAACCCTGCGCAGCAGCGTCAAGACTGCCTCCGTCCGCGCGGCCGACGAGCCCGCGCCGACGGGATCAAGCACCACGGGAATTCCGAGCGCGTTCGCCCGCTCCCCCGCAAGAAGCATTGCGCTGAGCCGATCGCGGCTCATCGTTCCGGTATTGAGGAGCAGTCCTCCGCAAAGCGAAACCACGTCCCCGACCTCGTCGGGGCTGTCCGACATGATCGGCGAAGCGCCGCAGGCAAGCAGAAGATTGGCACAGTCGTTCGCCGTCACATAGTTTGTAATACAATGGATCAGCGGGAATCGTTCCCGCACCCGCGTTAGCAGCTCGCCGAACATAAGAGAGTTCCTTTCTTTTAAGTAAGTTGGAATTTATCATTTAACAACAATTTATTTTATCCTTAAAAGTTTATTTCCATTTTGAATTGCTGTTTATATCCAATGGGAAGCCCATTATATTTGTATTCCGACAAAGCTTCTTTAAAAATCATTATTAATTGTTGTTCTTCAACTTCACTTGAGTTGTTTAATGAAATATATTTTTTAAAATTCCATGCTTTTGTTGTATCGCTAACATTGCACATTTGAAGTGTAAACAAAAATATTCCCGAATTATAGATAAAAACAAATTGTTCTTCTTCTGGCACATCGTGATAAGCGCCTATATTAATTAAATAAGCATTGCGTTCATGGTCTACTGTCCAAAAGCTTGGATTTAGCACTTGATTTGAGCAATGTGGATTTTTTATATCATTCTTTACAAAATCTTCTTTTTGCCACGAAGTAAGTTTCTCATTTACAAATGCCATAGATTTTACCTTTCAAATACAAATACCGATTTACCGCAATATTTCATCCCGTCTTTTTTTCCGCACCCGCGTTAGCAGCCCGCCGAACATAAGAGAGTTCCTTTCTTAAAATTTTATCTTTTCTGATCGGGGAATGTGTTAAACCACGCTCTTTCCTCAAACGCCCGTTTCTTTGGCAATACGATTTCTTCCTCGGGAATGCCGACCGGAAGAAAGCAGACCAGCTCGTAGGAATCGGGCACATTTAAAATCCGCACCATTTGCTCCCCTATTCTGTCCTCGTCGGTAATGTGACCCTCGTACCAACAGCTTTGATAACCCAGTTCTACCAAAGCAAGCAGCATATTCTCAATCGCGGCGGAATAATCCTGAACCGCGAAGCACCGATCCCTGTACGCGTTGATCCTTTGCGTTAAAACGCATATAATCGCCGGCGCGGTCTCGCCTGCGGGCGGATTGATCACCTTGCGCAGCTTTTTCAGCGTTTCCGGATCGTCTACCGCAATCAGGCTTGTCGTTTGCTTGTTGCAGCCGGAGGGAGCGGCTAACCCCGCCTTCATAATTGCAGTTAAATCTTCCCTCGGAACGGGAATTTGTTTGTATTTCCCTCTGTAACTATGTCGGCTGTCAATGATATGAAGAACACTCATTTTCATTTCCTTTCTAATCTCTGAAAAACAGGAGCATGATTTTATTCACGGAATACAGGATCCCCAAAAACTGCCGTAAGAAAAATGAACAAAGAAGCCCTCCAGCCATCAGCAATTCCCCTCACAGCTTATACTGCATAAAATTTCCGTTTTTCGTAAAGCCAAAATCGGTATATAACAGAACGCCCATATCGGAGGCGGTGATCTGAACCGTTCCGCAGCCCTGCTCCCTTGCTTCGCCGACGACCCTTGAGAGCAGTTCTTTGGCGATCCCCTTTCTTCGGTATGCCCAATCCGTGTACATACTCGACAAAAGACCAATCTTACCGTTCGGGCAGCCGAAATAAGGCGGCTTTTCCACAATCGACATTCCGCTCGTCCCGATGATTTTCCCGTTGTCAACCGCGATCCATGAAAAAAACGTGCCGTCTGCCATATGCCTGTTATAGTAATCCCGCAGCGCGGGCGAAAGGTCGATCTCCTCCTTCGCGCCCTCCTCGCGGAG
Source organism: uncultured Ruminiclostridium sp. (assembly GCA_964456025.1). Classification (GTDB taxonomy): domain Bacteria; phylum Bacillota; class Clostridia; order Oscillospirales; family Ruminococcaceae; genus Ruminiclostridium_E. The sequence continues at coordinate 11,486 of CAYVZH010000029.1, forward strand.
CTGTTCGATCCGCATTTTGATGAATTCGTCTATTTCCTTTGCCGTAAGCTTTTGATATGAAATCGCCATCATGCCGCTCCTGTAAACCGGATTTTTCATTTGAAAATATACTCAACAGGGCAATACCCCGCCGCGCGGAATATTGCCCTAAAAGAATCAACATTACTCGTCGTAAATCGAAACGATCTCGCCGTCGAGGATCCGATTCATATTTCTGACCGCGCAGAAGTTCCCGCACATACTGCACGTATCCTCCTTCATCGGCTTCGAGGTCTCGCGGTAGCGCCGCGCCTTTTCGGGGTCGATCGAAAGCTCGAACATCTTCTCCCAGTCCAGCTTGTGCCGCGCCTTATCCATTTCGCGATCCCACTCGGCGGCGTTCGGAAGCCCCTTCGCAAGGTCGGCGGCGTGCGCGGCGATCCGCGCCGCGATGATTCCTTCCTTTACGTCGTCCACGTCCGGGAGCCGCAAATGCTCGGCGGGAGTCACATAGCAGAGGAAAGCCGCGCCGTGCTGCGCCGCGATCGCGCCGCCGATCGCCGAGGTGATATGGTCATAGCCGGGCGCAATATCGGTCACGATCGGGCCGAGTACGTAAAACGGCGCTCCGTGGCAGAGGGTTTTCTGAATCTCCATATTCGCGGCGATCTGGTTCATCGGCATATGCCCCGGGCCTTCGATCATGACCTGAACGTCCTTTGCCCAAGCGCGCTTCGTCAGTTCGCCGAGCGTGATCAGCTCCTCGATCTGCGAAGCGTCCGTTCCGTCGAAAATGCACCCCGGACGGCAGGCGTCCCCAAGGCTCAACGTCACGTCGTATTCGCGGCAGATCTCGAGAATTTCGTCAAAATGCTCGTAAAACGGGTTTTCCTCCCCCGTCATTTCCATCCATGCGAAAATGATCGACCCGCCGCGCGAAACAATGTTCATCATGCGCTTGGTGCGCTTGAATTTCGCGGCGGTCTCACGGTTAATCCCGCAGTGGATCGTCATAAAATCCACCCCGTCCTCCGCGTGCATTTTCACGATGTCGATCCATTCGCGGCTCGTGATCTTCGCAAGCGCCTTATGGTAATACACGACCGCGTCGTAGATCGGAACCGTCCCGATCATGGCGGGACAGCCTTCGGTCAGCTTTCTGCGGAACGCCCGCGTATCGCCGCAGGAGCTTAAATCCATGATCGCCTCCGCGCCGAGCGCAACGGCGCTTTTTACCTTCTCAAGCTCCGCGTCGAGGTCAATCTGATCCCGCGAGGTGCCGAGATTGACATTGATCTTCGTTTTAAGCGCCGCGCCGACGCCGTTCGGGTCGATCGCCTTATGGTTTTTGTTGCAGGGAATGATCGCCTTGCCCTCCGCAATCAGCTCCATGAGCTTTTCGGCGGGGATCCCTTCTTTTTTTGCGACCGTTTTCATTTCCTCGGTCAGAAAGCCCTTACGGGCGGCTTCCATTTGTGTTGAAAATTCCATCTTTTTTCTCCTTTTTTAATTGCAATTTCCGCCGCCCACCGCACTCAGCGTTCCCCGCCGAGCATACGGCTGAAAAACGCGGTCTTCTGAAGCGGCAGAACGATCAGCCCGGAGAGGATCGCGCCCGCCGCCGTCGAGATCAGGAACGGGACAATATAAGCGTAAAACGCCAATTCGCCCGCGCTCTGCCCCAGGAAAAGGATCGCGATCGGATACGCGCATAGCCCGCCGAGGATCGCCGTTCCGAATACCTCACCGACCAGCGTCAGCGGAAGGTTTTTCGTTTTACGGTAAACAATCCCGCAAAGCAGCGCGCCGAACATACTCCCCGGAAAGGCGAGCACGCTCCCCAGCCCGAAAATATTTCGGAGCAGGCTTGCCGCGAAGGCGACCCCGAGCCCGTAGCCGGGACCCAGAAAAACGGCGCAGAAGATATTGACCATGTGCTGTACGGGAGCGCATTTGCTCCCGAATACGGGAACGGATAAGAGACTTCCGACGACAGCGACGGCGCAGAACACGCCCGCTGCCGAAAGCTTTTTTACATTAACCTTGTTCATTGTGAACCTCCTTTAAAGTTACGGAGAAAACGGCGTTACAGCGGCATTTCCCCCATTTTCGGAAAAATTCGGTCGAGACTCAAAAGTCTCCTCTCACGCCGAAACACGGCTTCCCATCGCTGTAATCTTGTACCAATTTTCAACGAAAATCGGTACGGTGCGCAGGGCGCTCCCCCTCCGCACGCCGGTTTTCCCCCTTTCCTTCAAAGGATAAAACAAAAACAGAGATACCCGCGCGGGTACCTCCGAAAAACGTCATAATACCGTTCTCCCGGTGTTCGGGATCGGCATAAAAACTTCCTCCGGCGGCATTATCCGCGTCAGGTGTGGACAACTCGGTTGTCCGAGGGTCGAAGATAACCTTCCTCTCAGCCGACTCTTGAACTTTTGTTCATAGGATATTGCACGTATCCTATCGGAAAATTTTGCCGATAACTTTGTCAAAATTCCTTGACTTGCGTCAGCAAGCCTGCGAAATTTTTCCTTGTTCTCGACAAAATTTACACGAAAACCTACGCGCAAATCCTATGAACAAAAGCTCCTCGTCAGCTCCCCTGTTTTCCTTAGTGTAGCACTTTTTGGCAGATTTGTCAAGAGATTCCGATGATTTTGCCATAGTTTTCATTCGGATAATCCGATCCCTCTTAAAACGTCTTTTGTGGTCATTCCGGTAAACTGATAAGCGAGATCGTTCAGTTCAAACGGCAGCGGTGCCGTGTTATCAAGCTTGATGATCTTGTAATTTGTGCGCAGGCGTTCGGAATTGCGAATCACCGAATCCCTTACGGACGGTTTTTCAATCCCTTCCGCGTTTGCAAGAATCCCGTCAAGCGTCCCGAATTGGTTTAACAGCCACGCGGCTGTTTTCGGGCCGATTTTCTCCGCACCCTTGATATGATCCGACGAATCGCCGGTCATTGACTTAAAATCCGCATATTGCTCGGGCTCAATGCCAAGTTTATTCTTTATGGAATCGGGCGTGCAGATCACCGTTTTATCTCCGCGGTATCGAAGCACCGATACTTTATCGGTAATAAGCTGAAAAAAGTCGCTGTCAAATGATGAAATAACGATCTCGGATTCCCGACCGTAGGTCAGCGCATAACCGGCGATCCAATCGTCCGTTTCGCATGTTTGAGTTTCCGCGTATCGGATCCCTAAATAACCGAGCGCGGCATACACGTCCGGAAGCTGTGAAAAAGGGTTCTCTTCCTCCGGGATCTCGTTGTAATCAACACGGTTTGCCTTATAATCCGCATTCAGCGCGGAACGGCTGTTTTCGTGTTCTCCGTCAAACAATACCGCAATATGGGTCGGCTCGACCCTGCGGATTATTTTCAGCAGCGCGCCCACAAATCCGAGCGTTCCCTGAATGGCTTTGCCTTGTTTGTTCACAATTCTTGCGGGCATGCCGAAAAACATCTGAAACAGCAGATTGCTGCCGTCAACGAGCAAAAGTCGGTTCATCGTAATATTCTCTCTTTCATTTTGTCCGGTTTGCCAATTTGTTAAATCAAGATTCACTCTAAACAAACGATACCGATCCCATTGATATTTCGAGAGGCAATATATAATTTATTTCCTTCAATATAAGCATTACCGCTAAGACTTAACGGCATTTTTATTTCTTTTCTTTTTTCTAATGTATTCCTATCCCATAAAGCAATTTCACCGCAGGGATAAGAGACCGTCACGAACATATCATCATATAATCCAACACAATCAAACATTTTCTTATGCACATTTTTCTGCGATCCAAGTACTTTAAATTCCGATAAATCTATTTTAAAAAGTTTTTTATCCTGACAGGCAGCATACAACACTGCACCGTTTACATACAGACTTCTTACATTTTGTTTACCTAAAATCAGCTTTTTCTCAACAGACATTGTTTCCCTATCCAGTAACAGTAATTGCCCGTTTACGGTTCCACACAGCAAGTAACTGTTAAAATTTTTTAAACTCCACATACTGGCATCGGAAACAATGTATTCATTTCTTCTGAAAGAGCTTTTATCGACAGTTATGATCCGCCCGTTCCGAATAGAACAATATACCCTCTTTTCATCTGTCACCATTCCGCAAATATCCGAACTTAAATCCTCGCCAATTTTCCATTTGCCGATCATTTCATAATCTTCTCGGTTCAAGACATACAGGGTGCAAAAATCGCTTATATAAATTCGATTTTCATCGGCAGTCATGATTCTCGCCAAGCCTTCTTTTTCAAATATTTCTTTTTTGTGAATAACGGCTCGGGATTCTTTGTTGAATTTATAAACTGTATTTTTGCACAAAAAATCAATATCATATTTTTTCATGCAAAAGCCCAATACCGCGCCTTCTGATTTCACCAAATAATCCATGTACTTCTCCATTCGCTCCAAACATATCATTTTCCTTTTTTAACAGGCAGCCAGATTTCCACAATTGATTCGGCATCGCTGCCATTAAATCGCGCGTCATAGTGTTCAATACAATACGGTTTTCCCGCCAACAAATTCTTTACATATCCCTTTTCATTTGAATTCAGCCATTCTGACATTGCGTCGTTTTCGCTTTCGTATCCATCTGCCACATACACGTCAAATGAAGCATACTCGGAAGAAGGTATTTCAAAGATTTCATATACACCGCGATCAACTTTTGCTTTGACATTCTCTTTTATTTCACAGCCAACAAAAACGCTTTCCTTTCCCGTCGCACTGTCAAATATTCTGACTTCATATCCGTCATCGGACACTTTATTTATAAGCGGGTATTCCTCATCAAGCTTCATAAAGCGTTTCCATATTTCCGCTGTTTCGTTACCGCCGCCCGATACTCCCGCCAAAATTATTTTGCCCTTTTTTATCATGTTGGGATTCATCAAAATACCTCCTTTTAATCTGTTGGTAAACCGCTTTACAAGTTCGGTCGCGGGAATAATGCTTGGCGCAATATTTTTCTTACGGTACTCTGTGGGAGACATTCCCGTAATCGACTTAAAGGATCTGGAAAAACTCTGTGCGGAATCAAATCCGCAGTCAAGCCCGATATCCAATACTTTCCGATCTGTCTCGTTCAGCATTTTGCAGGCATAAATAACTCGCCTGTCACGAACATAGGCGATCATGGATTTACCAACAACAGCCGTAAATAATCTGTGAAAATAGTACGGAGAAAAAGCAAAATGTTCCGCTATCAATTCAACCGATAACGAATCGTTCAGATTCTCGTCGATATATTTGATTGCTTCGCTGATTTTATCAAAATTATTCATTTGCAATCACCCCATAAAATTTGCAGCCATTACGGTAAATATTATATCACGTATATTTATTTTTGCTTAACATTTCTTGCTTTGTAAAATCACAAAATCGGAATTTATCATCATGACAAACTCTGATTTGCCGACCCGCATGCAAACATCTTTTATTGTAATTTATACGCACATCACGGCGCACTTTCATAAAAAACACCGCTGAACCTCCGAAACGCCGTCGGGAGCGCGAGCGCCGAAAGCTCCTCCCTTGTGATCCAGCAAAATTCGCCCGTCGTCTCCCCACACTCTGCACGAAAGCTTGTCATTTCCCATTCAATATGCGTGAAAATATGCTTTCCCGCGCGGGAAGGGACGACCGTTTTCGGCTTCAGTCCCCATTCTGTCAGCAGCGCGGCGGCTTCCGATTCGCTTAGCTTCCCCGCCGTGTTCGGGAATTCCCAAAGCCCGCCGAGCAGCCCCTCCCCGCGCCGCCGAACCGCGACATATTCGCCGCAGGATAAGAGAAAAAGGGTATACTGCTCTTTTTTCCGCTCCTTTTTCGGCGCGGGGACGGGATAGCTTTCCCAAGTTCCGTTCCTGCCCGCGCCGCAGATCTCATACAGCGGACATTCCCCGCAAAGCGGCGCGCCGTTCGGGAGACAGACCCTCTCGCCAAGCTCCATCAGCGCCTCGGTAAATTCCCCGCACCGCCCGGCAGGAGAAACCGCGGAAAGCGCGACGGTTAGTTCCTTTTTCCGCCGCGGATCGCTGACGGGCGCGTCCGATTCCGTCAGACGGTTCATCACGCGGATCACGTTCCCGTCCACCGCCGCGCGCGGCTGCCCAAAGGCGATTGAAGCAATCGCGCCCGCCGTATATTCGCCGATCCCCGGGATGGATAAAATGTCCTCAAAGCGCTCGGGAAATACGCCGCCGAAGTTTTCGCAAATCATAATTGCTGCTTTTTTCAGGTTCCGCGCGCGGGAGTAGTAGCCGAGCCCTTCCCAGAGCTTCATCAGCTCCTCGTCCCCGACCCGCGCGAGCGCGTGAACGTCGGGGAGACGCGCGATAAACCGCGCGTAATAGCCGAGTACCGTTTCGATCCGCGTCTGCTGGAGCATGATCTCCGAGATCCACACGCGGTACGGATCGGGACTCTCCCGCCACGGGAGCGGTCGCTTTTTCTCCGCGTACCAATCGAGAAGCGGCTGAACGATCCGTTCTTCCGCGTTTTTTTTCATAGTCTTTTTCCTTTCTTTTTGTGCAGGTGTGCGCTAAATCGAGCCGCAACGCCTGTTGCTGCTGTGCGGTTCTGTTATAAATCCTTTTTCATAAAATCATCGGTTACATATTTATAATTATGTTTCGGATAAAACTGTCTCGATTCAAAATAATCCGTTTTATTTCCGAGATGAACATTCATGGTTGTTTTTCCGTTATCCCTTGCGAAATTTTCGGCGACTTCAAGCAGCATGGAACCCAGTCCCTGTCTTTTTAAAGTATATTTGATATATAATCTATGAAGCACCGCCTCATGATTGGGCAATAGATTACAACCGATCGAACCAATTACCCTGTCGTTATCATCAACGGCTATCCAGAACATATCGCCCTTATTGAAATAATAAGCGTCCAAATCAAGTAAGTCATTATTCAGAGTAGGAATCCTCCCCAAAGCGTTTTTGGCTTCCAGCACCATGAATATCAGGTCGTCACGATATTTGGCTTCATATTTCATTATTCTCATCGGTCTACTCCTTTGCCGCTCGTTTATTCTTCGCTCAAAAACCCTCGGATCTCCCGCTCGGTCTGCTCCACCTCCGCGAGAAGCTCACTCGCCGACATTCGTACCGCGCCCGCGCCGAGAATGATGAGCTGCTCCAGCCGGTCGGAGGTCGCGACCCGTACCCGGTGCTTTTTTCCGAGCGTCCGGGTTGCCTTTTCGATATACATATCCGCCGTTTCCGCTTCCTTCGTGTAGACGACGGTGATCCCGCCGACCTCCTCCACCTCGCCGCGGTTCCCGCGCACCTTATACGCGTCGAACACGACGATCAGCTCACAACGCCGGAAGCCCCGATAATTGCACAAAATACGGATCAGCTCATTTCTCGCGAGGTCGAGGCTTTCCTTCGCCGCGTCGGCAAGCTTCTCCCACGCGAAAATAATATTATACCCGTCCACGAGCAGGTATTCGGGACCCTCGGGGAGCGGCGCGGCGCGGTACGGCTTCGGCTCCCGCGTTTCCCGCCGCATGGCGGTGCGCTCGTCGCGCTGGATTTTCCCGTAGGTGCGCTCGAAGATCGCCATCAGCTCTTTATCCGTCGCGGCGCGTTCCCTGAATTCATTTTTTACGGGAGCGGAAGCCTCCTCCCGCTCCTTCTCCGCTTCAATCACGGTATGGAGATACCGCTCCACCTCGTTCCACTTGACGACGTGTCCCGCGCCGTGCGAGCAGAAGATCGAATCGGTGGGATTTTCCGTGTCCGCGTCACAGTCGTATCCGATCGCGTTCATGACTGCTTCCGGATCGCGGCAGGGGCGGTACCCCTCGGGGAAGCAGAAAAGCCGCCCTTTACCCCGCGTGTAGGCGGTAAGCTCCGATTGATACCCGCTCAGCTCCGCCGCCGGCGCGCTCCCCTCCAGCAGCATTTGCCCGTCCTCGTTCTGCGGGGCGGAAAGCTCCGCGCCCATGCGTTCGAGGTCGGTCATTGCCCGCCCCGCCGACTCGGTCGGGAGCGTGAGCCGAAAACGGTACCACGGTTCCAGAAGAACGTTTTCCGCCCCGCGAAGCCCCTGACGAACCGCCCGAAGCGCCGCCTGCCGGAAATCGCCGCCTTCGGTATGCTTGAGGTGCGCCCTCCCCGCAAGAAGCGTGATCTTCACGTCGGTAAGCGGCGAGCCCGTTAAGACCCCGATATGCTTCTTTTCGGAAAGCGCGGAAAGAATCTGACTCTGCCAGTTTCGGTCGAGCTTATCCTCGCGGCATTCCGTCACGTACCGGATCCCGCTCCCGCGCTCGCCCGGCTCGATCAGGAGCCGCACCTCCGCGTAATGGCGAAGCGGCTCGTAATGCCCCGAACCGACAATCGGCGCGGCGACCGTTTCCCGATACGCAACGCTTCCCTTTCCGAAATTCACCTCGACCCCGAAACGCTCGCGAATCACGCTTTTGAGGATTTCAAGCTGAATTTCCCCCATCAACTGCACGTGAATTTCGCGGAGCGACTCGTTCCAGACAACGTGAAGCTGAGGATCCTCCTCCTCGAGCCTGCGCAGCATGGAAAGTCCCGTAAACGCGTCCGTTTCGGGCGGGAACTCGGCGCGGTAGGAGAAAAGCGGCTCAAGAAGCGGGATCGGCGCGTCGGAAGCCGTACCAAGCCCCTCGCCCGCATAGGTTTTCGACAGTCCCGTAACGGCGCAGACCGTCCCCGCGGGGGCTTCCTCGGCAGTCTTAAAGCGGCTTCCCGAATAGATCCGAACCGAGCTGATCTTTTCGGCGGAATCGCCCTCCCCGATCGGCATACGCACCCGAAGCGTCCCGCCCGTGACCTTCAAATGGGTCAGGCGGTTCCCGCGTTCGTCCTCCGTAATTTTATAGACCCGCGCGGAAAAATCCTCGCCGTAATCGGGGGAACGCGTATACATACAAAGTCCGCGAAAAAAACGATCCACGCCGTTCAGCTTTAACGCCGACCCGAAATAACAGGGGAACAGCTTCCGCTTCGCGATCGCCTCGGCGGCGGCGGAAACGGGAATCTCCCCCGTTTCGAGGAACGTCTCCATCAGCTCCTCGGAGCAAAGCGCGGCTGCTTCTCCCGTCTCACCGCAAAGCGCCCCGTCCGCAGATGAAAAGTCGGTACAGCCGCCGTCGAGACGCGTCCGAAGCTCGGATAAGATCGCCTCTTTTTCGTTCCCCGCCAGATCCATCTTATTGACAAAAACAAAAACGGGAACTCGATAACACCGCAGGAGCCGCCAGAGCGTTTCGGTATGGCTCTGTACGCCGTCCGTCCCGCTGATGAGCAGGACGGCATAATCCAGCACCTGCAAGGCCCGCTCGGTCTCCGCCGAAAAATCGACGTGCCCGGGCGTATCGAGCAGGGTGATTTCCGTCTCTCTCGAATGGATCACCGCCTGCTTGGAAAAAATGGTGATCCCGCGGCTCCGTTCGAGGCTGTGCGTATCGAGAAACGCGTCGCGGCGGTCGACCCGCCCGAGCTTTCGGATCTCCCCCGCGCCGTACAAGAGCGCTTCGGTGAGCGTGGTCTTCCCCGCGTCCACGTGCGCCAGAATCCCGAGCGTCAGCCGCTTCACAGGCTCCCCTCCGTCTTCGTCAGGTAGCGGAAAAGGCTTTCCGCGAACCGCCGCACCTCGGGCTTTTCCGCCGCATCCCAGAGCCGCGCGGTGCAGACGAGCAATGTCCCCGTCTCGGTCTGTATTTCATAGAGAAGCCCGAAATTCTTCGCGCGGTCGGGGTTGTCGATCACGCGGACGATCGCCGTCTCGCTCCCGTCCAGCTCCTCGCAGTGGCTGTGCGTGACGATCTCATACCATTCGGGCGTGGAATAGGTCTCGGTCGGGAAGCCCGCGAGCGCGGGGTGATCCTTTTCGATCAGGCAGCCCATCGTCCCGACGGGAAGCGGGCGGTTCATGGATTCCGAGATCGAGCGGAACATCGGATAGCACCAGAAATCGGTGCAGTATGTCCCTTCGAGCTTTCCCTCGGCGGGCGGGAACCAGATCACCTTTTTTTCCTCTTTGTGCAGGCGTGCCGCTTCCGTAAGGTCGTGCGCAAAGAAAACCTTTTCCCCTCCCGACGTGATCCCGCTCGGGTCGATCGAAAGCGCTGTGCGCGGATAGACGGTAAAGCGGTAACGGTTGTAGAATTCCGTCCCCTTGATCGCGAGCCGCAGCGTGTACCGAACCGCCTCGGTACGCTCCGGAAGCGGAGGAGAACCCTTCGCGAGCCGACGGACGCGCCCGTCTCCGACGATCGGGACGTTCCCCGAAGCGACCGTTTCGCCGTCCGCCTCGACCGTCCATTCAACCGTTTCGGCGCAAAAATCGGGATCGGTATTGAACAGCGTGATCCCGAAGGAAACCGCCTCGTCCGCGCCGAACACGAATTTTTCAAATTCGGCAAGCACCGCCGTCCGATCGCAGAAGCAGCGCCAATCCTTCGGCGAGATCAGCCCCTTGCTCTCCATCAGCGAATTCAGCATACCGACAAGCGCCGTACCCTGCCCGGGAAAATCCTGCAAATCGAGAAGCTGGAACCCCGAAAGGTTCTCCGAACGGAGCGCGGTCTCAAGCTCGGCTTTGTAACAGTCCGCCGCGAGCGCCCCCGACGCGCGGAAAAACGCGTCCGAAAGCGGAAGCAGCCCGCGTTCCTCCGCCTTTTCGCGGTAAAGCGCGATATTTTCCGCGCGGATCGAGCCGATATAGTGCGAAAGCTCGCGGTAATCGGGGTAGGTCTCGTACTGCCCGACCTCGTGGGAGATCACGGGAACGTCGGGGATCAGCCCCGCCGAGCCGTCCGCCTCGACCTCCTTTACGCCCGTCCCGTACTGGATCAGGATCTTTCCCCCGCCCGACGCGCTCTGCTCCGTCTGAAGCGGGTGAATGATACTGTCGTAATGGTGGACGGAGTTCGGCGCGCAGGTCTGGATATGTCCGAGCGGCGCGTCGCACATCGCGTAAGAGCCGCGGTAAAGCCGCTCCCGCGAAAGGCGCACCCCGCTTAAAAAGTCCGATTCCTTTAAAACGTCGGGGAAAAACTGGAAATTATTCGAGCCGTCGGTATAAAGATGGCGAGGATCGAATTCACGGTAATCGTGAAGGATCCGATTTAAAATATCCTTGTTCCCCCAAAGCTCGTTCCCGAGCGACATCATCACGAACGACGGGTGGTTCCCGAATGCGGCGAGCATTCGGAAGCCCTCGCCGATCAGGTACCGCTGCTCGTCGTTCAGCTCGTCGGGGATCGTCCCCCAGAAGGGAAGCTCGGGCTGGAGATAGATCCCGAGCCGATCCGCCGCCGTGAACGCCGCCTCGGGCGGACAGCAGGTATGAAAGCGGTAGTGATTGATCCCGTATTCCTTCGCGATCCCGAACACCCGTTCCCACTCGGAAACCTCGGTCGGCGCGTAGCCCGTCAGCGGGAAGACCATTCCGTCATGCTTCCCGCGCAGGAAGGTCTCGTTTCCGTTCACATACAGCTTTAACCCTTTTGTCTGCAAGCGGCGAACTCCGAACGGAACCGCCTGCTCCTCGCCGTTCATGCGTACCGTAAGCATGAGAACGTTCGGCGTAAACTCGTCCCACCTCGGAAGCGGCGCACCCGGATCGTACAGCAGCTCGTTTTCCCCCTCCGTCACCGAAAAATCACGGACGACGCAGCCCTGCACAAAAGCCGAAAGAGACCCCTCCCCCGTCGCGGTCAGGCAGAGCCGGAGCAGATTTTTTTCGGGATCGGGAAAGAGCATGATCTTTTCGGCGCGCACCGACGGGCGGACTTCGAGACGGATCACGCCCGTGATCCCGAGCCAGTTCGTCTGCGTGTCGGGCGAGGTAAGGTGCCCGCCGCCCGTCGGATAGCCGACGTTCGCGACCCGCACGGTCAGCGTGTGGACGCCCGCCGAAAGCTTCGGGAACGGGAAGCGGTGCGGGGTCGTGAGGCTGTTCCCCTCGCCGAGCTTTTCGCCGTCCAGATAAACGGCGGTCATTCTCGTGCGCTCAAGCATGAGGAACAGTTCCGCCGCCGCGTCCGCCTCGGTCAGCGTAAATTCCCGCTCGAACCAGGCGTACCCCTCATAGGAATAGTGATCGGTCAGGAATCCCGCCGCGCGGTCGTCGTTTTTCGGCGCTTTTTTCGCGTGCGAGAGCGTATCGGGCAGGCGGATTGTCTCGGGATAGCTTTTCGGCGGGTCGGTCGGCTCTTTCTCGAGCCGGAGCCGCCAAGTGCCGCTTAAATCAATCGTTGTCATGCGTAAAGTATTCCTTTCAATTTTGAGCCTGTCCGCATAAAATACGAACAGGCTCTTTTCTTTCTTATATCAGTCCCCAAACGAAACGCCGATGTCCTTCCCTGCGATCACAAGCTTATCGTCGGCAGGTACGAACTTCGTCTTCATCGTCACGTCGGAAAGCTTATTCTCGGTGATCGAGCTCCCGATCTTCGCCACGGTATAGCCGAACTTTCCGTCCTTGATGAGCTGCGCCGCGCGGACGCCGAACTTCGTCGCGAGAACGCGGTCATACGCGCTCGGGCTTCCGCCGCGAAGCATATGACCGGGAACGACCGTCCGCGTTTCCAGACCCGTCTTGTCCTGAATCTCCTTCGCGATCCGGTTCGTCGCGGTCGTATAGCCCGCCTCGGCGCGAAGCTTCGTCCGCTCCTTTTTCTTCATTTCCGCTTCCTCCGCGCTCAGCGCACCCTCGGCAACGGCAACGATCGAAAAGCCTTTTCCGTCCTCGGCACGCGCCTCTACCGCGTCGATGACCTTCTGGATCTTATAGGGAATTTCCGGGATCAGCACGATGTCCGCGCCGCCCGCGATCCCCGCGTAAAGCGTGAGCCAGCCCGCCTTGTTCCCCATGATCTCGACGACCATGATCCGGCTGTGGGAATTGGCGGTGGTGTGAAGGCGGTCGATCACGTCGGTCGCGATGTCCACCGCGGTATGGAACCCGAAGGTCACGTCCGTCCCCCAGATGTCGTTGTCGATCGTTTTCGGAAGCCCGATGATATTCAGCCCCTCCTCGGAAAGGAGGTTCGCGGTCTTATGGGTGCCGTTTCCGCCGAGCGTTAAAAGACAGTCGAGCTTCTGCTCCTTATAGGTCTGCTTCATTTCGGCGACCTTGTCGATCTTATCGTCCTCGATGATCTGCATCATTTTATACGGAGTGCGCTTTGTGCCGAGAATGGTGCCGCCGCGGGTCAGGATCCCCGAAAAATCGGAGGGCTTCATTCTCTGGCATTCGCCGTGGATCAGCCCGTGAAAACCGTCCTGTACGCCGATGATTTCAACCTTATCCTCCCCGAAAAGCTGATAACAAGCCTTCGCCGCGCCGCGGATCGTCGCGTTCAGTCCGGGGCAGTCCCCGCCGCTCGTTAAAATTCCAACACGTATTTTCGCCATAGTAAGCCTTCCTTTCCGACGTAGCCGTCTGACAATTATTTCCTATTTTATTATTATACACCTTTTTTCGGGATAGTCAAGCCCGATTCGTACAACCGCGGTTTATTTTTTGCAGGTGTGCCTTACGGCTCGCCGACGGCAGGTCTTTCCCAAAACCGAAAAGAACAAAATCGCGTTGTAAAATCTTGACAAATCGGCTTTTCCATACTATAATAAAATAAAGATCAGACCTCATCGGAAACCGGAGAAGCGCCGTATGGCGAAGCAATTTTGCCGTAAGGCGAAGTCCGTTTTCCGCAGGAATACTGTATGTATTTCAAGAAAAACGGACAAAGCTTTACGGCAAAAGGGCAAGTCATACGGTGCTTTGCCGGTTTCCGAGGAGGTCCATTATTATGGAAAGGGTTGGTATCCTAATATGGCTTATCTTTTAGGCGTAGACATCGGTACCTCGGGGACGAAAACCGTCCTCTTCGGCGAGGACGGAACGCCCGTTTCCTCCGCGACCTACGAATACCCGCTCTATACGCCGCAAAACGGCTATGCGGAGCAGGATCCCGCCGACTGGTGGAACGCGGTCGTAAACGGGATCTCGGACGTCATTAAGGAAAGCGGGATTCCCTCGGCGGAGATCAAAGGGATCGGTCTTTCGGGACAAATGCACGGTCTGGTCATGCTCGACGCGGACAATAAGGTGATCCGGAAAAGCATTATCTGGTGCGACCAGCGGACCGAAAAGGAAGTCGCCGAGATCACCGAAAAGGTCGGGGCACAGCGCATGATCGACATCACCGCGAACCCCGCGATCACGGGCTTTACCGCCGCGAAGATCCTCTGGATCAAAAACAACGAGCCGGAGAACTACGAAAAATGCCGTCATATCCTCCTTCCGAAGGATTATATCCGCTTCATGCTGACCGGCGAATACGCGACCGAGGTCAGCGACGCGTCGGGTATGCAGCTTCTCGACATTCCGAAGCGCTGCTGGTCGGACGAGGTGCTTGAAAAGCTCGGGATCGACAAGGCGCTTTTGCCGAAGGTATACGAAAGTCCCGAGATCACGGGCGAAATTACCCGCCGCACGGCGGAACTTACCGGACTTTCCGCCGGAACGCCCGTTGTCGGCGGCGCGGGAGACAATGCCGCCGCCGCGGTCGGAACGGGCGTTGTCGAGGACGGAAAGGCGTTTACGACGATCGGCTCGAGCGGCGTCGTTTTCGCGCACACCTCCGAGATCTCGATTGACCGGAAGGGACGCGTGCATACCTTCTGCTGCGCGGTGCCGGGCTGCTGGCACGTGATGGGCGTGACGCAGAGCGCGGGACTCTCGCTCAAATGGTTCCGGGACAACCTGTGCTGGGGCGAGCTTGAAACCGCGATGAATATGGGCGTTGATCCGTATTATCTCATGGATAAGGCGGCGATGGAAGTCCCGATCGGGGCGAACCGCCTTCTTTACCTCCCTTACCTGAACGGCGAGCGCACCCCGCACCTCGACCCGAACGCGCGCGGGGCGTTTATCGGACTTTCGTCCATGCACAAAAAGCGGGATATGCTCCGCGCGGTCATGGAGGGCGTTTCCTACTCCTTACGCGACTGCATTGAAGTAATCCGCGAAATGAATATTTCCGTAACCGACATGATGGCGTGCGGCGGCGGCGGAACCTCCCCGCTCTGGCGGCAGATGCTCGCCGACCTGTACGGCTGCCCCGTAAAAACAACGCAGAATAAAGAGGGTCCCGCCCTCGGCGTCGCGCTTCTCGCGGCGGTCGGCGCGGGAATCTACAAAAGCGTACCCGAAGCCTGCCGCGCGGTGATCGCCGCCGATAAGGTACAGGAGCCGATCGCGGAAAACTCCGTGAAATACGAGGAGGTTTACGCGCTTTACCGGAAGCTTTACCCCGTCATGAAGCAGAGCTTCGCGGAGCTTTCACGCCTGTAATAAAAAAACAAAAACATTCAAAACGAAAGGACATTTTATTATGAAGCTGTTTATTGATACCGCGAATGTGGACGACATCCGCCGCGCGAACGACATGGGAATCATCTGCGGGGTCACGACGAACCCCAGCCTGATCGCGAAGGAGGGGCGCGACTTTAAGCAGGTCGTGACCGAGATCGCGGGCATTGTGGACGGACCGATCTCCGCCGAGGTCATCTCGCTCGAGGCGGATAAAATGGTCGAGGAGGCGCTTCCGCTCGCCGCGATCCACAAAAATATCGTTATCAAGCTCCCGATGTGCGAGGAAGGCTTAAAAGCCTGCAAGCGGCTCACCGAAAAGGGGATCAAGACGAACGTCACCCTCATTTTCTCGGCGGCACAGGCGCTTCTCGCGGCAAGAGCGGGCGCGACCTTCGTAAGCCCCTTCCTCGGACGGCTTGACGACATCGGCATGGAAGGCATGGCGCTGATCGAAGAGATCTCGGATATTTTTGCCGCGCAGGGGATCGAAACCGAAATTATCGCCGCCTCGATCCGCAACCCGATTCATGTGACCGCCGCGGCGCGCGTCGGCTGTGACATCGCGACCGTTCCGATGAACGTATTACTTCAGATGTTAAAGCACCCGCTGACCGATAACGGAATCGAGCGCTTTTTAAAGGACTGGGAAGGCTTTACGGCGAAAAACTAATGAATTCGCAAAAACAGCGGAGCGTTTCGTTTCGCTGTTTTTGCTTTTGGTACTTTTGACCTAATTTTTGTCGATTTTTTGTATAAATCGCCGATTTTTGGATTTTCATGCAACTTTTCGGCGGTCTGTAACGTATTATATTATGGGTATGTGGAAATGGAATTTATGTGCGGCGTTCTCTGGCATATACCGGGACATGCGGCAATAGATATATATCATGCTATTTTTCGCGACCTAAATTTGTACAAAAATTCAAGCAGAAGCCTTGATTTATGTGGCTTTGCGCAGAATTTTTGTCTGCATATCGGGAGTGAAACAGTATCGGAAATGGGGTGAAACATTGTCATTTATCGAAGTCACAAACCTCCGAAAGGTTTACCGTCTCGGACAGGAGCGGGTCTATGCCCTGAAAAAGATTGATCTTACGATCGAACGGGGGGAGATCTGCTGCATTCTCGGTACCTCCGGCTCGGGAAAATCCACGCTTCTCAATATGCTCGCGGGACTCGAAAAGCCCACGCGGGGAAGCATTGTCATCAACGGAACGGACATCGCCAAGCTCTCCGAGCGGAAGCTCGCGAAATTCCGGCAGGAAAATACCGGCTTTGTTTTTCAGTCGTATAACCTCCTGCCGCAGCTTACCTCGATCGAAAACGTCGGAATGCCCCTGATGTTTAAAGGCTATCGGCGAAAGAAACGGGATAAGGAAGCGCGCGCCATGCTGAAAGCCGTCGGACTTGAATCCCGCGCGAAGCACCGTCCGAACCAGATGTCGGGCGGACAGCAGCAGCGTGTCGGGATCGCCCGCGCGTTTGTCGCGAAGCCGAACGTCGTCTTTGCGGACGAGCCGACCGGAAACCTTGACACAAAAACAACGGCGGACGTTATGGCGCTGATGGTGCGGATGTGCCGCAAGCACGGACTTACGCTGATCCTCGTAACGCACGATCCCGATACCGCGCGGTACGCCGATCGGATCGTACACCTGATCGACGGCGAGATCCACAGCGATGAGATCAACCATGACGTTTACGACCCCGACGCGCCGCAGAAAGCGGACGAGCCGGAGCCTGTCACATAATCTTTGAAAATGAAAGGAATGGTCATAAAATGAAGCTTAAAGCAAAAATCGCGGCAGCGGTCGCCGTCGCCTCCCTTTTCGGCGCGTCGGTACCGCTCACCGCTTTCGCCAGCCCGGCGGAAAGCAGCCAATGGAGTCAGCCGGGCTTAACCGCGACCCAGGCCGCCGACAACTCCGGGACGCAGGACGGAAATACGAATCAGCAGCCGCAGCAGCCCGCCGTTCCGGCACTTGGCTCGGGCGCGTTTTCGGGCGGATACTTCGTTACCGCCTCACAGCTGAACAAAGGCGATCTTTGTTCGGTCCACGTAATCGCTTACATACCGATCGACAATTACAAAGAAGGCTTAACGACGGCGGATTTCGATACCTCTAATATTTTCGGGATCGCGTCGGTCAACGACAGCTTTAATCCGCTTACGCCGCATTCCTGGAACCGAAATTCGGATCAGTCGCAGTTCCAGATCAGCGGAAGCTTTCTTTGCGTCAACCTCACCTTTATCGACGTAGAATATCTCGGCGTCGGGAATACCTTCCAGTACAGCCTTTGCTACGGAGGCGGAACCTCGAGCTTTACCGCGCCGATCTCGATCAGCCTCGCGGAATGCGTGGAATATAAAGCTCCCGAAGAAGAGGAAAAGAAGGATCCCGTGGCGAACTACACGCTCGACACAGGCAAAACCTATACCGTAAAGGCGGGAAGCACGACGTCGATTAACGCGCGGCTCCGCTCCGTCAATACGGGCACATTTGTTCCGGGAACCGTATCCGCGTCCCTTACCTCGCCCGACGGAAACATCATCGTAGAGGAAACGGGCGCGAAAACCTCGACATCTTCCTCCCCGAGCTTCAGCTTCCGCGTTTCCGCGCCGGGTACGGCAACGCCGGGAACCTATAACCTGACGTTAAACACGACGGTTTACGGGCCGGACGGCGCCGTTACCGCGCAGCAGAGCTATTCGATCCCCGTTACGGTGACGAGCGATGTCGTTTCCACGGGGCTTACCGTAAGCTCATATAAATTCAGCAAAAAAACGATCAAGGAGGGAGACAATTTTACCCTCACCCTGACGCTGAAAAACGACTGTAAGATCGACTTAAAGGACATCAAGGTTTCGCTCGAAGGGCTCGACAGCAGCAAGTTCGTCCTTGACGGCGGATTTTCCTCCCAGTCGGTCAGCATTGCCGCGGGGAAAACGGGAACCGTAAGCTTCCCGCTCGTTGCCTGCGGCGGGATCACGAATGTCCGCGAAAGCATTCCCGTGCGCGCGGCCTATCGGATCAACCCCGCGGACGCCTCCACCGAGCAGAGCCTCACCACCTCGGTCATCGCCGAATGCGAAACGACCAGCGGGATCATCACCTCCGGGCTTTCGGTAAGCGATTATAAGATCAGCAAGGAACCCGTAAAGGAAGGCGACAGCTTTACCCTCTCGCTCACGCTCGAAAATGAGACGAAGATCGACCTGAAGGACGTAAAGGTCTCGCTCGACGGGCTCGACAGCAGCAAATTCGTTCTTGACGGCGGGTTCTCCTCGCAGTCGGTCGATATTAACTCCGGAAAGAAGAAAACCCTGACCTTCCCGCTCGTTGCCTGCGGCGGGATCGCGAACGTCCGCGAAAGCATTCCCGTTAAGGCGGAATACCGCACCGGATCGGGCAGCGCCGCCGCGCAGAGCCTCACCACCTCGGTCATTATCGAATGCTCGCCGAAATCGAACGCAAGCTCCGGGAAATACGACATTTCCATGACCGATTATTCGTTCAGCAGCAACGCGGTCGCCTCGGGCACCAAATTCACCCTCAGCTTTACCCTCGCGAATACCTCCTCCGCCGACCTGAGCGGACGGGTAACGCTTACGGAGGTAAACGGCGTGAAATTCGCGATCGACAGCGGGCTTTCCTATGCGAATTTTGACATCAAGGCGGGAAAGAGCCAGAGCTTCAGCTTCCCGCTCGTCGGCTGTGACGGGATCGCCTCGATCCGCGAGGTCATTCCGCTTGAGATCAACTTCGGCGAAATCGCCACCACGGCATACACCACCGTTACCTGCGTTCCCGCCCCGGGAGCCGGAACCGGCGAGACCTTCGCGCCTGCCATCATCATAGAAAACTATGACTTCGGCGGAGAATACGTCACGGGCGGAACGACCTTCCCGCTCAACCTTTCGATCAAGAACGCGGGCACTTCCTCCATGATCGAAAACCTGAAGGTCACGATCAGCGGCGGCGCCGGAAACGGCGATAACGGGGTCGCGTTCTCCCCCGCAAACTCCTCCAACTCCTTCTTTATTGAATCACTCAGTCCGAAGGCGACAACACAGATCCTGATCGACCTTCTCCCCCGCGCGGACGCGAAGCCCGACAGTTACCCCGTAAACGTGACCTTTGAATACGAATACCTCACGGGCGGAAAACGCGCGAAGGCGCAGACGATCACCGAAACGATCACGATCCCGCTCCAGCAGGAGGACCGCTTCACGATCAATCAGCCCGACTATCCCGAATCGACGGGGCTCGGAGAAATGGCATATATCAGCGCAAGCTTTATCAACAAGGGCAAAAGCGCCGTTTATAACGTAACGGCGGACTTTGAGGGAGCCGACTTCACCAAAAGCTCCGGCGCGTACTATATCGGAAACGTAGAAAGCGGCTCGCAGGAATATTACGACGTACAGGTCACCCCCAACGCCGAAGGTTCGGTAACGGGTGAGATCGTCGTGACCTATGAGGACGCGAACGGCACGCAGAAGGAACAGCGCTATCCGATCACGATGGAGGTCATGAATTACAACTACGGCTTTAACGACTTCAATTATGACTTCGGCGGCGAGGAATTTATCGACAGCGAGATGGGCATGACGGAAGGCGGGGGCGAAGGCTCGATGACCTGGCTCTGGTTCGTGATCGGCGGCGTGATCGTCGCGGTCGTTGCGGTCATCATTATTGTCGCGGTCGTAAAGAAAAAGAAAAAACAGCGGGAACTGGAGCTCGATAATGAAGATCTCTGATATGATAATCATGTGCCTGCGCAACCTATGGCGGCGCAAGGGCAGAACCATGCTCACCGTAATCGGCGTTATTATCGGCTGCTGCGCGATCATTATCATGATCTCGCTCGGGCTTGGCATGAGCGCCGCGATGGACAATATGCTTTCGTCGTGGGGCGACCTGAACGCGGTAACGATCTACGGGAACAGCAGCTATTTCTACTATGGCGATTCGTCAAGCTCCGACGACCGCCCCCCGCTCAACGACGACGCGCTCGAACAGCTTCGGGCGATCGAGCACGTCGAAACGATCTTCCCGAAAATCGAGGTCAACTCGGAATATCTGACGATCACGGCGGGACGAAAGGGGCGCTACCGCTGCGACTGGGCGAACATCATCGGCGTGGATTTAGGCGAGCTCGGTAAAATGGGCTATACCCCGGAAATCGGCGCACTTCCGACGGGAGAGGAAGAGGGGCATATCATCGTTTTCGGAAACGAAATGCCCTATCAGTTCCGCGATACCAAAAAGAACGAACGAAACTCCTATACCTGGAAGCAGCAGCTTGCGGACGGGACATATTCCAAGCCGTTTTTCGATCCCATGACCGATACGATCGAGCTGTTTGTAAACAACACGAAAAAAACGGATAAGAACGGCCGCTACATGAGCGGCGGACGGTCATATGAGTTTAAAATGACAACGGCGGCGGTGCTGGAACGGGACATAAACTGGGAGACCCCGTACTCTATCCTGATCGACATGGATTTCGCCAAGGAGCTGATCAACAGCTATAACCGCCTCAACAGCGTCAAAAACGCGAAGGAGCCCGAATATTCGCAGATCAAGCTTTGGGTGGATGACATCAACCACGTGGACGCAGTTCAGAAAGCGATCGAAGACATGGGCTTCAATGCTTCCAGCATGGCTTCGGTACGAAATGAAATGCAGGGGCAGCTCGGGGTCATTCAGATGGTGCTCGGCTGTCTCGCGGCGATCAGCCTTCTGGTCGCGGCGATCGGAATCACCAACACCATGATCATGTCGATTTACGAGCGCACGAGAGAGATCGGCGTTATGAAGGTTCTCGGCTGCTTTATCGGGAATATCCGCTCCGTTTTCTTAATGGAGGCGGGTATGATCGGACTGCTCGGCGGGGCGATGGGAACGGCGATCAGCTACGCGATCTCCGCCGTCATGAATACCCTCGGCGGCGAAACGTTCGCGAATCTCCTCGGGATCTCGTCGGACGGAAGCTCGCCGATCTCGATCATTCCGCTCTGGCTCGTGCTTCTCGCGCTTCTCTTTTCGACCTTTATCGGACTGATCTCGGGCTTCT
>CAYVZH010000030.1:0-32377 GCA_964456025.1 uncultured Ruminiclostridium sp.
TGGATTTTATCCACAAATCAAATGGTTATTAGTATAAGACGAGCGTTTCGGATAGTGTCCACAAGCCTTAGTATAGCATACCCCCGCCGAAAAGAAAAGTGACTTTTGATCCGTTTTCGGTATGACTTTTGTCATTTTCGCAAAAGAAAAGGCAACCGGGAAACATCGCGGAACCCGATCGCCTGTCATTAAATCAAAAATTATTCCTTCACAAAGCCTTTCCGCACCAGCGGGATAAAGATCCCGCCCAGCGCGTTCCCGAGCGACATCAGCAGCAGCCAGCCGAGCGCTTTCAGCGACCAAGCCGACCCGACCGTAAAGTAAAACATATTCGCGACGCAATGCTCAAACCCGCTCAGAATAAAGACCATCACGGGGAGAAAAATGACAAGCACCTGCCCGACGGGATTTTTGATCGTTTTATAGCCGTCCGCCGCGACAAACATCAGCATTCCGCAGAAAAACGCCAGAATCAGGATACTTACCGCCGAATCGCCGAGCTTCACCTCACACATTCCCGCCGCGCGTTCCCCGATCGCGGAAATGCGCGTCCCGAGGATCAGCCACCCCGTCAGCGCCGTTCCGAGCAGATTTCCGAGCCAGATCACCGCAAGGTCGATCAGGTAGGACGGCGGATTTTCGACCGCGTACCCGACCTTCCCCGTAAAGAGACTGAACCCGAAAAACAGAATCACGAACAGCCCCGTCCCGAACAGGAACGCGCCGACATATTTGTTGTCGCAGGAAAGGTTGACCGCGCCGCCGATCCCGATCGCGAAGCCCGTCAGCACGGCGCGAAGAAAGAGGTCAATAAATCGTTTCATGATTATAATCATTCCTTCCTCTGGAGGAAGTTTTGTGCCGAGATGATTTGCCGAGGCACAAAACGACGGGTTTGAAAAATCTCCGATTTTTCAAACGATTCCCATTGTCGAAAAATACTTTTCTTTATTGTAACGCAATCAGGAGGAAATGTCAACCGTTTTCAAAAAGAAAGGAGCGGTCTCGCCGCTCCTTTCAAATACTTTTACTGATCCGTTAAATCAATTACCGTGTCCTCGATCTGTACACTCGCCACCTCGGCGGGGTCAATGGGATAGAGGAAATTCACATGAACGCTCCCTTTTTTATTAAACCCTCCCGACGACGCTCCGCTTATTGCCACATCCGTCCCGTCCCGAAGCGTCACCCGACACAAATTGTACAACGATACTCCCCAAAAAGAATCGGTTTTTCCCAAAACGGTATAGTCCACCGAGAACATCGAGACCGTAAGCTCGGTAAGGGTTCCGTCTTCCAGCGGAAGATCCGGCGTAATCGTCACGGGCTTGTAAACCGATTCATGATCAAAAAACAGCTCCGCTGTCAGTCCGCATTCCACTCCTTCTTTCCAATCCGATCTCCCGTTCTCGTCAAACTCGACGCGGGAAATCGTCCTGATCCTGAGCGTAAGCTCGCGGTTTGTAAGACGCTCCTTGTTTTCAGACGTGGTCACCCAGAAAGCACCCTGTAAGGTGTTTTCATTGATCCAACGCACGTCATCATGCGGGACGGCTATCTCTATCTTGTAGTTGAGCAGCTCACCGTTCGACTCCAGAAGGAGCGTTCTTTCGTCAACCAGCCACTCCTGTTCCGTTCCGTCCGCCTTCCGGCGCGCGTAATCATAAGG
The DNA here is from genome assembly GCA_964456025.1 of uncultured Ruminiclostridium sp. Classification (GTDB taxonomy): domain Bacteria; phylum Bacillota; class Clostridia; order Oscillospirales; family Ruminococcaceae; genus Ruminiclostridium_E. The sequence continues at coordinate 1,670 of CAYVZH010000030.1, forward strand.
GAAATCCTCGTCAAACGCAAGCGTATAGTAAAAATACGCGGTGCTCTCGTCCGCGATCGCCCCCTCGATCGTCAGGGTGTAGCCCTCGCCGCGCCAGCTTTCACCGATCTCCTTCCCCATCCGCGAAAAATCAATGCCGGGATCCGCTTTCTCGCTGTACGTCTCACTTCGATTCCGAAACAGCTCTTCAAAAGCCGCCGACAAATCCCACTGATACGCCGCGCCGACCACGACCGTCGCTGCCGCGATCATAACCGCCGCCACGAGGATCGCAATTGCCTTTTTTCCTATTTTTCGAGTTGTTTTCATATTTTCCGCCTTTCTGTCCAGAACCGCCCGAAGCAGCTCCTCATCGCTCCGTATGGGAGAGATCCCGTCAAAAGCTTTTTTATACCGATTTTTCATATGTCCGTATCCTCCTCCGAGAGCATGGTTTTCAGTTTCTTTCTTGCCCGCGCAAGCCTTGTGGTGACGGCGGTGACCGTCGTTCCCGTGATCCTTGCGATCTCCTTCGCCGAATATCCCTCGTAATAATGCAGGTGAACGGCGGCGCGGTATTTGGGCGGAAGCGAGCGTACCGCCTCAAGAAGCTCGCGGGATTCACCATCGGAAGCGGGCAGGTTTTCGTCCTGCTCGGCGCGGCGCGTGATCCGTCCCGACCGAAGCAGGTTTTTGGCAAGATTCACGGTCACGCGGATCAGCCACGCCTTACAGTTTTCGGGCGCTTCAAACGTCCCCCGATAGCTCAGGAGCTTCAGGAACGCGTCCTGACAAAGATCCTCAGCCTCCTCGCGGTTATGCACATAGCTGAACGCGAGACGGAATATTGTCCCGTGAAACAGCCGTACATATTCGGTCAGTTCCTTATCGCTCACGTCTTCACCCCTCCGATCTCACGGTTTTATGCAATTGCGCAATCGCCGAAACGGAAAGAACAGGCATTTTTCCGTCTCTGTATAGAAGACAATCCGGAAAGCCGATTTGTCACAGTTCCGCAAAAAATTTTTGAACTTATCCCTATTATAACCGATCCGGTCGGACTTCGCAACCGTTCCTTTTGCCGCAACTGTCAAATTGCATAAAATTTCCTTTTGTTTTTGTGCAGTCTTTCTCTTGCGGCATTTCCTGTTTTAGAGTATAATAAAAGGGAATAAATGGATCCGTTTATCGGGTCTTTGGAAAGGAAGGTCGCATATGGAAGGGTTAACCGGCTACATTGCGCAGCTTTCAACGTTCATGGCACAGCAAAGCATACAGACAGATTTTTCCACGGGTATGCTCAAGAATGTGATGGATTCACAGGAAGCCGCAAACGCGCAGCTTCTCGACATGCTTTCCATGCCCTCGCCGGACGGAAAGGGTACGATCTTAGACGTGCGCGCCTGACCGTTTCGGACAATTTACAGGAAATATTCGCCTTACCTCTTATTTTTAAAAAGAATAAAGAGGTAGGGCTATTGGTGTTTTATAAAAAGGATAATTCCCCTTTAAGGTATGGCATCTTGATATGCTTATTTGTACCGCTTATCGCAAAGCACTTGAAAAAAATTCGCAAACGATTATAATAATATCAGGGGGATCGAATGGATATTGAGATCATAGAGCATACCGAAGACGCTTTACGGGTAGTGATCCGGTGCGGTCACGCAACCGATGAGGTCATGCGGCTAAAATATCATATTGAACTGTTTGATCAGAAAATACAGGTCAAGAAAGATCGTGAATGGTCTTTTATCAACCTGCTTGATGTTCTGTATTTTGAATCCGTCGATAACCGCACTTTTTTATATACCGAAGGCGAAGTATCGGAGGTCCGGCAGCGGCTGTATGAATTGGAGAACATTCTCTCGGACAAGGACTTTATCCGGATTTCAAAATCACAGATCGTCAATATCAATAAGATCAGGTCACTAAAGCCCGAGATGAACCGCACCATTTTAGCTACAATGTGCAACGGAGAGCAGCTTTACATTTCCAGAAAATATGTGCCTGCAATCCGCAATATGCTGTCAATATAGGAGGGGCTATGCGAATCCAAAAAAACGAGCTGATTCGATTTGGAATATGGACAAGAAACGGAATCGCATTTTGTACGACATGGTTTCTGATTTTACTCTTGGTTTATAACCGCATATTTCATATTTCGGTCATCTATACAAACAGCCTGATTCATTTTTTTCTCTGGATCGTCGGCGTCGTTTTCATCTTTAATTCAATTTTTACCCGCTTGTTCATTAAAAAATGGGGCTTTACGGGAAGACTGACCTGTTTTATGAGTATCATCAGCGTATATGAATGCCTCGGGTTTTATTGGTTCGGTTTCTTTAGGGAAAGCGGTACAGTCATTCAATGGATCACATTCATCGGAATCGTTTTTGTTTTGTATCTGATCTGTATCATTCTATATCAAAAATACAGAAAAAAAAGAGGCGAAATTTATACCCGAAAGCTTCGGGAATATCAGTCGAAAAGGAGTGCGCAGCATGAAGGATCATAAAATAACGCTTTCGGCACTGGAGGAGCTAAAGACGGACTGCACAAGGAAGCAAAAAAGAGGTTTGCATTTTATCCTTGCGTCGGTGGTGATATGGCTGGCGATTTTCATCATTCACCAATCAGCCCTGCCCATTTCAGCCAAAAACCTATATACGTTCTTTTGCTCTGCCCCGTTAGTTCCGCTGGCTTATTTCATTTCAAGGTTCATCGGAGTGGATTTTAAGAATGAGGAAAATCCGCTTAGTAATCTGGGATTGCTTTTTACCGTCAATCAGATTCTTTATATCCTGATCGTCATGTGGATATACGCCGCGACGCCGGAGAAAATGCTGATGGTTTACGCGATGATCTTCGGGGCGCATTTGCTTCCTTTCGGTTGGCTGTACCGGTCAAAAACGTATTACGTACTTTCGGTTCTTGTCCCGATCGGAGCGCTCATTTTCGGACTGTTTTTTTCTTCCGTCTCTGTCGCTGCATTTATGTTGATCACCGAAGTGGTATTTTGCTGTTGTTTGGTGATCGAAAACAAAACAGATAAACAACGCGAATCAAATTTGCTGTCCTGAAATACGCTTGCTTTAAGAAGGAAAAGAAAAATGTACGACGTAATTGTAATCGGCGCGGGGCCCGCGGGCTGCGCCGCCGCGAAAATTCTTGCCGAACGGGGGCGAAAGGTGCTGCTGACCGAGCGGTTCAGCCTTCCGCGGAATAAATCCTGCTCGGGCGTTCTGATCCAGAAATCGCTTGGCCTGATCGAGCGCGTTTTCGGGAGCGAGGTGCCGACCTTTGCACTTTGCGAGCCGAACGAAAGCCTCGGTATGATCCTCACGGACGAAAACGGAATAACCGAAACCTTTGCGCAGTCGGGGCTGAACGTGTGGCGAAGCGAATTCGACTGGTGGCTCGCGCTCAAGGCGGCGGAATACGGCGCGGAGCTTCGGGAGGAATCGCCCATTCTCACCTGTGAAGAAGCGGAGGACTATGTTTCGGAGGAATATGTAAAAGTGACCTTCGGTGGGAAGGCGCGGGGAACCGAAACGGCGCGGTACGTGGTGAACTGCGAGGGCGCGGCGGGCGTACTGAAACCAAAACTGCTCGGGATCCCGCAGGAGCATATCACCACCTTTCAGACCTTCAACAAAGGCGAGATCGACCTTGATCCCCGCTATTTCTACGCGTTTTTGCAGCCCGCGCTTTCGGAATACGACGCCTGGTTCAACGTGAAGGACGATTTTCTGATCTTCGGGGTCGCGGTAAGAGATCGGCAGAAAATCCCGCTTTATTACGACCGGTTTCTTCACTTTCTGAAAGAAAATCACGCGCTGAAAATCGAAAAACAGATCCGTTCCGAAAAATGGCTCATGCCGCGCATTTTTCCTGACTGTCCGATTGAATACGGGGCGGGACACGTGCTGTTCGCGGGCGAAGCGGCGGGATTTTTAAACCCGATGGGAGAAGGGATCTCTTCCGCAATCGAAAGCGGCGCGCTTGCCGCGAAGGCGATTGACGAGCATTTCGGGGAGGAACTGAGCGCGATTTATTCCGATTACCGAAGCCTTACCGAGCCGCTTTCGGTTTATATGCGGCGGCAATGGCGGTTTATCGCGGATCGGTCGGCATTCTTTCGGGAGATGAAGGAAGATTAAAAAATATTCTTATATAGGGCTGTACACTACATATGCTTGCTCTTTCCGGAAACTTGACGTATGCAATAAAATTCATCTTAAACAGCTGCAAAATTGCCAAACTTTTTTTGCGAAAAGTAAGCTAAGGTTTTTGATCCGATTGCCGATATTATATATAAATTTGGATTTCGATTTTATTGTTTTTGGAGGGTTCTGTTATGTCAATGATCGTAGGCTATAAGCCTTATACAGGTACAATCGACACAAGCAGCGCACGATACAAACGCGCTAAAGCAATGTATGACGAAGGGCATCCGGGCGGAGAAGCGCCTAAGTCTGCCGCGGAAGCAAAGAGTGAGCAGGATTTGGAAAAGCTGAAAATGCTGAAACGAATGCTTGGGCAAAAATATGATGACCTTGATTCAAAATTTAAAAATCCACTTGAAGCGGACGAAGAAACGTTTATCCGTAATTATATGGGACTTTTTGACGAGGACGGTGATTTCGTAAATCCCTACGGCGTAGCGGGAATGGACGCGACTGGGAAAAGCCTGTCGGAAATGCACCAGATCATCGACATTTCGGAAAAATACAGGCAGGAAATGTTTGACGAATGTAAGCGCCATTTCCTTCAGGAAAACGGCGTCGCAAACGGAGATACCACGAAAAGGACAGAGGTTTTTACGCGCTATCAGTTAAGCGTTCCCAAAGAAGACCGCTTAAAAGGTACGTGGACATTAGGACAGTACGAAAGAAATTACACTTTAGCTTTTGCCGCGGCGGTCAAGGCGGAAAATCCGGACTGGAAGCCGGGGGATCCCTTTGATCCGCGCATTCTGGACAGCGTTACGAGAGAGTCGATCGATGCCTCCCTTGTGAAAACAAACGGGCAATACGGAGAAGAGTTGACGGCGAAGAAGGCCGCGGGATCGACCGCCGCTTCCGCAAGTTCCGCGAGAAACAACAGTATTTCAAGCGTTGAAGCCGCCTTTTCCGAAGCCATACGAAACAACACCCGCGTGATCCCGCAGGCAAAGGAAATGGAAGCCGAGATCAGCGGCGATGTAAGAGCCGAAAAGATGAAGCGGCTTGAACAGCAGTTAAAGGACGGGACATTCCAAAACCGCGACGCGCTTGATGTAAAGGCTTAATTCACTAATATTTCAAATATCGCAGGAGGAAAAATGAACAAAAAAATTATTATCATACAGGGCTACCTTGCCGCGGGAAAATCCACCTTCGCGCGGCAGTCGGCAAAAGAACTGGGACTGCCCTGCTTTGTGAAAGATACCTTTAAAATGGCTTTGTGTGCAGGCGTTCCGATCGAAGACCAAGCGGTAAGCAGTCAATTTTCCGCTGTGACCTTTGACGCGATGATGTATACGGCGGAACGGCTGATGGAAGCGGGATTTCCGCTGATGATCGAGGGGAATTTTCTTCCCGCGGGGATCAAGAAAACCGACGAGGCGGGCACGATCCGCGCGCTGATCGAGAAATACGGCTATCGTGTCCTCACCTTCCGATTCGTCGGAGACATCGAAGTGCTGTATCAAAGGTTCCTCACCCGCGAAGGTTCCGCGGAGCGCGGAAAGGCAAATACGAGGTTTACCCTACCGACCGTCGGGGAATTTGAGCAATGGTGCCGCAACATGGACGGGTTCGACGTTGGCGGAGCGGTGGAGGAGATCGACACCACCGATTTTGCACGAACAGATTTTACCCGATCTATTTGCATGGCACGAGAATTTCTTTCCCTCCCGCCTCAATAATTCCATAAAAAACGGAAGCATTTCAAAATGAAATGCTTCCGTTTTTTATTAAGCCTGTTCCCCTGTCTGCCAGATCCTTTTTACCGCGTTGGAAAGCGGCTTGTAAACCGCGAAGGTGATTGCGGAAACGATCGCAAATTTCAGCAGCGTAAACGGCGCGTTAAACCAGATCAAAGCGTCCCAGAGCGTCCCTACCCCGCCGTTCAGTTCCCGATAAAGATCGAGAATCACCTCCAGCGGCATAAGCTTCATATAAAATGGATAGCTTATGTAATAATTCACAAAAATGCTCAGAACCGCCGCCGAAATCGATCCGACCGCACAACCGATCAGCGCCGAGCCGCGCGTCGGCTTCCGACGGTAGATCAGTCCCGCCGGGATCACCATACAAACGCCGATCAGCAGATTCGCAAGCTCGCCGATCCCCGCCGACTGCGTAACCAGCAAATGAACAAAATTTTTCACGACGCAGATTGCGGCACCCGAGAGCGGCGATACCAGAAACGCCGCGATCAGCGCGGGCAGATCGGAAAAATCGAATTTCACGAACGTCGGGATCAGAAACGGAATCGGAAACTCCAGAAACTGGAGTACCGCCGCGAGCGCCGACAGGATCGCGGTAACGGTCAAAAAGCGGATTTTCTTGTTTGCCATAATTATAATCATTCCTTTCCAATGGAGGAAGTTTGTGCCGAGAGGATTTGCCGAGGCACAAACGACGGGTTTGAAAAATCATAGATTTTTCAAACATGGTTCCTTTCCGCAGGGCGGGATACGGTTTCATCAAATAAAAAGCCCCGACCGTTATACTATTTCACTCCCAATGTGTAAACAAAAATTCTGCGCAAAATCCATATACCGAAGATTTTGCTTGAATTTTTGTACACATTCAGGTCGTAAAACAGTATAAACAGTCAGGGCGTAAACGCAAAACCGCCATGTTTCTTTCATCCGGACTATACCGTCGGTTTCGGAATTTCACCGAATCATGCCGTAACACCTCTTTTCGATCAAAAACGCACAAAATCCAAGCAAAGGCCGAACCCCAATGCGGGAATTTTGTTGGTACCTTTATCAAAAAAACGTATCGGGCGCGTGGACTTTACCACCGGTGGAGACTTTCACTCCGCCCTGAAACATAAAATTTATTTGATCAAACGGGCTTTCACCCGTAAAATCCGATCTTATTCGTCCTCGTCTTCGTCGAGAGCCTTTAAGTCGAATTCAAGGCGCTCGCCGCAGTTCGGACAATCGAGCGAACCGGAAGAGATCACGTCAAAATCCGCCGTGATCGAGTTTCCGCAGTTCGGACAAGTAATTTCATACATGTCGTCCTCGTCGTAATCCTCGTCTTCCTCGTCGTCATAAGAGCCGTAAACCTCGTCCTCAAGCTCGCAAATGCTGTCCTCAAGGTCGGACACCACATCGCTCACATCTCCGAGATCGGAATCAATATCCTCGATATTGACCGCGATGTCGCCCAGAACGTCAAGAATCGCGTGGATCACCTTTCCCTCGTTTGTGCTTTCGTCAAGCTTCATGCCCTCGGCAAGCCCTTTGATATAAGAAACCTTTTCGGCAATCGACATAGCCATTTTTATCCTTCCTTTCTTTCGGAGAAGCGCCGCCTTCCGATCGGAATCAGAAAGCCGAATCCGCACTCTTTCCGAAAATCCCAAGGCAAATTACTTTCCGGCGCGCTCCATGTACTCGCCCGTGCGGGTATCGATACGGATCACCTCACCGACGTCGATAAAGAGCGGAACGCGGATCTGCGCACCCGTTTCAAGGGTCGCGGGCTTCGTCGCGTTGGTCGCGGTATCGCCCTTAAAGCCGGGATCAGTCTCGGTTACTTCAAGCTCCACAAAGTTCGGAGGCTCTACGCCGAATACCTTTCCTTTATAGGAAAGAACCTTACAAACCATATTTTCCTTTACAAACTTAAAGCTGTCCCCGAGATCCGCCGCATTGATCGGAACGTCCTCGTAAGTCTCGCTGTCCATAAAGTGGTAAAGCGATCCGTCGCTATAGGTATATTCCATATCCTTCCGCTCGATAAAGGCGGTCGGGAATTTCGCGGTAGGGTTATAGGATTTTTCGACAACCGCGCCCGTGATCACGTTCTTCGTCTTGGTTCTGACGAACGCCGCGCCCTTTCCGGGCTTCACGTGCTGGAACTCGATCACCTGCATTACGCTTCCGTCCTCTTCAAACGTCATGCCGTTTCTGAAATCACCTGCTGTAATCATAGATACTGCCTTTCCTTTCCTTTAAGAGCAAGCCGCTTAACGGCAGCCCTGTCTTAGTATATCCGATTTCCCATAAAACATCTCTTACATTTTACACGATTTTATAAAAAATTGCAAGACCTTTCGGGAATTTTTATGACATTTTTTCAAAAATATCAAATATAGATCAGTGTTTTCGGTGTTTTCGTCAGATTCAAACAGCCGTTCGTCGTCACAACGACCATATCCTCGATCCGGACGCCGTATTTATGCGGGATATAAACGCCCGGCTCAATCGTGATTACCATGCCCTCGTGAAGCGTAAACGGACTTCTTACCGAAACCGCGGGCGCCTCGTGGATCTCCAGTCCCACGCCGTGGCCGAGCCCGTGCGTAAAATATTTTTCATAGCCCCAGGCGTCGAGCGTGCTCCGCGCGACGTTTTCAAGAAGCTTCCCCGTAATATCGGCGCGCACCGCCTTCAGCGCGTCGGTATTTGCCCCCCAGACGGCGTTATAAACGTTTTTCATCTCCTCGTCGGGCTTTCCGATCACGACCGTTCTCGTCATATCGGAATGGTACCCCCCGACGACAGCGCCGAAATCGAGCGTTAAGAACTCCCCGTTTTGCAGAGGCTTATCGGTCGGCACGGCATGCGGGCAGGCGGAATTCACCCCCGAGGCGGCAATCGTATCAAAGGAGATCGCGTCCGCGCCGAGATCGCGCATATAAAAATCCAGTACGGAAGCCACCTGTTTTTCGGTCATGCCGACGCGGATCGAGGTAATGAGCTTTGAGAACGCCGCTTCCGCGATCCGCTGCGCCGCCTCGATCTTCGCGATCTCCTCGTCGGACTTGATCATTCTCATTCGTTCGAGAAGCGTCGAAAGCCACGGCGAGGAATCGACGGTAAGCGCATTGAACAGCTTTTTATAGTCGTCCAGCTCGCTGACCGTGACCGTCTTGCTTTCAATCGAGATAACCTCGATCCCCTGCTCCTCAATCAGAGCGTAAAGCTGCTTCCGCAGATCGGTCAGGAGCAGAACCTCACAGCCCTTCGCCTCCTGCTCCGCCTTTTCAAAATATCGGGCGTCGATCAGGAAGCTGCTTTTTCTCTTGGTAATGAAAACAACGCCCGCCGAGGAATGAAACCCCGCCGCGTACTGCCGCGAAACGGTGCTTGTGATAAATGCCGCGTGGCGCTCGTCCTTCAGCTCCGCGGCGATCCGTTCTGTCGTAAACATAAAATATTCCTTTATCCTTTTTTAACTTTTGCGCACTTGGCTTTCCGCAAGCGCCGAGACAGCGAGACGGTACACGTCCTTCCCGAAGCCGCAGATCACGCCCGCGCAGACCGCGGAAAGCACCGAATGATGTCGAAATTCCTCACGCTTATGAACATTCGACAAATGCACCTCGACGCAGGGCAGGTCGGACGCGGCGATCGCGTCCCGGATCGCAATGCTGTAATGCGTGTACGCACCCGCGTTTAAGACGATCCCGTCCGCGTTTTCCCGCGCGCTGTGCAGAATATCGACCAGCCCGCCCTCCGAATTGGACTGATAAAATTCGGGGGTAACGCCGATCTTTGCGCAGTACTCCGAAAGCTCCGCGTTAATGCTCTCGAGCGTGTCCGAGCCGTAAATTTCCGGCTCCCGCTTTCCGAGCAGGTCGAGATTCGGCCCGTTTACAATATAAAGCTTCAAATTGATTCTTCCTTTCCGTTTGATCGGCTGCGATTCTCTTCGAGGATTTTATGACAGAATTCCTCGATCTCCGCTTTTCTGCCTTCCACAGCCTCTTTGTATTCGACGGAGCAAAGCCCCAGACTGCCGCTTGGCACGATTTTCAGATGTCCGTAAAAATGCTCGATACTTTGAATGATTCGGTCGCATTCCCGCATACTCGGACCCGTGCGCAGCGCGACCGTGTATCCCTTTCTTCCGCCGCCGATCGAGGCGTGCGGCTCGTGGGTGTCGCACCACGGCGTACAGCGGTCGATAAACGCCTTGAACTGTCCCGGAATATCCGCCCAGTAGGACGGAGAAACCGAGACGATCAGATCCGCCCACTCGTACTCTGCCATGATCTTCGGCACATCGTCCTTCTGAACGCACTCCGCCGTTTTATGACAGCTTCGGCAGCCCTTACAGAACCGAATGTCATAATCGTCAATGCAAATGCTTCGGATCTCATGCTCCGTTTCCAGAACAGCACGAACCGTCTTTATGATCTCCGCCGTCGCGCCATTTTTTACGGGACTGCAATTCACCAGCAACACCTTCATACGCCGAACCTCCCGAAATTCACTTCAAAAACCCTTCATAGGATTTTTTCATCGCCGCCGCGTCCTCCGCCTGCGTTCCCGCGCTTTCGGAAATGACCGAGGGCTCCAGCCCCCGCTTCACGAACAGCTCCATCAGCGGCTCGTACTGCGGTCCGAATTCCTCATCGGCAAAGGTCAGGTGACATTTCTCCCCGCCCGCCGTGTATTGAATTTTACTGAAATGCACGTGCATTTTTTTCAGCCGCTCAAACCCAAGCTTGTCCTCGATCTCGTCGAGAATCGCGGCGTAATCCGCCTGCGTTTTGATCCCGCCAAGCGTCCGCGCGTTCAGGTGGCCGAAATCAACGCAGGGCAGAAAACGCTCGTCCGTTTTACAAAGCTCCAGCACCTCCGAAAGCGTCCCGAGCTGATTGATCTTCCCCATTGTTTCGGGGCAAAGCACGATCTCCGAAAGTCCGTTTTCGTCCAGCACCGCCTGCGCCCGCGATAAGGTGTCCCGCGCGAGGGAAAGCGCCGTTTCGCGCGCCATTTTCGCGCAGGAACCGGAATGGACGACGATCTTCCGCGCGCCGAGCTTCTGCGCCGCCTGCGCGCTCTCCAGTAAGTACGAAACGCTTTTGAGACGCGTTTCCTCATTTTCGCTCGAAAGCGAGATAAAGTACGGCGAATGGAGCGTCAGCGTGATGTTGTTTTTTTGTGCAAGCTCGGGGAGCAGGGCGTAGGTTTTCTCCGAGATTCTGACGCCCCGTCCGCACTCGATTTCGTAGCCGTTCAGCCCGAATGAGCGCAGATAATCGGGAAGTTCCTCGGGGAATTTCCGCTTTCCAAAGCTCTCGGAATTTCCTCCCGGTCCGAATGTGATCATAAGCATTCCTTTCTTTTCCGGCTGTGCCGTTTCTCTTTATTTCAACCTGCCGAAATCCCGATGAAAAACAACTCCCTCGGCGGCGCGCTTCACCTTAAAAAGAATTCCTTTTTCCAGATGAAACGGCTCGACAAGGATCGTTTTGACACGCGCAAAATTTCCGCCCATAATATCCGTAAAAATCTGATCTCCGACCACGGCGACCCGATCGGGAGATACGCCGAGGCGGCGGATCGCTTTTTTGATCCCGAAGGTCAGCGGCTTCGCGCCCGAGGATACGAATTCCAGTCCGAGCTTTGCCGCTAAAGGCGCGACGCGGCGCTTTACATTATTGGACACGACCATCATCGGCACATGGAGCGCCCGCATTTCGTCGAGCCATTCGGGGATCCCGGCTTCCGCCGCGGGATTGCCGTGCATGGAAAGGGTGTTGTCCAGATCGAGGATCAGCGCGTCGATCCCGTTCTCTCTCAAAAACGCCCCGTCGATCGTCAGTACGCTTTTGATCCAATAAGTCGGCTTAAAAATCGCCACGGTGACCGACGCTCCCTTCCCATCAATCCCTCTATTTTCACGGACAGTATTCCGAGAAAATAAAACGGGCGGACACAGCCGGTCCGCCCGAAATCTACCCATACCGAATCATCGCACTCACTCGGCGATCCACCGATCTTACGGACAGATTCTTCTCTTTTCGTTTTCCGCTTTCCGGAAGGTCGCTTCCTTCAGCCGTTCTTTCCCCCCGCCGAAAACACGGACTCAGCCCCTTACTTAAACTTGCGCTTGCGAGCCGCTTCGGACTTCTTCTTACGCTTTACCGAAGGCTTTTCGTAATGTTCTCTTTTACGAACCTCAGCTAAAACGCCGTCTCTTGCACACGAACGCTTGAACCGCTTTAACGCGGTATCTAAGGATTCGTTTTTTCCAAGACGAATTTCCGCCATCTATATCCCTCCTTTGCCTTACGGCACAGGTTATCTACAAGTGAAAATAACTAGTAGCGAACAACAATTGCTCATTTCATATTATACTATGACTTCCACGATTTGTCAATACTTATTTTAAAAATTCTTCAATATTTATTTCTTCCCCGTCCTGCCAAAGGCGCTCGAGATCGTAAAACTCGCGGGTTTCCTTATAAAACGCGTGAACGACAACGTCGATATAATCGAGCGTCACCCAGGTCGCGCCCCGGATCCCCGAAACGCTTTTCGGACGGACGCCAAGCTCGCCGAGCTTAAACTCCACCTCGTCCGCCATTGCCTTGACCTGCGTTGTGCTTGTACCCTCGGCGATCACGAAATAATTCGCCAGAATCGTAAGATCGCCGATTTTTATCACGCGGATCTTTCCCGCCTTCTTATCGTCGAGCGCGCAAACGGCCGCCCTTACCACTTCCATATCCGTCATATCAATGCTCCTTTTCTTTCGCAAAATCCCGGTAATAATTGTACGCATCCAGCGACGAAACGGGAATCTTTCCGTCCTTTTCGAGCGTGCTTCGGATCGACCATCTCATCGCGTGAAACATCGCGTTGTCGAGATCCTCCAGCACCAGCTTCCGATATTTTTCCACGTCCTTGAAATCGCGGTCCGCCGAAACGAGATCGCCGAGATAAACGATCTTTTCGAGCGTCGTCATATGCGCGCGCCCCACCGTATGGAACCGGACCGCGTTCAGCAGGTCGCCGTCCGTGATCTTCAGCTCGAAACGGCAGTAATACGCGCTTGCGATCGCGTGCCAAAGCGGGCGAGTTTCAAGCTCGACAGGATCGACCTCAAAGCCGCTCATCAAGACCTCGCGCTTCATCGTTTCGGGATCGGCCTCCTTCTGAATATCGTGAAGAAGCCCCGCCGTATACGCCTTTTCGGGGTCGAAGCCGTTGAGCTGCGCAAGCTTTTCGCACATCTGCGCCACGTTGCAGCAGTGCGTATAGCGCTTTTTACTGAGCATGGATTTCATCAGCGCTTTATATTCCTTCTGCTCCGCCGTCACGGTACAGCCCCCTTTCGTCGATGTAAGCGCGTACGCGTTCGTCGAGCAAGCCCGCCGTGCTTTCTCCCCTTCTTATCTTGTCGCGGATCTCGGAGGAGGATACCTCGATCACGGGAAGATTCAGCACCTTCACCCTGCCCAGCTCGTTCGCGCATTCGACAAGATCGGTATAGCTGTCGTTTTCCCGCGCCGCGGCAACGACCCGGCACTCCTTCCGCAGCGCCTCGTTCCGGTACCAATGCTCAAAATAAAAAAGCATATCACCACCGAGGATCAGATAAAATTCGGTATCCTTCGGATAAATTTCCTTCAGGGCACGGACGGTATGGATCGTATAGTTCGGCGCACCGAGCTTTTGTTCAATATCCGAAACGGTATACCCCGCTTCCCCGCCGAAAACGATCCCGCACATCTCCATTCGCTCCTCAAACGAAGCGCCCTCGCTTTTCTTATGGGGGGAAACCGCCGTCGGGATAATCAGCGTTTCGCGAAGCTTCAGCGCCTCCGACGCGGCTCTTACCAGTGCGGTGTGTCCGTTATGGATCGGGTTAAACGCTCCCCCGAAAATTCCAACCTTATTCATCGAGTACGATCACCCTTTTCTTCGGATCGGGATTTTTCCGATAGATCACGAATCTCGTCCCGATCACCTGAATCGGTTCGGCGCGAAGCGACCCGCACAGGCTTTCGCAAACCTCCCTCGCGTTCATGGCACAGGTCTCGTGCACCCGCCCTTTGATCATTTCCCTTTTTTCAAGCGCGTCGTCCGCCTGCTTCGTAAGCTCGGGCGTGATCCCGTTTTTTCCGACTAAAAGGATCGTTTCGTAGGCGTTCGCGATCGCTCTGAGCCTTGCTCTTTCCTTTCCTGTCATTCGCTGTCCCTTTCCGCTAAAATCTTCATGAGCGCTTTTATGGCATTGGCGCGGTGACTGATCCGATTTTTCCTTTCCTCTCCGATCTCCGCCAGGCTCTCGTCCTCCACATAAAAAATCGGGTCATAACCGAATCCGTTCTCGCCGCGCGGCTCCTCACCGATCCGTCCCTCCAGCGTTCCGAGAACGGAATATTCCGTCTCGTCATCGAGGATACAGTACAGCGCACAGACGAACCGCGCGGAGCGAAGCCCCTCGTCCACGCCGTCCAGCTCGGACAGAATTTTTTCGCACCGTTCCCGATCGGTCGCGTCCTCTCCCGCGTAGCGGGCGGAATAGATCCCCGGCGCGCCGCCGAGAAAGTCCACCTCAAGCCCGCTGTCATCGGCGATCACGGGGCAATGACACAGCCGATAGACCGCTTCCGCTTTTTTATGGGCATTTTCCGCGAAGGTCTCGCCGTCCTCCACGACGTCGATCCGGATCTCTTCGTCCTTCAGAGAGACCGGCTCAAAGCCGAGCGGCGAAAGCATTCGCTTCAGCTCCCGCACCTTTCCCTGATTGTTTGTCGCAACCACAAGCTTCATACCGTTGACTTTTCCTTTCTGCCGTTTCATACCGGCTTTCGGTCAAAAGTGAGCCGAAGGCAGGTATAAAACACCTCTATTCTTTCTCGTCCGAAAACAAAATATCCGCATAGTCCTTCGGGATAAACGGCTGGAGATCGTCGATCTTTTCCCCGACCCCGACAAATTTTACCGGGATCCCAAGCTCGTTTTTGATCGGGAGGATAATGCCGCCCTTCGCCGTCCCATCCAGCTTTGTGAGAACAATCCCCGTAATATCGCAGACCTCGCGGAACAGCCGCGCCTGATTCACAGCGTTCTGTCCCGTCGTCGCGTCCAACACCAGAAGCGTTTCATGCCCCGAATCGGGGAGTTGGGTCGTAATGATCCGGGAAATCTTCTTTAACTCCTCCATCAGGTTTTTCTTATTGTGCAGCCTTCCCGCCGTGTCGATCAGGAGAACGTCCGCTCCCCGCGCCTTTGCCGCGGAGCAGGCATCGAACACAACGGCGGCGGGATCGCTCCCCTCCGCGTGGCGGATCAGATCGACCCCCGCGCGCTCCGTCCAGACGTTCAGCTGCTCGATCGCCGCCGCGCGGAAGGTATCCGCCGCCGCGACCAGAACCTTTTTCCCGTCGTTTTTAAAATTCGCCGCAAGCTTTCCGATCGTCGTCGTTTTTCCCGCTCCGTTCACGCCGATCACGAGAAGAACCGCCGGCTTCGTCGAAAGATCAAGCTCGTTCCCGCCGCTTAAAAGCTCGGCGATAATTTCCTTTAAAAGTGCCTTTACCTCGGCCGGATCGGTAGCGCCCGTCCGCTTCACCTCGGTGCGGAGCCGATCACAGACCGAAGCGGAGGTCGCGGCGCCGATGTCCGAAAGGATCAGCGTTTCCTCCAGCTCCTCGAAAAACTCCTCGTCGATCTTCGTAAAGGAATTTACGAGCGTTTCCACCTTGGAAACAAAGCCGTCCTTCGTTTTTTTCAGCCCTTCCTTCAGCTTATCAAAAAATCCCATAATCGTCCTTTCTCTGGTTCTTATACTAATTTCTGTCTAAAAAGCGTTTAAAAAATCAAGCAAAAATTTGCGTATATGATTTTTGTGCAGATTTTTTAACTACGCTTTTAGACGGAAATTAGTATTAGTCAAGCTCAAGCTCCAGATCGTCGATCAGCTCCTGATGCAGCAGCTTCGACACGCCCTTTTCCTGCATATAAACGCCGTAAAGCACGTCACACCCCTCGATCGTTCCGCGCCGGTGTGTGATGACCATCAGCTGTGTGCGTGTACAAAACCGTTTTAAATAGGTTATGTATTTCATCACGTTCACCTCGTCAAGCGCGGCGTCTACCTCGTCGAGCATACAGAACGGCGTCGGGCGGTGAAGAAGGATTGCGAAATAGATCGTGATCGCGACCATGGTCTGTTCCCCGCCCGAAAGCGAGATCAGATTCTTGATCAGCTTTCCGGGCGGCGCGGCGAAAATCTCGATCCCGCTCCCGAGAATGTCCTCCGGCTCCATAAGCTCCAGATGCGCTTCCCCACCGCCGAAAACCTCGCGGAAAATCGCGCTGAATTTCTCGTTGATGTCCTGAAAACTTGCGAGAAACTTCGCCTTAATATCCGCCGTAAGCGCCGAGATCAGCTTTTCAAGCTCCCGCTTTGACTGCTCCACGTCCCGAAGCTGTCCCGAAAGCTCATCGTATTTCGCCCGAACCTCGTCGTATTCCTCGATCGCCGCAAAATTCACGTTTCCGAGCGCGGCGATCTTCCGCCGAAGTTCCTGAAGCTGCCGCTGCGCCTCGGAAAGGTTTTCGAGCTTCTGCGCCTGCGCCTTTGCCTCGGTCACGGTCAGCTCGTACTTGTCCCAAAGGGTCGCGCGGAGCTTTTCATCCTCGCGCTCGATCGACGCCTTTTTCTCGACGGCGACCGCGAGCGCGGCGGAAAACTTCGTTTTATCGTCCGCCTTTTCGCGGATCTCCCGTAATACCTCCGCCATGCGGCGCTCGCACTCGTTTTCCTTCCGGATCAGCTCGCGGATCGACCCGTCGTTCTCTCCGAGCGACTTCTGCGCCGCCTCGATCTTCTCATGCTTTTCGGAAATCTCTTCCCGAAGCCGCTCGCTGTTCTCCCGGAGCGTCTCGATCTCGGCAAGGCTCTTTTCCTCGTCCTCTCCCGCGGCGTTTTTCGCGGCCCGAACATTTTCCTTCTCCGCCGAAAGCCGCTCCGCGTCCTTTTCAAAGGAAAGACGCTTTAAGTTCATCTCTCCGATCCGATCCGAAATTTTTCCGCGCTCACTGTCCGCTTTTTCCAGCCGCGCGCCGGAGCTTTCCAGCTTTTTCTCGTTTTCCGCGATACTCGCTTCCAGCTCCTTCTGCTTTTTCGAGGATTCCTCGATCAGCTCCCGCTGCTGCGCGAGCTGTTTTCTGCTTCGGTCAATGACAAGCTCGGCGTTTTCCTGCTGCTCCTCGCATTGCAGGATCAGATCCTTTACGCCGCCAAGCTCGGCGGTCAGGCGGACCTCCTCCTGCTTCAATTCCAGAAGCCGCTCCTTATATCCCTCGATCTCAAGCTCGGTCTTCCGAACCTCCGCCTCAAGCTCCGCCAAGCTCCCGCGCGAAAGCTGAATGGTATCGCGCAGCTTCGTCGTCTCGGCGGTAAGCGTGTCGATCTCCTGCTTTCGGGAAATGATTCCGCTCGTTTCCTTGACCGAGCCGCCCGTAAACGAGCCGCCCGCGTTCACGATCTGTCCGTCGAGCGTAATGATCCGAAAACGGTAGCCGTACTTTTTCGCGATCCGCGTCGCCGTATTGATGTCGTCGGTGATCGCCGTTTTTCCGAGAACCGAGCGAATGATCCCGAGATATTCTTCCTCGCAGCGAACCAGCTCCGAGCCGAGCCCCTCGAAGCCCTCCTCATCGGAAAGACCGCTCTGGTTCAGCTCCGTGCCCTTCACCGAGGTCAGGGGGTAGAAGGTCGCTCTTCCGCCGTTTGTTTCCTTCAAATAACGAATACAGCGCTTCGCCGTTTCCTCGTTGTCCACAATGATATTCTGAAGCGCGTTTCCGAGCGCGGTCTCGATCGCGACCGCGTACTTTTTATCGACCGAGAGAATGTCCGCGACCGTCCCGCGGATCCCGCTGAGTTTTCCGACCTTCGCCGCCTGTACGACCGATTTTACGCTCGAAAAATACCCGACCATGTTTTTTTCAACATCGGAAAGCACCTCGAGCCGCTGCCTTTTCCGGTCGTAATTTCCGCGAAGCTGCTCAAATTCCGCCTGTTTCGCCGAAAGCCGCTCCCGCTTCCCGCCGAACAGCTTTTCATAGCCGTTCAGTCGGTTTTCAAGATCGGACATTTCCTCCCGAAGCGTTTCCAACTCGGCGCTTATCGTTTTCCGCTTTTCCCGATACTCCGCCGCCGTTTTTTCCTGACTGCGCACGCGTTCCTCGTCGGCGGAAAACTGCTCGTTTAAATTCTGAATGATCTGCTCCGCCTGCTGAACGGTAAGCTTCGCTTCGGTCAGTCGTGCGTAAAGCGCGGCCGTTTTTTCGTCGAGCGCTTTATGCTCCTCGCTCAGCCCCTTATTTTCCTCGATCGAAGCGGTGATCTCTCCGCGAAGGCGTTCCATTTCCGCTTCGCATTCCTCAGCCGACTTCCTCGCGGCAGCAATTTCTTCCTCAAGCCGCGCGATCTGTTCGTCAAATTCGGCCGCCGACTTTTTTCCGTCCTCAATCCGCCTTAAAATTTCCTCCGTCCTCGCCTCGTTATGGCGGATCTCGTTTTCCAGAACGGCGATCTCCTTATCGGTTCCCGCCATTTCGTCCTTCGCGCGGTCTCCCCGCTGCCGAAGCTCGTCAAGCCTTGCGGAAAACTGCCCCTTCGCGATCGAAAGGCGGTCGTTTTCCTCCTCAAGCTCGCCGATCTCGCGGTCAAAATGCTCGCATTCCCCCTGATTGACGAGAATTGCGTTTTCCGTCTCGGTCAGGTTTTTCCGAAGCTGATCCAACTCCGCCGCCGTGACCGAAATTTCGATCGTTTTTTCCTCTTCTAACAGAAGCTTCGCCCGCCGCGCCTTTTTCGACTGCTTTTCGAGGGTCGGGAGGCGCTCCTGTAAGCTGACCTCAATATCCTTTAACCGAAGCAGGTTTTCCTCGGAGCGCGAAAGCTCCCGCTCCGCCTCCGCCTTTTTGTGGAGAAATTTCGACACGCCCGCCGCTTCCTCAAAAATTTCGCGGCGCTGCGGTCCTTTCGCGTTTACGATCTCGGCGACGCGTCCCTGTCCGATAATGGAATAGCCGTCCCGCCCGAGACCCGTCCCGAGCAGAAGTTCCTGAATATCCCGAAGGCGCGACTTTTCGCCGTTGATGAGATATTCGCTTTCGCCGGTACGGTAGAGCTTCCGCGTAATAACGACCTCGTCCGTATCAACGGGGAGCGCGCGGTCGGTGTTGTCGATCGAGAGCGCAACCTTCGCGAAGCCCATCTGCCTGCGCGAAACGGTACCGTGAAAAATAACGTCCTCCATTTTATCGCCGCGCAGCGTCTTCGCGCCCTGCTCCCCCATGACCCAGCGCAGCGCGTCGCTGATATTGCTTTTTCCGTTTCCGTTGCTTCCGACGATCGCGGTCATTTTCGTGTCAAAATTCAGCACCGTTTTATCCGCAAACGACTTAAAGCCCTGAATTTCCAGTGTTTTAAAGTACATATCCCTCTTACTCTGCCGCTTCGACCCGAAACGGCGTTCCGTTTTCTTCCTTTAATTGAAACGTAAAGCCGAGCCGCCCGAGCTTTTCCCGGTTTTCTCGATTCTGTCCGATAATGCGGCTGAACATTCGCCGATCGGCATAGACACAGAAGCGGCGGGCGCCGAGCTTTTCCATTTCTTCCTTTATTTTTTGATAGCAGACGCGGCTCTCCACAAGCTCGCGCAAAGCGGGGTGATACACGCCGCCGATCCGTTTTTCCTCGACTTCCGGCGAAGCGTGAAGCCCCAGCCGGATCACGGGGATCCCCGCACGGTCAAACAGTTCCAGCAGCTCCGCGCAAAGATCAATTGTCTCGTCGAAGCCGAAGCTTTGATACTCGCCGCGCTCGTAAAGCTCGCCGAGAAAAGTGCCCTTCAGAATAACCGTAGGATAGATCCGCACCGTATCGCATTTCATCGAAAGAAACGCCCGCGCCGTCCCGATGCATCGATCGCGCGTATCGCGGTACAGCCCCGTCATCATCTGAAGCCCCAGCTCGAAGCCGCTTTCCTTCAGAAGCTCCGCCGCCCGCACGACCTGCGCCGCCGTATGACCGCGCCGATTCGCGAGAAGCACCTCGTCCGACATACTCTGCGCGCCGAGCTCGACCGCCGTAACGCCGTATTCCTTTAAGATCCCGACGATGTCGGGATCAACCGCGTCGGGACGGGTCGAACAGCGGATCCCGTTATACTGCTTCGGAAAACGGCGGACAAACGACCCCGCCGTCTCCAGAAGCGCTGTCATATACGAACGTTCGACCGCGGTAAAGCTTCCCCCGAAAAAAGCGATCTGCGCCGCCGCCCCGGATCGCTCCAGCCCCGGCTGCTGCTCCGCCAGAAGCGCGGAAACCTCCTCCGGAGAGGGCGGGCGGACGCTCCCGCCGATCACATGCTGATCGCAGAAGGAGCAGCGGTGCGTACAGCCCGCGTGCGGGATAAAAACCGGCAGGTTAGTCTGTCGCATAGCCCATCAGCGATACCGCTTCCTTCGCCGCCGCCTGTTCCGCTTCCTTTTTGCTTTTCCCGCTTCCCGTTCCGATCGTCTGACCGTTTAAAAGAACGTTCGCGGTAAAAACGCGCTGATGCGCCGCGCCGCGTTCTCCCGTGATTTCATATTCGATCCGTTCCTCGGGATTCTGCTGAATGATCTCCTGGAGCACGGTCTTATAATCCCCGAAAATAAGCCGTCCGTTTTTGATCTCCTCGATCGGCGGGATAAACCGCATAATGAACGTCCGCGCCTCCTCCAGCCCGCCGTCGAGGTAGATCGCCGCGATCAGCGCCTCGAAAGCGTCCGCAAGGATCGAGCGCCGATCCCGTCCGCCGGTATTTTCCTCGCCCTTTCCGAGCTTGATCCGCGCGCCGAGGTCGATCTGCTTCGCGAATTCGTACAGGCTGTCCTCACAGACGAGCTTCGCGCGAATTTTCGTAAGCTTCCCCTCGGGAACGTCGAGCGATTCAAAAAGATATTTCGACACCACGACGGACAGAACGCTGTCGCCCAGGAATTCGAGCCGTTCGTTGCTGTTGTGCTTTCCGTTGACATAGGAGGAATGCGTCAGCGCTTCCTCAAGATAAGCGCGCCGCCGAAAGCGATAACCGATCGCCTCCTCAAGCTCCGCCACTCAGACCATCTCCTTTTCGCCGCTTACGCCGGAGGAAAGCGCCGCCGCGATCTCCTCGTTCACCTTTTTCTCGACAAAATCCCTCGCCTGGCGAATGGCGTTGTAAAACGCCGCCGCGTCGCTGCTCCCGTGCGCCTTAAAAACGGGACGCGCCGCGCCGAGAAGCGGCGATCCGCCGACCTCGCGGTAATCCATCTGCTTTGAGACCGCCTTGATTCCCTTGAGCGAGAATACCGCGCCGATCCGCGCGAGTCCGCTCCCGAAGATCGTTTCCTTCAGCGCTTTTTTCATAAACTTTCCCATGCCCTCGACGGTTTTCAGATAAATATTCCCCGTAAATCCGTCGGTCACGATCACGTCCACCGCGCCGAGCGGAACCTCTCTCGCCTCCGTATTTCCGACGTAGTTGAGATTCGTTTTTTTCAGCAGCTCGTTCGTCTCGCGCTCAAGATCGCGTCCCTTTTCGTCCTCCGTCCCGATATTCAGAAGCCCGACGCGCGGCGAAGCAACGCCCATGACCCGATTCATGTAAATGCTCCCCATTACCGCGAACTGCTGGAGCATTTCGGGGCGGCATTCCGCGTTCGCGCCGCCGTCGGTCAGCAGGTAATACCCGTTAATACTCGGCATGATCGGCGTCAGGGAGGGACGCTTTACCCCTTTGATCCGACCCGTGATCATCGTCCCGCCAACGACGATCGCCGCCGTACTCCCCGCGCTTACGAAGGCGTCGGCTTTTCCCTCGGCGACAAGCCGAAACGCGGTTCCCATGGAGCTGTCCGCCTTGGATTTCCGGATCTCGAGCGGGTTGTCCTCGATCCGGATCACGCCGTTCGCGTTCTCGATCTCGATATTTTCCTCCGAAAGCCCGAGCGCCCGAAACCGTTCATGGATCAGCGCCTCGTCCCCCGTCAGGATGACCGTTACGCCGAGTTTTTTAACCGCCTCGGCCGCGCCCTTGATCACTTCGTCCGGCGCGTGATCCCCGCCGAACGCGTCAACCGCAATTTTCATCATCCGAAACCTTTCCTTTCCCGTCCGCCGCAAGCTCCTCCGACATCACGGCGCAAAAATCCTCCAGCCCCCGCCTTGCCATGGCGGCATACCGTTCCTGTTTGTCCCTGATCCGTTCCGAAAGCGGCGGAAGCAGTCCCATATTCGCGCCCATCGGCTGAAAATCCGCCGTCTCGGTGGAAACATGACGAGACAGCGCGCCGCTCATAGACGTAAGGGGAAGAGACAGCGGCGGCTTTCCCGAAAGCGAGCGAAGGAGATGGACTGCCGCTAAGATCCCGCTCATCGCGCTTTCGGTATATCCCTCGACACCCGTCATCTGTCCCGCGAAATAGATCCCGCCGCTCCCCCGCAGGCAAAAACGCTCGTCGAGCAGCCGCGGACTGTTTAAAAACGTATTCCGGTGCATAACGCCGTACCGCGTAAATTCCGCGTTTTCAAGTCCCGGGATCATGCGGAACACCCGCTTTTGCTCGCCGAATTTCAGATTCGTCTGAAACCCGACCAGATTATAGAGCGTTCCCTCGCGGTTCTCCTTCCGAAGCTGAACCGCCGCGTAAGGACGGCTCCCCGTATGCGGATCGGTCAGCCCGACCGGCTTCATACAGCCGTAGCGGACGCTGTCCCGACCGCGCTTCGCAAGTACCTCGACCGGCATACAGCCCTCGTATACCGTCAGATCCTCAAAATTTTTCAGCGGTACGGTCTCCGCCGCGATCAGCTCCTCATAAAAAGCGTCGTATTCCTCTTTGGAAAAGGGGCAGTTCAGGTAATCCGCCTCACCCCGCCCGTAACGGGAGGCGTAAAACGCCTTTGACAGATCGACACTTTCCGCCGTTACGATCGGCGCCGCCGCGTCGTAGAAACGGAGCGAAGCACCGAGCTTTTCCTCGATCGCCGCCGTGAACGGATCGCTCGTGAGCGGCCCCGTCGCGATGATCGTATTTCTTTCGGGGAAATGCGTTATTTCCTCGGAAACGACCGTGATATTCGGGTGGGATCGAATTTTTTCGGTAATGTAATCCGAAAAATCCGTCCGGTTCACCGCGAGCGCTCCGCCCGCCTCGACCGAGGTTGCTTCCGCCGCCTCGATCACCAGAGAGCCGAGAAGCCGCATTTCCTCTTTCAGCATTCCCGCCGCGCTCCCGATCCGCGAAGCCTTCAGCGAATTGCTGCAAACCAGCTCCGCGAAACCCTCATAATGGTGCGCAGGGGTCATTTTTTTCGGCTTCATCTCGTAAAGGAGCACCCTTGCCCCGCGGTTCGCGAGACGGTAAGCCGCCTCCACTCCCGCAAGACCCGCGCCGATCACCGTAATGTTCTCCAAAATTACTCCTTCTGCTCCGTCTCGTTCGCCGTCTCCTGCGCTTCCGTTTCATAGCCGCAGCCTTCCTTCGCGCAGTAAAGCTTTCCCTTTTTCCCGACCTTTTTAAAGAGGGTCGAGCCGCACTGCGGGCAGAGATCCGCGACCGGCGTATCCCAGGTCATGTAGCCGCAATTCTGATAATCCTCACAGCCGAAGAACGGCTTTCCCTTCCGGCTTTTCTTCGCGAGCATGCGCGAGCCGCACTTCGGGCATTTCCCGCCCGTTTCGCTTACGATCTTTTTGGTATTTTTACATTCGGGGAACCCCTCGCAGCCGAGAAACTTTCCGTAAGGCCCGATTTTGATCAGCATTTTCTTTCCGCACTGTTCGCAGACAATATCGGTCGGCTCGTTCGGGATCTTTACCCGTTTCCCGTCCATGTCCTTTTCCGCTTTTTCGAGCGTTTTCGCAAAGTCGTTATAGAAAGAGCCGAGAACCTTTACCCATTCGGTCTTTCCCTCCTCGATCTCGTCCAGCTCATGCTCCATCTGCGCGGTAAATTTCGTATCAACAATCCGCTCGAAATGCTCGCTCAGCAGATCGGTAATGACGATCCCGAGCGGGGTCGGCTTCAGCTGACGCTGTTCCCGTTCGACATAATGACGATCGAGGATCGTCGAGATCGTCGGCGCGTAGGTCGAGGGACGCCCGATCCCGTACTCCTCCATCGCCTTGATCAGGCTCGCCTCGTTGTAGCGGGGCGGCGGCTGGGTAAAATGCTGATTTCCGTTCAGTTCCGATACCGTAAGCTTTTCCTTTTCGGTAAGCTTCGGGAGCGCGCCGCCCTCGTCGGAGGCGTTCTCGGCGCTTTCCTCGTACAGCTTCGTAAATCCGTCGAACCGAACCGTAAAGCCCGACGCTTTAAAAAGGCAGCCCGCCGCTTCAATATCGATCGCCGCCGCGTCGAGAAGTGCGTTCGCCATCTGGCTAGCCATAAAGCGCTCCCAGATCAGGCGGTACAGCTTATACTGATCGCCGGTCAGGGTCTTTTTCGCGACCTCGGGAAGGATCGAAACAACGGAAGGACGGATCGCCTCATGCGCGTCCTGCGCGTTCGATTTTGCTTTATAAACACGCGGCTTCGGCGGAAGGTATTCCTTTCCGTACCGCTGCTCGATCAGCGCTGCCGCCGCCCGCTGCGCTTCCTCCGAAACGCGCAGGCTGTCGGTTCTCATATACGTGATCAGACCGATCGTACCCTGTCCCTCGACGTCCACGCCCTCGTACAGCTCCTGCGCCGCCTTCATCGTACGGCGCGCGTTGAACGAAAGACGGCGGGACGCCTCCTGCTGTAAGGTAGATGTCGTAAAAGGGGGTGCGGGCTGTTTCTTGCGAACGCTTTTTTTAATGGCGGAAACGATAAAATCCGCGTCCTTTAGCCGCTCGAGCACCGCGTCGGTCTCTTCCTTATTATTAAGCTCCGCCTTTTTTTTGTCAATTTCGGCAAGCTTCGCGGGAAAAGCCTTTCGGGAGGACGCGCCGCGAAGCTTCGCGTCAATGCTCCAGTACTCCTGGCTCTCAAAGGCTTCGATCTCCTTTTCCCGATCGACGATCAGGCGGACGACCGCCGACTGTACCCGTCCCGCGGAAAGCCCGCGCCGAACCTTTTTCCAAAGGAACGGGCTAAGCTTATAGCCGACGATCCGGTCGAGGATCCGCCGCGCCTGCTGCGCGTTGATCAGATCCATATCGAGACTGCGCGGGTTCGCCATGCCGTTCTCGATCCCCGTTTTGGTGATCTCGCTGAACGTCACGCGGACAGCGCGGCGGTCATCAAGCTTCAAAACATTCGCCAGGTGCCACGAGATCGCCTCTCCCTCGCGGTCGGGGTCGGTCGCGAGATAAACGACGTCGGCGTCCTTCGCCTGCGACTTCAGTTCTTTGATGAGCGCCGACTTATCCCTTTTATTTTCATAGCAGGGCTGAAAGCCGTGCTCAATGTCCACACCGAACTTCGACTTCGGGAGGTCGCGGATATGCCCCGCCGAGGCGACAACCTCGTAATCCTGCCCTAAAATTTTTTTAACGGTTTTAACCTTCGTCGGCGACTCTACGATCACTAAATTTGACAAACGATGACCATTCCCTTCTCAGAACGTTTCTTCTCGGAACTTGTCTTCATAAGAAAATCGTACGATTTTTAACAGAAAGGCGTGCGGTTTTCTTGTAAAGACATGTTCTCACCGGTCTCCCCTGCACATTTCCCAGCAGAGCACGGCTGCGGCCGCGGAAGCGTTCAGCGATTCCGCGTTTTCTATCGGTATATATAATCTCTGTTCCGCCGCCCGATATACCTCCCCGGAGATTCCGTTTCCCTCGTTCCCGATAATTACGGCGGTATTTTTTCCGAGCGAAAGGCTCGTGACCGGGACGGCGTCCTCGTTCGGCGTCGCGGCGTAAACGCGGTATCCCAGCCGCTTCAGCCGTTCGATCATCTCCGGAAGCTCCGCGCGGATCGCCGGAATCCGGAACAGCGAGCCCATCGCGCTCCGGATTGTTTTCGGCGAATAAAGATCGGCGCAGTCGGGCGAAAGGATCACGCCGCTGAACCCGAACGCGTCACAGGTTCGGAGCATGGTTCCGATGTTCCCCGGATCCTGTAACCCGTCCAGCAGCAAATATCTGCCGTCTTTTTCTATTTTACCCGATTCGGGCGTTTTGTCAAGTGTTTTTGCCGTCAGAAAAAGTCCCTGCGGCGATTTTGTGTCCGAAATATAAGCCGCAATGTCCGCTGAAATCATGCATGGCGCGATTTTTTCGGAAATGTCAAAAAAATTTTTTTCGTACTTTTCCTTTGCCGTCTCGGTCGCGAAAAAGGAAGTCAGCACAAGCCCGCAGCGCAGCGCTTCCCCACAAAGGCGCGCGCCCTCGATCGGGAATTCGCCGCATTCCTCCCGGAACGCCCGTTCCCGTACCAAGCGGCGATACTTTAAAACCCCGGGGTTTTTCCGCGAGGAAAGAAGCATTTGACATCGCACCTCCGTTGTGATAAAATAAGGACAATCCTTCCGAAGAAAGAGAGAACGCATTCATGAAATACTCCGAATTATCTCTTGCCGAAAACGATACGGGATTTCGGTACGACCCCGCGCTTCTGACGCTCTACGGCGAAAAGCGCGGCTATGGGATCGCCGTATCCGACCGGGACGAGGAATATATCATCACCGTGTATGCCAAGGAGCCGTATAAAAAGGAGAAAGCCGTTTTTTCCGAAATTTCCGCTTTGGCGTCTGCCCTGCCGAAAAACGCGCTCCTGGGACAGCGGTGCGAGCTCGGCTCGGTCGAGATCCGACTTCGCCGCGATCTTTTTTTGCAGGAGCGGCTCCCGTCGCTTTTTGAGTTTTCGGACAGGATCATCGACGCACTCGCCGGGATCGGAATAGACGGTACTCCCGTAAAGCTTCCCGAACGAGCATCGCCTGTACAAAAGGAAAAAACGGAAACCGCCGAAAAAATAAAGCTCGGCTTTGACCTCAAAAGCATCCGGGGACTGATCGGCGCGATGATTGGCGCGGCCGCCATGGCTTTTATCGCGATGGCGTCCCTTGATCTTCGCTCCAAAAGCGGGATCGGCGGAACATTCGCCGAGCTGAGCGGATATGTGCTTGCCGCCGCCGCGACGCTCCTCATTTTTTCGGATTACCGCTTTCTCGCACGAAAGCTCGACGCCTTCGGCGTAGTCGTCTGCCCGATCCTTTCAGTGCTCTGCGCGGTTTTTTCGGCGCTCCTCGCGACCGCGAAGGCATTCGCCGCGTCAGCCGAGATCTCGTTTTCCGACGCGCTGTCACGGCTGAGCGAGCTGTACGAAGCCGCGCCGGAAATCGCCGCGTTCGGCGCGGGAACCCTCCTGACCGGGGTCGTGATCTCGGGCTTCGCTTCCCTTTTATACTGCCTTTGGTATTTTAACAAGCACCCCGACGAGATGATCGGAAACGAAAAGAACAAGCCGAAGCGGTAACGCTTCCGCAAGAAAATATCACGCCCGTATGCGCAGGCGTGATACCATTATTTTAAAGAGCGGCTTTCGCCTTTTCGCACAGCGCCGTAAAGCCTGCCGCGTCGTTAATTGCGATTTCGGAAAGCATTTTACGGTTCAGGCCGATATTTGCCTTCTTCAGTCCGTTGATAAACGTGGAATAATTCATGCCGTTCAGCTTGCACGCCGCGGAGATTCTGGTGATCCAGAGTCTTCTGAAATCTCTCTTCTTTAAGCGTCTGCTGATATACGCGTACTGTCCCGACTTCCAGACCGCTTCTTTCGCGGTTTTAAAAAGCTTCGACTTTCCGCCCCAATAACCCTTCGCGAGCTTTAATGTTTTATTTCTTCTTTTGCGTGTCGCTAATGCGCCTTTAATACGTGCCATTTTATAGCCCTTCCTTTCTGTTTGCGAAAAACGTTCCCGATACTATTTCACTTCCAATGTGCGGACAAAGATTCTGCTCAAAATCCATTTATCCAAGATTTTGCTTGAATTTTTGTGCACATTTCGGCCGTGAAACAGTATAAAATATCTGTTACGAACATTTGCCGCGTTCTATCCGATTAAGAACCGCGCCGAAACCTTCTCTTACTTCGCGTAAGGCATAAGCGCTCTTACTTCCGCAACGTTCGTGCTGTCGCAGTAGCCCGCCGCACGGTTGACTCTTTTCCGCTTCGTATCCTTCTGCGTCAGTCTGTGACGGCGGTTTGTGCGCTGATACTTGATCTTACCCGTGGCCGTAAACTTAAAGCGCTTTTTCGCACCGCTGTGAGTCTTCATCTTATTCTTTGCCATTGTATTTAATCCTCCTTATTTGATTGCGCCGCCTGCTGTCCGGCGCTCGCCTTTGCTTTTTTCGCCGCTGCCGCTGCTGCCTTCGGCGCAAGAATCGCCATATAATTCCTGCCCTCAAGCTTCGCCAGCTTTTCGGAAGTGCCGAATTCGGCGCAGGCTTCGGTAAAGCGCTTCATCAGATCCTCACCGAGATTCATATGAGAAAGCTCCCGCGCGCGGCGAAAACGGATCTTGATCCGAACCTTATCGCCGTTTTTGAGGAATTTTGAAGCCTGATTCACCTTGGTGTTGAAATCGTTCGTGTCGATGTTCAGCGACATCTGGATCTCTTTCAGCTCCGCCTGCTTCTGATTCTTTCTGGATTCCTTTTCCCGCTTGGACTGCTCAAAACGATATTTCCCGTAATCCATAATACGGCAGACCGGAGGAGTTCCCTGCGGCGCGATCATCACCAGATCGAGATCGGCCTGCTCCGCGCGGGACAAAGCCTCCTTCGTCGGCATAACGCCGAGCTGTTCCCCGTCCGCGCCGATTACGCGAATTTCCTTATCGCGAATCTCCTCGTTGATGAGTAGTTCTTTTGCGCTGATAATGCACACTCCCTTTCGTATGACCGCCGGGGTAAAACGCTCCGAACGGCTGAAAAAAGCCAAAACAAAAAGCGCAAGGAACTCCCGCGCTTAAAAAATTCATATTACACCGTCATGCAACTGAATTTTATAAACAACCGCGTCCGACTGCGAAATGCGCCGACGGGTGAGAGTAAATCTGCTTTCTGTTTATAAATTACTGTAATAGTATATCACGGTACGCGCGATTTGTCAATAGTTTTTTGAATTTTTTTGCTTTTTATTTCACTGCCGCATTTACAACAGTAATTTTTTTCAAAAAACACTTGACAAGACAAAAGCCGCGTGATATAATAGACAAGGTTTCACGCAGCAGTATTAAAAATATGTTTGATAGCCGTGTGTAAAGCTTATTTTTCGAGGCGTGGCTCAGTTTGGTAGAGCGCTGCGTTCGGGACGCAGAGGCCGTGGGTTCGAATCCCGTCGCCTCGACCACAAACCGCATTGTAAAGCCTTTTCTAGGCTGGGCGATGCGGTTTTAATTTTTATACAGTACCATTTCGTACCCCATCTTCAAAACTACCGAAACGGTAATTTTGAAGGATGCCCTGTTTTAGGGCGGGTGATTTTATGTGTGACTGTATTCTTTGTTTAATACAGTTCAATTGTAGAGATAGGATAGATCAATGCAACAAAAGGAGCGATCGTAATGAATGAATTTCTTGAGTGGCTGAAAGATAATAAAATCAGTATTAACGGTAAATATAAAGGAAAACGGTGGGGTTCGATCAACCAATCGGAAAACGGTAATTGGCATATTCGTATATGCGTTCAATATGACGAATATTTAGAACCCGTTTTATTAAATGAAACTGCAGCAATGCAGGAGTTTGTTAAAATGCGTACGGGGCATGAAGGATGCGGGAGGTGTATAGACGGCAAATGTGCTTTTACCGGTTTTGATTTAGCAAATCCAACTGAAGAGCAAATTGAGTTAGCGAAAAGGCTAATAAAATTCAGGATTGACGCAATTAAAGACGGACGGATTCCGAAGTGCAGTTATATAAAAAAATCAAAACAAGGTGAAGCAATTGAACCGTGTGCTGTATGTAAGGTATGTGATCCTAAATGCAAAGCTATGAAAAAATATTAATATTGACATGAACCTCTGTAAGAATTGTTGATGAAATCTCTGTTTTCAATGTACCAAAAGGCAAATGTCAAAACGACCTATACATGCCTTTTGAGTGCCGAAAACAGTATTATTAAAGGATGCCCTATTTTAGGGCATTTTTTGTTCTGCCGTACTCTTTGTTTTATGCGGCTCAGTTTTTGACATAGTCAGTAACGTTTCGTTATCGAATTTCAAAACTGAACGATTCATTCACCATTTTCAATCGTTCTTTCTTCGCCTTAATTTCAGCCTTGATCTGCACTATCATCGCTGCCAGCTTTTCCTCGCATTTTTCTCGTTTCGGCATAGATATTGCGGAATTTCCTCTTTCCGTAGGCATTCCTCGGGCTGTACCTTCCCTCAAACAGGTGGTCGTTTATCATCGTTATACAGCCCGTGCCGGATTTGCGCAGCGTTACGGTTGTCATTCAGCGGGCAGAAAGAAAGTAGTAAACCGCTTGATTAAAGAAGAATGCAAACGAAGAAACTTGACTTTTTCGAGGCAATCTACTATAATTAGAACAATAGTCACGCAAAAACGAAGGTGAGGATAGATGATAACAATCGCGATATGCGATGATGATAATCGTCAAGTTAATGTTCTGAAAAAAATGCTGACGGAATGGAACGGTTGTACGGTTATAAGCGAATACAACTCAGCAGAGCAATTTCTGTTCCATTATCCCGATGTTTCTTGTGATCTGCTCCTGCTCGATATTGAAATGGGCGATAT
>CAYVZH010000031.1:0-32350 GCA_964456025.1 uncultured Ruminiclostridium sp.
TGATAAAATGATTTACCGCAATACGGTGGAATTTTCCGTAACGGCGGACTATGCTTTGTTTTCGGACGTTCTTACGCGGACGGGCGGAGAAAAATTTTCTTACCCCATTCCGACGTATGAAAGTTTGAAAGGAATACTGCACTCTATTTACTGGAAGCCCACACTCATCTGGTACATAGACGCCGTACGGGTCGTCAACCCGATCCGCACGCTCCGCAAGGGGGTAAGGCCGATCAAATACGGCGGCGGAAACGATCTTGCCTACTGCACTTATTTATGCGATGTGGAGTATCAGGTCAGGGCGCATTTCGAGTGGAACGAAAACCGTCCCGAGCTTGCGGGAGACAGGAATGAAAACAAGCATCACAACATTGCGAAACGCATGATCGAGCGCGGCGGACGGCGGGACATCTACCTCGGTACAAGGGAGTGTCAAGGATATGTCGAACCCTGTGTTTTCGACGAGGGAAAGAGCTGCTATGAAGGCGAAATTCCGTATGCTTTAATGCTCCACGGCATTACCTATGCCGACGAAGCTGTGTGTCCGGAGGATAAGGGAAAAATGACAGTGCGGTTCTGGCAGCCTGTGATGAAAAATGGCGTGATCGACTTTATCCGTCCCGAGGAATGTACGATAAAGCGCTGCATACGAGAAATGGAGATCAAGCCATTCGGCAGAACGCAGGACAATTTTATCGGCGCGGACGAGTTCGGAGGAGGCGACGAAATTGAGTTGGACTAACGAGCTTTACAGCGTTTATGAAAAAAACTGCGGGAGAACGGACGATGGTCCGTTGCTGCTGCCCCTTTCACACTCCACGGCGAACGCGCAGATCGAAGTAACGCTGAACGAAAACGGAGATTTTGTAACAGCCGAGCGGGTGATCAAAGACGACGCGGAAACCGTGATCCCCGTCACAAATGATTCGGCGGCGCGTTCATCGGGAATTTCTCCCCACCCCTTTGCGGACAAACTGGTTTATATCGCGGGAGATTACGGAAAATATTTCGGCGGCAAGAATTCGGACAATGTGAAACGTTTCAACGCATACATAGATCAGTTGAAAAACTGGGCTGATTCCGAACATTCACACAAGGCGGTAAGAACTGTTCTGACGTACCTCGAAAAGAAACGCATTGTGGACGATCTGATTTCTTGTGGCAAGCTGATCACGGACGAATCGGGAATGCTGAAAAGCGGAGAAAAAATCGAGGGGATCGAGCAGGAAAGTTCGTTTGTACGATTCAGGATAAATTACAGCGGCATCATGTGCGAAAGCCGTACCTGGAAAGACACTTCCCTTTTCGACAGCTTTATTGCCTATAATTCCTCGCTGGAGCAGGAGAAGCAGCTTTGCTACGCGACGGGAAAGGTCCTCCCCGTCACCTACAAGCACCCGTCGAAAATACGCAATGCCGGAGACAAGGGCAAGTTGATCTCCGCAAACGACGAGGACGGTTTCGCATACAGAGGACGCTTTCAAAATAAGGAACAGGCGATCTCGGTCAGCCATGATTTCTCACAGAAAATGCACAACGCCCTGAAATGGCTGATCGCAAAACAAGGGATAAGTATCAATTCTCTTACCCTTATCGTGTGGGAAAGCGCAATGAGGGAGCTGCCGAAAATAACGGAACCCGCCGACGGATTTCTGTTTGATGATGACGAGGAGGAGCAGTATGCCGACCCGTACCCCATGTACCGGGATCGTCTGAAAAAGTCGATATTCGGCTATAAGAACGGTCTGGACAAGGACTCCATGGCAATGGTCATGGGCGTGGATTCTGCCACTACGGGACGGCTCTCGATCGGAATCTACTCGGAGCTGCGAAGCTCGGATTTTCTGGACAACATTGAAAGCTGGCACAGCGATACGGCGTGGTTCCGCTATGATAAAAAGCTGCGCAAATATACGGTAAACTCATTTTCGCTTCGGAATATCATCAGCTGCGCTTTTGGAACAGAACAAGGCAATTTCATTGAATGCGGCAATCCCAAGCTTCAAACCGATTATATATGCCGGCTTGTTCCCTGTGTTACGGAGGGGCGAAGGATCCCGAAGGACATTGTTCGATCGCTCGTGAATAAGGCTTCCTGTCCTTTGAAATACAGCAATTCGTATAACTGGCAGAATGTGCTTGAAATTGCCTGCGGAATGATCAGAAAAGAAAAACTTGAAAATAAGGAGGAGTGTGGAATGGCACTTGACGAAAAAAGCACCGACAGAAGTTACTTATACGGCAGACTGCTTGCCGTGGCGGATGCCGCGGAATCCAGCACATTTGGAAAAGGCGAAAGCCGCACAACCAATGCGAAACGGTATTTTGAAGCGTTTGCTAACCGTCCCTGCACCACATGGGATACGATCCGCAGGCGGTTGAGCCCATATCTGGAAAAACTTGATAAAACGAACAGATCGGCTTATTCGGAAAATTATTACGCGAATTTGATCAATACAATCACGAATATGTTCGCACCCGAAGATTTTGCGGATAATACAAGGCTTGACCCCATTTATCTTCACGCATACAGCTGTCAGCTGAAAAGTATCTATAGCGGAAGCAAAAAAGACGACACCGACAACGAGGAGGACTAAATCATGAGCACACTTTCCAACAAAATCGACTTTGCGGTAATTTTTACCGCCTCAAACGCCAACCCCAACGGCGACCCGCTCAACGGGAACAGACCGAGAGAGGATTATGACGGGTACGGAGAAATATCCGATGTGTGTATCAAAAGAAAGATCCGCAACAGGCTTCAGGACATGGGAGAAAAGGTTTTTGTCCAGTCCGACGACCGCTGCGACGACGGCTGCGACAGTCTCAGAAGCAGAGCGGATAACTGCGACGAAGTAAGTCGGTATTCCAAGGGAAAAAAGACCGACCGCGACGCTTATGCAAAGGCAGCTTGCGAACAGTGGATCGACGTGAGAAGCTTTGGACAGGTATTTGCATTCAAGGGTTCGGAAGTTTCGGTGGGAGTAAGAGGCCCCGTTTCGATCGGGATCGCAAAGAGCGTTTCTCCGGTTGACATTATCAGTATGCAGATCACGAAAAGCGTGAACAGCGAGGGCGGAAAAGAAGGCAAAAGCTCCGATACAATGGGAATGAAGCACAGAGTGGAATTCGGCGTATACAAGGTATGCGGTTCGATCAATTGCCAACTTGCGGAGAAAACGGGCTTTACCGACGAGGACGCGGAAAAGATCAAGCAGGCTCTTACCACGCTTTTCGAGAACGACACCTCTTCCGCAAGACCCGACGGAAGCATGGAGGTTTGCAGTGTGTATTGGTGGAAGCACAACGGAAAAACGCCGAAATATTCCTCGGCAAAGGTTCACCGAAGCCTGAAAATTACCTTAAAGGACGGCGTTAAAAAACCGGCATCCATTAACGATTACGATATTTCTCTCGACAACCCGGAGGGTCTCGTGCCCGAGATCATAGATCTGAGATGAACGGGTATGACGAAGACGATTACCTGATGATCTCCGGAATACAGCATTTCGTGTTCTGCCGCAGGCAATGGGCACTGATCCATATTGAGCAGCAATGGGCGGAAAACTACCGCACCGCCGACGGCGCTGTTATGCATAAAAACGTACATAACAGCGCCTTTAACGAAACAAGAAAAGAGAAGATCATCGTAAGAGCCATGCGGGTTTCTTCCCGCGAGCTTGGATTGAGCGGAGAATGCGACGTCGTGGAATTCAGCCGATGCGGCAACGGCATAAGCCTTTTCGGCAGAGAGAGAAAATACGCAGTGATGCCGATAGAATATAAGCGCGGCGAACCGAAGGAGGACGAATGCGACGTTATTCAGCTCTGCGCGCAGGCGATTTGCCTTGAGGAAATGCTTTGCTGTGAAATACATGAAGGCTGTATTTATTACGGTGAGACAAAAAGAAGAACAAAGGTGCTCTTTGACGAAGCCTTAAGACAGCGCGTTAAGGCGATTGCAGAGGAAATGCACGGCTATTACCGCAGACAGTATACCCCGAAGGTCAAGCGGACAAAGGCTTGCAACGCCTGTTCGCTGAAAAATCTGTGTTTACCCGTTCTAATGAAAAACAAAAGCGCAAAAAGCTATCTGAAAACCAAGCTTGCCGAAAATGACGGGGAGGGTACCGAATGAAAAAGCTTCTGAATACGCTTTATGTATCTTCTCCCGACCGGTATCTGTCTTTGGACGGAGAAAACGTCATCATCAATTCAGGCGGTGAAACGATCGGTCGGGTTCCGCTTCACAATCTCGAACGCATTGTGACCTTCGGTTACACGGGAGCAAGTCCCGCGCTGATGGGAAAATGCGGCGAAATGGGCATTGATCTGTGCTTTATGAGTTCAAGCGGAAGATTTCTGTGCCGAATTCAGGGTGAGGTAAGCGGAAACGTTCTGCTCAGAAGGGAGCAGTACAGAATAGCAGATGACAAGGAAAAGGCTCTTTCCATTGCCAAAAATATAATCGCCGGGAAAATTTTTAACAGCAAATGGGTGCTTGAACGATCACTGCGCGAACATTCGATGAGAATCGATACGGAAAAATTCAAAGAGAAATCCGCTTTTTTGTCCAATGCAATCAAAAAATGCGCCGTATGTACTTCTCATGATGAGCTGCGCGGTATTGAAGGAGAAGCAGCTTCGGTGTATTTTTCCGTTTTTGACGATATGATACTCCAGCAAAAGGAAGATTTTGTTTTCGACATAAGAAACAAGCGTCCTCCGACCGATTATGTGAATGCCATGCTTTCTTTCGCCTATACCCTCGCCACAGGTATGTGTGCGTCTTCTCTGGAAACGGTAGGACTTGACCCGTTTGTGGGATTTATGCATACGGACAGACCGGGGAGACGGTCGCTTGCGCTCGACCTGGTTGAGGAATTCCGTGCGGTAATGTGCGACAGGTTTGTACTTACGCTGATAAACAAGAAAATGGTATCCGCAAAGGATTTTGAAAAACGGGAAAACGGTTCGGTGCTTATGACCGACGAAGCGCGTAGAAATTTTATTTCGGCATGGCAGAGCAGAAAAGATCAGATCATTACGCACCCGTTTCTTGAAGAAAAGGTCGAATGGGGTATGCTGCCGTATGTACAGGCGCTGCTGCTAAGCAGATTTATCAGGGGCGATCTGGACGATTATCCCGTATTTTTATGGAAGTGAAAAAATGCTTGTATTGATTACATACGATGTAAACACACAGACAAAAGAAGGGAGAGCGCGTTTAAGAAAGGTTGCAAAGCAGTGTGTAAACTACGGTGTGCGAGTGCAGAATTCTGTTTTTGAATGTGTCATGGATCCCGCTAAGTGCCGTGAGGTAAAGGCGATCCTCGAAACCCTGATCGACAAAGACAAGGACAGCCTTCGATTTTATTATTTGGGTGACAAATACAAAACCAAAGTTGAGCACATCGGAGCCAAGCAAACGATCAGCGTAGACGAGCCTTTGATTTTTTAGTGCGGATACCAAGCTCACATGAGTTTTCAGGAAGATCCGCACCGAAAAAGTATCAGTTTTTTTGATTTTTTCTGATCCGTCAAGGAAAATAAAATGAAATTTTGTTGCAAATTTACAATGTTCGTGTTTGTTTATGACGGAAACGTTGTATCATTTTGCAGTGTCACCCTCTGCGGAGGGTGTGGATTGAAATAGTTTCCCAAGCACCGGGTCAACAAGGTCATTTCGTGTCACCCTCTGCGGAGGGTGTGGATTGAAATATCAGGTCTATGACTGTTAATCCTCGACAAATAGGTGTCACCCTCTGCGGAGGGTGTGGATTGAAATGTCAATACCAAATTGACCTATAATGGAAAAGTCATGTGTCACCCTCTGCGGAGGGTGTGGATTGAAATTCTATACTCTGCCGCATTGACGTTCCTCCCGACAGTGTCACCCTCTGCGGAGGGTGTGGATTGAAATTCTATACTCTGCCGCATTGACGTTCCTCCCGACGTGTCACCCTCTGCGGAGGGTGTGGATTGAAATTTTTCGGCTTTGCTATCAGCTATTTTTGACTTGTGTGTCACCCTCTGCGGAGGGTGTGGATTGAAATAAAACTGTACGAAACTGAAACAGGATTATCTCCGTGTCACCCTCTGCGGAGGGTGTGGATTGAAATGCTTTCAAGGTATTGTGCAATATTGCCCTTCCACGTGTCACCCTCTGCGGAGGGTGTGGATTGAAATAAATGGAAGCGCCTGTTTACAGCAGTGTTACTGCAGTGTCACCCTCTGCGGAGGGTGTGGATTGAAATCTCGTCGTCGCCGTCATCTTCTTCGTCCTCGCCGGTGTCACCCTCTGCGGAGGGTGTGGATTGAAATATTAACGAATACCTTAACGACGGCGTATCGTTCGGTGTCACCCTCTGCGGAGGGTGTGGATTGAAATGCTTTGGAACGGTCGAATTTCAATAAGGCTTTGTGGTGTCACCCTCTGCGGAGGGTGTGGATTGAAATGTTGTACTTACAAACTAACTGTCATGGCGTTAGCAGTGTCACCCTCTGCGGAGGGTGTGGATTGAAATCTTATTGCCTGCGCCCACATTCTCTCTTATAAGGGTGTCACCCTCTGCGGAGGGTGTGGATTGAAATCGTCCGCCGAAGTGATTTTGCCGTCCGCGCCAATCGTGTCACCCTCTGCGGAGGGTGTGGATTGAAATTCTTTACGCATTTAATTATTATTTTCTCACTGATGGTGTCACCCTCTGCGGAGGGTGTGGATTGAAATGCCTGAATAGTCCGTGACAGTATCGCTTCCGTCGCGTGTCACCCTCTGCGGAGGGTGTGGATTGAAATAATGGCTTTATCGTATATCCTCATGTACATATCGGTGTCACCCTCTGCGGAGGGTGTGGATTGAAATTTACAGAATTTTTTACAGAACTTTTTACGGCTTATGTGTCACCCTCTGCGGAGGGTGTGGATTGAAATTTTACAAGCAGAATAAAGATGAGTGCTGATAACGTGTCACCCTCTGCGGAGGGTGTGGATTGAAATCCTCATTGATGTTCGGAATCTCTGTAAAGCGTTTAAGTGTCACCCTCTGCGGAGGGTGTGGATTGAAATTGGTTTTAAGGATTCGACGTTATCACGTCTGTTAGTGTCACCCTCTGCGGAGGGTGTGGATTGAAATTCTCTCCCAGTAAAACAGATTCTAACAAGAGACGGTGTCACCCTCTGCGGAGGGTGTGGATTGAAATATACCTCACAATCTCCCTTGCTTTTTACTTGCTGTGTCACCCTCTGCGGAGGGTGTGGATTGAAATAATTGTGCTCGGTGTAATCGGAGGTACTGAAAGTGTGTCACCCTCTGCGGAGGGTGTGGATTGAAATCACTATTTCCCGCTTACTGCCTCTCGGAGACTATGTGTCACCCTCTGCGGAGGGTGTGGATTGAAATGCAATCACTTGATCACGTGGTGCGTATTCCTGCGGTGTCACCCTCTGCGGAGGGTGTGGATTGAAATTCGGGAACAAGACGGGGACAATAGGTATTGACGGTGTCACCCTCTGCGGAGGGTGTGGATTGAAATCACCATTTCCCGCTTACTGCCTCTCGGAGACTATGTGTCACCCTCTGCGGAGGGTGTGGATTGAAATTCGTCGGGCTTGTCCTGCTTCTGATCGTCGGACTGTGTCACCCTCTGCGGAGGGTGTGGATTGAAATCACCATCTCTCGTTTACTGCCTCTCGGAGACTATGTGTCACCCTCTGCGGAGGGTGTGGATTGAAATCGAAGTAGTCACACTATTAAATCAGTTAATCGATGTGTCACCCTCTGCGGAGGGTGTGGATTGAAATACACAACGGAATTGTGTATTCCCCTTCCGACAATTGTGTCACCCTCTGCGGAGGGTG
This sequence comes from uncultured Ruminiclostridium sp., assembly GCA_964456025.1. Taxonomy (GTDB): domain Bacteria; phylum Bacillota; class Clostridia; order Oscillospirales; family Ruminococcaceae; genus Ruminiclostridium_E. The sequence continues at coordinate 7,861 of CAYVZH010000031.1, forward strand.
TGGATTGAAATAGGCGGAGTATATCCGAAGTCAGGTAAATCCTCAGTGTCACCCTCTGCGGAGGGTGTGGATTGAAATGACGAAAAAATTTTTTGCATACAGGATCGAAAGCAGTGTCACCCTCTGCGGAGGGTGTGGATTGAAATATATGATAATCGCCCTGTCTCCTTTATATTTTCGCGTGTCACCCTCTGCGGAGGGTGTGGATTGAAATGATAGTTGATATAATTTCCTCATACGATAATCGCGTGTCACCCTCTGCGGAGGGTGTGGATTGAAATTTCGAACGTTTCAGGTTCCTCTTCGTTTTCGTTTGGTGTCACCCTCTGCGGAGGGTGTGGATTGAAATCGTCTCTAAATAGGTATTACTTTATAAATGATGAGGTGTCACCCTCTGCGGAGGGTGTGGATTGAAATCGTCTAATTCGTCCTTGCCATGGAATACGTTAGTGTGTCACCCTCTGCGGAGGGTGTGGATTGAAATGTGCAGACAAAACCGACGAGGATAACGTTGTGACGTGTCACCCTCTGCGGAGGGTGTGGATTGAAATGATTGACGAATCAAATAATGACAAGGTGTCGATCGTGTCACCCTCTGCGGAGGGTGTGGATTGAAATTAACGTCAAAATATCTTTTATTGGGGGTTAAATGTGTCACCCTCTGCGGAGGGTGTGGATTGAAATCTTTTTTATAAGCTAGTGTATTGTGTGGAATAGCGTGTCACCCTCTGCGGAGGGTGTGGATTGAAATCCTTTTAAACTTAATAATCATGACAGTGTAAACGGTGTCACCCTCTGCGGAGGGTGTGGATTGAAATATTTTCTTTTATTTTATTATCATGCGGTTATCACAGTGTCACCCTCTGCGGAGGGTGTGGATTGAAATACTCAACGTCGCTTCTTTCGGTTTTCCGTTTTCAGTGTCACCCTCTGCGGAGGGTGTGGATTGAAATAAAATATCCGGAAGTAAAGAATTGTTGAAAGACGAGTGTCACCCTCTGCGGAGGGTGTGGATTGAAATGGTAACTTCTCGCGCTGACATTTGAGCGTTAAAAGTGTCACCCTCTGCGGAGGGTGTGGATTGAAATTACTATTTCCCGCTTACTGCCTCTCGGAGACTATGGTGTCACCCTCTGCGGAGGGTGTGGATTGAAATATAATTATGTTTTTAAAACGTCGGGGAACTGCAGTGTCACCCTCTGCGGAGGGTGTGGATTGAAATATCAATGGTACACGATTAAAGAACGGCTCGGCGCGTGTCACCCTCTGCGGAGGGTGTGGATTGAAATATTCGGGAAATTATGAAAAGAATCAATCTAAACAGTGTCACCCTCTGCGGAGGGTGTGGATTGAAATGTTTGATTCACTATCCATATTATCGAGGATAGTGGTGTCACCCTCTGCGGAGGGTGTGGATTGAAATGGCAGGGTCGCGGTCTTTTGCTGTTACCCATTGAGTGTCACCCTCTGCGGAGGGTGTGGATTGAAATATTGTCGGTGGCTTCCATCGGAAAGGTATATAGGTGTCACCCTCTGCGGAGGGTGTGGATTGAAATAGACCACTTGATATATTTGATTGTATGGACAAACGTGTCACCCTCTGCGGAGGGTGTGGATTGAAATGTCACACTTACGACAAATGGAATTTATCAAACCTGTGTCACCCTCTGCGGAGGGTGTGGATTGAAATGCGATAAAAAAGTGGAAAATTTTAATAATCAATTAGTGTCACCCTCTGCGGAGGGTGTGGATTGAAATACAGCTATGTCGGCAATACTTAAAAGAGCTCCAAACGTGTCACCCTCTGCGGAGGGTGTGGATTGAAATCTTGCGGTAAGTGGGAGTATGGGAACACGGATTTGTGTCACCCTCTGCGGAGGGTGTGGATTGAAATATTTAATTTCTCGACGTCAATATCATCGTATTCGGTGTCACCCTCTGCGGAGGGTGTGGATTGAAATAGTGGCCCTTAACCAATCAATAAAATTGTACAGCCGTGTCACCCTCTGCGGAGGGTGTGGATTGAAATTGACCGACACAGGTGATGCGTTTTTTTGTAGACGTGTCACCCTCTGCGGAGGGTGTGGATTGAAATCCCTTTAAGTTAGAGAATCATGACAGTGTAAACGGTGTCACCCTCTGCGGAGGGTGTGGATTGAAATTTTGGGTTGCCCGTTTTCCGCCAGTTCGCGGGACGTGTCACCCTCTGCGGAGGGTGTGGATTGAAATTGTCACACTGATCTGCCGATAGAGTGCAGATTTTGGTGTCACCCTCTGCGGAGGGTGTGGATTGAAATATATGATAAGCGCCCAGTCTCCTTTATATTTTCGCGTGTCACCCTCTGCGGAGGGTGTGGATTGAAATTCTCTTATAAGGATAATTATTTATGGAAGCTGCTGTGTCACCCTCTGCGGAGGGTGTGGATTGAAATGTTTAGAAATCCCTCTTGAATATTTTATCCCCAAGTGTCACCCTCTGCGGAGGGTGTGGATTGAAATACTTAGCTAGTCAACACTAAAATCATTAGTCTTTGTGTCACCCTCTGCGGAGGGTGTGGATTGAAATCGTTTTCCGCCAGTTCGCGGGACGGTAATTTTTTGGTGTCACCCTCTGCGGAGGGTGTGGATTGAAATGCTTTTGCAGATGTGTCGTCTATCAACATGGTAAGTGTCACCCTCTGCGGAGGGTGTGGATTGAAATACTACGCAACAAATTCACTTAGCTAGTCAACACTGTGTCACCCTCTGCGGAGGGTGTGGATTGAAATATAATTATGTTTTTAAAACGTCGGGGAACTGCAGTGTCACCCTCTGCGGAGGGTGTGGATTGAAATATCAATGGTACACGATTAAAGAACGGCTCGGCGCGTGTCACCCTCTGCGGAGGGTGTGGATTGAAATATTCGGGAAATTATGAAAAGAATCAATCTAAACAGTGTCACCCTCTGCGGAGGGTGTGGATTGAAATGTTTGATTCACTATCCATATTATCGAGGATAGTGGTGTCACCCTCTGCGGAGGGTGTGGATTGAAATGGCAGGGTCGCGGTCTTTTGCTGTTACCCATTGAGTGTCACCCTCTGCGGAGGGTGTGGATTGAAATATTGTCGGTGGCTTCCATCGGAAAGGTATATAGGTGTCACCCTCTGCGGAGGGTGTGGATTGAAATAGACCACTTGATATATTTGATTGTATGGACAAACGTGTCACCCTCTGCGGAGGGTGTGGATTGAAATGTCACACTTACGACAAATGGAATTTATCAAACCTGTGTCACCCTCTGCGGAGGGTGTGGATTGAAATGCGATAAAAAAGTGGAAAATTTTAATAATCAATTAGTGTCACCCTCTGCGGAGGGTGTGGATTGAAATACAGCTATGTCGGCAATACTTAAAAGAGCTCCAAACGTGTCACCCTCTGCGGAGGGTGTGGATTGAAATCTTGCGGTAAGTGGGAGTATGGGAACACGGATTTGTGTCACCCTCTGCGGAGGGTGTGGATTGAAATATTTAATTTCTCGACGTCAATATCATCGTATTCGGTGTCACCCTCTGCGGAGGGTGTGGATTGAAATAGTGGCCCTTAACCAATCAATAAAATTGTACAGCCGTGTCACCCTCTGCGGAGGGTGTGGATTGAAATTGACCGACACAGGTGATGCGTTTTTTTGTAGACGTGTCACCCTCTGCGGAGGGTGTGGATTGAAATCCCTTTAAGTTAGAGAATCATGACAGTGTAAACGGTGTCACCCTCTGCGGAGGGTGTGGATTGAAATTTTGGGTTGCCCGTTTTCCGCCAGTTCGCGGGACGTGTCACCCTCTGCGGAGGGTGTGGATTGAAATTGTCACACTGATCTGCCGATAGAGTGCAGATTTTGGTGTCACCCTCTGCGGAGGGTGTGGATTGAAATATATGATAAGCGCCCAGTCTCCTTTATATTTTCGCGTGTCACCCTCTGCGGAGGGTGTGGATTGAAATTCTCTTATAAGGATAATTATTTATGGAAGCTGCTGTGTCACCCTCTGCGGAGGGTGTGGATTGAAATGTTTAGAAATCCCTCTTGAATATTTTATCCCCAACGTGTCACCCTCTGCGGAGGGTGTGGATTGAAATCTAACTATTCCACCGTGCCGTTTTGGCAAGCGCCGTGTCACCCTCTGCGGAGGGTGTGGATTGAAATCTTGTGGTAAATGGGAGTATGGGAATGAGGATTTGTGTCACCCTCTGCGGAGGGTGTGGATTGAAATCTCTTCGTTTGATTCACTATCCACCTCGTCAAGAGTGTCACCCTCTGCGGAGGGTGTGGATTGAAATACTATCCACCTCGTCAAGAATAGTTTCGGCGGTCGTGTCACCCTCTGCGGAGGGTGTGGATTGAAATCTCGGCACATAACCAATCAACAAAATCACATAACGTGTCACCCTCTGCGGAGGGTGTGGATTGAAATTAATTCGGCAAGCGTTTCTTGATAAGACAAATAGTGTGTCACCCTCTGCGGAGGGTGTGGATTGAAATAAAAACAAAGGATAAATACGACGGCGCTCATATAACGTGTCACCCTCTGCGGAGGGTGTGGATTGAAATATAGAACGGTGGTATAATGTTAAATAAGCAAACAGTGTCACCCTCTGCGGAGGGTGTGGATTGAAATTATCGCGGGGATCGGGAGGTTTTCATACTGATAGGTGTCACCCTCTGCGGAGGGTGTGGATTGAAATCCGCTATTAACGTTAAGAATGGAGTTATATATGGGTGTCACCCTCTGCGGAGGGTGTGGATTGAAATGCTCATTGTTCCCCACACGTCCCAGTCGAGCGAAGTGTCACCCTCTGCGGAGGGTGTGGATTGAAATGATCATGACGGGTAGTAAATCAAGTGAAATGTACGTGTCACCCTCTGCGGAGGGTGTGGATTGAAATAATGTTATTGTTTGGTCGAAAAAGTGTGTGAAAAGTGTCACCCTCTGCGGAGGGTGTGGATTGAAATTTCTGTATTCTTTGTTTTATACCTTCTTTCCCGGTGTCACCCTCTGCGGAGGGTGTGGATTGAAATAAAAAAGAGGGCGCCACCCGCGCCCTCTCCTCAAGTGTCACCCTCTGCGGAGGGTGTGGATTGAAATTGATGTCAAAATATCTTTTATTGGGGGTTAAATATGTGTCACCCTCTGCGGAGGGTGTGGATTGAAATGTTATCCACGCTGTCAAGAATAGTTTCGGCGGTCGTGTCACCCTCTGCGGAGGGTGTGGATTGAAATAGATCGTCGATCGCGTTTTTCTCGATCACGTATCCGTGTCACCCTCTGCGGAGGGTGTGGATTGAAATGGAATGATCAGATTGAAATCTGACTCGAAGAAATCGTGTCACCCTCTGCGGAGGGTGTGGATTGAAATACAACATGCGTAGTATTCTTCGGGCTTCATTCCGGTGTCACCCTCTGCGGAGGGTGTGGATTGAAATTACCGTTGCTCCACTTATATCCCAGTCACCATATGTGTCACCCTCTGCGGAGGGTGTGGATTGAAATTATCCTTACGGGCAGTAAATCAAGTGAAATGTACAGTGTCACCCTCTGCGGAGGGTGTGGATTGAAATTCGAAGGGGTGACGGCGCATAACAAGGCGGGGGAGGTGTCACCCTCTGCGGAGGGTGTGGATTGAAATAGTTAAACAATAGAGTGCGTACTCTATTAACGCACGTGTCACCCTCTGCGGAGGGTGTGGATTGAAATATAATGAAATTAACCGCACGATCCTGCTTGAAAAGTGTCACCCTCTGCGGAGGGTGTGGATTGAAATCGGAAGAAATAGCGTCAAGAATCTGCCCGAGCTTATGTGTCACCCTCTGCGGAGGGTGTGGATTGAAATATACCTTTAACCATAGGCTGAAAAAAATCCGGAAGTGTCACCCTCTGCGGAGGGTGTGGATTGAAATAAGTTGAGAAATGGATAAGTTTTGATCTGAAAGCTGAGTGTCACCCTCTGCGGAGGGTGTGGATTGAAATCGAGCCTTTAAATATATCGTTTCGCGTGTCCGTGCGTGTCACCCTCTGCGGAGGGTGTGGATTGAAATTACTCAATAAAGAAGTGCCGACAGTACCAAATTTGTGTCACCCTCTGCGGAGGGTGTGGATTGAAATCGTCTAATTCGTCCTTGCCGTGGAATACGTTAGTGTGTCACCCTCTGCGGAGGGTGTGGATTGAAATGGGATCGAGGTTAAAGAGTTCGCCCATTGTCCCCGTGTCACCCTCTGCGGAGGGTGTGGATTGAAATGGATCTCGTAGTAATTCTCAGCTGTGAGCGCCTGTGTGTCACCCTCTGCGGAGGGTGTGGATTGAAATTGCACAGCTTCGGGTTTCTTCTCCGCTTCGATCCGGTGTCACCCTCTGCGGAGGGTGTGGATTGAAATATTATAATAAGCCCCAAAAACATCGCGACAACCATGTGTCACCCTCTACGGAGAAGCAGGACATGAATCTCGAAACATTTTCTGCTGAAACAGAAAATAATCTAAAAAATTAAACGAAAGGAAGCAACACAATGTACGAACATCAAAATGATAAGCTTCAAAAAGAAACTGCGGGTACGCAGGCAAAGGCTCCGTCCCCAAAAGAGCGGATGACCGCTCTCGGCTCAAACCGGCTTTGCTTTTCGGCTTTGCCCGCACAGTGCAAGCGAAACGAAGAACACTTGAACGATCTGCACACATCGCTGATCGAAAAATTGAATCGCACCAAAGAGAATAAAACCGGACTTCCCGACAGGCTGAAGGAAGGGATCGAATCCATGTCGGGCTTCTGCTTGGACAATGTCCGCGTGCATTTCAACTCGGAAAAGCCGGCACAGCTTCAAGCTTACGCTTATACACAGGGTTTGAATATTTACGTTGCGCCGGGACAGGAAAAGCATTTGCCGCACGAGGCATGGCACACCGTACAGCAAATGCAGGGGAGAGTAAAATCCAATTATGAAATCAATCATATCGGCATAAACGACAACGCCGGACTTGAACGGGAAGCAACTGTGATGGGCAGCCGCGCGGCAAATTACGATGGCTGGCATACAACTCCGAACGATTCGTTCCGCTCCCCGCTTCAAACGGAGAGCATCGCTCAATTAGAGCGATTCGTGCTGAATCGACCGGGCGATTTACAAGATCATATCATAGGGATCAATCTAATGCCGTCGGGCGGATTAATGGAACTGCTTCCGATTACCGGAAGAGGTTATTCTAACCTGTCGAATAAAATTGCGGGGCATACGAGTTTAATCGCGGGACGGCTTGATGATCGTGGACACTTGGCTTTAGATCAAGGCAGAGGTTTTTCACCAGACGGTTTTTGGAATTCCATGAGAGTTGGTATTGCCGGCTTTTTGGGTTTGAACAATCCGTCTGTCCCCGGAAGCTATCATCATGAAGATCAGGCGATTGTGGACGATCCCAAAGCGGATCAGGTCACCGTTTACGTTTCAGCGAATACTTATGGTGAGTGGGTGCGATTAATGGATAGAGACGACATGCACGGAGCAGGCGGCGCCGATGGTATTTATTCTTATCAGCCGCAATCCGGTACTATGGATCGTTTTTCCGGCGGCGGATCCGATAACTGCACCACGGTCGCTTTCAGGACTGCTTTTAATGTTTGTGAATCACTAATAAACGATGAAGGCATTGATGAGACCGACAGAGCCGCCTTAAGACTTTTACAAGGGAGATTAGATCAGATGATGAGTCATATCGTTGATAAAAACAGGCGTGCCGGAACCACAAAAGGCACGCAGGGCAGAGCGATGAGCGCGACTGATCGTTTCTTTCGATCAGATCGCAATTTCGGTTTAACGAATCTCCGAACCGTCCCGTTGATGTGATTGCCTTTCCGTCATCAATCACAGCGTCGTTCTTCACCGACTTTAACCATTTTTGTCTGCACATTGGGAATGAAATAGTAATAGGCTCGCGGGCGATTTGACATCAATCACCCGCGAGCCTATTAATTTGACAATCAGATCGCTTTTACATAAATTTTAGAACACTCCGGAATACGAAACAGACGGAATCTCTGCAATTTCTGCTTTCAACCAGAATCCGGGACTACTAGCCCAAGTAAACCAGTCGTAATAATCGTAATCGCCGTCCTCCTGCTCGTCCGCTTCTCGCTTTGCTTTTGATTCAGCGCTAAGCCGCTTCATCAGATCGAGCAGTTCCTCCTCGCTCATTCCATCACGGTATACATATTCTCCCGTTTCGTCGTTCAAGCGGTTATATCCACCGAATAACCCGTAGGTTGTCACTCCCGACCAGCACCATATCCCGTCGTGAACATTTTCAAAATACCGAATAAATCTTTCGTTGCCCCTGATCTCTTCCCATGACAGTCCGAGAACTTGGAACATACGGTCAAGCATGAGTTTATCGTCTTGAATCAGCAGCAAGCTGTTGAATAATTCGAGCCGATTATTGTATGCTCTGATATAATCGTCGTCGTCAAGCATTCCGTCCCCACGGAAATCTGCGATCTCATAATATGGATAGGTCGTTCGAGCATACACCAAAGGCTGCCATCCGGCAATGATCAGATAATACTCGTACACGCCGTTTTTCTTTTCGCCGCGCGTAACCTTGGGGTGTACAAGAATGGTATCTCCAACCGAGAACGACTCCGCGACGGTTCGCGGAATCTGAAGCTCATAGGACGAGTTGTTTTCAAGATACTGTTTTTCCTTTTTGCTCCATTTTATGCTGGAACCAAAAATTGTTTCAACCGGCTTGATCTTGATCCTTACCGTTTCGTTCAACATATTCTCGCGTGTAGCGGCAGGATTCGACTTGCTCCAGTAAACTTTTTCGTCCCATACGCCCTTTTCGTCGAAATAACTGTACGCACTGCCGATCCGGGTCACGTCCGACCAGCCGATGGTCATATACCCCTTTTCGCCTGCGTAATAAAGCTTTCCGTTCGGCGTTTTGATCCAATCGTTTTTGACGAGCTTTCCGTCCTTCCAGTACCGCTTTCCCTTTGCTGATTTTGTCCAGCCCGTGTATTTTCCCTGACTGTACCCGTCGGCGGAAAATTTGTACCGTATCCCGTCGATTACCTTCGACTTTGTTTGAAGTACGCCGTTCACATAATAGCGCGAACCGACGGAATCTTCCTTCCAGCCTGTATCATTGCTCAGATCAACCTCCGCCGCGCCGGGAACGGCGGTCTCGGAAGACGCGGCAAAAAACGACGGCGAACCGGCACTGACCAGAACCGTTACTGCCGCCAATACCGCGGCGAAAATACGTTTCGTCTTTTTCATAAATTCCTCCTGATAATTGCATAAATTGGTGATCTTCCGCATAAAGAATAACACAAATATAATATTTTGTCAAATTTTTGGGATTTCGCTTTTGCCATATCGCAGACTTTCCCGATAAATTTTCTTCTGCTATTGAAATTTTCGCTTTTTTATGGTATACTGACTGTATAGGCTCAACGACATACGATTGCATAAGCTCGAAAGGATTCACAGACATGGCAAAAACCAGACTTTGCGTTTTATTCGGCGGCGCGACAAAGGATCACGTTCTTTCGCTCCAGTCCGCTTATTCCGTATTAAACGGTCTTTCCAGGGAAAAATATGATGTCACCCCGATCGGGATCACACGCGCGGGACGCTGGCTCTATTTCCCGGGCGATTACGAGGAGATCCCCTCGGGCGTGTGGGAGCATAACAGCGACTGCTGCTCCGCGATCATTAGTCCCGACCCCATTCACGCGGGCGTGATCACGATCCTGAGCGACGGAACGACCGCGTTCAAGCGGATCGACGCGGTATTTTCGGTTCTGCACGGGAAATACGGCGAAGGCGGCCGGATCCAGGGGCTGCTGAAGATCGCAAAGCTCCCTTATGTGGACTGCGACCCCGATACCGCGTTCTGCTGCATGGATAAGATCCTGACGCATACGCTGCTGCGCGAGGCGGGGATTCCCGTACCGCGTTTCGCGGGCCTTGAGCGAAGCGACCTGAACCATATCGAGGACATCACCGAGGAGATCGGCGAAACGCTCGGCTATCCTCTTTATGTGTCCGCGTCAAGCTGTTCCTCCTCGATCAGCGCGAACCTCGCCTATAACGAGGAAGAATTCAAGCGCGCCGCGAAGCTCGCTTTTTCGCACCATCATACCGCGATCGCCGAGGAATTCCTCTCGGGAAGAAGCCTCTGCTGTATCGTAACGGGCGGCTCCTACGACATACGGGTTTCCTCAATCGGCGAAACGGTAAAAACGCCGAGCAAAAAGCCGTATGTCTCCTGTACCGCCGAATTTGACCCGCACGCAAGTCTGACCCCGACGGAGGAGGAGCAGGTGCAAAGCGTGGCAGTCCGCGCATATAAGGCGCTCGGATTAAACGGCTACGCGAAAATGAACTTTTTCCTCTGCGAAGACCGCCTTCTGCTCCGACGGATCAATACCATTCCGGGATTTTCGGAAGAAAGCGCCCTCCCGCTGTTAATGCAGGCGAGCGGCTATGAATATGATGAAATGCTGGAGCTCCTGATCTCCTCGGCAACGGAAGCATGAACAAAGGAACCTCACGAAAATGAAAAATGTAAATATTTTTATCAAGAGCCGGGCCTCGACGGAAAACGACTGTGACGAAAGCGAATTTTTTACCGAAGGAACGCTTGAGCAAACGGCGGACGGGATCAAGCTTTCCTACGAAGAGAACGCGCAGATCGGCTTTGAAAACAGCCGCGTCAGCGTTACCGCCGCGGAAGACAAGGTCGTGATCGAGCGAACGGGCGCGGCAAGCTCGGTTCTCTTTATCGAAAAAGGGAAAAAACATTGCTGCGTCTACGGAACGCCCTACGGCGATTTTACCGTCGGGACGCACGCGTATGAGATCAACTGCGGACTAAGCGAGGACGGCGGTACGCTTGAATTCAAATACAGCGTAGACGTGAACTCCGAATTTATTTCGGAAAACGAGCTTCGGCTCGTCGTTACCGTCTCCTGATACCGGCAAAACGCAGACAAAAAACATAAAGGACAGGACATAATGATGGACAATATGATTGAAAAGGCAAAAAAAGAAGTCAGAGAAATCGTTTTAAACGCTTTGGGGCAGGCGATCGGTCAGGGCGCTCTCCCCGCCGAGCCGATCCCGGATTTTACGGTGGAAATTCCGAACGATACCGCCCACGGGGATTTTTCGTGCAACGCCGCACTTGTTTCGGCGAAGGCGTTTCACAATAACCCGCGCGCGATCGCGCAGACCATTGCCGATCACGCCGTACTGAACGGAACGTTTTTTGAGAAGATCGAAACGGCGGGACCCGGATTTCTGAACTTTTTTATTCACCGCCGCTGGTTCTCGGAAACGGTCGGGAACGTTCTTTCGCAGGGTGAAAATTACGGAAGGATCGACCTCGGAAAAGGAAAGCGCGTTCTGGTGGAATTTGTTTCCGCGAATCCGACGGGACCCATGCACATCGGAAACGCCAGAGGCGGGGCGATCGGGGATTGTCTCGCTTCCCTGCTCGAATACGCGGGCTATGCCGTCGAGCGGGAATTTTATGTCAACGACGCGGGGAATCAAGTGAACAAATTCGGATTAAGCCTTGACTGCCGCTACCGCCAGCATTTCGGCGAGGAGCTTGAAATGCCCGAGGACAGCTATCACGGACAGGACATCATCGACCACGCCGAAAAATTCGCGGAGCTGTACGGCGACCGTTATCTCGGCGACACCGAGGAAAACCGCCGCAAAGCGTTGGTCGAATACGCGCTCCCGCTCAATATCCGGGGATTGAAAGACGATCTCGCGAAATATCGGATCCACTACGATACGTGGTTCCTCGAAAGCTCGCTTCACGAGAGCGGAAAGGTTTCGGAAATCGTTGAAATGCTCAAGGAAAAAGGCGTGACCTATGAAAAGGAAGGCGCGGTCTGGTTCAAGGCGAGCGAATTCGGCGACGATCAGGATCGCGTTCTCGTCCGCGCGAACGGAGTTCCGACATACTTTGTCCCAGACATTGCCTATCACTACAACAAGCTTGTCACACGCGGATTCGATAAAGCGATCGACGTCCTCGGCGCGGATCATCACGGCTATGTGCCGAGAATGAAGGCGGCGCTTACCGCGCTCGGCGTGGACGCGGGTCGGCTCGACGCGGTCATCATGCAGATGGTTCGTCTCGTTCGGGGCGGCGAAACGGTTAAACTCTCAAAGCGCTCGGGAAAAGCGATTACGCTTTCCACCCTGCTGGACGAAATTCCGATGGACGCGGCACGGTTCTTCTTTAACCTCCGCGACCCCGACACGCACCTTGAATTCGATCTTGACCTCGCGATTGAGGAAAGCTCGAAAAACCCCGTCTTTTATGTACAGTACGCGCACGCGCGCATTTGCCGCATTCTCGAGAAAATGAAAGAGGACGGCTTCTCCCCCGCCGAAGCAGGAACGGCGCTGTCCTTTGACGAGCCCGCCGAGCTTTCGGTGATCCGACAGCTCGCAATCCTCCCCGAGGAGATCGCGGAGGCGGCAAAGACCTACAATCCCTCGGTGCTGACACGATACGTCTATGAGCTGGCACAGCTTTTCCACAAATTCTACGACACCTGCCCGATCAAGGGGACGGAGGAAACGACCCTGATCTCGCGGCTGACGCTTTGCGCGGCGGTAAAGAGAGTGCTGAAAAATATGCTTGATCTTTTAAAGGTAGAAGCGCCCGAAAAAATGTGACCGAAAAACGACAAAATATGAGACAAGGAATAATGTTATGAACAGTGAAAACCCTCCCAATCCTCCCGAACCGAAGCCCGCTGTCCTGACGGCAAGCGGAATGATGATCGTTCCCTACGGCGAATACAGCTTTACCGAGCTGAAAGCCCATTACGCGGAACAAATCGAAGAAAACCCAAGCGCGGAGCTTTTCCTTTTCAAGGGAATGACGCTTCTTTCGGATCTTCGCGCCGCCCTGATCGAATGTAAAAAAAGAGGAAAAACGGCTGCCGCGATCCTTTCGGTAGGCGGCGACCTGACGACCGAGGCCTCGCTCCCCGCGGACGCGGCGCTGATCACCCTGCAAAGCATGGGGCTGTCGGCGTTCGGCATTTTTTCCGACTCGGAGGATACGCTCGCGGACGCGGTCGAACGGCTCGCGCCGCTCGCCTCCGTTCCGCTCTTTTTCCGTACCCCGAACGAAACGCTCGGCGAGGAAATCCTCCGCGCAACCCGTGAAGCGGGACTTCTCCCATTTGGAAAAGACGCTTTTCAGCCGCCGAAGGAACGCGAGACCGCGCTCCTTCTCGCGAACGAGCGGCAGGCGTTTTTTCTCGAATCGGATACGACGGAAATTTCGGAACCGATCCCCTGCAACGACGGCATGGAAACGGAGCTTTTCGCCGCGTCGCAGGAATCCTTTGACGTTTTAAAGATCGAGATTGACACGCCCGACGACGCGGTCGCGTTCGCGGAAAACGCGGCGATGGCGCTTCTTCCCGTCATGTTCGGCAGCGGGAATGATACCGCGCTCATGCTTGCGCTTATGCTGTATCAGGGACGCGCGCTCGTTGACCGAACCTGCGGGCTGAGCGAGACGGCATTTGAAAAAGCGGTTCGGAAATACGGCGCGATTTTGTATTAACGCACTTACTTTTTCATAAAAGGAGGCAATTCCGTGAAAGCCGATGACATCATACGCTTTTGTCTGGACAACTTGGACGGAACGGTTCTCGTAAACAGCTGGGGAGAAAAAGGGATTTTCTACAATCCCGGTCAAGCTTTAAAACGGGGCGTCTACGTCCTGACCGTCAAGGAAAAAGACGGAAAAAATGACAAAAGCTCAGACCTGAACCGCGAAGATGTATACCGCCTGAATATCGGCGTTCGAAAGGAGACCTTTCTCCGCTTATTCGGCGAGATTCCGGCTCGCCCTCCGAAGGGCGGAACGGTGGATATGAAAGCAGATTTTACCGTAACGGATCAAATCCTTCCCCACCCCGTCTATGCGTGGATGGCTTGGATCTGCTGCTTAAATCCGACCGAAAAAACCTTTGAAGAATTAAAGCCGCTGATCCGGGAAGCTTACGAATACGCCAAAGAAAAATATCGGAAAAGAGAGCCGAAGCAAAACACGCTGAAAAGCTCTCCTGCACCAAAATAAAAACACCTTTGATCTCTCACAGAAAAGGAGCACGAACAAAATGCACTTAAACGAAGAAACGGTAGACAGCAAGCTTGTTTACAAAGGAAGAATTTTTGAGGTATTCAGCGATACGGCGCTGCTCGAAAACGGAAAAACCACCGGGCGCGACGTGCTCCGTCACCCCGGCGGCGTTTGTATCGTCGCGCTGAACGAGAAAAACGAGGTCTTTTTCGTGCGGCAGTTCCGTTACCCGCATAAAAAAGTTCTGCTCGAGATCCCCGCGGGAAAGCTCGAATGGGGCGAAGAACCGCTCGAATGCGGAAAGCGCGAGCTTCGCGAGGAAACGGGCTATACCGCCGAAAGCTTCCGCCCGCTCGGAAAGCTCTTCCCCACTCCCGCGTATGACACCGAGATCATTTATATGTATCTTGCCGAGGGGCTGCGCCGCGCGGAGCAGGACCTCGACGATAACGAATTTCTGGACGTCCTGACGATCCCGCTCGAAAAAGCCGTGCAAATGGTGCTCGACGACGAGATCGACGACGCAAAGACCCAGCTTGCCCTGTTAAAGGCTGCCGCGATCCTGCGTTGAGACATAGTCGCGGTACGCCGAAATGATCCGCGTTTCGATGTCTCCGCGCGCGTCGGGACTGATCGGGTGGACAATATCGCGGAAAATTCCCGATTCGTCCTTCCTGCTCGGCATAGCGACGAAAAGCCGGTCGTCGCCCTGTACGATCTTAATATCGTGAACGGCGATCGAGTTGTCGATCGTGATCGAAACGACGGCACGAAGCCGCCCTTCCTGTAAAATCTTACGGATTCTGATGTCATTAATGTTCATAATGAAAGTCCTTTCTGTACAGACCCGAAGCGGGTCTGTGTTTGTCATCTGTCTGTATTTTTAACATAGGAAACGGAAATATACATATATATGGAATAGAACGGCAATTTTTCACCATAATCATATACATAATACTGTTTCACTCCAAATGTGTAGACAAAAATTCTACGCAAAATCCATATACCCAAGATTTTGTTTGAATTTTTGTACACATTTAGTCGTGAAACAGTATAACACAGACAAACAGCCGAAAGGAACGGACATTCATGGAAGACTTTTTAAGCGGAAAAAAACACGTTCATTTTATCGGGATCGGCGGAAGCGGAATGTACCCGCTCGCGCAGATCCTGCACGGGCAAGGTTATACCCTCACCGGATCGGACAATAACGAAACGGAAACGCTTGAGGCGGTACGGAAAATGGGGATTCCCGTCTTTCTGGGACAGCGGGCGGAAAACATCGAGGGCGCGGATCTGATCGTCCATACCGCCGCGATCATGGAGGACAATCCGGAGCTGATCGCGGCGCGGAAAAGCGGCGTTCCCGTGATCGAGCGCTCAATTCTTCTCGGTCTGATCACCACATGGTACAAAAACGCGGTCTGCGTCTGCGGAACGCACGGAAAGACCACCGCCAGCTCCATGCTCACCCACATCTTTTTAGCGGAAGGAACCGACCTTACGGCGGTCATCGGCGGAAAGCTCCGCGCCATTCACGGGAGCGCGATCTTTGGGAAAAGCGACGTGATGGTCTGCGAAGCGTGCGAATTTGTTGATACGTTTTTAAAGCTTTCGCCGAATACCTCGGTTATTCTCAATATCGACTGCGACCACCTCGATTATTTCAAGACAATGGACAATTTACGCGCGTCCTTTACGAAATTCTGCGATCTGACGACGGATCGGATCGTCTACAACGGCGACGACGAAAACACGAAAACCGCCCTCGGGAACAGCCATTTCACGGGCGAGCGGATCACCTTCGGGAAAAGCACGGAAAACGATTATTATCCCGCGGAGATCGAGCGGCTCGGCGATTTTCATACCTGCTTTACGCTCATGCACAAAGGAGAAAAGGTCACAAAAATCGACCTCCATGTTCCCGGCGCGCATAATGTTTTAAAC
The DNA here is from genome assembly GCA_964456025.1 of uncultured Ruminiclostridium sp. Classification (GTDB taxonomy): domain Bacteria; phylum Bacillota; class Clostridia; order Oscillospirales; family Ruminococcaceae; genus Ruminiclostridium_E. The sequence goes on from CAYVZH010000031.1 coordinate 23,963, forward strand.
GCAACCGCGGCCTGCGCCGCGGCGCTGTCGCTCGGCTGCCGGGTCGAATCGCTCGGAAAAGGGCTTTCGTCGTTCTACGGCGCGGTGCGGCGGTTCGAGCGGCTCGCCGAGCTGAACGGGATCACGATCGCGGACGATTACGCGCACCACCCTACCGAAGTCCGCACCCTGCTCGAAACGGCGAAAAGCATGAGCTTCAGGCGCGTATGGGCGGTTCACCAGCCGTTCACCTACTCGCGCACCGCGACGCTCCTGAACGAATTCGCCGAGGCGCTAAGTCTCGCGGATCGGGTCGTACTTTCCGAGATCATGGGGAGCCGCGAAAAAAACACCTACAATATTTACGCGAAGGATCTCGCGGAAAAGATCGACGGCGCGGTGTGGTTCCCGACCTTTGAGGAAATAGCGGATTACGTCTGCGCAAACGCACGAGAGGGGGATCTGATCCTGACCTTCGGCTGCGGCGACGTTTATAAGGCGGCGTATCTGATGATCGAAAAGCTTGGCGGAACGGTCGAGCATTTTGCATAATACTAATTTCTGTCTAAAAAGCGTTTAAAAAATCAAGCAAAAATTTGCGCATATGATTTTTGCACAGATTTTTTAACTACGCTTTTAGACAGAATTAGTATAAAGAACGGCGGCTTTGCGCTTGCAAGGCTGCCGATTTTTCAAAAACGGGAGGAAATAAAAATGGATCACCGCAAAAAGCTGTTTCAAACAATATCCTGCGTTTTGTCCCTTGCTCTGCTCGGTTCATGTGCGCCCGATTCCGAAAAAACCATGGACAGCACAACGCTTCCAAAAGCTGAAAGCCTCCCGTCCTATTCGGAAAATATCGAAACCACTTCCTATTCGGAAACGATCGAAACGACCGTGCCTGAAACAAGTACGGAAGATTCGATCGTGTCATCAAATTCGAAAGAACCCGATCCAATCGAAACGCAGGACGATTTTTCCGATATTGTAGAATTAACGTATGAGCAAAGAATGGAAAGACTTGACCAAATCGCCGAGCGCGCGCTTCATACCGAAATCAGAAACGATATGAAGATTGAGGAGATCATTTCCTGCCTAATAGACAGATATATCATATGCTTAAACACATATGTGGGATCCTCCCTTTTCGATCTAGTTGCTGATGAGAGCGGCTCTTGGATCAACATTACAGATCAAGATAAAAATATATATCATAAAATTAAATTTCGCTACTTCAACACCCTAGCGGAAATGGAAGATTTTACTAAAAGTACTTTCACTCAAAGCAAAGCGGAGAGTTGGATAACGATTTCTTCTGCTGAGAACACGGACACATATATACCAAGATTTATTGAAAACGAAGATGGCATTTATTATTGTACGCCTTTATACGTTATAAGTCCTTCTCCTGTGTTTTATGATAATTATATTGTCGAAATCAAGGAATGCATCGAAACGGAATGTGTGTTTTCTTACAACGCGAATGTCGATCCGAAAAGGTATAATCAAATGCTTGAAGCAGAGGGAAGAATGGTATGGGCAGAGTCTGACTTTTACCACGAAGGAAGAATCGTTCTTGAAGATGGGGAATGGAAAGTTGATTATGTTTCTCCTGCTGCGTTTTAAACCCCTTCTCTTCCCGATCCGCCACCATTATCTTAAGCGAGGAAATAAAAATGAACCATAAAAAACGCCTACTGAAAACAATGTCCTGCGCCTTGACGCTGGCGGTCGCCTGTTCGTGCGGTGCCGCTGACGAAAAACAAACGCAAGCCCCGACACTCCCGAAAACCGAAAGCCTCCCGTCCTATTTGGAAAATATCGAAACGACCGCGCCTGAAACAAGTGCGGAAAACTTGGAATTATCGGAAGAGCCGTCTTTTGAATTTTCGGAGGCGCAAAAAATGATTGAAGATTTTTTCCTAGGGGTATGGGAAAATGAATCAAACGAAAGATTTAAGATCGGGATCACCGAAGAAAGCGATTGCAGGGACTTCTTTGACGGGCACGGGCTGTTATGGGACGCACAACTTACCGATACAAGCGCCGTGATCGTATGCCGGAATTTTATTTCGGAGCGCTTTCGGATCGTGATTGATTTTTGTGATCCCGACGTTCTTTTGTTCTACGATAATGATGAGGAAAAAGCCGACAGCGATTGCACAAAAAAATATACGCGGGTTGACCGCGCTTCTATGTATCCCGATACGGGGATCATGAACAGCTATCTAATGTCTATGCTGTATCATTGTTACGGATATATTGAGTTAAGCACGGAGATCGAATCACTCAGTACGGCTTCCGAATATTTTAACGGTATAAACGCCGGAAAAGAGCTCACCGTTTTGGTTTCTCATGGCAATAAGCAGATCGTATTCGCCTCCTCCTTCGTGCCTCTTGCGAACCAAGACGAAGAGGAAAAAATTACCTATATCCGGTATACGAAAATCAAAAATGAGGGAGAGTGGATTTTGGGTGATTGGTCATATGTGGATTACAGAGCAATCGAAAAGATGATACAAGAGACCGCAACCGATCCGATCGAAACACAAGACGACTTTTCCGATGTTTTGGAACAGCTCCCTTCCGCCAAGCGTTTTGATCTGATCGCCGAGCGCGCTTTTCATACCGAAATCAAAAATGATATGGAAATGGAAGAGATCATTTCTCATCTCATGGACAGAGAGATCATTTGCTCACACACTTATGAGCTAAGAACGCTCTTTGATTGGGATTTCGACGAATGGTTCGAGTATCAGGATCACACCTATTATAAAATGCAGCACCGTTTTTTTAACACCTTGTCCGAAATGGAGGATTTTGTAAGAGGAACATTTACTCATGAAATGGCGGAGAGTTGGATTTCAACTTCCTCTTCGGATTACGGCAGCACATATACCCCAAGATTTATCCAAAAAGAGGACGGTATCTATTTTTGTATCCCCGATTGGGTTGTTATCCCTGCGCCGATCGCTTTCTTTTTAGACAACTGCACCATTGAGATCAAGGAGCAAAGCGAAACGGAATGCGTATTTTCTTACATCGCGAATGTTGATGTGGAGCGGTATAATCAGATGTGTGAAGCACAAGGAATAGCTACTTGGGTAGAATCTGACTTTTATTGCACCTTAAAAATCATTCTTGAAGACGGGGAGTGGAAAATCGACGCTTACCTGCATTGATTTTTTAGACCGCCCCTGATCACTCCGTCAGCCACTGCACCGCGATCTGCGTGCGGTGCTTCAATCCCGTTTTCTCGAGAATCACGCTGATGTGATTGCGCACCGTTCCGTTTGAGAGAAAGAGCCGATCCGCGATCTCCTGATTGGAAAGCCCCTCCGCGATCAGGCGCACGATCTCCAGCTCCCTCGCGGAAAGAAGGGTAAAAATCGCCTTCCTGCCGCCCGCCGCGCCGACCCGCTTTCGGATATACGCGAGAACATCCTCCTGAAAAACCGTTCCGCCCGTGCTTACCGTCCGTACCGCGTTGATGATACGCTCGGCGGGGCTGTTTTTTAAAATATAGCCGTTTACCCCGCTTTTCAGCGCCCGAAGGATCAAATCCTCCTCGTCAAAGGTCGTCAGGAGCAGCGGCGCGCAAAGCCCCTCCGACAGCATAACCTCCGCCGCCGCGATCCCGTCCCGGTTCGGCATACGAATATCCAGCAGCGCGACATCCGGGTGCACTCCACGGCAAAGGCGAACCGCTTCTTCCCCGTCGGCGGCTTCGCCCAACACGAGAAAGTCCTCCCCTGCCGTCGAAAAGATCAGTTTTAATCCTTCGCGAACGATCATATCGTCGTCCGCGATCACCACATTGATCACGGTAAAACCCTCACAATCTGAAAACATTGACGATCCGGAAGCCCGCGCCGCTTTTTTGGAATACACAGCTTCCGCCGCAGTCCGCGGTGCGCTCCTCCATCGCCTCCAAGCCCATACCCTTTTTAAATTTTCCGCCGCTTTTCCCGTTATCCGAAAACTCCGCCTTCACGACCTTATTGTAAATAAAAAGCCGAAAAGAAAAAAGATCGGCTTCGGAATGTCGGACGGTATTCGCCGTCGCTTCAATCAGGTTTTCTTTCAGGCAGTTCCATACCTGCGGCGGGATCTTTTCGGTTTCGCCCTCGACCGTAAAATCCGTCCTGATTTCGTATTGAACGGAAAAACGTTCGAGCGCCTCCCGAAGCTCCGTGATCCCCGCGATATGCCGCGGCGGGCGCTCCTCCCGAAGCGCTTCGCGAATGCTGTCTACGCTCCCGCGCAGGTTTTCGACAGCGGTTCCGAGGCATTTCTCCGCCCGTTCGGGGTCGGTTTTCATGCACCGCTGCGCGCCCTCGAGCAGAAGGATACTGCCCGAAATGCCGTGCCCCAGACGGTCGTGGATCCGCGCGGAAAACCGGCTTCGTTCCTCAAGCGCGGCGGTCTCGCGAAGCGTGCGGGAATACGCTTTTAAGTCCGCGTTCTTTTTGTGCAGGAGCGTCACCGCCCGCTTCTCCTCCTCGACGGTCTTCTGCGCCCGCTCGAGCCTTTCGGTCAGAGTCCCCGAAAAGACAAGCGTGACAAAAAGAATCCCCGAAACGATCAAAACATACGCGGACGGCTTCAGGATCAGCGCCGCAAGGATCGTCCCGACCGTAAAGATCCCGTAAAAATACTCCCTCGCACGGAGAAGATCCATAAGCCCGAAAAGAAGCGGAACAAGAACGGGAAAATAATCCGAACCGCCGCAAAGCAAAACAACGAGAAAGCCCGCGCCCGTCAAAAATAATCTCGGAACGCCGTTCGGGGATTTTTTCTTTTTTCGAAAAATTTCCGCCGTCAGAAAATCCGTCAGAAACAAACAGCAAAGGGCGAGCGCGGTCACGACATGAAAGCCGTCCGCCGCGTTCGCCGAAAGGATCACCCGATAAACCGCCGACGCCGCCAGTGCGGTCAGCTCAAAAATCAGGATCAGCAAGCTTTTGTACATAAAACCACCACACAAGGCGTGCCGCCCGTTAATTTTTCCGCGTGAAAACGATCGCCGAGATCAGATACGCGAGGAGCACAAAAAGCGCGAGAATGCTAAGACAAAGCGGGACATTCGCCGCGGGATCCGCCGCGTAATTCCGGTACAGATCCATGACCCAGTAATGCGGGAAAAGCTTCGCGACCTGTCCGACCGCGCCCAGACCGTCCGCGATCGGGAACCAGAATCCGCCGAGCATGCTCCCGATCGTCGTATACCCAATCCCGATCGCGATGAGGGGCTGGTTCCCGTTTACGAGAAGCGCGAACAGAACCGAAACGCCCACCAGAAACAGGATAAAAAGCTCATTCGCAAGAAGGACGAGCCAAAGCGGAAGGCTTAGGCTCCCGCTCATGGCGAAAACGCAAAGCGTGTAGATCAGGTTGACCGCCGAAAGGCAGATGATCCCGAAAAGGCTTACGCCGATCACATATTCCGTCGGCTTGATGACCGAGCAGACGATCCGGCTGTAAACGCCGCCCTGCCGATCGGACAGGATCATATATGAGAGGAAAAATACGATCATTGCCATAAACATCAGCATAAAGCCCGTCACCGTAAAAAAGGCGTGGTTTGTTTGCTCGGTGGCGTCGTCTTCTCCGCGCCGCTCGATCGCTTTCGTCTCTCCGAACGGCGCGTTCGCGGATAAAAGCTCCCGAAACCGCGCTTCGTCGCCCTTCGCCGCCGTGGAAAGCACCGCCGCGCTTCGCATATAGGAATTCGCGTAAACCTCAATAAACGCGGCGTTTTCGTAATCGTCGAGCATGGTAACGGTCAGCGGCGGAAGCTCTCCCGCCGCCGCGCCCTCGTAAAGCCCGTCCGGTATTTCTATTATAGCAGAAATTTTCCGATCAATCAACCGATCCGCCTGAAAATCGTAATTTTTTTCTTCATAAAGCTCCATGCCGAGTCGATCCGTAAAATATTTTTTCAGGTCTTCCGAAAGCGCACTTTCATCGCGGTCTATGATTCCGATCCGCACGCCGGAATTCTCCACGCTTGCGATCGATTCCTCGGCGGGCGCGGCGAGCAGTCCGAAAAAGAGGATCATCAACACCGCCGAAGCCGCCGAAAGCAGGATCATGCGCCGATTTCTCGCGGCGGTCTGCCGAAAGATCAATCCGATATTTCTCATGTTTTTTTTCCTCCGAAGCTAAGCTTTACCGCGCTCAGGACGATCGTTGCGGCAAAGAGGATCAGCGCGGCGATCATCACGTTTACCGCCTTTTCGGTGCGTGAAAATACCGTCAGGTCGAAAGCCGCGTTCTGCACAATATAAGTCGGCATTTTATCGCTTAATCCCGGAACATGAACGTCCTTCGCGAACGTCCCCGAAAGGAACATCATGATCCACAGAACCGGAAAACATATCTGAAACGCGGGAATCTTCGGGATCAGCAGATTCAGAAGGATCCCGAACGAAAGCGCGGCAAGCGAAACGCACAGAAACATTCCGATCAGGAGCAGATTCAGCGGCAGATTCGCGCAGTATTTGGCACCGAACAGCAAGGAACTCGAAAGCGTGACGGACGCGATCTGAACCACGATCATGGGGAGATTCCCGATAATTTTTCCGAAATAGATTTTCAGTCCGCCGAGCGTTGAAATATGGAGGCGGTCGATCGTGGCGAAGGTGTGTTCGTTCGTGTACTCGGTCGTTCCGGCAATCACCGAGCCGAAAAAAATAATCAGTACCGCCATCGTGACCGCGTAATAATCCATCATGGAACGGTTCGCGCTGAATTCTCCGCGCTGCACGAAGCTTTCCTCCGAAACGGTAATTCCCATGAGCGCCGCGGGATCGACCGTGATCACGGTTCGGTACGCCGAAGCGGTCTGGAGATAGCTGTCGAAAACCGCTTTTACGGTACGGTTCTTGATCCGATCGTTTCCGTTGTAAATCAGGATATTTTCCCCGTCAAGAAGAACGCCCGCGGAGTAAGCCGCGCCGTCGAAGCTTTTTACCTCCTCCGCCGAAACCTTTTCCGCCGTGATGTCCTCCAGATTTTCCAGAAACTCACCGAATGCCGCCGCGGAAAAGGGATCCGTATTTTCTTCGGCATACACAATGTGAACCTCGCCGACCGCGTCATCGGAAACCTCGACATTTTCCAGAAACGTCCCAAGGAAAAAGACGCAGACCGACGGGAAAAAGACCGTGAAAAAAAGCGTCGAGGGGCTTCTGTAAAACGCGCGGAAGCTTTTTAAAATAATGCTGAACATGCCGCTCCCCCTTATCTCAGCTCGCTGCCCGTTAAGGCAATGAACACATTCTCAAGGTTGATCGAATTGTTCGAGAAGCCGAGAAGCGGAAGTCCGCGCTTTCCGAAATGACCGAGGATCAGCGAATAGTCATGACAAGTCTCCGCGACCTCGAGGGAAACCTCGTTTTCATTCACGCTCGCGCGGCGAACATCGGGAAGCTTCGTAAGCTCGGAGAGAAGCGCGTCCCGATCCAAATCGGCGGGCAGCTCCGTCTGCACCTTTAGCGTTTTGACGTCGCTCACCAGGGAGATCAGCTCCCGCTCCGTTCCGCACGCGACAAAGTGTCCGTGGTCGATAATGGCGATCCGGTCGCAGATCTCCTCGACCTCATTCATGTAATGGGAGGTATAGATCACGGTCGCGCCCCGCTCGCGAAGCGTCTTGATCGAGCCTAAAATATGCTCGCGGGACTGTGCGTCAACGCCCACCGTCGGCTCGTCCATAATAATAAGCTTCGGCTCGTGCGCGATCCCGCAGGCGATATTCAGGCGGCGCTTCATACCGCCCGACATCTTCGTCAGCTTCATTTTCGCGTAATCGGAAAGCCCGACAAATTCGAGCGCCTCCTCCGCCGAGCGTTTGAGCTTCGCGCCGCGCAGTCCGTAAAGCGACGCGAAAAATTTCACGTTCTCGATCGCGGTCAGAAAGGGATACACCGCAATCTCCTGCGGAACCATACCGATCAGGCGCTTTACCTTGTCCTTTTCTTTCAGAATGTCCATTCCGTTTACCGTAACGCTCCCCCCGCTGAAATCATTCAGCATGGTAATCACGTTCATGGTGGTGGACTTCCCCGCCCCGTTCGGCCCGAGCAGCCCGAAGATCTCGTTTTCGTAAACCGAAAAGCTGAGATGATCGACCGCGCAGAATTCGCCGTAATTTTTCACCAGATTCTGAACCGTAAGAAATTCCTTCATATACCGACCCGTCCTTTCACTTGCTTTAGGGCTTGTTGACACTATCCGAAATGTTCGGATTGCAGACAGATTTTTCGTATTTCAAGGCAATTTTTCGCAGGCATACTGGTCTTTCGGTCAGCCCCTCCGTCAGCTTCGCTGACACCTCCCCCGGCAGGGGGAGATCACGTATGTCAAGAAAAATTAACGCAGAAATACGGAAAAGATGCTTGTAAT
>CAYVZH010000032.1:0-31348 GCA_964456025.1 uncultured Ruminiclostridium sp.
GCATAGCCGCAGACATATCTCGTGAAAATAAATCCAAGCAAAAGGCAGACCCAGGCGAAGACCGAGTCGGCAAGGGAATATTTCGGCTTTGCCGGCGGCTGCGCGGCGGGAAGAGCCGGCAGAGCCGGAATGCCAAGCGGGGTCTCGGCGAGTTCCGCCGCTCCGCATGAGTCATGCATGATATTGTTTTCCATAATTCTTCTCCTTTTTGTAAAGCGAAAGGGCGCAACGCCGCGCCTGCAATTACTGTTTCCTGAATTCCAGTATATCTCCGGGCTGACACTCCAGCACCTCGCACAGACGCTCAAGCGTGGAAAACCGCACTGCCTTTGCTTTTCCTGTTTTGAGGATCGAGAGGTTGGCGGGGGTGATTTCAATTTTTTCGGCAAGCTCGCCCGAGGAGATTTTGCGCTTTGCCATCATAACGTCAAGATTTATAACAATCGGCATATTCTTCCCGCCTTTCAGACCGTAAAGTCATTTTCCTCGCGGATCGCGGCCGCCTGCTCAAAGCAGTTTTTCACCACCCGAAGGATCAGTCCGAAGAACGCCGCGGCGAAAACGATCACAAACCCGATGGGACGGTGAAACGAAAAGTAGACGAAAATCACTGAGACCGCGAAACAGCAGTAGGAGATCCGCCTTAAATATCGGACATTGCTCTGAATGAACGGTTTTTCCTTGCGGATATTCCACAGCAGCAGATCGAGGTTGACCAGCGCGAAAACCGCGGGCGGTACAATGCAGTACAGCGTAACCAGCAGCGGCACAAACAGCGATTCCCCGCCGTCGGGAAGAATCACATGCTCATCGTAGAACTGCACCATAAACGGCGCGGCCGCGCAGCAAACAACCACGATCAGATATATTGCCTTGATAATGCAGGAGGACAATATTGCCGACTTATCCTTATTCCACATAACGATTCTCCTTTTTGTTTTTTCTTATGATACCACGTCTCATATTATTTGTCAATAGTTTTTTATCGAAAAACAATAATTTTTTATTGTTTGTTCCGAATTATTCTGCGAAAACGAATTCTCAGTCAGCCTGCAAAAAAAGTCCGGTACGGCACAAAGTTCCCTAAATCCCCTTTAAAAATATTGACACGCCGCGGTTTTTGTGGTAAAATAAAATAGTATATTTTTATACGATCGGCGAAAACCCTCGCGCAGGGTTTGCACCGGGTAAAGAAAGGGGCATCGGAATGTTTGAACGCCTCGAGTTTCTCCGCGATAAGGCGAATCGGCTGCCGCTTTGCCCGGGCGTGTATCAGATGAAGGACAAAACGGGGAACATTATCTATATCGGGAAGGCGAAGGTGCTCAAAAACCGCGTTACCTCTTATTTTCACGCGGTCGAGGCGCATAATGCGAAAACCTATAAGCTTGTCTCGAATATCTGCGATTTCGATTTTATCGTGACCGAGACCGAGCTGGACGCGCTGGTGCTTGAAGCGAGCCTCATCAAGCTTCACAGCCCGAAGTATAACATTCTTTTAAAGGACGATAAGGGTTTCAGCTATATCCGGATCACGGGCGGGGAGTACCCGCGGATCGCCCATTCCTTTAAAACCGACGATCCCGCCTCGACCTATATCGGCCCCTACACGAGCGGATATACCGTCAAGCAGACGATCGAGGAATGCAACCGCATTTTCATGCTCCCGACCTGTAAAAAGGTCTTTCCGCGCGATTTTCGGAAGGAGCGCCCCTGTCTGAATCATCACATCAAGCGCTGCATGGGTGTTTGTATGGGCAGAATTTCGCCCGAGGAGTATCGCGCCGTGCTGGATCAGGCGCTCGGCTATATCAAGAACGGCGGAAAGGAAAGTATCGAGCGGCTGACGGCGGAGATGGAGAAGGCGTCGGAGGAGCTGGACTTCGAGCGCGCCGCCGCCCTTCGGGATCGGATCCGGGCGATTGAGCGCGCGGCAAAAACGCAGACGATCCAGTCGGGCAGCAGCGTGAGCTGCGACGTGTTCGCGGTTTCACAGAATCAGCGGCTGACGAGCATTGCGGTGGTGAAATACCGCAAGGGAAAGCTGATCGATAAGGAAAATTATTTTATCGGCGACGAGTACGACGAAGCACTGATGCGAAGCGAATTTTTATTGCAGTACTACGGGAACGGGAGAGAGATCCCGAAAACGGTGCTGCTGGATGGCGAGACCGAGGACAACGCGCTTCTGGAGGAGTATTTCCGCGGACTGGTCGGGCATAAGGTAACGCTCAGCGTTCCGAAGCGGGGCGAGGGGCTGGTGCTTACGACGCTTGCGAAAAGCAACGCGGACGAGTATCTTTCGCTTCGCGTCGGTCGGACAAGCCGCGAGATCACCGCGCTTCAGGACTTGGCGAAGCTTCTCGGGCTTCCGAAAACGCCGAACCTGATCGAAAGCTATGATATTTCAAACCTCGGCGAGCAGACGCGCGTCGCGGGCATGATCACCTATAAAAACGGCAGACCCTATAAGGCGGGCTATCGGCGGTTCAACATCAAGGAGGTCGTCGGGGTAGACGATTACGCTTGTATGCAGGAGGTACTCCGACGGCGGTTCAACCGCTATCTGGAGGGCGATGAGGGCTTTTCCGAGCTTCCCGACCTGATCCTGCTCGACGGCGGCGCGGGACACGTGAACGCCGTGCGCGAGGTCTTGGACGAGCTGGGGCTGCATATCAGCCTGTTCGGGCTGGTAAAAGACGAGAAACACCGCACCCGCGCGATCTCGGACGGCGGCGCGGAGATCCAGATCAACGCGAATCGGAGCCTTTTTAAGCTTCTGACCGAGATTCAGGATGAGGTTCACCGCTATTCCATTGATTATCAGCGGAAAAAGCATAAGCAGACGCAGTACGAGCTGGAGCTGACACGTGTGCATGGGATCGGCGAGAAGAAGGCGCTCGCGTTGCTCAAAAAATATAAAACAAAACAGGCGATCCGCGAGGCGACCCCCGAGGAGCTGATGGAAACGGCGAAGATCGGGCGGGAGACGGCGGAGGAGCTTTATCTGTATATTCAGGAGATTTTTTAATGAGAGTCATTACGGGTACCGCGAAGGGAAGAAGGCTGAAAACGGCGGAGGGGCGCGAGGTTCGCCCGACCGCCGAAAAGGTAAAGGAAGCCATGTTCAGCATGGTGCAGTTCGAGCTGGAGGGCGCGGTCGTGCTTGATCTTTTTGCCGGCTCGGGACAGCTCGGGATCGAGGCGCTGAGCCGCGGGGCGGCAAAGGCGTACTTCGCGGACAGCAGCGCGGCGTCGATCGCGCTGGTTCGTGAAAATCTCGAGCATACGGGGCTTTCCGACCGTGCGGAGGTATCGCATATGCCCAATACGGCGTTTTTGCGGACGGCGGGGGAGCGGTTCGATCTCGCGATTCTCGACCCTCCCTACGAAAAGGGACTGATTGCGCGTTCGCTTCCCGCGCTGACCGGGCGAATGAGCGAAAAGGGCGTGATCCTCTGCGAGCATGAGCGGGGCTGCCGCCTGCCCGAGGAGGTCGGCGGGTTTCGGATCGAGAAAACGCGCGATCACGGGAAAACGACCATTACCGTATACCGAAGGATAAAGGAGGAGACGGAAGATGACGAATGAGACGCGCCGCGACCGCATGAAAAAGGCACTCTATCCGGGAAGCTTCGATCCTGTCACAAACGGTCATCTCGAGATCATCCGCCGCGCGGCGAAGCTGTTCGATAAGCTGGTGGTGCTCGTCTCGACGAATGCGGTGAAGAAAGCGAATTTTACACAGGAGGAGCGCGTGACGTTCCTGCGGAAGGTCTGCTATGACATTCCGAATGTCGAGATCGACTGCTTTGACGGGCTTCTGATCGAATATTTTGAGAAAAACGACTGTGATATTATCGTAAAAGGACTTCGCGCGATGTCCGATTTTGAAAACGAGTTTCAGATGGCGCATATCAACAAGCATCTCTGTGACCGCGCGGAAACGGTTTTCCTCTGCGCCGACAGCCAGAGCACTTATCTTTCGTCGAGTATGGTGAAGCAGATCGCCTCCTTCGGCGGAGACATCGGCGCGTTTGTTCCGGCGGCGATCGTGCAGGATATTATGAATCGGCTGTATCGCCCGAGGTAGGAATATAAGAACATGTCTTCACATGAGAATTGCGCTCCTTTTCGGGTAAAATTCGCACAACCCTCTTATGAAGACAAGTTCTGAAAGAAAGGAAGGATTCAACATGGGTATCGATGAAATTCTGGAAATGATGGACGATATGCTCGATAAGGCGGTAAACGTTCCCTTTTCAAACAAAAAATCGCTGATCGAGGTCGATAAAATGCGCGAGCTGATCGACGAGATCCGGATCAATATGCCAAAGGAGATCAAACAGGCGCGCGACCTTGTCAACGACCGGAAGCTGATCCTGAACGAGGCGAAAAACGAGGCGGCGAATATCGTTTCCAAGGCGGAGCAGCGGGCTGCCATGCTCGTTTCGCAGCAGGAAATTGTCCGCCAGGCGACCGCGAAGGCGAACGAGATCAATGCTTCGGTTCAGGGGCAGACGAAGGAGCTTCGCGACATGACCAACAAGTATGTGGACAATATGCTCAATAAGGTCGAGGAGCTTCTCTCGAACGATCTGATCGACGTACGAAAAGCGCGCGGCGCGCTGAAAAATACGATCCGCTGATGAAAAAGAGGATTCTCCCGCTTTTTCTTACGCTCGTGCTTTGCGGCTGCGCGGCGGAAACGCCGCCGACGCAACGGGGACGTTTCGTGATGGATACGTATTTTTCGACAACCGATTACGGGAAAAACGATCCCTCCTCGCTCGACTGTGTTTTTGATTTGTTGCAGGAGTACGAGCGGGCGTTTTCGGTGACCGATCCCCAAAGTGAGGTTTCCGCGGTCAATTTCTCCGGCGGAAAGCCTGTGGAGGTCGGGGAGCGGACCGCCGCTTTGATCGGCGGAGTGCTTTCCGTATCCGAGCGGACGGGCGGCGCGATCGACCCGACAGTCTATCCGATTACGGCGGAATGGGGCTTTACGAAGGGCGAATACCGTATTCCCACGGAAAAAGAGATCGGGGAACTGCTTCCGCTGGTCGATTACCGAAGGGTGATGCTCGACGGGCAGACGGTGACGATTCCCGAGGGGTTCCGGCTCGATTTCGGCGCGGCGGCGAAGGGCTTCGCGCTGGAAGACGCGAAGCGTGCCCTGAAGGAAAAAGGAATCGGCTCCGTCATTTTAAATCTCGGTGGAAACATTCAGACGGTCGGTGTGAAGCCGGACGGCTTACTCTGGAGAACGGCGATCGCCGCGCCCGACGGTTCGGGGGAAAACGCCTGCATTCTCGAATTGAGCGAATGCGCGGTCGCGACCTCGGGAAATTATGAGCGCTATTTTATCGGCGAGGACGGCGAACGCTACTGCCATATCATGGATCCCGAAAGCGGCCGTCCCGTTCAAAACGGGCTTTCCTCGGTCACGGTCATCGGGGAGAGCGCTTTTCTCTGCGACGCGCTTTCGACCGCGCTTTTTGTCATGGGGAGCGAGCGGGCGGAGGAATTCTGGCGGGAAAGCGACGACTTTGAAATGGTACTGATCGGGGAGGACGGCACGATCCGCTACACCGAGGGGCTGAGCGATTCGTTTTGCCTGTCGGAGGCGTATGCTGATGCAAAGACGGAGGTACTTCGTAAATGAGCGATCCGAAAACGGAGCAAAAAAAAGAAAGCCGCCGCGTTCCGATTATCGGGATCGTTACCGCGGCGGTGTTTTTAGCGGCAATCGCCGCTGTTTTTTTTCAGGCGGTTCACCCGGCGGGAAAGCTGATCAGGATCGTGAGTAATGGGAATCCGATCGAAACGATCGACCTTTCTGTTTCTCCCGATCGCGAGATTGTGATCGAGAATGAGTATGGGAAAAACATCGTTTCCGTTGAGGATCACCGCATTCGGGTGAGCGAAGCGGACTGCCCCGATCAGACCTGCGTAAAATCGGGGTTTCTAAGCGGCGCCCGCCCGATCATCTGCCTTCCGCATAAGCTTGTCATTGAGGTTGTCGGGGAGGCGTGAGTAAAGAGAAAAAGAAAACCGATCCCACGGAAAAGCGGGATCGGTTTTTGTGTCATTCAATCAAATTTCCGGATCGTTCAGCTTCGCCTTCATCTCCGAAACGACCGAAGCGATCCGCTCCGCCGCTTCATCGACCTTCGGCTGTTCCGAAAAGCTCTTATCCCGCGCGGAAATTTCGCAGCACCCGTTTTTCAGGTTCCTCGGGCTTACGACGACGCGGATCGGAACGCCGAGCAGATCCGCGTCCGAGAACATTACGCCCGCGCTTACGGGACGGTCGTCGTAAATGACCTCGATCCCTTTCTTTTCGAGCGCTTCGTAAAGCTCGTCCGCGCATTTCTTCACCTCGGGATCGTCCGCGCGCACCGCGCAAAGGTGAACCTCCCAAGGTGCGATTGTGATCGGCCAGATCGGTCCGAAATCGTCGTGCTTTGCCTCGCAGACCGAAGCCGCGAGCCGCCCCACGCCGATCCCGTAACAGCCCATGATCGGGAAGTGGCTTTCCCCCTTGCTGTCAAGGTAGGTCATGTTCATTGCTTCGGTATACTTTGTCCCGAGCTGGAAAATATTCCCGACCTCGATCCCGCGAGACACCGTGATCGAACGCTTTTTGCAGCAGGGGCAGATCCCGCCCTCGGTGATCTTCGCGAAATCATGAAATTCCGCCCCGGGAATGTCGCGAGTCACGTCAAGACCCGTATAGTGATATTCGGGCTTATTCGCGCCGCAGGAAAGATTGTGCAGGTTTTCGAGCGAGCGGTCAAGCAGGACGCGGCAATGCTTCGGCAGTCCCACGGGACCGATATAGCCCGCGAAAAGCCCGCTTTCCTCCGTAATAACGGCGGGATGGAACGCGAATCCGAGGAAGTTCCGCACCTTCGTTTCGTTTACGTCGAGGTCGCCGCGCAGGAATACCACGATATACGAATCGTCCTCGTTTTTCTGATACACGACCGCTTTACAGCTCTGCTCCTGCGGCGTATGGAGAAATTCGCAGATCTCCTCGATCGTGTGAATGTTCGGCGTATAGACCTCGGTAAGCGGCTCGGCTTCGCCGATTTTTTTGTTCTCGACGATGTTTTCCGCCGCCTCCATGTTGGCGCGGTAGCCGCATTCGGGACAGATCACGATACTGTCCTCTCCCACGGGGGTCAGGAGCATGAATTCGTGCGAAATACGTCCGCCCATCATGCCCGAATCGGACTGCACCGAGATCACCTCGGGTACGCCCGCGCGGGCAAAGATCCGCTCGTACGCCTTGTGGCAGAGTGCGTAGTATTCCTCCAGATCCTCCTGCGAGGTGTGGAAGGAATATGCGTCCTTCATGGTAAATTCGCGCACGCGGATCAGGCCGCCGCGCGGGCGCGCCTCGTCGCGGAATTTCGTCTGGATCTGATAGATCATGAACGGGAATTTGGAATAGCCCTGTCCGTATTCGCGGACAAGGTGCACTGCCGCTTCCTCGTGCGTCATGCCGAGCACGTGGGGGCTTTTATTCCGGTCGTTAAAGCGCAGAAGCTCGCTCCCGACGCTTTCGTACCGTCCCGATTCCTCCCAGAGGGAAGCGGGCATAACGACCGGGAACTGTACCTCCTGCCCGTCGATCCGATCCATTTCCTCGCGAATGATCGCCTCGATCTTCCGTGTGATCCGGCGAAGCGGCATATAGGAGGAAAAGATCCCGTTCCCGACATATTTCATATACCCGCCGCGAAGCATCAGCGCGTGGCTGTCGATCTGGCAGTCGGAGGGGCGCTCCTTAAACCGGTCGCCGACTAATTTGTCAAGCTTCATGTTTTGACCATTCCTTTCCGAAAAAATAAAACGCCCCAAGTCATATACTTATTTTCGATCTAAAGGTGTACAAAAATCCAAGCAAGGGCTTGAATTTATGCGGCTTTGCGCCGGATTTTTGTCTACACCTTTATCGAAAATCAGTATGAAGCTTAGGGCGAACAAAGGGAAAAATCCCGTGAGTCCGTGTTACCACCTAAATTCGGATTGCTCCGCACTCGTTTCTCTGTAACGGGAGATCCCGTCGGCATATACTTATTTGTTCCATGCCGCGGCTCAAAGACGGGTTCGGCGGGCTTTCGTTCGGGGCTTGCACCAACCGCCCCTTCTCTGAAACGAACGTCCCGCGTACTGTTTCTTTTCACTGCCTTTTATTAAAGCCAGTATACCATATTTTTACGGTTCTGTCAAGTGCTTTCGGGCGGGAAACAGGAAATTGCCTTTTTGGAACGGGATCGCCCAGAGTGGGGAACCGTAGCGAATAAAAGGAGATCCCGCGAACGGTTTTGGAAAGCCATTCGCGGGATTAAAGATTATAGAAGATTATACAAGATCGTCGTCGTTAAACGGGTCACCGCATTCGGGGCAGAAGCGCGGCGGCTTCTCGGGATCGGCGGGCGTCCAGCCGCACTTGTCGCACTTATACTTTTTCGGTGCGGCAGGCTTCGGCTTTCCGCATTCCGCGCAGAATTTCGTGGTATTTTCCGCGCCGCATTCACATTTCCAGCCGGCGGACTTCGGCGCGGGCGCGGCTCCGCCCTTCTTCGCGCCGCAGTTGACGCAGAAATTCGTCGTGTTCTGGTTTCCGCAGGTGCAGGTCCAGGGTTCGGGCTTCGGCGTTCCGCAGTTCGAGCAGAACGCGCCCGCGTTTGTCGTTCCGCAAGCGCAGCGCCAGCCGTCCGCCGCACCGTTCTGCGATGCGCCGCCCTGCGGCGTTCCGTAAGCGCCCATCAGATTCGCGCCCATGTTCATCATCTGTCCCATGCCCATGACGCCCATGACGCCGCCGCCGGAGCCTTCGTTCGCGCCCATGGATTCGATCCCCTTCGCAATGCTCTTGTTCATCATCGCGCGCTGAACTTCCGGGTCAAGCTGAGAATCCGCCTCAAGCCGCGCGCCGAGCAGCTTCTTGGAATCCTCGGAGAGGGTCACGGGACCGCCGAGACCGATATTCGTGATCGTAAAGCCGCGCGGGATCCAGGTCTCCGCCGTCGCTTCCTTTACGTTTTTCGTCAGCTCCGTCAGCGAGCTCTGGATCCGGCTGTACATGATCCCCTGACCCGAAAGCGCGTTCAAGCCCGTCATCATCGCCTGCATAAATTCGTCTTTGTACTGCCCGTTCCCGAAAACGGAGGCGGCGGAAACGTCCCCGCTGTTCACGCCCTTCGGGCAGACCTCGCTGTAAAACTTTACCGCCATTTCCGCATCGAGGATCTGGATCTCGAAGGTCCCGAAAAAGCGAAGCTCGATCGAGGTGTTGTAATGCGGATCGAAATAGGTCATCGGCGTCGCCGTCCCGAACGGGATCCCCGGGATTTTCTGAAGGTTGATGTAAACGACCTTCTGCTCGGTCCCGGGCGTTCCGCCGTAGGTGAACCGCCGGATCAGCTCCTTTGCCGAATCCTTGATGTTGCCCGCGAAGATCGAGGGCGCGGAGGAGTTGTCGAGCGTGTACGCGCCCGGCTCGGTCACGACATTCGTGATCCGCCCGTTATCGATCGTGAGCATACAGGTGTTTTCCTCGACCATGATCGCCGAGCCGTTGCTGATGTAGTTTTCCGTGCCGTGAACGTTGCTGCTGCGCGCAGAGCCTTCGTGCATTTTCGTGCCGACCTTTAAGAGGGTCTTATTGTCGATCGCACCGCAGTGGATCGCCTCTTTCCAGGTGTCGCCGAGCGTTCCGCCGAGCGCGCCGATTGCTGCTTTAATCAGTCCCATAATTCTTCTTCCTTTCTATTGAATGCCTTAAAGGCATTTTTACCGTTTGTTTTTGTGCAGGCGTGCGGTGTTCGCCGCGCCCTGCGCTTGTTAAAGATTTGTTATCCGACGGGGATTTCCGCGCATAAATCGAAATTTGTTTACATTGCACACATTTCTTCATATAAGCCGGGAATTGACGAAGTGAGCAATATCTGCACAGCAGTCGCTGCGTCGATCAATGTATGCCCCACCATGATCGGCAATGGATTTCTCTTTTTATGATAATACCAACACAAAATAATGGTTAAGGGTAAGAAAGATAAAAACCGGTATATTAGATATTTCACATCAAACAATACGGGAATAAAGCTATGCTGCAGCGCAAAAAACAGCGCAGGAACAAGAATCGCCATATATTTATTCCTTATTTGATTGACTCCGCAGCCTAAATATAATCCGTCTTCGGCAAAAGCCGTTGATATTGGCAGAACGATCACATTTATCCCCGCCAGCCATAAGGGTATAGGCGCAATCATCATTGGCGCAGCATACGGAATCACTCCGTAGCAGATATATCCCGCCAGATACATTCCCGATACTCCTACAAGAAGAATAACAACAGACATACTTACAATTTGCTTTCCCGTTGTTTTTCCTTTTTGATAATTGATGAAGTCCCAATAGGTGCTTTCCTGCTTTTTTGCAATAAAGAACAGAATCAATACCGTAACTATGTTAACTACGCTTGCTGCAATTGACCACCAATTGCTTATTTCTTCAATTTTTTTATCAACAGCAAACGCTCCCACTATGAAAATCAGTAGAAAAATAACGCAGCGTAACGGCAACAAATAAGGCAAATAACTATTTCTGTTCTTCATTTTACAGCTCCTTCAAATGCCAGTCCCAAGCGATTTAAACCATGTTCAGAAAATAACTGTACCAATCTGTCACATCGGTATAACGGTAAAACGTTCTCCCCGGGTTTTCTTCTACTAAATCGGATTCGGGCGAATAGATTAAGACGTACTGACCGGAAATCCGCCAAAATTGAATTGTTTGATATTTCAGTTCGATATAGCTGATCCCGAATTTTTGAAACACCAGCTTCAGTTCTTTCTGAATGGAAGGATCTTCGTTTTCGATCGATTTGAAATGAATACTTCGGGGAGAATCGATCGTTTGATAGAGCACCTCGGCGATTTGAGAAAAAACCTCCGGATTATCATGAAAATCATCTAAGATCGTTCTTTTTCCTTGACTGAGTACCAACAGAATCAGGAGAGCGAACAGGATCATGCGCGCGGACTGGGTGATCAGTGCGAAAAATATGATCCCGATTTTTTTATATGGTATCTTTCTCCGTTGTCCCATTTTCAGAATCACCTGCACTTTACCGCGGTTGAATGTTCTTGCCGCCTTTACTTTTCGCGTTTCCAGAAGCGAAAAATAAATATTCCGACTGCGAATAAAAACAAGAATATTGTCGGTAAAACCATCGAATTTGCGTAAAATACATTTTGATCGGTTTTGGTTTTTTCAAAACGGTATAAATCGTAAAAATGATATTTCGAAACAAAATCATTCGACACGCTATCATCATAAAAAGTAACGCGGGGTTCACCGAAAAAAACGTCCATTTCGTCCTCGGCGGCGTTATGCGCTTCGATTTTTATAAACAGTTGGTCGGCCTCCGCCCACAATTGCAAAGGTGACTGCTCATTCCCGAGAGATAAAACAATATATTTCTGTTCATTTTGTATGTAAGGGCTTTGAACCATTTTAAAGGATTCCGAACCGCTGTTGTAGCCCACGGTGGCGATCGCATAATCCTGATAACCCGGTTTTCTTGCAAGATAGCTGTTCCCGATTTTCAGCGAGAGAGAAAAAGATTCCGCGTTTTTCGGAATATCGACGGTATACCATGCCTCCGTATCTCTTTCGTTGGTTTCGAAGTGATAGACATCGTCATGATCCAGATAAACCACATGATCGCCGTGCCAGATATTTTCGTCGGTGTTCTTTTCCATTTATGCACTCCCGATTTTTTTGCCGAATCCCGATCACCTAGCGAACGGGCGTATAATCGATTTCGGAAGCTTCCTCGGTCGCTTCCAGCTTAAAGATCACGGGTCTTAATCCGTCGTTGCAGCTGCAAATCGCGACGCCCGGCTTTTTGATCCAGTCGCCATAATAAAACACGTCACTCCCCGCGCCGTGCGCGAGCGCGAAAACATACTGATAAATCGCTTTCCACGCTTCGTCACAAAACCCCTGCGGCTTAGCGTAATCGGCGTAGAAAATCTGCCCCTCTTTCATCATCGGGCAAGCCGCGAATCCCTCGGCGGCGTACTCCTTCGCGAGCTCCTTGTCCAAGGTCGTTTTCAGCACGGTGATCTTTACCTTATTCATTGTTGGAACCGTTCCTTTCCGCTTGATTTTTTTGGGAAATCACCGCTTTCCCGTCCGGATAAATTCGACCAGCCGCTCTACATCATCAAAATCATCATAGTCGCCGTCGATCCCCTCGCGGTGATAAACGATCCCGTTTTTCTCGTTTCGCTCGAGACAGTCGAGAAGCTCGTCCTCGCCGTACCGCTTCAGAAACAGGGTAAATCCGTAGGGCTTGATCTTGTTCAGTAATCCTTTCCGGCAATCCTCGCCGCACACGTAGCAGTGCGACATTCCTTTTTCAGTCGAGCATTTCCGGTTCTCGCACCAATCCTTATCCGGACAGTCGTCCGAGCGGCAGCCGCGGCATTTTTCGTTTTCCGAGCATAAGCAGCAGGCAAGCCCGCAGCGGGCGATCCCGAGTTCTCTTTTCATGGCGTTCCTCCTGATAAACCAAAATCGGTCTGCTTTGCGAAATCTCCTATTTTGCCGAGCAGCTTTCCGACGCTGTGATACATACCGGAATAAATGACGGGATCCAGTTTTGTGAGATCGACATCAAACGTATCGTCACAAGAAAGCCGCTCGTCGATCTGAACATTTCTGATTCGACAGAAAAAAGTTGTGGAATCTCCCGTTTCAACGGAACGGATCACTTCGCACTCATAGACCCACCGGCTTGCGTCAAGAACGGGAACGTCTACCGCCTCGCCTCTGCAAACACGGTAGGAAACCGCGTCCTTCTTCCCGTCTTTTGCGTGATGCGTACCGAAATAATCCATCAGGTCAAGCATATCCGTACTGACGAGATTCACGCTTAAGATACCGGTTCTTTGTACATTCTGCTTTGTTTTTTTCGTGCCGAACATACTGATGATCAGCAAATAATCGTCTTCCTTTTCATTGGTAACGCTGACCCATGTGATCGGGGCGAAATTACAGCTCCCGTCCTCATTGTTTGTGCCGATGATAAAAGCCGGCTGAACGCACATTGAAAAATGAGTCCCTACTGATTTCCTTTTCATGGCGTTTCCTTTCCATTCCGTTCGGGTATCATGAATTTGCTTTCGCCGCCCCTTTGGGAACAGCGCGGCGGCGCAGTCCTGCCATTAAAAAATCAAGATATAAACGTCACGCTGTCCGCGAGCCAGACGCGCGTTCCGCGTTCGGTGATCCCGCTCCCGCAGTAGCGGCAGACCTTATTCGCGCCGACCGCCATCACCGGAGCGCCGCAGCTCGGACAGGTATGCGAATAATACGCGCCGCCCGTCTTCTCCGCCTCGGCGCGCCCGCAGTTCAGAAGCACCGTGCAGGACATCTGCTCGGGCTGCGTTCCGCCGTGGAGCACCTCGAAGGAAAGCTGAAACTCGGCATCCACCGTCCCGTTTTCGCTGTGATAATTTGTCATGGAGATTTTATGGATCTTCGGCGACTCGAATTGTTCGCGGACGCCGCGCAGCGTATTCCTGTCAATACGGCTCTGTGCCTGTTGGGTGAGGTTCCGCGACGGTTGGAACAGTTTTCCCGTATCCTCCGCCGCGACCGCCGTAAGGAAGCCGAGAAGCGCGTTTTTCGCCATGGTCTCGACCTGCTCGTAACTCATTTCGGGAAAGTCGCGCAGCAGCTTCGGCTTATACACGGCGGTCATATTCGCGACTGGCTTCGGGGCCGAAGCCTCCTCCCGGATCCCGTTTCGGATCAGATCCGCCGTCTGGTCGAGTCCCATTCCGAGATATTTTTGAGTCGCTTGGTTGAGTTTACGCTTGATGAGCCATACTGCGATCATGATCGCCGCCGCGATCACTGCGATCACGATCAGCGTTGTGAGTACCGCCTCCATCAGGAATTACCGTTCGAGGGCAGGCGGATCCCGTCGTCCTTCGTGTCGTCGCGAATGGTCGTAAAGTCGCTTAAAACCCAGCTGTAAAGCCCCGTCGTCACGGTGGAACCGCAGTACGGACACTCGCCCGAGCTAGAGATCTCGAGCGGCGCGCCGCAGTTCGGGCAGTTATGCCCCAGATCCGCCGCCTCGCGCGTTTTCACGCCGACGGTACGCATGAATTTCATCTTATAGCGGAAATCCCAGCGGGTATTCTTATCGCCGCGAAGGATGTTTCCTGTTTTTTCGTCCGTCTGATAGTCGATAAAGCGGGCATTCAGATATACCGTCAGGTATTCGAACTGCGCATCGCGCACAAAGCTGGTGAGATAGGCGGTATTGATCGCGATGCTCTCATAATGGTAGATCACGCCCTGATCAATCTTTGACTGCACCTGTTTGCAGGTCGTGTTATATAAATTGGTATGGAGCACGGGGCGCACGGGCGTGAGATCGCGCTTGCACCACGCGGTCTGAATATCTATGTACACGCCTTTCACAAACGCGGTAAAATCATCCGCGGTAAAGTTCGGATCGTCCTGTTTGATGATC
Organism: uncultured Ruminiclostridium sp.; assembly: GCA_964456025.1. Lineage (GTDB taxonomy): Bacteria > Bacillota > Clostridia > Oscillospirales > Ruminococcaceae > Ruminiclostridium_E. The sequence continues at coordinate 14,573 of CAYVZH010000032.1, forward strand.
TGCTCGATTTGTGCGGTACGGTCGGGAAGATGGACATTTCTTCCTTGTCCTCCGTTCGCGGGCCGAACGCCGCCCGTTCTTGCGGGAGACGAATTGGAGGAAGAATTTTTACCCAAGTTAGCAAGCTTCCAGAAAACGATCAGGAGAACCAACGTGATTCCGATCGAGAAGATCCATGATTCGACCGATCCGCTTCCGCCGCCACTGCCGGAGCTTGAGCTCGAATAGCCCGAATAGGAATAGTCATCGTCGTCGTCCCAGCTGCTGCTCCAATCGGAGCCGCCGCTGTCCCAATCGGAATAGTCGTAATCGTTCGCGTCAAACGCTCCTGCTGAGAAGCAGAAGACCGCCGCCGCGGCGAGTGCCGCTAAAAAAGCCAGAATCTTTCTTTTCACAAAAACGCCCCCACACCATATAAATGTAAAATTGTACAATTTTATTATATTAAAAAAGTCGATTTTTGTCAATACCCCAAAAGGCAGAAATCGAGAAAAGTGTCGGATTCCAGCATTTTTTCAAAAATCGGGATTATTTTTAAAAAAGACTTGACAAACCGAAAAAAAGGCTGTATAATATTAACGTAAATTGACCCCCTTATGTCTGGGTGTGGCGCAGTTGGTAGCGCGCTACCTTGGGGTGGTAGAGGCCGTGGGTTCAAGTCCCGTCACTCAGACCAGCAAAAAACTGCATGGCAAAGCCGTTTGTGAGGATTTCACAAGCGGCTTTGTTATATTCTGAAATAGTTTTTGTGCGCTATTTGTGCGCTATTTTTATAAAATGACATGAAACGAGACTGAATGAAGCGAAAAAACAGCCGCCCGACTACATCTTTTTTTGAAGTGTGGAACGGCTTATTTTTATGAAATGTTCTGTTTCTTTTCCGCACGATCCGATTTCGGGAGCAGCATAATGTCGAGCTTGTTCACCGCCTCAACGTCGGCTTCCTCAATCAAGTGTAAATACTTGTTCGTGGTCTCAATATCCCCGTGACCGAGCCGTCCTTGCACTTGCTTGATATTCACGCCGGCATACAAGAGCAGCGTTGCCGACGTATGCCGCAGGCTATGAAATTTGCGGTGCTTAAGACCGTTCCGCGCAAGGAACTTTGAGAATTGCTTTGTCGGGGTCATTGGGTTCATCATCTCGCCGTTCCATTGCGTGAATACCCAGTTACCGCCGATCCATTGAGAGCCGAGCCGCTGACTTTCGGAAAGCTTCTCGGCTTTCAGCATTTTCAAGAGATCAACACAGCTTTCATTGATCGTAACGGTTCGCGTTTCGTAGTCCTTCGGCGGTTTGGTGGCAAGAGGCTGCCCCTTGATTTTATAAGCCGCCCTCTCGATCGTGATTTTGCGCTGTTCAAAATCAATATCCGAGAATTTCAAGGCAACCAGCTCACCGCGCCGCGCTCCCGTGAATATGGCGAGCTGTATCAGCGTTTGGAACTGTAAATCCTCGTTCTCCAGAGCTTCAAGCATTTGGGCGGCTTCTTGCTTGGTAAATATCTCGATTTTCGGCGCTTGGACTTTCGGCAGCGTAAGCCGCTCAACCTTTGCCGGGCTGTCCGAAATAAGCCCCAGCTTCACAGCCTGCTTGAAAATTGCCTGCAATATCGTTAAATATCGGCGAACGGTAGACGGGGAGAGCGTTTCGCCTTGCTCATTCGGTAAGCCGTTCCGCTTCTCTTTGGGCGCAGCGGCGAGCTGATTGATAAATTTCTGAATATGCGAGGGGTTTATATCTTTGAGCTTTAAATGGCCGAGCGCGGTGAGTATCAAGCTGTCGATTTTCAGCTTGTAAAATTCATAAGTAGCTGGGGAAAGTGTTTGCTTTGCGATTTCAAGATATTTCGGAACGAAATCCGACAGGCGTATACTTGAATTTGTTTCGCCGAAATGCAAGCACTCGTTCTCGAAATCATCGGCGAACCGCCGCAGATCCTTTTCGATTTGTTTCGCTGTCATTCCCTTGTTGGGCTTGTAGGACGTTATAAAGGGCTTCAGGCGATTGCCGCTGCTGTCATAACCGTGATAGACTCGGATTGTGTAGCTTGTGATGTTGCCGTTTTTGTCGCGACGCGGGGTGATGTTGGCCATTGAATGTTACTCCTTTCGTATGTGGTTATGGTAGAAATCAATAAATTGTTTCAGAGCTTTAATGTTTTGATCAAGCTCATTGTTGTTTGCAGCAGTTGAATTACACAACTCATTTTCTTTTTTGACGAGTATTTCCTTCAAATGTTCTTCAACCGAATTGTCATATTCGGCAAACAGCTCTTTATATTCGGGTTTGACGCTCTCAACGTCATCAAGTAACTTTCGCATTTCTCTTTGTAGAAGGCAGTATTCCCAAATTATCACTGAATCTTCACTGTTTATAGCGCCACAAGGTAGCTCTTTTGCTTGTTGATTAATACTTAAGGCAATTGAATCAGCATAGTTTACTTGTATAAATTTAAGAACTTGTTTATTGGCATTACAAAAAAACTTACGAATCTCATTAATTTGAATAACACGAGTATTCCAAAAAAGGTCTATTACGATTTTTGTTTTAATTTTATTCAACAACTCGACAATTTTATTAAACTCATCACGCTCAAGTATGGTATCAACATTGCCTCCGCTCTGGGTTATGGCTCTGATGTTTTCGGCTGATTTTTCAGAAATTCCTAAATTGTCAACCGCTGCACGAATTATTTCATCAGAAGTTTTAGTTTCGGTTTCTGTCAACAAATAATCGGTTGACACTCCGAAAAAATTTGCGATGAGTGGAACAGTGCGGAGTGGTGGACATGTTGCTCCAATAAACCATTGTCCTACGGATTGTCTCGTTATCGATTCTCCAGTAAGTTTACCAATATAATCGGCAAGAGATTGTTGTGTAGCTCCTTTTTCCTTCGCTATTTTTCGCAACTTTTTGGCAAAGACCGCATTTTCTTTATCCGCATTGTAAGTCGTTTTCTTATTTCCCATTGTTTCCCCTCAATAAAAGCAAACGTTTTCTTACATTGTATTTTTTCTGCAAGAGAATCTTGCTTTTTCTTTCCTTGTATGGTATAATGCAATTATAGCACGAAATACTTTCTGCTTCAAGAGGAAATGAAAGAATTTTTTGCAATTATTTTTTGCGTTGAGGAGGGATACAATGTCACAAAGGATTGACCTTAATAAGTTAGCACCTGAAGAACGTGCTGTTATTGAAGCTCGGCGCGCGTACAAGAAAGCGTGGCGAAAGGCAAACCCCGAAAAAGTCGCAGAGAGCGAACGTCGGTTCTATGAGCGTCGAGCCGCAGAACTCAAAAGGCGGAAAGGCGGAAATTAAAAGCCGCTCGGTGTTGCACCACCGAGCAGCCGAACGGAACTCTAACCACACACATTAGGTCAAAAAGTTCCGCCGTTATTATATCATAAACGGCGGCGCTTTTCAACCGGAAAGCGAGGAAAATTTGAAAATTTCTGATTTAATACCCATTGGACGCATAAATGCTATCCCTATGAGAAAGTTGTCTGAGCCGTGCGACATCGACCCTCGCATATTGCGCTTACTCATTCAGCGCGAACGCGAACAGGGTGCACCTATTTGCTCCGATTGGGAGCGCGGTGGATATTTTATGCCTGCCAATGAGAGTGAGGCTCTTGCGTACTATCGACAACAGAAACATCGTATAAAGACGGCGAGAGCTGCTTTGAATGGCGTTGCAAAGTATTTGAGAGGTGGCGGTAGTAATGAACAATAACATAACAGTGCCGCGCATGGAAACGATCAAGAAGACGGCCGAAATCTTCGGCTTACCCGTTCACTTCGTACGGCAAAAGGTTCTTTCGGGGGAGATCGTCGCGGTTCGTGCCGGCAGGCGCTTTTTAGTGAATATCGATCGATTCGCCGATTATCTCAACAGCAATACGGTGGCGGAAATCGCACCCCGCCGTTCCGATGAGGAAACCGCGTCGCGCGTTGCTCCGATCTCTTTACGGTGAGGTGGCACGGTATGGGATTTGTACAGCTATCGGATGACCTAGCAAACTGGGAGTGGTTTGAGGATAAAAACACGGTTTACGTTTATATTCGTCTGCTTTTGGAAGCAAGCTGGGGCGAAAGAGATTATAAGGGCGTACACTTACAGCGCGGACAGCTAATAATCTCGCAGCGGGAATTTTCCGATAAGTGCGGCATTTCGCGGCAGGAATTGAGGACAATTTTAGACCGTTTGATTGCAACCCACAAAATAACCCAAACCTCAACCCACAAATTCAGCATAATAACGGTAGTTGAGTATGATTGTGCAACCCAGATACCAACCCATAACGCAACCAAAAAACAACCCACTATCAACCCACCTACCTTATTAAAAACAAACATACAGAATACAAACACACAAACATCACGCGCTACGCGCGATGGCGAATGGCTTGAAAAGAGCTTCAATCAGTTTTGGAGCGCTTATCCGAAGAAAACCGCGAAGCAACAGGCTTTCAAGGCTTGGGAGAAGCTGAAACCCGGTGAGGACTTGTTATCCAAAATCCTTGTGTCTTTGGAGCGCCAAAAGAAAAGCGTTCAGTGGACTAAGGACGGCGGCCAGTACGTACCATACCCGGCGACTTGGCTCAACGGAAAACGTTGGGAAGATGATCTGACTTGTTTAACGGGGTCAAGTTTAAACGAAAGCGTCGTGCGGTCGTGGTCGGATTTTTCAGCGGAGGAAATTGAGGAGCAAGCAGCGCATTTTTTTGATTGAGGAGGATTTTAATTTGAGTTATGCAACAGTTTTGAACAATCTCGCAGAGAAAGCGGCAATGGCAAACCCGCCGCGTGAGGGAGATTACAAAGGCGAGGACGGGCTTTTTTACTGCGGCAAGTGCCGCTCGCCGAAGCAGTGTCGACTTGAGGGAATGCTTGCCACAATCATTCTGGGCGGAGTGGCAAGTGGTCTTTGCAAGTGTGAGGCGGAACGTGACAAAGCGGAAAAGGCGGAAGAACGTCGGAAACAGGAAATGATTCGAAGAGAGTACAGTGCTTCGGAACGGCGAAGTTACTGTTTTTCGGACGAGTTTTACCGCCGTATGAGTTTCGCGGCCGATGAGGGCAAATCGCCAAAAGCAGTGGAAGCCGCACATTACTACGTCGATAATTTTGAGCGGTTTTTTGCTGAAAATATGGGGCTGATGTTTCTCGGGGGCGTTGGCACTGGGAAGACGTTTGCGGCGTGCTGTATTGCCAATGCGCTGCTTGATAAGGGTTACCGCGTTTGGGTTGTTACAACGGGCAATTTGACACGCGCGGCAGGGAACTTTAGCACCAGCGAGGAGACGTTCTCCAAAATCCGAGATGTTGATTTGCTGGTCATTGACGATTTCGGAACTCAATCTAGCACGGATCATAGTTTAAGTCTGCTTTTTGATGTTATCGACGAGCGCTATAAATCAAAGAAGCCACTCGTTATTACCTCGAATTTAACCGCAGGCGACCTCAAAAATGCTACTGACATAAGGCTTAAACGCATTTACGACCGTGTTGTAGAAATGTGCATTTGTCCTATTTCTCCCGTTGTGTTGGCTGGGAAATCCCTTCGGGACGAGATCGCGAGGGAAAAACATAATGGCAGAATAGAGGGTGAAAGAGGAATTTCAAAGTGATGTGACCGTTTGAAGATGATACGATCTACCAACATTATACACGGAACAGGATAGATTGTCAATGACGAATGAGCAAATAGCGGCGCTTATCGGTGCCGGCAATGCTGAAGAACTCTTGCCGCTCCTTTGGGAGAAGATGCGTAAGTTGTACCGCAAAATGAGCTCTGAGTATGCTGCCAAGCATTCGGAACAGTGCCGCAGATGTGGTGTTACCGTTGATGATCTGCGACAGGAAAGCTATTTTGCCATGCTCGACAGCATAATGGCATATAATAGCAGACCACCCGAACAGGCTGACCTTGCTTTTGTTTCCTTTTGCGGTTATCATTTCAAAAATCATGCTGCTGCATTAATAGGCATTAGAACGAAAGCACAGCGCAGCGAACCGTTGAACAGCTATGCTGTATCATTGGACGCTCCGGTTCAAAACGACAGCGCGGGACACCCCGATGAAACATCATTGATTGAACTTATCCCGGACACTCATTCAGAGGATTCGTTTCGAACCGTAGAGAATGATGATTTCAGCAGAGCAGTAAGGGAAACAGTACGAGAGGAGCTCGCTGATGATCCTGTCGGACTGCAGGTCATTGAGCAACGGTATTATGATGACAAGACTTTGGAGCAAATCGGCGCCGAACTTGAGTTGTCGAAGGAGCGTGTCAGGCAAATACAGGCAAAGGTATTGCGGCAGCTAAGAAAGAGTAGAAACATTCAAGAGATTGCCGGAAGGTTGAACCCTTACCGTCATGTAGGCGTTGAAACATTCCGACGCGAAGGCTCTATTGTTGAACAGCTCGTAGAGCGGCAAGACGAACTCGAACGGCGATGCAAGATAAACCAATATATACAATACTTTGAAATGCTGTCAGGCACCGTTTTAGAAAAAGACATTGAACTGTTATCGAAGCTTGACGAAGAGGTAAAAGCCAATATGCGGGAAATGGTGTTCGCCTTGAACATAGTCGCACAGCGGCGCAGGATAGCGGCAAGCTCTGTTGATGATGGCAACGGATAAAAGGCGCCGGGAAAGCGGATAGCGTATCCGCGTAGTTGGATTTTTCTCTCATATTTTCCCGCGGGTCGAGACGGCATTCACGCCTTCGGCGCACATACCGTTTCAGCCCGCGGGATCAGGGCAATCAAGAGGAAATCCCAAATTCCGCTTGCGTTGCAAGCCGGCTTTTGTTTGATTGGTTTTGCTTTTACACAAAATTTTTGGAGTGCCCAGCGCGGCGCCTGTGTTCGCGCTCTCTGTGTTTACCGTCTATTACTCCCGCCATGTAGATTGAAACATACAATTGAAAGTTGCTGGCTGTAAGCTCTTCCTTGAATGCTTGCAATATTTCAGGGACAAACTCGTTAAATTTATCTAAGTCTAAAGGCTGGTGAGATAAAAGCCGCATAGTGCTGTTAATCGTGTGAATTTCCCCGCTTGCGCAAAGGCGCTTAACCTCTTCTCGCTTGTTCTGATCTGACAAATAGCATATATATCCGAATATCATTGGCATTAATTTAGGATCGAGCTGTCCTAAAAGCTCTGCTATTTCTGTGTCCTTGTCTTGTTCTTCAGTATTCATTCCCTTTAATTTTTCCATTGTGATGTATCCTTTCGTGATTTGTTATATTGTTTGTTTGTGAGCGGCAAGGCGCTTTACTTTGCCGCTCCGTGTTCGTTCTTATAAGCTGATAGCAACATTCAAACCGTAGTTAAGCCCGTATTCATGACCGCCCGTTACGCTCCCGAAACGGCTGTATACGGTCTTTCCGCCGTCCATCAGAGCCGCAACACAAGCCGCGATTTCGCGGTTCAGATAGCCGATCACGGCTTTCCCTTTGCCCTTTACGGCGGCGATCACCTGCACCGCATTGCTGTCAGCGACGTTCTCGCGCTCCCGGCGGAGGAGAACCGCCACGTCCTGCGGCTGATACTTGGTTAAACGGTGGAGAAGCTGCTGACGGATCCCGAACGTCACGCCGACCGCCTTAATGGTGATACAGTTCAGCTTCACCAGAATCCACGCCCGAACCATTGCCACCGAGCGTTTCACACCCTGCTTTACCAGTCTGTTGGCAATTTGCATTACTTTTGATTTCATGGCTTTCAATTCCTTTCGGGTTATTCGGTAGGTGTTTTTCTTACCGTGATTATATTATACACTATTCACGTAAATATATCAAGAGGCAGATTCAACAAAATTATTCACGTAAATATATGCAAACTGTATATTTACGTGAATATGAAAATGTGGTATAATAAACATGAAAAGGGGTGTTGCGTATGTCGCCGATCAGTAAGGCACAACAGAAAGCTGTTCACAATTATGTTCGTAATAATTATGACAGAATAGAGTTGACAGTAAAGCCCAAAGGTCGAAAAGAGGAGATCAAAGCTCATGCCGAGCGGCAAGGCGAAACGCTCAACGGCTTTATAAACCGAGCAATCGACGCGCAGATTCGGAATGATAACGAGAAAGAATAAAAAGACGGCGATGAAATTGATCTGTAAACAAAACGGGCGGTTTTCATTGCCGCTCGTTTTTCTTAAAAAATATTGACAAATGCGCATAATACGTATATAATATATTTGTGAGGTGATAATATTGACAGCAAAAGAAGTGATACGAATTTTGAAAGCGGACGGTTGGCTTGAAAAAAATCAGCGCGGATCACATTTACAGCTTATTCACCCCACAAAACCGGGAAAGGTTACAGTTCCGATACACGGCGGCGATCTTGATATAAAAACCTGCAATTCGATTTTAAAGCAAGCAGGCTTGAAATGAGGAGGGAAAATTCCATGAAATTATCATATCCAATATGCTTATATCCGAATGACAGCGGCTATACGGTCATCGTTCCCGACCTTCCCGGCTGCGTTACAGAGGGCAAGAGTTTTTCGGACGCTATTTATATGGCGATCGACGCGGCTAGCCTGTGGGTGCTGGACGAACTGGAGGAAGGCAGAAAACCGCCAAAGGCTTCCGATCCGACCCAGATCAAAGCCGATGAATATGAGAACGGTATTGTAAGCGTGGTTTTGCTCGATATGGACGCATACGCCGAAAAATATGGGAAAAAAGCGATCCGTAAAAACTGCACGATCCCCGCCTGGTTAAATACCGCCGCGGAGGCGCAGCATATCAATTTCTCAGCGGCACTTCAATCGGCGTTAATGGAACAGCTGCATATAAGCTCATAAGCCAGACTATAAGAGGCAGCGAAGGAAAAGAAGGAGTGATTTCAATGAGTACCAGAGAATTGGCAATAAATATTCTGAACGAGCTTTCAGAGGAACAGCTTGCGGCTTTTGTTACATTGTTCGGCGGTGAACTTCCTAACGCGGAAACACGGAAGGCAATTGAGGAAATTGAAAAGGGCGGCGGTGTGCTGTTCACAGGAACGACGGAGGAGCTGTTCTCCGAGCTTATGGGGGATTGACGATGTTAAATGTTCGGTTTTCCTCCGCATTCAAAAAGGATTTTAAAACATGCGTAAAGCGCGGATATAAGATTGAGCTTTTGCAGGAAGCAATTGACACCTTGCGAATACCGGCTGCGCTTCCCGAAAAGAACAAGGATCATCAATTGATCGGAAAATATACGGGCTGCCGCGAATGTCACATTGAACCCGATCGGCTGTTGATTTATAAGCAAACGGACGATGAGCTGCATTTATACCGTACCGGAACGCACTCGGATTTATTTGGGAAATAATGCAATCGCAGACTACCAATCAATAAAGCTATACTCAATTGCTGTATTGTCACGCACAGCGCACAAAACAGCACAAAGATCGAATAGCGCTGACAGTAAAAAAAGGCGAAAAAGATCGTTTAAAGGCTCATGCCTAGCGGCAAGGCGAAACGCTTAACGGCTTTATCAATCGCGCGATAGAGGAAACCGTACAACACGACAAAGAAGCCGGATTGACAAAGGGAGATGATGTGTGATGTTTGAAGATGAATATAAACTCACGCGTGAGCAAAGTCTTTTTCTTGCAAAAAAGAAGTGGGACGAAAATATTTACTGCGGTATGAAAATGGAAAATCGCGCGGTCACCTTTCCGCAGACGCAAACCATTTTAAACGGTGTGAATGTTCAAGGTGTTCAGCTGGACGATATTCAGGCGATTTTGAATATGCGGGACGCATGGCGGTATCTGCTGGATACAATAGACGCGCCTGTAACGCTTGATTATTTATGCGAGCTGAATGAGTTCATAGCACGTAATGAGGCTTTGGAGTGGGGAAAGCTAAGAACGGGAGCGGTCAGCATATCAGGAACGGATTACACGCCTCCAATACCAAAAAAGGAGAGTGTCGAAGCCGAGCTTGCTCAAATCCAATCAAACGGGACAGTTACCGAGCAGGCTTTAAACGCTTTCGCTTGGGGAGCGCGGGGACAATTTTTTTGGGACGGAAACAAACGGACGAGTATGACGCTTGCCAATAAGATATTGATTTCAAACGGCGCCGGCATTCTCACCGTAACCGACAAACATATGTTGGATTTTAACACGCTCCTTTGCGAGTTTTACGAAAGCGGGAACGCCGTCGATCTGAAAAAGTTTCTATATCATAACGCGATTCAAGGCATTATAAAATAAAACCATATTGTATTATGTAAGCGGCAATCTCCGTTTGGAGCATTGCCGCTTTTTATAATATTCCCCGAAACAGCCCCTTAGAAGCGCGTATTTTGAACGATACGTGGTCGAGAGTGAAAGTTACTCCGAAAATTTCGTGCGCTTATAGAGCCTCGTAGAAGCCGATTACCGCAACAAGCGGCGATTCATTTCAGGCTCGGTCGTCGTTCCTTCTTCTGCAAATGCGAAGCGGTTAGAATATTTTCTAATTCGCCATAAATTTCGGCGCGGCGTATAGCGACATATTCGACAACGCTACACCCATATCGTTCAAAGTTGCCGAAGCTGCCACGATAAAGCCGGCTTGCGGTATAACCTAGCTCGTCGGCAAGTGCGCGAACGGCTTTCATATTGCGCAGCTGCTTCAAAGCATTGTTCTTCGCGGTACAGGCTTTCGCATAAGTAATGCCCAGTTGCAAGCTGATTTCCCGCAAGGTCTGCTGCTCGTAAAAGTGCCGCTTAATAACGTCCTGCTCCAGCTCGCTTAACTGTGCAATGCTCTCCCGCATTGTTCGGGAAATATATTGCCGCTCCGCTTCGTCGTCCACGTGTTCAAAAGCTTCGACTGCCGACGGATCGGGCAAAAAGTCTCCCGGGGATTTAAAGAACATAGTTTTTAAAGCTTTTGTGATTCTCAAATTGTATATGACAAGCGGCAAGGCTTTCCGTCAAAATTGCCGCTTTGTGCAGGCGTCTACAAATTTTCTTTGACAGGAGCGGCAATACTCGTAAATATTTGCAAAACAACCCGCGCAAATTTTCGACAGTGCCGCTCTTGCATTTTGGAATAGTCAACGGTTCCCCCTGTCCCATATTCAAAAATTCAATTAAAGTTACCGAAAAAATTTCTCGTGTGTGACTGCAAAGTGGGGGTTGACAGCCCGAAAGGAAAAGATACCCTTTTCACAGTACCTATGATATAGCCACGCCCATACGAACTGTAGTAACTCTGAAAGCTCGCATAAGCATATTATAGGGCGGTGGATAGCCGCCCTTTTTCCCTTTTACAATCGATTGCAAAGTTCTATCCGCACCGTTCTATTTCGTCTGGAATGGAGCGGACGTGAAAGTATACGATACTTTCTATGGCTTGCTAGACGTTCCTATTTCGCTTGTACGGCATTTCTCGGCATTAGGGTATAGTTTCACGTCCGAGTGCAAAAGCGGCGCTCTGGGACAATTCTCGCGCCAATCTAGTGGTAATGCGCGGTGGGAGCAACTTCCAACAATCCAATCGGAGTAATCTAGCCGACGATCAGCGGAAGACATATTGATCCCGATGAATAGGTTACGTTTTTTGACATGTATACACGCGCGAATGTTAAGTTTTCGCGCCCGCGCGCGGATTTCACGTTTTTTCATGTTTTTTTATCTACGCGCACGGATTTCTGGTCTTTTGAGGTTTTCCGCACTCTACGCCCAATGTTCAGACGATTTTTACGCGCCAAATAGCTGCTTTTGACTATACTGCTTTGCAAAGCGGCAATTTCGCATTTTCCATTTTGTGAATAAATTATACACAGACGTGTGCCGTAGATGTAGAAAAAACTCAAAAAACTCACATGAGAGATAGGGGGGATCCTCCGAAAAATATCCTCCGTTCCAAAAAGACCGATACAGGGCAAAAGCTCTGTGTGATACACTGATTCTCGTGCGACCCTCTCCCCTTTAGTAAATTGCCGCTTGACATATGCGACACAAGAATCAACAAAAGGTTCTGAAACTATGTTCTTTGTGCGCCGTTTGTGCGCCATTGGAATGAAATTATACAAAACGTGATGAAACACTAAAAAACAAAAAATGGAGAAATCCGCATTATACAGCCGTTTGTTAAAAATAATGAAACGAGACAAAAAGTTAAATTTGTCTTTGGGGTGGTAGAGGCCGTGGGTTCAAGTCCCGTCACTCAGACCAGCAAACGACAAGTTTCGACAAAATGAAACTTGTCGCTTTTCTTTTTGCAACAAAACAGCATAAAAACGTTATAAACATATTTCATGAAAGCGCGGAGATCGCTTCAATTATGGATCATCGCTTTTTAAAAACGTCTTGAAATTTGGACGATATTATGATATAATAAAGTATAATTAAGAAATACGGATCATTAAAATCGGAAGATTTTTTTGGTAAAATGCCGCACACAATTCCTATTGTGTTAATGATGGAAATTGTGTGCTTTATCTATGATAGAGTATATTAAAGCTAACGCAGCGAAACGCCTTTTTAAAGAAGCGCTTTATATTTTATTTAGGCGTTATGGTCATGAAAGGAATTTGAATGTATGCAAACAGATATGACGCGGGGAACAATTATGAAGTCGATGCTGACATTTGCCGCTCCGATGGTGCTTGGAAATCTTTTGCAGCAATTCTATAATATTGCCGATACGCTGATCGTGGGGAAATTTCTTGGCTCCGACGCTTTGGCGGCAGTAGGTTCTTCGTTCACGCTTATGACTTTTTTGACTTCGATCCTGCTGGGACTGTGCATGGGCAGCGGAGCGTTTTTCTCCATTCGATTCGGTGAAAAGGACGAAAAAGGATTAAAGAACGGAATCTGCGCGTCTTTCGTGCTTATATTGCTGCTGACGGTAATTCTTAACACGGCGGCGTTTGTTTTTTTGGACAAAATAGAGGCGTTTATGAATATTCCTCCCGAGGTTTGGGGATATATGCGCGATTATCTTGCGGTTATTTTCTGCGGACTATTTCCGATGGTCCTGTATAACTATTTTGCATCTTTGCTGAGGTCGGTGGGAAACTCCGTTATGCCACTTGTATTTCTCGCCGTATCGGCAGTAATGAATATCGGACTTGACTTTTGGTTTGTGCTTGGTTTGAAAAGAGGCGCAGCAGGCGCGGCGGAGGCTACCGTGATAGCGCAATATATTTCCGGTATAGGAATCGCCTTGTATTCCTTGAAATGCGTTCCGTATTTGAAATTCAAAAAAGGAGAGATCCGTATCAGCGGTCGATGTGTACGGGAGATCGCGGGCTTCTCCGTATTGACGTGTGTGCAGCAATCGGTCATGAATTTGGGGATACTGTTGGTGCAAGGCGTGGTCAACAGCTTCGGTGCGGCGGTTATGACCGCGTTTGCCGCCGCTGTCAAGATCGACGCATTTGCATATATGCCGGTGCAGGATTTCGGAAACGCCTTTTCCACCTTTATCGCGCAGAACTACGGCGCTAAAAAACCAGAGCGTATCCGTCGGGGGTTAAAGGGCGCGGTCGTTGTATCAATGCTTTTCTGTGTCGTGATATCCGCCGCCGTATGGATCTTGGCGCGCCCGCTAATGCTTATGTTTGTTCGGGCAGAGGAAACGGTCATAATTGCCGAGGGTGTGCGCTATCTGCGTATTGAGGGCGCGTTTTATTTCGGGATCGGATGTCTTTTTCTGCTGTACGGGCTTTATCGGGCGTTGGGCAGACCGTATATGTCGGTGGTGCTTACGGTATTTTCGCTCGGAACGCGTGTGCTGCTGTCATATTTGCTTTCCGCTGTTCCCTATATCGGCGTTATCGGGATATGGTGGTCGATACCGATCGGCTGGCTGCTTGCCGACTTGATCGGGATAGTCTATTACACAATAAATAAGAAAAAACTGTTGGGCGACGGATCGCCATAAAGAAATCAAATCCGTATTGTCCGGTTTGAAATATGGAAAATTCTCACAACACGGAGGAATGTTAAAAAGAGGATTTTTTAGATTGATACATTTTGTATCAGCTATCTTAATGGTCACCTTTTAGCTAAAGCGAAAAAATCTTTTTTGTCAGCGTTTCACACAGCGATTGCCGATAAATGGCTTAGGAAAGCCATTTATCGGTTTTTGTTTTTTCGAAAAACGGATTGGATTGTTCAATCTGCAGCTCACGTAGCAAGTCCGTTATTCCCTGCGGGAATTTCAGCATTCTTTGAAATTCCTTATGTCAAATAAGTGATTTTTCTGTCAATTAAGGGATTTTTATTGTAAATTAGGCGGCTTTTTGATATATTAAGAAAAAACTTATAAGGAATCCGGCGGTGCCATAAAACGGTATAACGAAAACGCCGAGGAAAGAGGACGTAATATGAAAATCCTGAAGACTGTTAAAGGAAAGCTGCTTGTGCGAATTTTGTCGGTAGTTGTTATCGGCATTTTGGCAATCGGCACTTTAGGCAGCTATCTGAACATCCAAAACACTCTATCAACGCTTGAGACCACGCTTTCGGAGCTTGCGTTTCAGGCGAGTGTACGTCTGGAGAACACCTTGTCCCGTTATGTCGCGATCGTCAAGGAGATCGGCATGGACCCGCGTATGGGCGAAGATTTCACCGTAGAAGAAAAGCTTGCGCTTCTGCAGGAAAGAGCCGACATCTACGGCTTCTCCGAACGCGGTTATATCGACAAGGACGGTTGGGGGTATGAAACACTTGATGAAGTGATTGATTACAGAACCGACCATTGCTACATAAAAGGTATGGAAAACAAAGAATTTGTGTTCGGTCCGCAGGAGGTTGCCGGCAGACCGATCATATACTTTTGCGCTCCCATGAAAAAGGGTGGGCTCAATGACGGCGAGCTTATCGGTGTTGTTTATTTCGGTATCGATGGTTCTATGCTTCGCGATATTATTGATGAAATCCAGGTAGGTCAGTCGGGCAGAACCTACATTATGGACGAAAACGGTACATATATCGCCTGTATGGATCAGAAATACGTCGATGAGGGAATGAATAACGTCAATCACACGCACAAGAACAACGCCGAGTATGACTGCCGCAGCGAGCTTGAACAACAGGCGATCTCAATGACCGACGTCAACAGCACCATATACGGTCGGGTCGCCGGCGGCGTTGACCGATTCCTCGCTTTCTCTCCGGTTGGCAGTACGGACGGTTGGGTAATAGGAGTTACGACCGAGGTCGATGAATGGATGGACGAAACCAGGTTCACTATGGTCATTACGATCATTGTAGATTTTGTTGTTATTGTGGCTGCGATCATGATCTGCATTGTTACCGCGAACGGCATTGCGAACCCGATCAAGAAAACGGTCAGCGTTATGAACGCTGTGGCTTCGGGCAACCTGAATGTCAGCGTTAAACACACGTCCGATGATGAAACGGGTCAGCTTGCGGACTCGATCAACAGCACAATAAACTCACTGAACGATTATATAAGCGAAATTACGCGCCTTTGCAAACAGCTTGCGGACGGTGATTTTAACATTCAGCGGCGGATTGAGTTCAACGGCGATTTTGAGAGCATCATCGACGCACTGAACAGCCTTGCGTACGGACTGTCGGATACGATGCAGCAGATTGATATTTCTGCCGCGCATGTTAATCAGGGCGCTGCGCAAATTTCCAACGGAGCTACGTCTCTTGCGTCGGGAACCACCGAACAGGCTTCTTCTATTCAGGAGCTTGCAAGCATTATCGCAACGCTTAAAGAAAAGGTTGACACCAACGCGAAAAATGCCGAAGAAGCAAACCAAAAGGCAAATCAGGCGGGCGAAAAGATGTCGCTTTCCAATCGGCATATGAAGGAAATGGTTGTGGCGATGGACAACATTTCCGGTAAATCGAACGAAATCTCGAACATTATTAAGACAATCGAGGATATCGCGTTTCAAACCAACATTCTTGCGCTTAATGCCGCTGTTGAGGCCGCGAGAGCGGGTACCGCGGGTAAGGGATTTGCCGTTGTTGCGGACGAGGTCAGAAACCTTGCGTCCAAGTCGGCAGAGGCTGCCACCGACACAACCAAGCTTATCCAGCAGACTATTGAAGCGGTCGGAAGCGGTTCGCATATTGTTGAAGAAACCGCGGAGGCGCTTAACTCGTCCGTTGACGTTACAAATCAGACGATCAAACTGGTTAACGACATTTGGGCGGCTTCGACCGAGCAAGCAGCAATGATTGAACAAGTGAACACGGGCGTAGACCAGATTTCATCTGTTGTTCAGACCAACTCGGCGACCGCCGAGCAGTCCGCGGCTTCCTCCGAGGAACTCAACGGTCAGGCGACCGCGCTCCAGAACCTCACAAGCAAATTTGTTCTTAAAAAAAGATAAGAGCCTGTCTGCGGGTGCATGAGGATATTTTTAATTCAGACAACTTCTAATTGATCGGACCCCTTTTGCCGTCGGGTGTAAAATCCCGGCGGCAAACCCTTTTCGGCGGGTTATTGATTTTAGCGGAAGCTATATTTCGCAAGGCGATATTCTGCCGTATTACGCGGAACAGTATTATATTAATTATAAAAAGCGGGCAGCCAACTCGCCCCAATATCCTATCGGTGTGGGGATCGCTGCGCTGGTATTGGGTGTGGGTGCGATCACGGTGTGGATACTTTGTCCCGTAATAACCAAAAAAGATAATTTGTATAAAAAGTTTCCGCAACGCAATGTTGTCACAAAAAAATTCAAATTTAAATAAATTTGCTTAGATCAGCTTATACTAATAACCATTTGATTTGTGGATAAAATCCACAAATCAAATCCTTCGG
>CAYVZH010000033.1:0-31003 GCA_964456025.1 uncultured Ruminiclostridium sp.
ACCTCCGCGCCGACCGACAGCCCGAATTCACCCAGATCGACTTAGAGATGTCGTTCGTGGACGTGGAAGATATTTTACAGATCGGCGAGGGCTTTATCAAGCGCGTCATGAAGGAAGTTCTGGACGTGGATCTTCCGCTCCCGCTCCCCCGCCTGACCTATAACGAGGCGATGAACCGCTACGGCTCGGACAAGCCCGACACGCGCTTCGGCATGGAGATCACCGACCTTTCGGACTGCGTGAAAGGCTGCGGATTTTCGGTATTTACCTCCGCGATCGAAAACGGCGGCTCGGTGCGCGGGATCGTCGCGAAAAATGCCGCTTCGACCCTCACCCGCAAGGAGATCGACAAGCTCACCGAGGCGGCGAAGGGGATCGGCGCGAAGGGGATCGCCTATATCCGCTGGACGGAGGACGCCCCGAACCTTTCCTTCGGGAAATTTATGACAGGCGATGAAACCGCGGCGATCCTGTCCGTGCTCGGCATGGAAAAGGGCGACGTGGCGCTGATCGTCGCGGATAAGAACAAGGTGACGCTTCCCGTCCTCGGCGCGCTGCGCTTAAAGGCCGCAAAGCAGCTCAACATCATTCCCGACGGGTACAACTTCCTTTGGATCACGGAATTCCCGTTCTTTGAATACAATGACGAAACCGAAAATTGGGACGCCATGCACCACCCGTTCACCATGCCGCTCGACGAATGTCTCGAATATCTCGAGACCGCGCCCGAAAAGGTATTCGCGAAGGCGTACGACCTCGTTCTGAACGGAACCGAGCTTTGCAGCGGCTCGATCCGTATCACGGATTACGAATTGCAGGAGAAGATGTTCCGCGCGCTCGGCTTAACGCAGGAGGAGATCGCGGCGAAATTCGGGTTCCTCGTGGACGCGTACCGCTACGCCGCGCCGCCGCACGGCGGAATGGGGATCGGGCTTGACCGCCTGAGTATGCTCCTTTGCGGGGCGGAAAGCCTGCGTGACGTGGTGGCGTTCCCGAAGATCAAGGACGCGAGCGAGCTGATGAGCGACTGCCCCTCCGAGGTGGACGAAAAGCAGCTTGAGGAGCTTCATATCCAAACGGTGCTTAGTGAAAAAGAATAAAATCACTTGACAAGAAAGCCCCCGAAGCCTTGTGCTTCGGGGGTTTTCACGTCAATGACCTTAAGAAAAATCAGAAAAGCTATTGACAATTTTAAAAAAATGCGCTATAATACTAAGTAAGCTTACTTTAATTACTAAGTCATTAAAGTGAAATTAGAGAGGTGATTCTATGAATTCTAAAACAGTTACCTGTTCCTTTATTTTGGATCGGGATATTTACAATGCCTACAAGAGTATTGTAAGCAAACACGGCGAAAACGTAAAAGGAAATATCGTTCGGTATATGCAAAGCGTTATCCAGTATGACAACCCCAATGCTGAAACGATTCTGGCAATTCAAGAGGTTCAGGCTCTGAAAAAAGATCCCAATAAGAAAGTATATGGCTCTTTCAGCGAGGTATTGGAGGAACTGGACAAAGATGAATGAAAAGCCAAAGTACGGGATCGTCATAACTTCACTGTTTAAGAAAGACCTGAAAACGGCAAAAAAGCGAGGTTATGATCTTTCACTGCTGAATAATGTTGTGAATACCCTTGCGTCAGGCAGCCCTTTAGCCGAAAAATACAAAGATCATAATTTGATCGGAAATTACAAAGGCTGCAGAGAATGCCATATCACCCCGGACTGGTTATTGATTTATGAAATTTCCGAAGATGAAATCATTCTTTATTTGACCCGAACAGGAACACACAGCGATTTGTTTTAAACGGAAAAGCCCTTGTTACATCTTACTCATGAAGGTGTAACAAGGGCTTTTCCATCAGGCTTTCACCATTTTATTATAACAACCCCTCATTCCTCATTTTTTCGAGGGAGCGTTCAATCGAAATCTCCAGTTCTTCTTCCACCCGGTAATATACCGCAAGCTGAATCAGCGCGTTCACAGCCTGCTTGATCTCATCTGCCATGTGCTGCTTGGAGGGTTCTCCGTGCTTTTGCGTCTTGATCCCGCTTCTTTCAAAGTGATTGACCTCGCTCGCGACCTCGCCGCATTCTTCAAGAATTCTCGCGGTGATCTGATACGGATCGTTACCGTTCGGGAAACGGTTTGTATATCCTTTTGCCAACTGATACAATTTATCCATGGATTTGCCTCGCCTTTCATTGACCGAAAATCTCCGAAGCCTTGTGCTTCGGGGGTAATTGAATTAAGCGCAATGTCACCATCTCCAGCGATACGGAAACTTTATACGCACTCCGGGTTCTACGACATAATTCCCCTCGGAATCAATGATCCCGTACCAACCGTCGACTTCCACAACGGCATAGCCGTCGTCGTAAAAACTGGACGAATGCGTGGCGCTGATGATCACATCAAACCGCGGCTCGATCACGAAGCTGCCCGTTTGGTCAATATACCCTATTTTTTCGTCCAGCTCCACACAAGCTAAGCCGTTCGCGGCAAAGGGCCACGCAATATCAAATTGAGGCTCGATCACGACCGCGCCCGTTTGATCCACATACCCCCATTTTCTGTTCCGCACCACAACCGCCAATCCGTTTGCGGCAAAGGTTCCCACATCGTCAAATTGAGGCTCGATCACGAACGTACCCGTCCGATCCATATACCCCCATTTTCCGTCCAGCTCCACAGCGGTCAGTCCGTTTGCGGCAAAATCTCCCATATCGTCAAATTGAGGCTCAATCACAAAATCTCCCGTTCGATCAATATAACCCCATTTTTCGTCCACCTCCACGGCCGCGCGGCCGTCCTCGCCGAAGCCGGTCACCCAGTCGAACTGCGGAGAAATGACAAAGTCCCCCCTTTTATTGATATATCCGTATTTCCCGTCCAACATCGCAGCGGCCAGTCCGTTTGCGGCGTGATCGCCCGCTGCCTCAAACTGCGGCTCGATCACAAAATCTCCCGTTCGATCAATATAGCCCCATTTCCCGTCCTCTCTGACCGTTGCCAGCCCGCTCCTCGCAAAGGGATACGCCTGGTTCGGATCAAATCGGGGAGAAATAACGTAATTTCCTTTTCTGTCGATAAAACCCCACTTCCCGTCCTTGTCCGACTTGGCAAGGGAAAGCCCATTTTCGGAAAAAGGGTGAATATAGTAAAATTGCGGTTCGATCACATAATCCCCGTTTGTGTCAATACAGCCCCACTTGTTGTGATTGATCTCAACCCGAGCCATTCCTTCTTCGTCGAAATTGTCCGCGTCGCTGAACTGCGGCTTGATGACGAAATCACCCTCCGGATTGATATAGCCCCATCCGCGCGCGCCGGGCTTCGCGACCGCCAGAAGCCCCTGTTGAAACAGCGTATTTTCCTCACGCGCCGGCGGTCGGGTCAGCAGAATGACCGCCGCGCACAAAAAGGAAAGGATCATAATCACCACGGCTGCGGCAATCCTGTCTTGCTTCGGTTTCTCGGCTTCCGCCGAAGGCTGAACCGCCGTAATGTCACAATACTCTGTCAATTTTCTTCCTCCTCTGTTCACGCTCCACGCGTTTCAGCTCCTGCCCGAGCTTTCGGTACAGCGCGAGATAATCCAGCGCTTCCGCTTCCTTTCCGCCGTAGGCTGCCCGCTCGTAATTCGCGGTAAACGGCGAAAGGTCGATCCCATACGCCCGCATGGTCCGATCCGCTAGCTCCCGCGGCGTATACACCATTTGCCCCATTCCGAGCTTTTCGTGCATCAGTCGGTTCACCCGCGGGAACAGCAGGAGAACCTGTTCGCGCCCGCGAAGCTTTCCCGCGCGGTGCAGGAACCGCTGTTCCCGAACCCATGGACGAAGCAGCAGCACCGCCCCGACGGTCAGCCCGATCAAAAGCACCGTTCCGCCGAAGATCAGGAAGGTAAAGTCCCGATACCCGCCGTCCACGATACTGCTGGTCGGGTCAAAATCCGTCCAGCCGTAGCCGTCGATCCATACCTGCACATACGCGTGCGAATCGGCGGCGGTCACATAATAATAACCCCTCGGATCCGTCCGATTGACCAGAAACCCTTCGACATAGCGGCTGTACAGCCCGACCTCGCGGCAAAGAAGCGCCATCGCCGTCGCGTAATCGGCGCACACACCGCGCTTGGTGTTAAAAATAAAGTTTTCAACGCTCCCGTCCGCCGGGGAAAAGCCGTCGTCGTACACGAACGCGGAAGTATGGAAATACGCTTCAATTGCCCGCGCCTTCTCATAGTCCGAGCCGCAGCCCTCCGTGATGGATTCGGCAAGCTCCCGCACTCTTTCGTAATCCTCCCCGCTTTTGTACACGCTTCGCCGAAGCTCCCCGCTCATCAGCTGCGTATAGAGCGTTTTCATCTCCGTATACGTCTTATAATAACCTTCGCCGAGCGGGTTCGACGAATTTTCCCGCGCGGTCTCCTCGGTATAGGACTGCGCAAACCGCTCGTCGATCTCCGCGCGGCTCCACACGATCCGATACCCCCGAATCGCGTTCTTCGACGAGATAAAATATTCGTCCATCGGCGTACGGTACAGATCCCGCGGAGAGCCATCCCGAATTTCGAGCGCCGTCATGTTTTCGGGCGTGTACAGCGCACGGAGAACCCCCTGCTCCGAATAAAGCCAGCTTTCCGCCTGCACCGATTCCGTTTCAATCCCGATCTCGGCGGAGAGCAGAGCGGGATCCTCCCAGCTCAGATATTCCCCGAAATTGTTATAGCCCGTGTCCGATTCTCCGTAATATTCCCATTGATCCGTCTCGGGACGGTAAATATTAAAGCACTGGCGCTTGATCAGCCCGGGATTCTCCCCGTAAACCCGAAAAAGCACCGTTTCGTCGTCATCGGAGGTCGAATAAGAGGAGGCGTTCGAGAACCCGTTAAAATCCGCGCCGCCCGCGCCCCCGATCCGGATCCCCGTAATCAGCTCGTCAAAATCCTCGCGGTATGGCGCGTTTTCAAGCTTCGGCAAAAAAGCAGACGCGGACGCGACCACGATCACGAACGCGCCGAACACGAGAAAGCTTCGCGTCCCGTAAACGGCGGATTCACCGCTCGCCTTCAAAATCATCAGGATAAAAAACAGCGTCGCGATCAGGATAATGCAGATCACGGGAATTTCGGTAAAGGTTTTCGCGAAGAGCGAAAAGGGACACATACAGATCAGAAAGACAAAGACCGCCCGATAGCGGATCGCCGTAAAATAATAAAGCGCGCTTCCGAGGACGGCGCCGCCGATCAGTAAAAGCGCCGCAATATTCCCCGTATAAACACGGTACATATTCTGCGGTTCGAGAACCCACTGCGTCGTCTGAACGGGATCGGTCTCAAAAAGCCGCATTCCGAGAAACAGCGCGGCGGTAAGCAGCACGGCGACCGCAAGCACGGTGATCGGCGTTTTTCCGAGCCTGCGAAGCGCCTCGTAGATCGCGAACAAAACAAGCGCATACCCCGCGCCGAACAGAGTAAAAAGCACGATGACCATCGGCTCGGAGCCTGCGTAAATGGTTGCCGTCGAGCTGCAAAGAAGCGTAAACAGCAGCATCGGAACGGTATGTTGCTTCAAAAAATTCGTCACAGCCGCTGCCCTCCTCAGCAGGTAAAATGGATCACGCCGTCCTCAAGCCCGATCCGCCAGATCCGGTTCCCCGCCGTTTCCGCGTCGGCGGACGCCGCGCTCATGTCCTTCCCGTGCGCGGTCATTTCGTCCAGATAGGAAAGAAGTCCGGCTCCGCCCTTCGCCGAAAAGACCACGGCGCGGCTCCCCGAAAAGGAAGCGGGAAAACGGCCCGCCCCCTCCGGAAGGAATGTAAAATCCGTCATGGCATACCGAAGCTGCATCAGCTCGGCGTAATTCGTCACATTCCACTCCTCCCAGCTCTCCGAAAAGCGGATCAGAAGCTTTACGGGAAGCTCCGACCGCGCGAACTGCGCCATCAGCCCGAGCATTGCCTCCGCCGCAAGCTGCTCCGATGGGCGGGCGCTTCCCGCCTTATCGAGGATAAAGACCTGCTCCGCTCCGCAGGAACCTTCCATTTTCCGCACATACAGCTCGTCCCGCTTCGCGGAAAGCTTCCAGTTGATCAGCTTCAGGTTGTCTCCCGGCTCATAAAGGCGGTGTTCATAGCCCGGCGTCCCCTGGATCGAGAAAGCGGATTCCGTCGTTTCCTCGCTGTCGTCGAAAGCGGCGGCGTCCGTAAGGCTCCGCGCGAAGCCGTCCTTGCGGCGGATCTCGGGAAGCGCGGGATAGACCCGAACGTCCAGCACGGATCCCGCCACGGGCACTTTAAAGCCGCAAAGCCCGAGATAATCCGAAACGGTAAGCGACGTAAGCCCGAGCCGGGCTTTTCCGAAATAGCGGGCGGAAAACTCCGCCCTTAAAACACATCCCTTTTTCCCCATGCAGACCGCTTCGAGGGAAAGCGGCGAACGCGCCTCGAGATGATCGCTCGCGAAAAAATCCGCGCGAAATACGGCGGAAGGAAGAAAGCCGCGTTTTTTCACCGTGACGGTAAGGATCACGCGGTCGCCCTTCTCCACAATATCCTCGCTCACGCCGAGCGAAGCGGAAACGCAGTGTTTTGTATAAATACAGATCGCGGCGGACAGCGCGGCGGCAAGCAGAAGCACCGTCAGCAGATAGCTCCCGCCCGGGCCGTCCAGATACAGCATGAACAGAACCGACACCGCGATCAGCACAAGATACGCCAGAATCGCTTTGATTTTCATTCGTGTTTCCTTTTCTGACTTACGTAGCGGACGGGATCGGAACCTCCGAAAGGATCGTCTGCATGACCTTTTCAGCTGTCCCGTGAACCGATTTTCCCTTCGGCGAAAGGATCAGACGGTGCGCAAGCACCTCGACCGCGAACCGCTTTACGTCGTCGGGAACGGCATAGTCCCGCCCGTCGATCAGCGCCGCGGCGCGCGCCGTCTGAAATAAACCGATACTCCCGCGGGGGCTTGCGCCGAGGGCGGTAAATTCGCTCGAGCGCGTCGCGTTCACGAGATCGACGATATACCGCTTTACGCTTTCGTGCACCTGTACCGTCTCCGTCTTTTCGCGGAGCGCGAGAATGTCTCCGAGCATCAGAACCGCCCCGATCGAAACCGACTTTGTTTCCTTCCGGCCGAGGATCGCCGTTTCCTCCTCGGGAGTGGGATAGCCGACCGAGAGCTTCATCAGAAACCGATCCATCTGCGCTTCGGGCAGGTGATACGTTCCGTAGGTCTCAACGGGGTTTTGGGTCGCCATCGCCATAAACGGCTTCGGGAGCGGATAGGTCACGCCGTCCACGCTCACCTGAAGCTCCTCCATAATCTCGAGCAGGGCGGACTGCGCTTTCGGCGAGGCGCGGTTGATCTCGTCGGCAAGCAGGAAATTGCACATCGCGGCGCCGCTCCGGTACTCGTTTTCGCCCGTTACGCGGTTGATCATGGTAAAGCCCGTAATATCCGATGGCATTAGATCGGGTGTAAACTGGATCCGTCGGCATTCCCCGCTCACGCTCTCGGAAAGCGCGGTCACAAGCTTCGTCTTCCCGACCCCGGGAACGTCCTCGATCAGGACGTGTCCGCCGCATAAAAGCGCGGCGATCAGCTTTACGATGACCTCCCGTTTTCCGATAATGACCTTTTCGATATTCTCCGTAAGAAGCCGTACCTGTTCGTTCATAGCGCCGATTCCTTTCCTTTTTTATTGCTTATGACAGGCGTGCGGGCCCGCCGTTTTTAGGCTACACCGCACAATTATTGGCGTACAGATGTGCGGTAGATTTTTCGTCAGATTGTGCAAAAATTTCGAAGGCATACTGACGTATGTCAAGAGATTTTTGTGCAATATAACGGAAAATATACCGTGCAGATGTGCGTCAAAGGCGCAGTCGGTAATTGTGCGGTGTTGCCTTTGATCTTATAATTTAAAGTATAGCATAAATTCCCCGATCCCGCAAGAGTTTTCTGTGAACGGAATACGAAAAATGCACAAAAACAAAAAGTGAATCATTAGAAAAAATTACATGAAAGTTTCCGTCACTTTCTTGACTTTTCCGATCGGTTATTTTATAATAATAAGGTATATTATTTTGAAAGAACAGAAGGAGGACGGGAACTTGCTCAGTCTGAAAAATATCACAAAGAACTATGTCATGGGCGATTCGGAGGTTCACGCGCTGAAAGGGATCAGCATTGACTTCCGCGAAAACGAATTCGTATCAATCCTCGGGCAGTCGGGCTGCGGGAAAACCACCATGCTGAACATCATCGGCGGGTTGGATCGCTATACCGACGGCGACCTTGTGATCGACGGCGTTTCGACGAAAAAATATAAAGACCGCGACTGGGACACCTACCGAAACCATAAGATCGGCTTTGTGTTCCAGAGCTATAACCTGATCCCGCACCAGACGGTACTGGCGAACGTCGAACTTGCGCTCACGCTCTCAGGCGTTTCCAAAGGCGAACGGAGAAAACGCGCCGTCGAAGTGCTCGAAAAGGTCGGGCTGGGCGACCAGCTCAAAAAAAAGCCGAATCAGATGTCGGGCGGGCAAATGCAGCGCGTCGCGATCGCGAGAGCGCTTATCAACGACCCCGATATTCTGCTTGCGGACGAGCCGACGGGCGCGCTCGACAGCGAAACGAGCGTCCAGATCATGGACATTCTCCGAGAGATCTCGAAGGATAAGCTCATTATCATGGTAACGCATAACCCCGAGCTTGCCGAGCAGTATTCAAACCGCATTATCCGTTTAATGGACGGAAAGATCACGGGCGACTCGAACCCGTATCAGAATGACGCGCCGCTGAAAAACGCACCGGAAAAGGTTCGGAAAACCTCGATGTCGTTCTTTACGGCGATGTCGCTCAGCCTGAACAACCTCATGACCAAAAAGGGGCGGACGATCCTTACCGCCTTCGCGGGGAGCATCGGCATTATCGGGATCGCGCTCATTCTCTCGCTCTCGAACGGCGTGCAGGAGTACATTGACAACATTCAGGCGGAAACGCTCGCCTCCTACCCGCTGATTATCGACAACAGTTCGACGGATATGATGTCGTTTATGTCCGCCTCCATGACCGCGCAGCAGGAAAACCGCTCTATGGAGCGCGATCCGAACACGATCTATACCAACAACCGTCTCGGCGATATGTTCACCATGATGTACAAGGAGACGAACCGCAACGACCTCAAGAGTTTTAAGGAATTCCTCGAAAGCGGGGAGTCGGAGGTCGCCAAATACTGCACCAACATCGAATATTCCTACGGGATCACGCTTCAGGTTTTCGCGGACGATACCGAGGAGATCCGACAGGTCAACCCGAGCGGCGTGCTCGACGAGATCGGCTTCGGCGCGATGACGAGTATGATGGGGCTGGCGTCGCAGATGCGCTCCTCCGCCGCGGGAAGCACCAATATTTTTGAGGAGCTGACCGACAGCAAGGAAATGTTCGACTCAAAATACGAGCTTGCGGCGGGAAAGCTTCCCGAAAAATACGACGAAGCCGTCCTCATCATCGACAAATACAACGAGATCACCGACTACACCCTGTACACGCTCGGACTGCGGGACGTGACCGAGCTGAAAAACACGGTGCGGGACATGGTGCAGAAAAAGGAAGAGGTCGCCGAGCTTTCGGAGGGCAGAAATTACAGCTTTGACGAAATTCTCGGGATCACCTTCCGCGTGGCAGCGAATTCGGCGCTGTACGAAAAGGACGAGAACGGCGCATGGATCGATATGCGGGAAGATCCCACCTTCATGAAGGACGTTCTTGAGGACAGTATCCCGCTTACGATCGTCGGGATCGTCCGCGCAAAGGAAACGAGCACGGGCGTCAGCGGCACGATCGGCTACACAAAGGATCTGATGGAGCTTGTTTCCGAGCGGATCAACGAAAGCGAGATCGTAAAGGAGCAGAGGGAGCGGGAGGATTACGATATTTTCACGGGACTTCCCTTTAACGGTACGGCGGCGGGCGACGAAGCGCTTGAACAGGCGAAGCAGGAAGCCGAGGAACGCCGCGCCGAAGCGGAAAAGCTGATGGAGCAGATGCGGGAAGCGCAGGAAGCCGCGGCTTCGGGCGCGTTTGATCCCTCCGCGCTTACGGAGGAGCAGCAGGCGGCACTCGCGGCAATGAGCGAGGAGGAACGCGCGGCATATCTCGCGTCGTTACAGCCCCAGCCGCAGACCCCCGACCTTTCCATGCTCACCGAGGAGCAGCAAGCGGCGCTCGCGGCAATGAGCGAGGAGGAACGCGCGGCATATCTCGCGTCGTTACAGCCTCAGCCGCAGACCCCCGACCTTTCCATGCTCACCGAGGAGCAGCAGGCGGCTTTCTACGCCTTATCGGAGGAGGAACAGGCGCAGTATCTCGCCTCGATCAGCGGCGGAGCACCTTCCGAGGCGGTCAGCGACGCGGTCTCGGACGGAAACCTAAACCTCGCCGACATTGACCTTTCCCAGCTCACCGAAGAGCAGCAGCAGTACTTCATGTCCCTTTCGGAGGAGGAGCGTGAACAGCTTCTCCAGATGTACATGAAGCAGGCGGCAAGCGCGGGGATCGTCTCGGATTCGACCTATTATGACAATATGAGCACACTCGGCGTGATCAGTCTCGACGAGCCGAGCGCGATCAGCATTTACCCGATCGACTTCGAGTCGAAGGAGTCGATCGCCGACATTATCAGCGATTATAACAGGCGCATGGAAGCGGCGGGCGAGAAGGAAAAGGCGATCACGTACACCGACGTGGTGGGTATGCTCATGTCCTCCGTTACGGACATCATCAACGCGATCAGCTATATCCTGATCGCATTCGTCGCGATCTCGCTGATCGTTTCGTCCATTATGATCGGGATCATCACGTATATCTCGGTACTCGAACGGACGAAGGAGATCGGGATTCTGCGTTCGATCGGCGCGTCGAAGCGCGATATTTCCCGCGTATTCAACGCCGAAACAGTCATTATCGGTCTCGTCTCGGGCGCAATCGGAATCCTTGTTACGGTACTTTTAAATATCCCGATCAACCTCATTATCGAAGAGATCACGGATATTTCGGGGCTTTCGGCGCTTCCGCCCATCGCGGGACTGATCCTCGTGGCAATCAGCGTGATCTTAACGCTGATCGCGGGACTCATGCCCTCGGGATACGCGGCGAAGAAGGATCCCGTCGTGGCGCTGAGGACTGAATAAAGAATGAACGACTTGATCGAAAACATCAATAAGCTCCACACAACAGAACTGGGTACGCAACGTATAAAAAGAAACCTGCAGATTGAAACAGACGATGTCGTTCAATGGTGCAAAGCACAGATACTGGATCAAAACGCAGTGATCGAAAAAAGAGGTAAAAACTGGTATGCGGCGGTCGGCCGCTGCAAGATAACGGTGAACGCGCACAGCTATACGATCATTACGGCTCACAAGGTAAAAGAGGGGTCTCGGAAACACGCTTGACTTTTCCCCGAAAAAGTGCTATATTAAAGAAAGTCGAAAATCGATCGAAAATCCCGAAAGGAGATCCAAATGAAAAAAATATTATCCGTCCTTTGTGCCGCGGCAGTCCTGCTGTCCGTTTCGGGCTGCGGAGGGACGGCTGAAACAACAACAACGACGACAACCACTACGACCGCGGCGGGGCAGACGACTCCCGCGGAAAACGAAAACGAACCCATAAGCACGCCTGCGCAAACGGAAGAGGAAATCGAGGTACCCGAGGATATGGAATATGTGATCGAAAACGGCATAACCGAGCGCATGAAGGCACTTTCGACCTACGTGAAGGGCAATCAGGCGCGCCTCGCGAAGGTTTTCCAAAAAGCCAAGAACGGCGAGGAAATTACCGTCGCTTATCTCGGCGGCTCGATCACGCAGGGCTCCTCGGCGGGCGACGACCTCTGCTACGCGCGGCTTACGACAAACTGGCTGATCGAGCAGTTCCCCGACGCGAAGATCAAATACGTCCGCGCAGGAATCGGCGCGACCGGCTCCTATATCGGCGTTCACCGCGCACAGCGTGACGTGACCTCGAAGAACCCCGACCTTGTGTTTATCGACTTTTCCGTCAACGACACGACCGAGCATACCGAGCGCAACACCGACTCCTACGACAGCCTGATCCAGCTTCTCTGGAACTCCGATTCCGCGCCCGCGGTCGTTACGATCGCGATGACGATGGAGGACGGAACCAGCTTCCAGCGCTATCACAGCGAGATCTGTAAGGCGTATCAGATCCCGATGATCTCGTACCGCGAGGCGATCCTCGACGTGATCAAAAACGGTCATATCGTCTGGAAGGATATTTCGGACGATAATATCCACCCGAACGTTACGGGACATTCCGTCCTGACCGAGATCATTACCGCGTATTTGCAGGACGTGATCGACAATCTCGATACGATCGACACCTCCGTCGAAAGCGACCTGTCGAACCCGTATACGGAAAACCGCTTCATGAACGCCGGTCTTGTTTCTCCCGAAAATACCACGCCGATCGACGATACGGGCTGGGAAACGCAGTCCACCAACTTCGGAAATTTCGGCGATCATTGGACTGTCCGCTCAACCGACGGAAGCTTTGAGGGCGTAAACCCGCTGAAATTCGAGGTTGAGGCGAAAAACATCGGTATTTTCTACGGAAAGCTTACGACAAAGGGCGGCACGTTCGACGTTGTGGTTGACGGAACGGTCGCGAAAACGATCAACAGCGATTTCCCCGGAGGCTGGGGAAGCTATGTCGAGGCGGAGGAAGTGATCTCCTTCGACGAAACGGGAAAGCATACGGTCGAGATCGTTCCGCATACCGGCGAAAAAGCAATCATCAATATCTCGGCGATCGCGGTCTCGTAAAAAAGGTTTTGTCTTAAAATTCCAAAAAACAAAGGGACAGCCGCAGGCTGTCCCCTCGTTTTATTGACTTTGAAAGGGAGCTTCATATGATCGAAACGGAAAAATTAAAAAATGCAAAAGAATACATTGATAAAATGGTACAGGGCATCAATCCGCTTACAGACGAGGAAGTGCCTGAGGAAGATATCATCAATAATGTTCGTATCACAAGATGCCTTGTTTACGCGTCCGATATTTTAAGACAGGTAATTGAAAATGGCGGAATTAGCCCTGCTCGACAGACAAACCGCATCAAGAAATCAAATTTTTTCATGACCGAAGCACAAAAGAACATGCTCTGCCCCACCGATAATTATGTTTTCGCTAAGCAAATCACCGAAAACATCAACGCTCTGACGGAAGAAAACGACTGTTCTAAATTTCAGGCAAAATGGATCGCAGACTTCTTTTTTCAAATCGGCATGATGGAAATAATTGACGGAAAGAAACACGCAACGGAAGCTGGAAAATCGATTGGGATCAAAACGGAATTCCGAACCACTCCCTACGGCAGTTACTGGGTAAATTCATATTCCCCACAGGCACAGCAATTTCTTTTCGATCATCTTAATGCTGTTATTGATCGAGATTTAATTCGAGACAATGAAGAAAATCCGTCGGCAGAATGACCCGATGTTCTTTTATCATTCTATCTTTTTGAAAGGAACCCCCATGGAACTCACAAACATCGGTACCATTAAAACGCTTTTTGAAAAGCACGGCTTTTCCTTCAGCAAATCGCTCGGACAGAATTTTCTGATCAACCCCACGGTCTGTCCCCGGATCGCCGAGCTTGGCGGCTGCCGGAAAGGAACGGCGGCGATCGAGATCGGAACGGGGATCGGCGTGCTGACGAAGGAGCTTGCCGAACGCGCCGACAAGGTGCTCGCGATCGAGATCGACGAAGGATTAAAGCCGATCCTCGCGGAAACGCTCGCGGAGTATGACAATATCGAGATCGTCTTCGCGGACGTGCTGAAAACCGACCTGCGTGCCCTAATCGACGAAAAGCTTGGCGGTTTTTCCGAAATCGTCGTCTGCGCCAACCTGCCCTACTATATCACCTCGCCCGTGATTATGAAGCTGCTTGAGGAGCGGCTCCCGATCCGCTCGGTCACCGTTATGGTACAGCGCGAAGCGGCGCAGCGGATCTGCGCAAAGCCGGGCGAACGGGAATGCGGCGCGATCACGGCGGCGATCCGCTATTACTGTACGCCCGAGGTGCTGTTCCGCGTCAATCACGGGAGCTTTCTCCCCGCGCCGAAGGTGGACAGCGCCGTGATCCGTCTCGCCCTGTCCGAAACGCCCGAATTTTCCGTTCCGGACGAAAAGCTCTTTTTCCGGATCGTCCGTGCCGCCTTTTCACAGCGCAGAAAACAGATCGTAAACCCGCTTTCCGCCGCCCTCGGGATCGAAAAGGAAACGCTTCGCGAGCTGCTTGAAAAAGCTGAGATCCCGCCGACGGCGCGTCCCGAAGCGCTCACCATGGAAAATTTTGTCAGTCTTTGCGGCGTAATCGCCGAAAAATAAAGCCTGTCCTCTCTTCCTTTGACATTTTTCTTACCGCTTCCGTATTAAAATGAGGGTAAGGATTCAGAACTTGTCTTCATAAGATTTGTGCTTGGATTTTTGTGCAAATTCTTTTGAGGACAAGGCAAAAATTCGCAGGAATCCTGGTCTTTCGGTCAGCCCCTCTGTCAGCTTCGCTGACACCTCCCCCACAGGGGGAGACCACGGATTTCAAGAATTTTTAACGAAGTCATCGGAAGAATTTGTCGAAAAGACAAGTGCAATATCTTGTGAAGACAAGTTCTCGTCAAAGGAAAGGACGTTTATCATGGAAAAAAGTTTTCACGCCGTTTTGTCGGAGGAGCGGGATACGGATTTCGTCAAAAGCCTGATCGCCGCGGCGGTCTCGTTTCTTCTCGCCTGCACAAGGCTGTTCGGCGCGCCGTCTCCGCTCGCGGTCGTCTGGGTCGCCTCGCTCAGCGGGGTTCGTTCGCTCTTCGCGCTTTGCGCGGGGGCGATCGGTTTTCTCATGAGCGGGAGCTTTGATACCGCGCTCCCCTTTATTGCCGCGATGGCGGTCGTTTCGGCGCTTCGCTTACTTTTGGGGCACTTTACGGGCCGCTCGGTCGGGGTTCTGACTGCGGCCGCGGCGGCAGCCAGTGTTTTCGCGGCGCACGCGGTCTTTTCGGACGGGATTTCCGATCTGATGACGGGAGCGGCATTCTCCGTCGTCACACTGATCTGCACGCTCTCGGCAGGAAGGATCCGGCGCTTCTCCGCGCTCCCCTCCTCGGCTGCGCAGGCGCCCGATCTCCTCGCCGTCGGAACGCTTTATACCGTCTGCATTGCCACTTTTACCGCTCTGTGTATCCCGCCGTTCAATCTTGGGATCCTCCTGTCGTCAGCGGCGATCCTCTATCTTTCGGAATACCGGAGGGGGCTTTCCTCGGCGGCGGCGATCCTTTCCGCCGCCGGGATCGCGATCGGGAACGGAGATTATGCGATCCCCTGCCTGATCCTGACCGTAAGCGGACTGACCGCAGCGCTTCTCGAACGGTACAATAAACTGACCCGCGCCTGCGGCATGGTTTTCACGGCGGGCGTCGGCGTTCTCGTAACGGGCATCGGCGAAGCCGCCGCGACCTATCTCGGCTCTGTCCTGATCGGATCGCTCCTCTACGCGTTCCTGCCCGAACGCCTGCTCCCGATCTACCGGAATCGCTGTTTCGCCGAGGTTTCCGCCTCCGCCGTCCCGTATAACGCCTTCGGAAAAAAGCTTTCGGGCATGAGCGCGGCGATCGGCGAAATGAACCGCGCAATCAGGAAAACCGCGCACGCGCTCGACAGCCGGAACACGCACGATGTTTCGAGCGTTTACCTGAACGCGGGAGAAGAAATCTGCCGGGGCTGTACGAACAATATGTACTGCTGGGGAAGCTGCTATAACCGAAGTGCGGATATTATGAACAAGGCGCTCCGGAAAATCCGAAGCGGTGCTTTAGTTGACGAAACGGCGCTCGACGGTCATTTCGCGGAGGTTTGTACCCGTCGAAAGGAGCTTTCCCAATCTTTGAACAAGCAATACGCCGCCTTTCGCTCGGCACAGAGCGCTTCGAGAAAGATCGGGGAAATGCGCGAGCTTCTCGCGGTACAGCTGACCGCTACGCAGAAAATGCTTGATTCCATGTCGGAGGAGCTTCTCGCCGATCACGCCTACGATCCCGAAGCCGCCGAAAAAGTCTGCGGACTGCTGCGGGAAATGGGGCTTCGCGATCCCTCCGCGCTCGCGGT
Organism: uncultured Ruminiclostridium sp.; assembly: GCA_964456025.1. Taxonomy (GTDB): domain Bacteria; phylum Bacillota; class Clostridia; order Oscillospirales; family Ruminococcaceae; genus Ruminiclostridium_E. The sequence continues at coordinate 16,205 of CAYVZH010000033.1, forward strand.
CACGATCGGCGATACGCTTACGGTGGACGCTTACGGCTTCGGAAACCTTACTGCGCCGCCGGACGAGCTTTCCGAACGGCTCTCCTTCGCCCTGCGCAAGAACTTTGACCCGCCGATGATCGCGGAAAACGGCGGTCAGACCCATATCACCCTTTCCGAGCGTTCCCCGTTCGACGCGCAGATCAGAGTGTACCAAAAAAACAAAGCCGAAAACCGTCAGAACGGCGACTGCTGCGACTGCTTCAACGACGGTCACGGGAACATCTACATGATCCTTTCCGACGGCATGGGAAGCGGGAGCCGCGCCCGGATCGACAGCGCGTTCACCTGCGGAATGCTCTCGAAAATGCTGAAAGCGGGGATCGACTTTAACGCCTCGATGGAAATGCTCAACACCTCGCTGCTGGTCAAGTCCTCGGACGAAAGCTTCGCGACGCTCGACGTCTGCCGCGTCAATCTCTACACGGGCGAGGTTTCCCTTTATAAGGCGGGCGGCGCGGAAACCTATGTGCGGTGTGGGAAAAAATTCGTCCGCTTAGACGGGAGCGGGATCCCGCTCGGGATCGGGGTTCCCGCGGAGGTGAGTGAAAAGCGGTTTTTCGTCGCCGAGGGAGACGTGCTTCTCATGATGAGCGACGGCGCGGAGCCCGACCCGACTTGGCTCGAACAGCTCACCATGCGCGATCGCTCGGCGAACCTCGATACCATTCTCGATACCGTCGGAGAAGCGCTCCGGCTCGGCGCGGAGAAGGGAAAAGAGGACGACATGACCGTGATCGGCGTGAAGATCACAAAATAGCAAAGCGAAAGAGCGGGATTGTCCCGCTCTTTTGTCTGTTTATAAAATAATCCTTTCAGTCGGTTAGCGAATTTTACCAAAAACAGGTGCGGCGATTGATGGGAACACGCTCTAATACTCAATCCCCTTCCTCGCCGTGATCCCCCGCTCGAAGGGGTGCTTCACCGCCCTGATCTCGCTCACGTAATCCGCCGCCGCAACAAAACGCGGATCGGGATCCCTCCCCGTAAGCACAAGCTCCGCCGCCTCCGGCTTTTGCAGCACAAGCCGCTCCGCAAACGCCCGATCCAGCAGCCGGAACGCGTAAGCCGCGTTAAATTCGTCTAGAATCAGAAGCCCGGCCTCGCCGCGCTCCATTATGCCGAGCGCGTTCGTTAAAATGCGGTTGTGGCACTGCGTGATTTGCTTCTTTTCCCCCTCGCTCATGGCGAAGGAAAAGCCGTAATCCTCGTCACAGCGCTCGACGGTAAGATTCGGGATCATTTTCAGCAATTCAAGCTCCGAGGACTCGCCCCCTTTCAGAAACTGCGCGAAATGCACCCTGATTCCCGCGCCCGCTGCTCGGACGGCAAGCCCGATCGCCGCCATCGTTTTCCCCTTTCCGTCTCCGCAGTAAATATGCAAAAGTCCCATATCGGTTCTCCTTTTTATTTCGTTCAGGCTTCCGTATCCGAGCCGCCGTTTCTTTCTCTTTTTACGATCCGTTTGGCTTGAGATAAAAGCTCGGCGATCCCGCGGCAATACAAGACCCCGCCGTTTTCCGCGCCGTACAGCCGCGCGCCCTCGTCCGGATCACGGAGCGAAAGGATGGGCTTCCCGCCCTTCACGGCGCGTTTCAGCAGCTCCACGTTTTCAAGGTTTCCGCGCCCGATCGGGAAACCGCTGTCCACCGCGCATTTTGCCGCCAAGATCAGCGCATACGCCTTTTCGGCGTTGTCATGGCTGATCGGCTCGAACGGCTCCTCAGCGATCACCTTCGAGCAGATCGGCTCCGCGATCTGAAAATCCACGTCACCACGGTGCAGCACGCCCGCGGTAAGACCGTACCCGCTTCTCGAAAGCGCGCGGTAAAGACAAACGCCGCTGCCCGCGCCGCCTGCCACAAAGATTTCGCCGGAATCTTTCCCCGTAAGCTCGACCGCCCCCAGAAGCTCGCTGTACCGCGCGCCCGATATTTCGTAGAGTTCCTGGATCCGCCCGCTCCCGACGACCTCCTCGGGCGTTCCCTGCGCGGCAATTTTCCCGTCCCGCACCAGCAGCACGGTTTGACAGCCCTTCAGCGCGAGATCAATGTCGTGCAGCGACAGGATACAGGTGATCCCTTTTTCGCCGGAAAGCTTTTGAAGGACGCGGATCACCTCAATCTTATGCTTGATGTCGAGGTGGCTCGTCGGTTCGTCGAGGATCATGAGCTTTGGCTCCTGTACAAGCGCCCGCGCGATCATGACCTTTTGCTTTTCCCCGTCGCTGAGCTCGTCAAAGTACCTCTCCCGGAGGGAATCCGCCCCCACCGTTTCCAGCGCTTCGGCGACGATCCGGCGATCCTCCTCGGTCAGCCGCCCCATAAGCCCCGTGTGCGGTGTTCGCCCCATGGAAACAAGCTCCTCCACCGTCGTCAGCGAAAGTGTGACGCTCTCGGTCAGTACCACGGAAAGCTTTTGCGAAAGCTCCTTTTGTTTCAGGCTGCCGATCCCGACCCCCTCGACCTTAACGGTTCCGCTTACGGGCGCGAGAAGCCCCGAAAGGGTGCGCAGAACGGTCGTTTTCCCCGCGCCGTTCGGGCCGAGCAGGCAGATCACCTGTCCTTTCATGACGTTCAGATTCAGGCCGGAAACGACCGTTTTTTTCCCGTAGCCGACATTCAGTTCCTCGGCGGAAAGAATCGGTTCTGTCATAGCGCGCCCCCCTTTTTCCGAACCAGCAGATAGATCACGAGCGGCGCCCCGACGATCGCCGTGATCGCCCCGATCGGAAGCTCCGCCGGTGAATCGACAAGCCACGCCATAAGGTTACGCGCCAGCAGGTCGCAAAGTCCCGCCATGACCCCTCCGTAAAGACAGGCGGCGGGGATCACGATCCGATTATCCGAGGTCTTAAACAGGATCCGTACCAAATGCGGGACGGCAAGCCCGATAAACGAAACGGGACCCGCGAACGCTGTCACCACCGCGGTCAACACGCTTGAAACAAGCACCATCAGGAAGCGGAACGGCTTCACGGAAACGCCCATGGACTGCGCGTATTTTTCCCCCAGAAGCATGGCGTTCAGCGGCTTGCTCATCAGGAACGCGCCCGCCAGAAACGGCACGCCGATCAGGGTGAGAGCCCACACATCGCTCCACTTAAAGCCCGCGAAGCTTCCCATTGTCCACATGGTAAAATTCGCGATCCTTTCGTGATCGGCGAGCGCCGTAAGCATACCGGTCGCCGCGCTGCATATATATCCGAACATCAGTCCGATGATCAGGAGCGTCGTAATATTTTTCACCTTCTGCGACGCGAAGATCACCGCCGACATGACGGCCATTGCGCCGAGAAAAGCGCCGAAAATCATTCCCGCGGAGCTGATATGTGAAAGCCCGAACGTAAACCCGCCGAGGACGACCAGCCCGACGAACAGGTTCGCGCCCGACGAGATCCCGAGGATATACGGCTCGACGATCGGGTTCCCGAAAAAGATTTGCAAAAGAAGCCCCGACGCCGCAAGGCAGGCTCCGCCGAGGATCGCGGCGAGCGTGCGCGGAAGGCGAATGTCCAGAACGATCGAAGCGTAAGACTTGCTCACGTCCCCGCCCGTAAGCGCCGCGAGAATCTCGTCCGCGCCGATCCCGACCGATCCCAGCCCCACGTTCAGAAAAAACGTCAGCAGCAGCAAAACGATTCCCGCCGCAAAAAGAACCGCGCAGCGTTTTCCTTTCCGATCCGTCATATCTATAATCAATCCTTTCTTTTATGCAGGCGTTCTTCCGACAAGAAAACCCGCCGTTCAAGCATTTGCTCAAACGGCGGATTTGATCCCTGACAATCCCGATCGGACACGGCAAAGCCAAGCCCTTCGGTACTGTATCTTTGCCCGCGCTTCGGTACTCCGCAAAGCGCAAACAACACCCGTTTTCACAAAACGAGCAGAACGCGGGCAAGTATTCCGACTGATCGCCTGCCGTTACATTCATAACGGCGACACGCACAAGCCTTCCCAAATTTCTTCAGTGGCGATTTTGCACGTATGAAACGGATTTCCGGCGAAACACGGCAACGGTCTTGCTCGGGATTTTCACCCGATTCCTTTTATGCGGCATTGAAAATTTTCCGCACTTCGGTAAAATTTCAATGCAATGCACCCGCGATCCGATCTTTTCCATTCAATTTAATGGTATTATACCACAGGCGAAAGGGGGTTGTCAAGTCCGCCGGGCATTACCCGTAATACTTTTCGTAATACCCCTTTTCCGCGATCTCGATCAGCTCCCAATGCTCCGCGCGGTTCATCTCAAACGCGATGTCCTCCGGACGCATGGCTCCTTTCGTTCCCTCGGTCATGCGGATCATCTTTTCGACGTCCTTCGGGACGGTATCGCGGGAAAGCCGGACGCCAAGCGCGTCAAAGCGGTAAAAATAACCGTCCTCGTCCGTCCAGAACTCCGCGCCGTTTTTCTCCCTGAGGATCGCCGCCACATCGTCCGCCTTGTCCTCAAAAACGCTCTTGCCGTAAACGGTCGGCAAAAGCTCGGAATGCGCGCCGAACGGAAAAGCGATCGCCTCGACCAGTCCGAATTCGCTGATATCAACGCGGAGCGCGCCCTCGAAAAAGGAACAGCGGTGCGCGTTTGAAAAGCTAGGCAGTCCAAGATCCCGCTCGACGCAGCCCTTCGGCTCCCCAAGCGTAACGGTCTTTTCGCCGATCCGGATCCCGAACAGCGGTACGATCTCGACCGATGGATTCATAGCAGTCCCCCTTAGCATAGGTGCTCCCGAAACCGAAAGCCCGCCAATGGCGAGCCGTCTTTGGCAACTCCGAGGAGATTCCTCCGAACGCCAAAGTTACGGCACATGTGACGAAATACTTCTATTTCACACATTCGCAAAACGACGGGCTTTTTATTTTTACTTTACTTGTTTTTCGCCATTTTCAGCATATCCGAAAGCTTCAGGCGGTCGCCCGTATACAGAACGATATGCTCATACACCTTCGCCACGATCAGACACAGCCCGACTACGCAGAGCAGCAGAACCGCGAGCGACAAAAGCGTTTCGCCGAGACTGACCTGTCCGAGCATATACGCACTCGGCAGACAGAACGGGGAAGAGATCGGAACATACCGCGCGAGCACCATCAGCGCGTTCGTTTCCCCGTCTATCGCGCCGACCTGCGGCATATAGGCGAGGTAAAAGCCGAGGACGCCGATAATGGACATCGGCTGGATCGCGGCGGAAAGATCCTCCATTTTGCTGATGCTCGCCCCCGCCAGCCCCGCGATCAGCGCGTACAGCAGGAATCCGAGAACAAAGGTAAGGATCAGGATCAGGATCGTCCCGAGATTTACGCTCGAGAAAGCGCTCTGAATATCGGTAAGGATCCCCTGCGCCTGCGTTCCGATGTCCGAGCTTGCCGCGGCGGAAACCAGTCCGTCGATCTTACTGAAGATCCCGAACGGCATAGATACCAGAAACCCGAAAACGCCCGCGAGGATCAGAATGATAAACTGCATGAGCGAGACGAGACAGATTGCAAGCACCTTTCCGACAATAATGGAAAGCGGGCTGACCGAGGTCAGAAGGAATTCCATTACACGCGAGGATTTCTCGACGGCGATCGCCTGCGCGATCATCTGGCTGTACGCGAAGATGAAGATGAAGAGAAGCAGTGAACAGATCATCGGCACCACCGTATTAACGATATCCTGTACGGGGCTGGTAGGCGCTTTTCCCGCGCGGTTCAGGGAAACGCTGACGCCGCTCATGGCGGTCGAAAGCTCCTCCGAGGGAACGCCAACCGAGCTTAAGTACTGCATCTGAAGCTGTGTAGAGAGAAGAGTCGTGACCGCCGAACAGTCATTCTGGTTCACATCGGCGTTTTCTCCCGCGTAATACGCGTCGATTGCGTAGCCGTTCTCCGTTTTCAGGATCAGCGCGAGCATTGCGTTTTCGGAGGTCGTTTCCAACTCCTTGATCTTCGCGTCCGCTTCCTCGGAGGAGATATTCTCGATCGGGATTCCGAGGGAGGTTCCCGTAACGCTGAAATTCAGGGAAAGCCCCGTCTGATCGGAAATATAAAGCTTCGAGACCGACGACTCCGTCATTTCTCCGTTTACGGCGCTTTCGATCTGATTGATCTCATCCTCGAGCAGGATCGCGGGGAGAATATTGGCGGTCGCGGTCATGATCGCGATGATCAGTCCGATAATAACGGTGCTGATGATAAAACTCTTGGTTTTCACCTGCTGCGTGAAGGTGAACGCAAAAATATTTTTCCAACGTTTAAGCTTCATTCTTTTCCACCTCCCGCTCGTCCTCGCCGCCGCACTTCTCCACAAACAGTTCGTGAAGAGTCGGCTCCCTCAGGTCAAAGGTCACGACGTTGATCCCGTTTTCGAGCATACGCTTTAACAGCGCATGTGCCCGGCTTTCCTCGGGAACCTTGAAATCCGTCCCGTTCGGCGTGTCCTCTACGACGGTAAGCCCGCATTCCTCCGCGAGCGGGAGATAATTCCCGTCCGCCTTTACGGTAAGGTTGACCCGTCCGTAATCCTTTTTGATCCGGTTCAGATTTCCCTGCATGACCGTTTCGCCGCGGTGCAGCAGAACAAGATCCTCGCAAAATTCCTCGATCGTCGCCATCTGATGACTGGACATGATGATGAATTTCCCATTATCGCGCTCCTCGCGGATAATGCTTTTGAATATATCCGCGTTCACGGGATCCAGCCCGCTTAAAGGCTCGTCGAGGATCAGAAGCTCCGGATTGCTGATCAGCGTCGCGGCAAGCTGAACCTTTTGCTGATTTCCCTTGGAAAGCTGCTCCGCCTTATTTTTGCGGTATTCGTTGATCTTCAGGCGGTCAAAAAGGTAATCGATCGCGGGGGTCGCCTGCGCCCGCTTCATTCCCTTTAAAGATGCGAAATAATACATCTGCTCGAGAATGTTGTACTTCGGATAAAGACCGCGCTCCTCCGACAGATAGCCGATCTTTTCCTCCGTGACCTCGAGCGGCTTTCCCTTCCAGAGAACCGTCCCGCCGTCCCTTTTCAGCATGTTGAGGATCATGCGGATCGAGGTGCTTTTCCCCGCGCCGTTCGTCCCGAGCAAAGCGAATACGCCCGGCTCGGTAAATTCAAAGGAGAGATCTTTTACCGCCGTTTTGCCGTTGAAGGATTTTGACAGATGTTCGACGATCAATGACATTTTCTTCTTCCTTTCCGTGTTGCTTTTTTGCAGTGTGGTTTGGTTACCGATCTCAGTATAGCACATAATTTAACGCTTGTCAACTACTTTTTAACGATAAACGTAAAATATTTTATTTTTTGTGCATTTCGCAAAAATGACCGTCCGAGAAGGCTCATACATCAATATGAGACGCAACTGATGACATTTTTCATTCCCGCACCGCTTCCACTTTTTCCAGTATAGCACACCCGAGTAGAATTGTCAATATATTTTACCGAAAATTTATTCAGTAATTTTCATTTACACCAAAAAAACTTCAAAACTCATTCCCGTTTTCTCTGTTCCGCTTACATCAAGCTCCGAAAAATACGGCGCGCAGACAAGCTCCTTCTCCTCCGCGCGGAGAAAAACGCGCGCGATCGCGATCGCCTTGACCGCCTGATTGACGGCTCCCGCGCCGACCGCCTGAACCTGCGCGCTTTTCCCCGCGCGAAGGACGGCGGCGATTGCTCCCGCGGAAGCCTTCGGGACGCTTCTTGAAGACACTTTAATCAGTTCCATAGCTTGGTTCCTTTCCCGATCCTTCGGATCGTTCGGAAATTTTCTCAACAGTTGATTCTTTGGATCGACAGGCATTTCCCGCTTTTTTCGTCAACGGAAAGCGCCGCGCCGTTGATCATAAATTCGCCCTCCTCGGGGTAGATATGTTTCCGGGGGTAATACGAGGTGAGCCGTTCGAGGATCACGTCCTTATCGATCCCGAGAACGGAGCGCCTTCGCCCCGTCATGCCGACGTCGGTCAGATAGCCCGTATGTCCGGAGAGGATCTCCTCGTCCGCGGTCTGGACGTGCGTATGCGTTCCGAGAACGGCGGAAACGCGCCCTTCGAGGAAAAAGCCCATTGCCTTTTTCTCCGAGGTCGCCTCCGCGTGAAAATCCACCAGAATATTCGGCGTATCGATCTCCTTTAAAAGCCGCTCGGCGCAGGGGAAGGGGTTGTCACAGGGCTCCATGAAAGCCCGCCCCATCAGGTTCACGACGGCAAGCCGCGTCCGTCCGAGATCAAGAACGGTCACGCCCTTTCCGTAAGTATCGCCGAGGTTCGCGGGGCGGAGAATGACGTCGCTTTCCTCATAAAGCTCGTTCATTTCCTGCCGGCGGAAACAGTGGTTCCCCGTCGTGATCACGTCCGCGCCGCCCGAGAGAAGGAGCTTCGCCGAAAAAGGGGTGATCCCGTTCCCGTTTGCCGAATTCTCTCCGTTCACAACGGTGACGGACGTTTCGTATTGCTTTTTGAGCTTCGGGAGCCGCTGCGTCAGGTAATTCGCGCTCGCCTGTCCGACGACGTCGCCGATAAAAAGCACATTGAGCATAAACGAACCCCCTTTTTTCACTTTGCTTTTATAAAGCGGCGAATCCTTCCGTATGAAAAAGGACTGCCCGACAGGAGCGGCGTATGAGCCCGCGCGTCCGTTCCGCAGCCCGGATACCGAACGCCTCGGATTACGCCGGCAAGCCCCTGCCGCAGTCCCGAATCACTTTTTATCTCTCCAGAATCTGGCTTCTGTCCGGCCCGATCCCGACCATCGCGATCCTGCACTCGCAAAGCTCCTCGAGTCGCAGGATATAATCCTGACAGCGCTGCGGAAGCTCGCCGAACGAGCGGCAGCCCGAAATGTCCTCGTCAAATCCGGGGAAATCCTCATAAACCGGCTCACAGTCCGCAAGCTCTTCCAACGCGGGCGGAAAGTCCTTGATGACCGTTCCGTCCTTTTTCCGATAAGCCACGCAGATTTTCAGGTTCTCGATCCCGCTGAGCGTGTCGAGCTTGTTGATCGCAAGCTTGGAAAGTCCGTTCACACGTACCGAATGGCGGACGATCACTGCGTCGAACCAGCCCGTTCTTCTCGGACGTCCCGTTGTCGTCCCGAATTCGCCGCCCTTATTCCGGATCAGCTCGCCGATCTCGTTTTCCAACTCGGTCGGGAAGGGTCCCTTTCCGACGCGGGTGGTATACGCCTTCGCGACGCCGATAATCTCGTCGATCAGCATCGGCCCCACGCCCGTTCCGACGCACACGCCCGCCGAAAGGGGGTGCGAGGAAGTGACATAAGGATACGTCCCGAAGTCAATATCGAGGAGGGTCGCCTGCGCGCCCTCGAACATGATCTGCTTTCCGCTTTTCGCCGCGTTGTACACGAGGACGGAAACGTCGTCCACGTACTGCGCGAGCCGCTTTCCGTAAGCGGTATATTCCTCGATCACCGCGTCGAGATCGTGCGGCTCCCCGCCGTAGACCTCGGTAATGATCTTATTCTTTAAGGTACCGGTCAAACGCGCTTTTTCCGCGAAGATCTCGGGGTGGATCAGGTCGTAGACGCGGATCCCGCAGCGCTCGTATTTATCCATGTACGCGGGGCCGATCCCGCGCTTAGTGGTGCCGATGTCGCTGTTCCCCCTGAATTTTTCGGAAAGCCCGTCAAGCGTAATATGCCACGGCATAACAACGTGCGCCCGCGGGTCGATCTTCAGATGATCGAACGAAACGCCCCGCGCCCCGAGCGTGTCAAGCTCTCCGACGAAATCCTTCGGATCGAGTACGACGCCCGCCCCGATCAGGCAAAGCGTATCCCCGTAAAGGATTCCCGAGGGGATCAGGTGCAGCTTATAGGTTTCCCCGTTGTTTACGACGGTATGACCCGCGTTGTTCCCGCCCTGCGAACGAACGACAACGTCCGCTTTCGAGGCGATGATGTCGATGATTTTTCCTTTTCCCTCGTCGCCCCACTGTGTTCCGACTACGATGCTTGCCGGCATTGTTGACCATTCCTTTCCCGTTCGATGGATTGCCTGGCGGAAGAGCCGCCAAAAGACCGTAACTATTATAGCAGAAAAAGCGCGGGATTGCAAGCGGTTTCGGAATATTTTTGCAAAAAAATCGGCAAATCCTTCCGTGCTGCAAGTTAAAAACAAAACGGGAGAGCGCACGCTCCCCCGCTTGTATTCTTTCACTCACCCGTTCGGATGAGCGGAACATTTACGGTCGGCTATTCCTTGCATTTCTTGACCCAAATATCCCATCTCGGATCAGCCTTGATTTCCTTTTCAACATGACTGTAATCAGGATTCATCCACATGGGCCAATCCTGCGGCAGACCTTCTGCTATCCGTTCAGCCTCACCGGACGCACACTTCACAAACTTTACAAGTGGCGCGGTAAAATAATGTTCCCCGCCGTCAAGCAGATTTTCAAGTGCACGGGCGTGCTCCAATGCTTTATCAAGCGACTCAAATGCTTCATCGTGATAATTGCGTTCCCATTGCAACCTTGAAAGATACAGATTGAGTTGGATCAGATCGCCGTTGTATTCACCATAATTTCCGTCGTCGCACAAAAGGTCAAACAGCGAGATCACACCCTTTATTTTCTCAATGGGCATATCGCTCTCAAAATGATGAACATTGTTTACCAGCCCATATACGAGTTGCTGTGAAAAACGACTTGCCATTTTAAGAAGCAGATCACCAATGTATGCGGCTTCCTGCTTACCATCAGCCGCCCATGACAGCATCATTTCACGGCAATGTTCAATTTTAGGCATACGTTCAGCGTAGAGAATAGCCTTTTCGTTCTCACCGAGATTTCTGTAAAGCATTACAAGTATATAGATAGCCCGTGTGACAACGGTGTTGTCGCTTGCAGTAATCACAAGCTGTTCGCTTATCTTTATTGACTCACTCCAATATTCATTTTTCCTGTGAACATCGTAATTGTGCTGCATAAAGCCTTCGTCATCATAATAGACCCATTCCTTGTGCCTGCGCCAACCCGCCTCGCTCAAGGTTTCCGCAAGGGTAATCAATAGCCGTTCATTCTGCGGAAACTCAACAAGTCCCTCACGAATTACCGCAAGACACTCGTCCACCCACTTATCGTCTCCACGGCCGCCGATATGATAAGAGCTGACCTTTTCGATAATGGCGTCAATCTTCGCATCTCGGTCAGACTTATACCCAAACAACTCATCAATGGAAATGCTGAAATAGTTAGCAATGGCAGGTATCATCTCCATATCGGGATAACTGCCGCCCGCTTCCCAACGGCTTACCGCCTGTCCTGTTATACCGAGTGCAGACGCAAGCGTTTCCTGCGTAACACCCTTTCGTTTCCTAAGTTCGTGTATTTTGTTGCCTATGTTCAAGTTCATATTGTGTACCTCGTTTTCTGTATTCACCGGTGTAATTACAGTATAACAGAAACCAAGATCGGTTTCAATGATCAATTCGTTGTGGAGTATCCAACCAATGATTGAAAACCATACAATATGCGCAAGAACGCGATAGGATATAATGCGGCTTCTCCTCCCTACCTTCCTCAACCCAAAAAATTACACCCTTGCCGAAGGGGCAAGAGTGTAATTTTTCTGGGGTGGAATGTGGGATTCGAACCCACGATCTTCAGTGCCACAAACTGACGCGTTCGACCAACTACGCTAATCCCACCATAAACAGCCGGATCTGGCACGCCACACAGGATTCGAACCTGTGACCTACCGCTTAGAAGGCGGTTGCTCTATCCAGCTGAGCTAGTGGCGCACAAAAGGGAATCGGCGCTTGTCCTTGCGAATAAGAGCCGATGGAGCGGGTGATGGGAATCGAACCCACGTTTTCAGCTTGGAAGGCTGACATTCTACCATTGAACTACACCCGCAAATTATATATTTTGAATTAACGCTTTATGATTATAACATTCTTTTTCCGGTTTGTCAAGTATTTTTTTGAAAAAAGTGTAAAATCGTCGGCTTTGATCTTTTTCCCCGTTTTTCGCCTCCCTTTTCTTTGGGTTTTCCTATTGACATATTTTTCATTCTGCGGTAAAATATATTTATATGTATTTCAGCCGCGCTTTCCGCGCCTGCAAAAAATGATCCGCAAAAGAAAGGAAATCAAAATGTCCGAACAAAAAACAATGCTGCTGATCTACCCCGATTTTTTGGAAGAAGAAATGTTTAACCGCAACAAGCTCGGAAATTACAGCGAGGGACTGGCTTCGATCTCCGCCGTTTTAAAACAGGGCGGACACGACGTACAGCTCTACCACCTTCTTTATATGCCCGAAAAAAACGAGTTTCTCGAAAAGGTAAAAAGCTTTCATCCCGACGTGATCGGCTTTACCGCGCGGACGACCGCGATCCCGTTTATTACCGAGATGTGCGGCTGGCTCGCGGACAACCTCCCCGATATTTACGTCACGATCGGCGGCTATCACGCGATCCTCGTTCCCGACGAATGCATCAAGATCCGCGGCTGCGACGCGGTGACCGTCGGCGAGGGCGAATACCCTCTCCTCGACCTGATGGATTCCTTCCGCGACGGAAAACCCCGCACCGACATCGAGAGCATTTATTTCAAGCTTGAAAACGGCGAGATCGTGAAAAATCCCGTCCGCCCGCTGATCGAGGATCTCGATACCCTCCCTTTCCCCGATTTCGATCTGTTCGATTATAAGAATCTCGACCGCTCGAAAAACTTCACCGCGATGGTCATGCTCTCGCGCGGCTGTCTTTTCAGCTGTACCTACTGCGGGAATTCCCAGTTCCGGAACATCTACCCGAATAAGCAGAAATACTGCCGCTTCCGGAGCCCGAAAAAGGCGATCGAGCTTCTGGAGCTTCTGATCTCGAAATATCCCTTTATTAAATATATTGAATTCCGCGACGCGATCTTTAATATGTATAAAGATTGGTTCTACGAGTTCATGCCGATGTATATCGAGAAGATCCACCTTCCCTTTAACTGCAACCTCCGTTTCGACATTCTCGACGAGGATATGGTGCGTATGCTCAAAGAAGGCGGCTGTTACATGATCGACATCGGTCTCGAAAACGGGAACGAGGAGTTCCGCCGGAAGTACCTCCACCGCAACATGAAAAACGACCACATGATCCAGGTTGCGAAGTGGTTCCGGAAATATAAGATCACCGCGCTGACCTACAACATCGTCGGGCTGCCCTACGAAACGCTGGAGCTTTCGCTCGAAACCGTCAAGCTCAACGCCAAGCTCGACGTGGACAAGGTGATCCCGAACATTTTCTACCCCTACCCGATGACCATTCTCGAGCAGACGGCGCGGGAGGGCGGCTTCCTCGACCCCTCGGTAGACCCGAACGACCCTGTACAGCTCCGTATGCCGCAATATCCGAAGTACGATATTTTATACATGGCGTACAATTTCAATAAGCTGGTCAAGAAATATAAGGCGATTTACGCCCTCCCGGAGGAGCAGGCAAAGATCGCCGAGGAGAAGCTGGACAAAAAGATCACCTCGAAAAACTATCCGCGGAAGTTCCTTTACAAATCCGCGAAATTCAAGGAGGATACCTTTATTTTCGCGAAGCGCACGCTGAAAAAGGTGTCGCCGAAGCTGTTCATCTTCTTAAAGAACAAGACCATGAAAGAAGTGAAAAACTAAAATGAAAAAAATCCGGATCAACGTTTCCGAGCCGTACGACGTGCTGATCGGCGGGGGGCTTCTCGCCGAGGCGGGAGAGCGGATCGCCCCGCTCGTAAAAGGAAAACGCGCCGTGATCGTGACTGACGGAAACGTTCACGCGCTTTATACCAAGCCGCTCCTGAAATCGCTTGAAAAAGCGGGAATTTCCGCCGAAGCGTTTGTCTTTGAGGCGGGCGAGGAGCGGAAATCGGCACAGACACTCCTTTCGCTTTACGACTTTCTCGCGAAACAGAATATCACGCGCTCCGATTTTTTAATCGCGCTCGGCGGCGGTGTCGTCGGCGATCTTACCGGCTTCGCGGCGGCGACCTACCTGCGGGGCATTGATTACGTACAAATTCCGACCTCCCTGCTTGCGCAGGTGGACAGCTCCGTCGGCGGAAAGACCGCGATCGACATTCCCGCGGGGAAAAATCTCGTCGGCGCGTTCAAGCAGCCGAAGCTCGTCCTCGCGGATACCGATACGCTCCGGACGCTCCCCGACGATTTTTTCACCGACGGAATGGGCGAAGTCGTAAAATACGGCATGATCGCGTCGGAATCCCTTTTTTCCCTTCTCGAAACGGGAAAGGCGAAGGACAATTTAGAAGCGGTAATCTCCGAATGCGTCGATATTAAGCGGTGGGTCGTGGAGGAGGACGAGTTCGATACCGGGCTTCGCATGATCTTAAATTTCGGTCATACGCTCGGGCATTCGATCGAACGCTATTATCATTATCGGGGGATCACGCACGGGAAAGCCGTCGCCGCGGGAATGTACCTCATCACGAGCCTTGCGGAACGCAGCGGATTGATCGAAAATCCGCTTGGCGAACGGCTGAAAAGCTGCCTCGAAAAATACGGGCTTCCGATTTCCGCCGAGATCGGCGGCGAAGCGCTCTACGAGGGTGCCGTCCACGATAAAAAGCGCTTTTCCGATACGATCAACATCATTCTCTGTAGGACCGTCGGAAAAGCGGAGATCGTTAAATTCAGCCTGTCGGACTTTTATTCTCTGATTACGCGAAGCTGATCCGATCGGAAAGGAACTAGTTTGAAAAATCTTCGATTTTTCAAACCCGTCGTTTGTGCCTCGGCAATCGCGGCAGGACGCCGCAAGGAG
>CAYVZH010000034.1:0-30221 GCA_964456025.1 uncultured Ruminiclostridium sp.
ATACTGCACAGATTTTTCTTGAAATCCGACAGGATTCCTGCGAAAAATCTGTACAATCCGACGAGCAAATCTGCCGCGCGATCGAACACCAATCATTATGCGGTGCAGCCTTAATTTGCCGAATTTTGGCTTTTTGTGTAATTTTTCGAAGCCTTCGGGCATATAGTTTAAAAGACATCAACGGAACAGACGCGAGATCGGAACATGAATCAAAAGGAATGGATTAAATGGTAGAATTAAAAAATGTCGACGTGCATTATAACGACGGCGCAAAGGGCGGCTTGGACGCGCTCAACGACGTAAGCCTTCGGATCAACGACGGGGAATTCGTCTTTATCGTCGGGAACAGCGGCGCGGGAAAAAGTACCCTCTTAAAGCTTCTGACGCGGGAGATCCAGCCGAGCAGCGGGCGCGTTTTCGTGAACGGCTATAACCTCTCGAAGCTCCGGAACCGGAAGCTTCCGTACTTCCGCCGTTCGCTCGGAATGATCTTTCAGGATTTCCGCCTGATCCCGACGCTTACGGTATACGAAAACGTCGCGTTCGTGCTTCGCGTCATTGATAAATCAAAAAAATACATACGTCAGCGCGTGCCTTATGTTTTAAACCTCGTCCGCCTCGGCGAAAAGGCGAAATATTACCCGGGACAGCTTTCGGGCGGGGAGCAGCAGCGTGTCGCCATCGCGCGCGCGTTCGCCTGTGACCCGAAGATCATTATCGCCGACGAGCCGACGGGAAACATCGACCCCGAGCTTTCCTATGAGATCGTCGAGCTTTTAAAGGACATCAACGAATGCGGAACGACCGTGATCATGGTCACGCACGAGCACGACCTCGTCAAGTATTTCGGCGGGCGGATCATACGGCTTCAGGACGGGGTCGTCGTTTACGACAACTTTATCGAGGGGGATGAACGCTATGAGAATGAGTAATTTCAGCTACCTCGTAAAAAAAGGGATCGGCTCGGTCTTTAAAAATGCGATGATGTCGGTCGCGAGCTTCTGCGTCCTTCTCGTAAGCCTGATCCTTGTGGGACTTGCCTCCCTGATCGCCATGGATCTCGGGATCGTCCTCTCGAATATCGAGGGAAAAAACGAAATTCAGGTCTATGTTTACGGCGACGTGGAGCAGACAGTCCTGACCCATATCACCGATGCGATCAACGCGAATTCCAACACCGACAGCATGATCTTTTATTCAAGGGAGGAGGCCTGGGAGGACGAAAAGGAGAAACGGCCCGAGCTGGCGGAGCTGTTCGAGTATCTCCCCGAAAACCCCATGCCGCACACCTTCCGCGTAACGGTCAAGGACATTTCGCTCATCTCGCAGACGACGGAGGAATTTTCCACCATTGACGGGGTCGAGAAGGTCTCGGCGCCGTACGATTTCGCCTCCGCGCTTGTCAATATCCGTACCACGCTCACCGTGATCGGCGGGGCAATTCTCGCGGTCATGATCGTCACGAGCGTTATCATTATTTATAATTCCATTCGCAGCAGCGTTTATTCCCGAAAAAAAGAGCTCAATATCATGCGGGTCGTCGGCGCGACGAATTCCTTTGTAAAGATCCCGTTCTTTATCGAGGGAATGGTGATCGGAATCGCGGCGGGCGCGGTTTCGTGGATCGTCACGAAGGTCACCTACGAGGCGATCGTCGAGCTGTTTAAGGAAAATATCACCGTGTGGCAGATCTTCGGCTTAAACGGATTGATCCCGTTTGAAAGCGTGACCTGGTGGGTGCTCGCGGCGAACTGCCTCCTCGGCGCATTGCTCGGCGCGATCGGAACGGTCATGAGTACGGCGAAGTACCTGAAGGTATAACAGCGAAAGGAAACGCGAATGAATCGAAGAAAAATACAAAATTTGCTGCGTTCGACCGCTTTCGGCGCGGTTTGCTGCCTGATCTGTGCTATAATCGGTACGAGCGGGCTTCCGACCTATGCGGAAGACTCGATCGAGGCGCTTGAACAAAAGATCGCCGAGAACGAGGAGAAGATCAAGGAGTGCGACGAGAAGATCGCCCAGACCAAAGGGAACATCGCCGACAGCGAGGAGCTTCAGAATTATTACTGGGAAAAGGTCGTCGCGCAGCAGGATCAGATCAACCTTTTAAACAACAAGCTTTACGCGAAGGAAGAGGAGATCGGCGAGAAGGAAGAGGAGATCGCCGCGAAGGAGGTCGAGATCGCCGATACCGAGGTGCGGATCGCCGATAAAATTTCCGAGATCGCCGCCCTTGACACGCAGAACCGCGAAAACATCTATAAATTCGGTCAGATTATCCGGACCATGTACATAAACGACACGGACGACGTTCTTTCCGTCCTCGCGGGGTCGGCGGATTTTTACGACATCTTTGTGCAGACCGAGATCAAGAACAGCGCGGATCAGCAGAACCTCGACTTTATGAATTCCCTCCTCGCCAGCATTCACCGTCTTGAGGACGAGCAGACACAGCTCGAAGCGGATAAGGTGCAGCTCGAGCTGGACAAGGCGGGGCTCGAAAAGGAGAAAAAAGATCTGATTGCCGAGCGCACCGACCTCGACGAACAGCGCAAATACGCGAGCCAGCTCAGCGAATCCTATAACGCGGAATACAACAACGCGACCGCGCAGATCCGGGATTACGAGGCAAGGATCGCCCAGCTCGACCAGCAGAAGCAGGTCAGCGCCGCCGAAATCGAAGCTTACAAGGCGGAAGTCGACGAGATCATCCGTAAGGCGCAGCTTGCCGCGAGCGGAACGGTCGTTTACGACGACGGCGAATGGCACTGGCCGCTCGACCGGAAATATCACATGATTACCACTTATTTCGGTTACAGCGAATTTCACAGCGGGAATCACGGCGCGATCGACATCGGGAACGGCGGGATCAACAGCGCGAATATCTATGCCATGAAGGGCGGAGAGGTCATTGTCGCGAAGACGACGTATCGGGCGGGCTATGACTACGGAATGTACGTCGTAATCGACCACGGAAACGGCTACCAGTCCCTTTACGCGCATTGCAGCGCGATCTACGTGACCGTCGGACAGATGGTATCGCAGGGGGAGGTCATTGCGGCGGTCGGCTCGACGGGCTGGTCCACGGGGCCGCACCTGCACTTCGAGATCCGAAAGGACGGGAGCAGGGTCGATCCGCTGAATTACGTCGCGGTTCCGACAGATTAAGGAGATAAAACAGCAGAATGAACAAAAAAATATCACTCGGCATTACGATCAGTCTGATCGCGATCGCCTGCGCGGTGACGTTCGTCGTAACGATGACGGTATCGCTGGATCTTTACAACGCCCGGATCGCGGGGGTGCAGCAGCGCGAGGAGATCAACAGCCGTCTTCAGGAAATCGACTCCTTCGTCCGCAATTACTCGCTTTACGACGTAGACGACGAAACGGGGCGAAACGGCGTTTTCTCGGGCTATCTCGACGCGGTCAGCGATCCTTACGCCCGCTATTACACAACGAACGACTATTATTATAAGACCATGCTCCGTAACGGCGTCTTAACGGGACTCGGGCTTGAGACCGAGAACGACGGCGGGTATGTGAAGGTTTCCTCGGTTTACGCGGATTCCCCCGCAGAGGAAGCGGGGATCGCGGCGGGGGACATCATTGCCGCGGTCGGCGGATCGAACGTTCTCGAGATCGGCTATGAAGCGGCGGCGGCACAGCTTCGCTTCGGGGACGAGGGAACGCGGATCACGCTTCTGCTCCGTAAAAACGGCGAGGAGTCGGAGGTCACCCTGACCCGCGCGGAATTCGAGATCCGCTCGGTTACGGCGGCGTACCTCGACAACGGAATAATTTACCTTCGGATCGGTACAATAAACGGTAAGACGGGAAGTCAGATCGCCGCCGCGCTCGAATCGTACACCGAACCGGCAACAGGCTATATTTTCGACCTGCGCGACTGCTCAAGCGGAAATTACGCCGCCGTTTCCGGGATCGTTTCCCCCTTCGTAAGCGCGACGACCCTCGCGAACGCGGTCTACCGCGATAACGCCGTAAGAACGGCGGCGGAAACGACGGCGGACACTTATACCGAGCTTCCGATCAGCGTGATCGTCAACGAGAAGACGGGCGGCGCGGCGGAGCTGATCGCGGTAACGCTCCGCGATTTTAACGGCGCAAGGCTGGTCGGCGCGGCGACAATGGGCTACGGAACGCTTCAGGAGACCCGTTCGTTCGGGGACGGAACGGCGGTAGAGCTTTCCGTCGCGGTCATTCTCCCCTACCGCACCGAAAGCGCCTATAACGAAACGGGCGTTTCCCCCGAATTCCTTGTGGAATACGCGGGAATGATCGAGGCTTCTCCCGAAAATTACGCCGCGACATATGATATGCAGTATAAAAAGGCGGTCGAAGTACTCGGATAGACCGCAGTCCTGCAAATAAAAAATAATTTTCTATAACGAAAGGAACAACATCACATGGCAAAGCAGACAGTACTCACACAGGAAGGCTTAAAGGATCTCGAGGACGAGCTTGAAGAACTCAAAACCGTCAAGCGGCGCGACATCGCCGAAAAGATCAAGGTCGCGCTTTCGTTCGGCGACCTTTCCGAAAACTCGGAATACGACGAAGCGAAAAACGAGCAGGGCATTATTGAAGCGCGGATCGCCGAGATCGAGGCGACGCTCATGAACGTAAAGATCATCGACTTTGAATCGCTCTCGACCGAGCACGTTCAGGTCGGGAACCGCGTTACGGTCAAGGATCTTTCCGAAAACGAGATTCTTGTTCTCCATATCGTCGGCTCGAAGGAGGTCGATATGAAGCGCGGGAAGATCTCGGACGAATCTCCGATCGGAAAAGCGCTCATCGGTCATCAGAAGGGCGATCTCGTAGACGTGGAAGCGCCCGTCGGCATTTTGAAGTTTGAAATCATCGACATCGGAAAGTGAAAGGAAACGGCATGGCAGACGAAATTTTACAGGAGGAGCTCAGCGAGGAGGAACTGAATGAAAAGCTCTCTGAGCAGCACCGGATCCGCCTCGAAAAGCTCGAACGGCTGAAGGAAGACGGAAAAAGCCCTTATCGGATCACAAAGTTCCCCGTATCCGTTCTCGCGGAGGAGATCCGCGCGCGGTTTGACGAGCTTGAAAACGAGACGGTTCAGATCGCGGGACGGATCACGAGCTGGCGCGACATGGGAAAGGCGAACTTTATCGACATTCGCGACGGAAGCGACCGTATGCAGGTCTATGTCCGCATGAACGACGTGGGAGAAGATGTTTTCCGCGAATTTAAGACATGGGATCTCGGCGATATTGTCGGGATCACCGGATTTGTGTTCCGGACCAAGCGCGGGGAGATCTCGGTGCACGCGAAGGAAATCACCCTTCTCTCGAAATCGCTTCTTCCGCTCCCCGAAAAGTGGCACGGCTTAAAGGATAAGGAGGAGCGGTACCGGAAGCGCTACCTTGATCTCATCGCGAATCCCGAGATCAAGGATACTTTTGTTGCGCGCTCGAAGATTCTTCGCGAGATCCGCGCCTATCTGGACAACCTCGGCTATCTCGAGGTGGATACCCCCGTTCTGCACACGCTCGAGATCGGGGCGGCGGCGCGTCCCTTCGTGACCCACCATAACGCGCTCGACATTGATATGTACCTTCGGATCGAGACGGAGCTTTATTTAAAGCGCCTGATCGTCGGCGGCTTTGACCGCGTTTACGAGGTCGGGAGGATCTTCCGCAATGAGGGCATGGACGCGACGCATAACCCGGAATTTACCTCAATCGAAATGTATCAGGCGTATACCGATTATTTCGGTATGATGGATCTGATCGAAAATATGTACCGCACGGTGACCCTGAACGTCTGCGGGACGGACACCGTTTCGTATCAGGGGAAGGAGATCGCGGTGGGGAAACCTTGGACGCGCCTTACCATGATCGAGGCGGTCGAAAAGTACGGCGGCGTAAGCTATCACGACTGGAAAACCGACGAAGAGGCGCGCGCGGCGGCAAAGGCGAAAAATGTCGAGATCAAGGACAACGCCACAAAGGGCGACGTTCTGATCGCGTTTTTCGAAGCCTTTGTCGAGGACGAGCTTCTCCAGCCGACGATCGTTTACGACTATCCCGTCGAAAACTCTCCCTTAGCGAAGCGCAAGCCGGACGATCCCGCCTTTACCGAGCGGTTCGAGTATTTCATTAACGGCTGTGAATTCGGGAACGCGTTCTCCGAGCTCAACGACCCGATCGACCAGCGCGAGCGCTTCCGGAAGCAGGTCGAGGAAAAGCGGAAGCAGGGCGCGAACGCGGAGATCGACGAGGACTTTATCACCGCGCTTGAATACGGCTTGCCGCCGACGGGCGGACTTGGCATGGGGCTGGATCGTTTGGTCATGCTCCTGACCGACAGCGCGTCGATCCGCGACGTTCTTCTGTTCCCGACCATGAAGCCCCAGAATTGATTTTGGTGCAGGTCTGCACCACGGAAAAGGAAAACTATGTCATATCAGGACGATAAACGGGAAATTTTAAAGCTGAAACAAGGGCTGATCGAAGAAAGCGAAACGATCAAAGAGGAAGAAAAGCCGGTCTATGAGCTTCACGGCTGGAAGCGCGTCACGAACTTTTTTTACCATTACAAATGGCACGTGATCGTCGGCGCGTTTTTCCTCGCGGTCGCCGGGTTTTTCCTGTACGATCTGCTGAAGGACGACGTGGGCGATCTTCGGATCCTCGTCGTCGCGAAGGATCATGATGTCGCGGCAAACGTCGGCTATAAAACGCAGGATCTGGAGCACGCGTTTGAGCAGTACTGCCCCGATTTCGACGACAACGGCTATGTTCATGTGGACGTGTACAATATCGACCTGAGCGAAAATCTTCATCAGGATTATATGCTCGGAAACGTCACAAAGCTTACGGGCGAGATCGGCTACGGCGAAGCGCAGATGTACCTGCTGGATACCCCCGCGCTTGAAAGCATTACCACCGACGGCGATCTTTCGGGCTTTGTGAATCTGGGAGAGCGCTACCCCGACTGCCCGCAGGCTGACGGCATTTTTTACCGTTTTAAGGGAAGCGGGATCGCGGCGCTGTCGAATTACGTCGAGGCTTGTCCCGATGATCTGTTCCTCGTGATCCGAAAAGTCAGCGAACGAACCGCGAACCACGACCGCGCCGAAAAAGCGCAGCTCCGCGCCCTCGAAGTAATGGACAATATCGTAAACGCGAACCTTGACGGCTGGAAATTTGAGGAGGGGCGCATTTACGGGATCACCGATTAGAACGAAACAAAGAAATAAAGAAGAGAAATGATTTTTCGGGGACACTGCGGTAAGCGCCCCCGAAATGTTATCCTTCTCTGTCTCTTATAAAAACCGCTTTAACCCGTCGGCGTACTGCTCCTCGTGATTTAAAAGTGCTTCCGCCTTTTTGAGGGTTCCGCCGCTCGCGCGGTTACAGTGATTCACCGTTTCCGCGATGTCGATGATCCCCATATTCGTCCCGTTATACATCAGCTTCGCGATCCCGCCCTGGCTGTCGTCGGCGAGGGTCTTCATGCTGATCCCGATATGCGACATGGCGGCGTTCATTTTCGGAACGGGTTCTACCCTTCCGCCCGCCTCCTCGATCTCGGATTTCAAGTTTTTACAGGTCTCCTCGTAATAGCTCTGCTGTTTTCCGATGTAGGCGCGAAGCTCGTCGCTTCCACACTTGTCCGAAACCTGCTTGATACAGTCGGAAGCCATACGGCTGTTCTTGTAAATACAGTTTAAAATATCAAAATCATGCTCCTGCAGCATAAAAAACACCTCCGTTTTCATTGTGAAATTAGTATCTGCGGAAAGGACGGGAATATGCAAAGAGAATCGGCATTCAAAAAACTTCTGAAAGGGATCGGCTTTGTCTTATTCGGAAATATTTTAAGCGGGATCATGGTGATCTCGATCGCGCCGTTTATCGGAATCTGGGCGATCTCCTGCGCCGCTTTTCTGCTGACGCTCGTGATCTTTCTCTCGCTGATGTTTACCGTCGGGTTTAACGACGGGCGGCGCGAGCAGAGCCTCGTCAAAAATCATCGGGTCGAGCAGCCGCAGAAAAACGGCTGGCTTCTTTACGGACTGATCCCCGGGATCCTGATCTGTATCCCCGTCGCCGCCGTTCTGCTGGGGATCTTCGGCTCCCTTCCGATCAGCGGGGAGTATATGTTTATTTTCCGCTTCCTTTGCGGCGCGGTTCAGCCGCTGATCTACATCGGCGGATTTCAGAGCGCGGCGATCGCCGAATATCCGCTCTGGTTCCCGCTCGTGAGCATGGGGATTTATCTCGTCGGCTCGCCGCTTTTCGCGAAAATCGGCTTCCGCTTCGGGTATGACGAGAACCTGCGAAAAAATCTGATGTACGAGAAGGAATAAAGATTTTTTAAGAGAAAATATTATTTTTTCAGGGGCACTTTTGCAAGCGCTTTGTTTCGTGCCGCGTCCGTGCGGCACTTTGGGCACTTGCTTTGCGACTTCCTGTCGCGCCCCCGAACCCCCGCTTCCTTTTGCCGCCAAAAGGAAGCGAAAAGCAATATTAGGATCATACAGATTATCAAAAAATTTACATTTAGAGCGAAAACAACAGAATGTTTCAACGGGAACTAAAAACATTTTTTTCACAAATTTTCCTTTGAAACACGATGAAAAGCAAAAGAAAGAAGGCATTTTTATGAAGATCCGCCGCGCCGAAGAACGCGACATTCCCGCGATCAACCGCCTGCTTTTACAGGTTCTGACCGTTCACCACAACGGCAGGCCCGACCTGTTTAAGGCAAACTGCCGAAAATATACCGACAGTGAGCTTCGCGGGCTGCTTCGGGACGAAAGCCGTCCGATCCTTGTCGCCGAGAACGGGGACGGCGAAATGCTCGGCTACGCGTTCTGCATTTTTCAGGAGCACAAAAACGACAATATCCTTACCGACATCAAAACGCTTTATCTCGACGATCTCTGCGTAGACGAGACCCGCCGCGGCGAACACGTCGGAACGGCGCTGTATGAGGCGGTGCTTGATTTCGCGCGGGAAAACGGCTGTTATAACGTCACCCTCAACGTCTGGAGCTGTAACGAATCCGCCATGCGGTTTTACGAGAAATGCGGCTTAAAACCGCAGAAAGTCGGAATGGAAAAGATATTATAAGAGAAAACTTAAAGAGAGAAAACAATAACTTTGCAGGGGCTCTGCCCCCGCACACCCGCTTCCTTTTGAACCAAAAGGAAGCGAAAAGCAAAAATCTTAATAAAAAGAATCTGCAAATTCCGCCTCAGCGGCTTATAAGGTGTATTGATCCCATAAAAATATGTCTGCAAGAAAAACTGCCCCGAAAACCATGTGAATCAAAGTTTTCGGAGCAGTTCTTTTATCCAAACATTTTCGCCTGCGGGAAGTACTGGAGTCGGAGCTTATCGGCGATCAGAGCGATAAATTCGGAATTCGTCGGCTTTCCGCGCGTGTTCCGGACGGTATAGCCGAAGATCCCGTTCAATACGTCCACGTCGCCGCGATCCCATGCGATCTCGATCGCGTGACGGATCGCGCGCTCAACGCGGGAGGGGGTCGTATTGTACCGCTCCGCGACGGTCGGATATAAAAGCTTTGTGACGCTGTTGATCATTTCGTCGTCGTTGATCGAAAGAATGATCGCGGTGCGGAGGTAATGATAGCCCTTGATATGGGCGGGGATCCCGATCTGGTGGATAATATCGGTCACGATGTATTCGATATTGCCCGCTTCCCGTCCGCCGCCCGTAAACTTCGCGGCATTGTAATTCATGAGCGCCTTGACCTTTTTGACGAGCTGCTTCGGCTCAAAGGGCTTTACCATGAAGTAATCCGCGCCCGCGTCCATGACCTCGCGCTCAAGCTGCGGAGTGCTGAGATTCGACACGACGATCGTCGAGGGAAGCCTCCCCGAAAGCCGGCTCAGCTCGCTTAAAAGCTCCGCCGCGTCCATTTCGGGCATTTTCGCCTCTAAGATCAGAAAATCGGGGAGGTCGTTTTTCATCATTTCGAGTAAAACACGCCCGTTTTTCTGCCTCGTAACCGCGAACATTCCCTCCTCCTTTAAAAGACTTGCCCAGGAAAGCCCATACTCGGGGCTGTCGTCGCCAATCAGTACCTTCATCTTTTCCGTCATTTTCCTTTTCCTTTCTAAAAGGGGAAGATCCCCTGTAATTCCTTCCTTTTCCGAACGCCCGACCGGTCAGGGCTTCGGATCTTTTCTTTTTGGCAGGGAGCGGGTTTGCAAACACGCTCCAAAGTGCTGCTCCGCGGGAAGATCGAAAATTTTCCGTTTCTCCCCTCCCGACAAGTTAATTTTATCATGTCCGAAATAAAATGACAATCCTCTTTTCAAAACTTATCCGAAGACGGGGAGCGGCTTATTTCCCGCGCGGCGGGAGAATTGTCCCGCGTTTTGCGGAAAAAAGGCTTTATAAAAGGAAAAAAGCGCTTCCGGAGAAGCGCCCGCTTTTTCGGTCATTTTGTCGTTTTCTTCCGATAAATTCCCGCGAAACGGGTCTTTTTCCGCCCGTGAAAAGAGGAAAAAAACGGGAGAAAATGTCACGGCGGAGAAAGAACTCCCGCTTTTTCGGAGCGCGCGGCGGGAAATATCGCTTTTCACCGTAAATTTCGCGAAAATAGGAAAAACGGAGGAAAAAACGTTCCGCCGCGCGGATTTCGGCGAAAAAACGAAAATTCCCCCTGCGGATATTTTTCGCCCGTAAGGAGAAATTTTCAGCCATATATACATTTTTACGCCGCGCAATCAAGTGTTGCCGCTTCGCCGCACATATTCTCGATAAAAACGGCGTAGCCCATTGCCGAATCGTTGACGAGAACGTGTGTGACCGCGCCGATCAGCCGCCCGTTCTGAAGCACGGGGCTTCCGCTCATGCCCTGAACGATCCCGCCCGTCCGCCGGAGCAAACGCTCGTCCGTTACGCGGATCGTCATGTTCCGCACCGATTCGCCGTGTCCGCGGTCGATTTTTACAATTTCGATCTCATACTCCTCGGGAACCATGCCCGCCACGGTCGTAAGGATCGTCGCCTTTCCCTTTACGACCTCGTCGCCGTACCCGATCTCGACCGGCTCGTTTAAGATCGGCGCGGTGTCGCTGTATCCGAATACCCCGCAGTCGGTGTTGCGCTTTACCGTTCCCGTCTCGGTATCCGAAACGAACGCGCCGCAAAGCTCACCCGGCGCGCCGCTCGTGCCCTTCAGGACGTCGGTAATGCTGACGGCGGTGATCTCGCCCGATAAAAGCGGGAGCCGCTGTCCCGTCGTTACGTCGCTTACCGCGTGACCCAGCCCGCCGAAAACGCCCGTCGCGGGATCGTAAAAGGTCATCGTCCCGATCCCCGCGCAGCTGTCCCTTGTCCAGAGCCCGAGCTTATAATCGCCGTCGTCCTCCGAGCGGAGCGGAACCGCCGTGATCTCAAGCGCTTCGCCGTCCCGCATAACGGAAAGGCGGCACCCGCCGGGGCTCGCCTGTACCGCGTCGGAAAGCGAAAGGCTGTCCGAAACCGCGACCCCGTTGATCGCCGTGATCACATCCCCCGCGCGCACGCCCGCCTCCTCCGCGGGAGAAAGCCAGCTTCCCGCGGCGTTTACGTCGCCGAGATCGGTGACGACGACCCCGTCGGTCAGCATTTTGATCCCGAACGGCGTTCCGCAAGGGATCAGAACCGCCCGCTCCGAGACCTCCTCATACGCCGCGGCGGGAACGATCCCCCCGCCGTCCGCTGCGCTCTCCGCCATTCCGCCGCGCGCCGCGGCGGAAGGCGCAAGGATCACCGCCGCCGCAAAACCGACCATCAGCGCCGAAGCGGAAAATATTTTCAAAAAATGACTCATTTTTTGATTCCTGCCTTCCTTTTTGAATCCTTCTATTCATAATATCCTCGAAATTTGCGGCGATATGAGAGGAAGATTTTTTGAAAAAAATCCGTACTTGCCTTTTTCGCAAAATTGTGCTATTATATATGTAATGCTATACATTTTATTCGCGAAACGGAGAAAATATGAAAGCGATCAGCCTGATTTTGAAAATAATTCTGCTTATTCTTGCCGCGATCTGGGGGATCGGCTGCGGGATCCTGTTTCCCGTCGTGATCCTTTCGTCGGACTGGGGGATCGTTCCCGCTGAGCTGGCTTCCGATCCCGTATTCGTCGTGTGGCTCGTGATCGCCGCCGTCGGGTTCGTGATCCCTGCCGTTCTGACGATCTGCCGATTCTATAAAACGGCTTCTGTTCTGTCGCTTCTCGGCTTCGGCGGGATCCTGTACGTGTATGCACGCTTTGCCGAGCTTTACGCGGGGAGCGAGACAAACGGCCCGACCGAATTATACCTCCCCTGCATTTTTATAACAATTCTGATTCTGCTCATTACGGCGATCGAAAACCGCGGGAAGATCAAGGCGTACCTCGATAAAAAATCTGAGGAGGACGACCGACCCGCCCCCTCGATCTTCGGAGATTCCGATCATAAATAAGCGGGTTTTCACGCCTGCACCCAAAAAAAGGAAAGGAACGTTCAGCATTATGGCACTTTTACAGGACGACATTCAATTCCACCTCAAAACCACGCCCGAACAGGTCGGGAAATACGTCATTCTCCCCGGCGACCCCGGGCGCGTCGAAAAGATCGCCAAATACCTCGACAACGCGGAATTTATCGCGTCGAACCGCGAATATGTCACGTATACGGGGACGCTTGAGGGCGAGAAAGTGAGCGTCGTTTCCACCGGGATCGGCGGTCCCTCCGCCGCGATTGCCGCCGAGGAGCTGATCCGCTGCGGCGCGCATACCTTTATCCGGATCGGGACGAGCGGCGGGATCGACCTTTCCGTCGCGGGCGGCGACCTCATCGTCGCGAGCGGAGCGATCCGCGGCGACGGAACAAGTAAGGAATACCTCCCCGCCGATTATCCCGCCGTCCCCGATTACCGCGTTCTGAACGCGCTCGTCCGCGCGGCGGAAGGTCTTTCCGACCGGACACTCGGGAACGGCTATCACGTCGGCGTGATCCAGAGCAAGGACAGCTTTTACGGCGAGATCGAGCCGGAAAAAATGCCGATCGCGGAACACCTCACCACACGGTGGGAGACGTATGTGCGCTGCGGCTGCCTCACGAGCGAAATGGAGGCGGCGACGCTCTTTTCCGTCGCGATCGCCCGGCACGTCCGCGCGGGAGCGGTTCTGACCGCGCTCTGGAACGTAGAACGGTCGAAAGCGGGACTGCCCGACCCCGTCTGTGAATCGAGCGACCGCGCGATCCGCTGCGCGGTGGAGGCGATCCGCCTGCTGATCCAAGAGGATAAGAGATAGATGGTTCGGTACTTGCTGTTTGACCTCGACGGAACCCTGCTCGACACCTACGAGGGCGTGGCGCGGTCGGTCGTGCACGCGTTGAAATCACTGGGAAAGCCGATTCCCGATCAAAAGGGGCTTCGGCGCTATCTCGGCCCTCCCCTATTGGATTCGTTTGCGCGGATCGCAAGGCTGCGCGGTGAGGAGATCGAACAGGCAATTTTTGCTTATCGGGAGCGTTACGAAACGGTCGGCGTATACGAATACGGTTTTTTCGAGGAGCCTCTCCCGACCCTTGAAAAGCTGCGGGAGCGGGGCTTCGTTTTAGCCGTCGCGACCGCGAAACCGACGGAATTCGCGGAGCTTGTCCTGAAGGACGCGGGATTATATGACGCGTTCGATTTCATCGGCGGCGCGACGAAAACCGACGAACGCGCCCGAAAGGAACAGGTCATCGCCTACGTGCTGCGGGAACTGGACATTTCCGACCGCTCCGAGGTGCTGATGATCGGCGACCGCGACAACGACGTATACGGCGCAAAGGAAAACGGCATTGCCTGCTGCGGCGTGCTCTACGGCTACGGTGGACGAACCGAGCTGGTTCGGAGCGGAGCGGATCTCCTCATCGGACGGCTTTCCGAGCTTTTGGCAATTCTGTAAATACATATTTTCATTTTTCGCGCGAATAATACTGTACAAGCGGGTTTTTCAAAAAATTGCGAAAAAAGCATTTTTTTGAATTCTCCGCATAGTTTGAAAAATCGAAGATTTTTCAAACCCGTCGTTTGTGCCGAGGCACAAACTTCCTCAATAGGAAAGGTCATCAGTATGGAAAGGAAGGACTACTATTATGAGCAGCGAAAGAGCAAATATGAGCATTGAATGCACCATCAGCAACTGCAAAAACCATTGCTGTGACTGCAATTACTGCAGTCTCGACAAGATCAGGGTCGGTACGCACGAATGCAACCCCACGAAAAAACCCTGCACCGACTGTCTCTCCTTTGAGTTAAAATAACTCCCCGAAAAAGCCCCGAAAGTGCCTAATACTCATTTCTGTCTAAAAGCGTAATAAAAAAATCTGCGCAAAAATCATATACGCAAATTTTTGCTTGATTTTTTAAACGCTTTTTAAACGGAAATGAGTATGAACCGCGCTTTCGGGGTTCTTTTTGCATTTTTTTGCATAAATCGGGGGAAAGGACTTGCAAAAACGGAAAAATCATGCTAAAATAGAAAAGTATTCTCAAAAGAAAGGAAAAGAACCTCTCTTATCGGAACAGGTTCTAAGAAAAAACTATGACATTCAACATTTACACCCTGATCGCGTTTATCATATATTTCGCGATCGTTCTCGCGATCGGAATCGCGTGCTTCCGCCGATCGAAGAACATGAACGACTACTTCCTCGGCGGGCGCGGGCTCGGAAGCTGGACCGCCGCGATCTCGGCACAGGCTTCGGACATGAGCGGCTGGCTCCTGCTCGGGCTTCCCGGGTCGATCCTTGTCGCGGGACTGACCGAAAGCTGGATCGCGATCGGGCTTTTCCTCGGTACGTACTTAAACTGGCGGCTGATCGCGGCGCGGCTTCGGAAGATGTCCGCGGCGGCGGATGACGCGATCACCATTCCCGAATATTTTCAGAATCGGTTTAAGAGCAAGTCTCCCGTTGTGCGCTTCGTCTGCGCGGCGATCATTTTCGTCTTTTTCCTCGTTTATACCGCCTCGGCGTTCAGCTCGGGGGCAAAGCTGTTCGAGTTCGTTTTCGGGATCGACTACGTTCTCGCGCTCTCGATCGGCGCGGTGATCATTATCGCGTATACCTTCCTCGGCGGCTTCCTCGCGGTCTGCTGGACGGATCTGATCCAGGGACTTTTAATGCTTGCGGCGCTGGTGGTGGTTCCGATCCTTTGCCTGATCAATACCCCCGATTTTACCGCCACGCAGTTTGAAGCCTCGAATTATCTCAGTATGTTTGAAACGACGGACGGCGGCTTCGCTTGGCAGACGATCCTTTCGGGTCTCGCTTGGGGACTCGGCTATTTCGGTATGCCGCATATCCTCGTTCGCTTTATGGCGATCAAGAGCGCGGATATGATCAAAAAATCCCGCATTATCGCCGTCGTTTGGGTATTCATCAGCCTCGGCATGGCGGTACTCGTCGGCGTGGCGGGGTACGCGTATCTCCACGCGGCGGGAAACGAAGCGCTTCTCGAGCAGTTTAACGCGCTCGGCGACGCGGAACGGATCTTCATGTTCCTCTCCTCCGCGCTTCTCCCTTCTCTCCTTGCGGGAATCGTGCTTTGCGCGATCCTGGCGGCGATCATGAGCACGGCGGATTCTCAGCTTCTCGTTACCGCCTCCGCCGTCACCAACGACGTATTCAAGCTTATCAATAAAAAAGCAAGCGAAAAAACGCAGATGTGGATCTCGCGGATCACGGTCGTGGTGGTCGCGGTGATTGCGTATCTTCTCGCGCTCGATCCGTCCAGCTCGGTCATGGCTCTCGTTTCCTACGCTTGGGCAGGACTTGGCGCGGCGTTCGGCCCCGCGATCCTTCTCTCGCTGTTCTGGAAGAAGATGAACATTAAGGGTGCGATTGCGGGTATGATCGTCGGCGGCGCTTCGGTCATTCTTTGGGAAAACTTCTGCGGCGCGACGGGGATCTACTCTCTCCTCCCCGCGTTTATCCTGTCGCTTCTCGCGGTCGTGATCGCCTCGAAGGTTTCGGGCGGCGCGCCCGAGGGCGTGGACGAGCTTTTCGAGAAGGCGGAAGCGAAGCAGCTTTCTTGATCGGAAAATGAAAAAAGAGACTGTCCGAAATGAGACGGTCTCTTTTTTATTTTATTGCACTGCTGCTTTGCAAAACTGTTCCGGAAATCCCAAAAACGAAAAGCAAAAATATTGACAACGAAAAATCAACATGATATAATTTATAACAAGAAAATAAATACGACGCAAGAAGATGATCTGATGAAAAAAATAAAACTCCTCTTCCCGCTTTTCCTTTTGCTGACTTTCTCCTCCTGCATCGCGGAAACCGCCATAGAACCCGCCGAACCGACCGCCGAGGAAATCCTTCTGGAAAAGGCGCAGCAATTTCATGATCTTATGCGCGATTATCTGAATATCAATAAGGATTTACTTGTGTTTGATCTGGGATATGACGTGCGTAACCAAAATTATCGGAATGTGGTCTCTGATACGCTTACGGATTACCAATCGTTAAAGGACATTTTTACCGAGACGCTTTCGGACGATTATGCCGATTTTATTTTGCGGGATTGCGACAAGCTGCCCCGCTTTATGGAAGAAAGCGGCATTCTTTACTTTGCGCCGAGCGAATCGGCTATCATCGGCTTTTTAGACACTTGGTGCGTGGGTTATGAGGAAACGGAGGGTGAAATTATCGGGCGGTTTGCTTCACTCAGCGGCGTTCCCGGGCACCCGGAGGGAAAACCCGACGAGGAGTACCTCAATGATTTAAATAATTATTGGTTTTATAACATCACGCTTGAAAAATTCCCCGAGGGCTACCGCATTACCGACTGCCGCGTTACGGATATGGATCACGCATATTACGCATACGGCAACCACACCTTCTATCATTCGGGCGTGGCGGATCTTTCCAAGATCACCAATCCGGAGCTTCTTCCGATTGATTTTCCGGAGAAAGGATAGAAAAAGATAACTTGATGAAGAAAATAAAGCTCCTTTTCCCGCTTTTCCTGCTGATTTTCTCCTCCTGCATCGCGGAAACCGCTGCAGAACCCGACAAACCGACCGACACAGAAAGCCGTATGACGGAAGCGGTCTTTTTTGATCAACTGAAAAGCGAAATCAATACGACCGATACATTGGATTTATACTTTACAGATCTCAATTCCGATGGAAGCGTGGACGTCATTATGCGCCCGGTCGAAGCGGTCACGAGTACAGCGATGGGTGTATTCGAGCAGATGTATTTTTGGGTATATGACGGTGAAAAATTTGTAAAAGCAGCGGATATGGCAAATTATTCCGAGGAATATGCGTTTTCTGTCCGATCCTTCGAGGCAGACGGCGGACTGCTTTTGATCAACGGCGCTTATTCGTTTTTTAGAGGAACGGATTCGCTCAACCCCGAAAAAATGATCTCCGAGGAGGTGATCCGGATCACTTTCTCCCCCGATGAGAACCCGCGAATCGACGCGGAACGTATCCTGTATCGGCAAAAGGATTTTGAAACAAATACCTGTATCGGGGCGTACGTCCGGAAATCATTTCTTGACGAGTTGGAGATCACGGTAAACGAAAGTTCGGAAGGTTCAACCGAAAAATACGATATGGTCACCGAAGAAGAATACCGGGAGATTTATGAGCAGTATTTGAATACGCTTGCTCCCGGTTCTACCATCAAGTACGGCAGATTTACGGCGGAAGAAAGAAATCAATATGAATCTCGACAGCTTGTCAAGCGGTTGGTAACACAATCATAGCACCGAAAACCGATTCGAAACCAGAAAGGATTGATTTCATGAAAAAAATTCAAGCGATCGCCGCCCTGCTTCTTCTCGCTTTTCTTTCGTGCTGCGACTGTACGACGGCGCAGACCGAGGATGCAGCAGTGCCCCTGCCCGAAAATGCGGCTGACTTAATATCGGCTGACGGATCGACCGAACCGACCGCCGAGGAAATCCTTCTGGAAAAGGCGCAGCAGTTTCATGACCTTATGCGGGATTATCTGAATACCGACGACGATCTGTTGATATTTGATCTGGGACATGACGGATGTGACCAAAATTATTTGAATGTGATCTCCGATATGCTTACGGATTATCAATCGGTAAAGGACATTTTTACCGAGGCGCTTTCGGACGATTATGCTGATTATATGCTGCGCGACAGAACGAATTTCCCTGTTTTTATGGAAAAAAACAATGTTCTCTATTTTGCGCCTAGCGAATCCACCTACATAGGATATATAGATTCATGGTGCGTGGGATATGAGGAAACCGAGAGTAAAATTGTCGGACGTTTTGCTTCGCTCGGTGGAGTTCCCGGTCATCCCGAGGGGAATCCGGACGAGGAGTACCTTAACGATTTGGGAAATTATTTGTTTTACAACATTACGCTTGAAAAATTCCCCGAGGGCTACCGCATTACCGACTGTATGACCGATCAGAACCCGCCCTATCTGGCATATGGCAGACACACCTTCTATCATTCGGGCGTGGCGGATCTTTCCAAGATCACCAATCCGGAGCTTCTTCCGATTGATATTTCTGAAAAAGAAAATACATTAAACGAAATATCTACCGATACCGGTTTTGAATTAAACGAAATCTTTACCGAACAAGCCGAGGTTCTCACTGATTACGACGTAAACGACTTTCCCGTCCGTTCCGAACAGGCAATATCCGACCTGATTGATACCTTAATCGCGTCCAATAAATATCGGGACGATATGAAATGGATCCTGACCGAAATGGTAACTTTGGATCAAGAGGCATACTATCAGATCACATTAAGCACGGAAAACGAATATTTGTACTCTGCCATCGCTACCTTTTGGGTGAACGCCAATAGCGGTACGATCTATTTGAAATTTGACCCTACTTTGGATAAAAAAGGATATTTTTCGGAATACTCCGGCAATATTCCGGAAAATGACGGCAGGACGCGCCTTATTGCTTTTCCTTAAACCCACGCTCCTGCCCCAAAAATAAAAACAAAATCCCCGAATCGGATCGCGCCCGATTCGGGGATTCATTTTCTGAAATTCTGAAAATTAAAGCTTATCCGCGGAACTGAAATCAAAGGTATCGACCGACACCGTATCCTCGCCGTCGAACGAAAGCGTGTCCAGCTCGTCCGCCGCTTCCTCCTTCGCCGTTTCAACTTCCTCCTTCGCCGCCGCGAAGTCGCTCCGAAGCTCCTCGACCTTGTCCTGTACCGTCTCAACGAGTTCCTCCGCCGATTCGCCTACCAGCTCGGCGGTCTCGTCCAGCTGCGGCGGCTCGGGGATCGCTTCCTCCGCCTCGCCCGCGCCCGTGTTGATCGAGGTCACCATGCTCTTTAAATTGTCGATCTCGTCCTTGATCGCCGTCGTCTTTTCCTTCGCGAACGCGACGGTCTTCTCCTTCGTTTCCTTCGCGAACGACTTTACGTCCTCGACGGTCGTCTCACCCTTCGAGATCATGTCAGCGTCTACGATCTCGTCGAGTCCTTCCTTGATCTTCTCAGTGCCCGTCTTGATCGCGCCGACCGCGAAAAGCGAAGCGCGCTGAAGCTTTTCCTTCGGGGAAGAGTGCCGCTCTTCCACAAAAACCTCGGGCTTTGCGCCCGATTCCTTTTCGGACTTTTTCTTATCGAAAACCTTTTTTCCGACATAGTAGCCGATCCCCGCGAGCGCGCCGATCGCGAGAATGTTTGATACCTTACCCATAAACCGTACTTCCTTTCGTTTAAAACTCACCTGCTGCCGTGAATGTTATTTTTATTATACCCTTTTTTTGGCAATTTGTAAAGGGCTTTCGGGAATTTTTTTGGAAAAAACCGTGCTCAAGTTTGCACCGCCAAGTGATGTCCCGAGCCATACCCGGAACCCGTACCAACAGGTTCTTCCGAAATCGGGATCGCTTCCGTATAATAGATCGGAAAGCCCTCGGACGAAAATTTTTCTTCATATTCGGTAATAATATTCCCTTCGATCCCGCTGTTATGCAGATCAAAGGTAATTCGCCGCAAACGGAAGCCGTGATCCGAATAGCTGTTCAGCGAATACTCGAAAAACCCCCGATTGTCCGTTTTCTGGACAATATAGCCGTCCTCCGCGAGAAGATTCCGATAAATTTCAAGAAAACGCGCGTGCGTAAGGCGGTATTTCTCATAGCGGGTCTTGGGGTATGGACAGCTGAAATTCAGATAGATCCGCCCGACGCTTTTCGGGGGAAGAAGCTTTTCAAGCGCCTCGGCGTTCCCCGTCAGGAACTTTAAATTCGTCAGGCCCGCCCGCGTTGCGCGCTCCATGGCGGTGACGAGAACATTCGGGACCTGTTCGACGGCGAGAAAATTGACCGAAGGATTCCGTCGGGCGATCTCCTCGGCGAACTGCCCCTTGCCGCAGCCGATCTCGAGATGAAGGGGGTTTTCGTTCCCGAAAACCTGCCCGAGGTTCAGCGGTTCGGGCGGCGCGGGTTCTCCGTAGGCGGGAAGCTTTCCGAGCAGGAGATCGCCGCACGCGGCAAGACGGCTTTCGAGATTCTTTTTTTTACGCATTCTCATGATGATGGATCCTTTGATTGATTTTTGGCGGGAAAGAGTGTGCGGGCAGATTCTCAAAAAGGCGTCGGAGCACCTTCTATGGCGGTCTTGCTGATTATTTTCGCTCTTTCCGTCGGCGCATTCCGAGGTACATTTTGCGGCGCTAACAAATAAAAATCGCTGCTTTCTCCGGCCGTATATTCCGTACAGTATTCCATAAACGCCATATTTTTAACGATATACAGAAAATCGCCGATATTCTTTTCTTTCAGCTCCCGTAAGTTGTTTGTCTTATCACCGGCTTCTACGGGCGTACAAAATTCCATTAAAGCGGCTTTTTCCCGGATTTCAAGAATGGACAGCGGAATATTGTTCTCATCTGCCCAGTATTCGTTGTTGGTAATGTCGAGCATCACCCATTTTTGAAGCGAGCTGTCCCAGACTTCGTTTACAACATGGCAATCGCCGTCATACCTCGAATACGGCATAATCCACACTTTGCGGGAGTAAATTCCGAGCGACAGGCACATTTCGTTTAATATCTGCGCCTTCGCCCTGCAATTGATACCGTGACTTTTGTTATCAAGGCTGTATTCCAGCAGGTCCAGGGCGCTTTGATCTATGTGATTGTCATAATCGCTTTTATGTGTCAAACGCGGAGCGTATTCGTCCATCAGCCGCAGGGCTCTTTCAAATTCCGTCCCGTCCCCTGCCGTATTTTCGATTTTATATCTGCTCTTCAGGATCTCGTAATTTTCGTGTGAAAAATTATACAGCAATTCATAATCCGTTCCGTCCTGAAATTCCGGATTGTTGCAGAGAATCCCTGCTTCCATAATATAAATTTCATCGGTAGCCTGCAAATAGCTGTCGCCTTTTATATAAAAAAATCCGAAGTAAATATTCAAGCCTGCGCTGACGCATAAGACGGCCGCTAAAACAGTACAAACGATCAGGAGCCTTTTCCCGACGCTGTTTTTTGATTTTTCCATAATGTTTCCTTTATAAAAATCATGCTCCGCCGAGAAATCTGCCAAAAAAGCATAATACTATTTCGCTCCCGTTTTCTGAAAGCATAAAAGAGGTAAAACAAAACACAACTTTTCCCAAAGCAATTATATCATACACGGGGATAAAAATCAAGTCAAAATTCGTGCCGCATAACACAAGGAACGGCAACAGCGCAGAAATCCGAAAATAATGCAAAATTGCACACCAATCTCAAAAAAGTATATGGTATAATAAACGCAGGAGAAAACAAAGAAGGGAAGGTGATTGTGAAAATGGAAGAATTTGAGTTCAAGGAGCGGCTGGTGATCGTAAAGCGCCTGGGTTTGATTGCAATTTTGATATTCCTGGCGATCACTTTGGTAGCGAAACTGGTCGGAGAGCATTTCGGCGCGTTGGCGTATTGCGCCGTACTTTTCATAGGCTCGCTGATCCTCGGGGCGGCGACGCTTGTTTTGTCCAGCTTTAAGGGTTTGGTCCGGGCGGATCAAAGCGGCGTAAATATCCGGATCCTCCTTTTCGGGAAAACGCTTTCCGAGAAGTTTTATGAATACGGCGATATCAAAAGGGTGAGCTGCACCGTAGAAAAGCATAACACCAAAAATTTAAAATATTATGATATGGTCTTTGTTTTTTGGCTTGCCGGAGAAAAGGAGCTGTGCTTTTCCAAAAGGCTTAAGATCCGGTTCAATCTTGACAGAAAAGATCCGTCCGCTTATTGGCTCGTCACTTCAAGCGAGCCGATGATGCGGCTTTACAATTTTGTCATGAAAAACAAAAAAAGAATATCCGATGAAAAATATCTGTAATAAAGAACTTTGCGGTGCAGCCTTAAATTTCTAATGCCGTTTGCTATAACTTGACGGAATGACCCGAAAAATGTTATACTGAAAGTGACAGGAGGTGCGCTGAATGAACGTACCGGCAAAATTATGCAAAAATTGTTTTTCCTATATCGGAAAGCAGACCGGAAGCTGTCCGATCTGCGGCTGTTCGTGCGGCGGAAGCGCCGAGCCGTCCGTTCTTCCGCGCGGGACAAGTCTCGGCGGCCGGTATATTCTCGGCGGAAATATCGGTCGGGGCGGCTTTGGGATCACCTATCTCGCTTACGATACGCTCGCCGGAAAAACCGTCGCGATCAAGGAGTATTTTCCGTCAGCGCTCGCGCACCGCGGCAGAGGCGCGCACGTGATTCCGAACAGCGAAAAAAGCGCGGAGCAGTTCAACATCGGCGCGGAGAAATTCTTCGATGAAGCGGAGCTGGTAAGGCGGTTTAACGGAAATCCGAATATCGTCAGCATTTACGAATGCTTCTATGAAAACAACACCGCTTATTATATTATGGAATATCTGGACGGCATAACGCTGGAGAATTATGTCCGAAAATACGGTGTGCTGAATTCCGCGCAGGCGCTGTACATTGCCGATAAGCTCACCATGGCGCTGCTGGTGCTGCACAGCGGAGAGGTGCTGCACCGCGACATCTCCCCCGACAACGTCATGCTTTGCCGGGACGGAAGCGTGAAGCTGATCGACTTCGGCGCGGCGCGGCAGTTTCTCGCCGAGGGCAAGGCGGGTTATACGGTCATCATGAAAACGGGCTTTTCCCCCGCCGAACAATACTCCCAAAACTCCGACGCCGACATCAGGGCGGATATTTATTCGACGGGAACGCTGCTGTATTACGCGCTGACGGGGATCGTCCCCGAAAGCCCGTATAAGCGCATGGAGAACGACAGCGCGTTTGCGGACAACCCCGCGGACGCGGACAGCGGTCTTTGGTCGGTCGTCGGGAAAGCCGCAGCGGTAAGCCCGTCGGAGCGCTTCAAAAGCGCCGAGGAGTTCCGAAGCGCGCTGGCGCAGCTCAAAATAAGCGCCGCCGCGATCGCCGTTCCCGAGGATTACAATTCCCTGAAAACCGAAAGCGGCGCGGAATACGAAAAGCCGAAAAGGCGTTTCGCCGGAGCGCTCCCGATCGCCGTATGCGCCGCTGTTCTATGCGCCGCGGCAGCCGTCGGGATCGCCGCGAACCGAGCAGATCACGTGCCCCCGGTTACCGAAATTGCCTTAGACAGCGAGTATAAGGGGCATTTCAACATCGGCGGCGTGATCCCCGCCGAGAAACTGAAAAAGTTCGGCGGCGACGTGGAAATCGCGCTCCATATCGAGCCTTACGAAAATATGCCGCCCGATGATCTTCACGGAGTGATCCCCGTAAATTCGGACGACCACAGCGTGCTGAAATATCTCACCGCGCCGGGAGAGCTGCGGGCGGACGAAAACGGCTGGATCAACATTGAAAAGGGAGAGCGCACGCTGTCGCTGGTACTTTCGCGGGAGGGCGTCGAAAGCCTCGGCGACGGAAGTCTCGGCTTTGAGACGTATAACCTGATCGTAACATCGGCCGTCCTAAAGCCCTCGGAACAGCAGAACGCGATCCTCATAAACAGCTACCATGCGCGGCGCAACGCCCCGTATCATGTTGTTGACGGCGAGGAGGGAAAGGTGATCGCCGCCGAGCTTGAGGAATATTCGCGGTCGTCCTGGGGAGCGCATGAGACGCAGAGCATACCGAAAAGCGCGTTCTATGTGTTTGACGGCGACGTTAGGGTAACAATAACGGTGGGAGAGCTTGACGATGAAACGGACGACTGGAACGTTGTTTATGTGTGCAACGCGGGATTTTGCACGAACGTGTTCGACGACGACGTTCTCGTACCCGCGCTTTCGGGTATCGGCGGCAGCATAAGCCGCGTCGATTCCTACGGCATTCTTTTGAACAGCGGCTGTACGGGATTCACTTTTATTATTCCGCAGCGCGTCAAGGAAAAAATGAGCGCGGGATTGTTTTTGCGATCCACCAATATGCGCGTGACCGATGTAAAGCTGGAGGATTACAGCGTCGAATATTCGGATTTTATATAATACTAATTCCGAATCACGCGATAGACTTTGTCTATCGCATGATTCCGCCTGAAAGGCGGCTTTCAAAATCTTTAATTTTGAAAGGAATTCGTATTGTACGGCTTTTCCGGCGGCTTTGCCGCCCTGCCGCGCAAAGCGCGGCAGGATCAAACTGCAGACAAAGTCTACAGTTTGATCGGAAAATAGTATAAATAAGGAGGCGGCATATGAAAACGTCACAGCTTGAGGAATGGCTCAGCACGGACGAGGAATTTGACGAGGAGCTGATAAGGCAAAACGGCGGTCTGAAGCTCGGCGCCATGATTATCGGATATATGGACGAAAAGGGGATCACCCGCTCCGAGTTCATACGCCGCATGAACCTCGACAGGAATTACGGCTATCAGCTTCTTAACGGTACCCGTTCCCCCACAAGAAATCATCTGATCCAGATGGGCCTGCTGCTGGAGCTGAATCTGGAGGAGCTTCAGCGGCTGCTGAAAACGGCGAATAAAAAACCGCTTTATGTGCGCGATCTGTTTGACGCGAAGGTGTTTTACGCGGTAAAGCATAAAATGAGCTTTGAAAAAGCGACGGAATTTATCTGGGGAGAATAAAACAATAACGGCGGCTTGCACGAAAGCCGCCGTTTTTCATTTTCGGGCGTTATTTTTCGATTCAATAAAAAATAATGCAGATCTGCATACCAAAAGCCGCGGGAAATAATGTATAATAGATTTAGTGAGCCTGCCGAGCGCGGACGGCAAAGCTCATTTAGGAGAAAACACGGCAAAAATCCGATACATAAAGGAGGAAACATGGCGGGGTATTGCAGATACTGCAACGAAAAAACAAGTGATCCGCGGGATCCTTTTTGCTATTCGTGCCGTAAACCCGGCATGCCGGTCGATTATTTTTACCGATTCGCGAAAAAGGTCGATCTGGACGAGGATGATATTGATTGGATCCGCTACGGGGGGAAAGGGCTTGTGCTGATGGCGCTGGTAGGCGCTTTGTTTCCGGCTTTTCTGCTGACTTTTGCTCTTATGGTGAACGCCGGCGATCCGGTCGAAAGGGATCGCGCTCCGGACTGGATGATCGCAATTTTGATCGTGATTCTGATCATTCTGCTGCTCTACCTGATCGTCGGCATCGGGCTGATGCGGCTCGATAAGCGGTTTGTGGACAGGAAGTGGAAAATCGGCTTCATTATGCTGTTTTTCTGGCTTTCCAGAGGCAGGAACGCGGGAAGGGCGTGCAGAGAGCGGGATCATGCGTTAAAAATTGCGTTTACGCACTTCGCGACCGGAGAAAAGCCCGTCAAAAGGATTGAGGAGTCCGCGAAGCCGCTTCCCGGCTGGAAGTGTCGTTTCTGCGGATACGAAAACGGGAAGGCAAGCTTCGCCTGCAAATCCTGCGGCAAGGAAAAGGGTACAAGGCTGGGCTGACACTGTTTCACTTTCAATGCGCAGATAAGAATTCTGCTAAAAGGAGGATTTAACATGATGAAAAAAATGATTTGTGTAAGCTGTCTTGCAGCGTTGATCGCGTCTTTTGCCGCTTGCACAGCGGCGCAGGAGCCTGCGGATACGCCGACGGAAACGGAAGCCGCACAGACGCAGACGCAGGCGCCCGTTACGACCGCGAAAACCGAAGCGCCCGTTACGACCACCACGGAAGCGAAGACTGCCCCCGCCGTTTCCGCCGCTTCCGAATTTGAAATGGAGGTTTCCGGCGACGGGGTCGAGATCACCGGCTATAACGGCGGCGGCGGAAGCGTAACCGTACCCGGGGAAATTGACGGGAAAAAGGTTACGGCGATCGGACAAAGCGCGTTTTACGAGCGCACGGATATTTCGGAGATCATTCTTCCCGATACCGTGACCCGGATCAAAGGGTTTGCGTTCGCTAAGTGTTCGGGGCTTGAAAAAATCACGCTCTCCGAAGGCGTAACGGAAATTTATCCCTCCGCATTTTACAAGTGTTCGGCGATCGAGGAGATCTATATTCCCAAAACCGTAATGACGATCGGCGAGAACCCCTTTTTTGGATGTGAAAAGCTCCGAAGCATTGAAGTCGATCCGTCCAATATTTTTTTCTGCTCTGTGGACGGCGTTTTATTCAGCCGTGAGCACAGCCGGCTGCATACGTTTCCGATGGGGAAAACCGACGCCTCCTATACCGTTCCCGAAGGGACGGAGGGCATTCTGAACGCCGCTTTTTACGGCTGCGCCGCGCTTACCGAGGTTACGCTGCCCCAAGGTGTGACCGAGATCGGACCGTCGGCATTCGGCGAATGCACCGGGCTGGTCGGGATCAATATTCCCGAGGGCATTACCGTTATAAACAGCCAGACCTTCTTTCTCTGCTCGTCCCTTGCCTCGATCAATATTCCGGAGGGCGTTTACTCCATAGATAACGCGGCGTTCTGGGGGTGTTCAAGCCTTGTTGACGCGAATATTCCCGATTCGGTACGGAACATACGGGAAGATTCCTTTGCGGACTGCGGTAAGATCAAGGCTGTTTACAAGGGAAAAACCTATGCCTTCGAGGAAATGGACGCGCTGCAGGACGCTTTGCGGTCGGATTGAATCGGCGCATAAGTTAAAGCCGTTCCTGCCTTTTTCCGTCAAAAAACAGGAAGGAAAACAAGGGCTTTAATGAAAAAGCCAAGAAAAGACCGTCGCGCTGCTCCCCGCGGGATCGGCGGCGGCTCGGATAAGGGAGAATAAACGGAAATTATGGTAAAATCCCGAAAGGAATCAATAAATTTCAGAAAGGGTCAGAACATGAAGAAAAAATTACTGAAGGTCATGACATCGCTGCTCCTTGCGGCGTCGCTCCTGCTGTCGCCGGGAGAGCTCCCGCTGTCGCTGAATCACTCGGCTCACGCCGCGGCGAGCGTCCGGATCGGAAATAAGTCCTACGCCGCCGACACAAAAGTTCTGAATCTTAAGAATATGGGACTGACCGATAAGGATATTAAAAATATCGGCTCGTTCACGAACCTTACGGAGCTTGTCATCAGCGACAACAAAATCACCGACCTTTCGCCGGTGAGCAAGCTCACAACGCTGAAAAAAATCACGTTTCACAATAATTTCGTGTCGGATATTTCCTTTGCGAAAAATCTGAAAAAGCTGACGGTTTTCGGGGCGATCAACAATCCGATCTCCGACATCTCAGCGCTTTCCAAGCTGGATAAGCTCAAGGAAGTGTGGATGGGGGATAATCTGCTGACGGATATTTCGCCGCTGAAAAACTGCAAAAAGCTGACCCACGTATCCTTTAACAATTGTTCTTTAAAAAATATAGAAGCGCTCCGCAATAAGCCGCTCAATACCGTCTGCCTGGAAAACTGCGGACTGAAAACCATTGAGCCGCTTTCGGACTGTACAACGCTGGAATACGTTTACCTGAGCTACAATAAGCTTACCGATATTTCGGCGCTCAGTAAAAGCTATAACAATCTGATCGATCTTTACGCGGACGTTGATTATACCGCGCCCGCCGCTTCTTCCAAGCCCGCTTCCTCCTCCAAACCGTCCGCTCCCACGGCGTCGAAGGAATCGGGTACGATCTACTGCGTATCGGATTCCGCGGCGGTCAAGCTGTCGGCACAGAGCGGCGCGACGATCTATTACAGCCTGAACGGCGGGGAGTATAAAAAATACTCCTCGAAGATCAAGCTGACCAAAAGCTCGACCGTAAAGGCTTACACGAAGAAGGACGGCAAGAAGAGCGAAACGGTGACGTTCAAGTATACGCTGGCGCCTTCCACTCTCGCGGTCGGATTCAAGGAGACCGACACCGCGGACGGGAAGCTGGTGAAGATCACCTCCGACATCAGCGGTCTGAAGCTCTACTATACCACCGACGGCAGCAAACCGACTACCGATTCAAGGCTCTGCCCGTCGGGAGGGATCACGCTTACCAAGAGCTGTAAGCTTCGCGTTCTGGCAGTAAAATCGGGCTGGGACAGCACGAGCATCAGCAAGGCATATACCGTAAAAAGCAGTTCAAGCAATTCGGGCAGTTCGAACAATTCGGGCAGCTCAAGCAGTTCGAGTAATTCGGGCAGCTCGGGCAGCTCAAACGGAACATCAACAAATTCTACCTCCAAAATAATAACCAAAGGCACGGAAACACGTGAGTGCAAGGCTTGCTATAGCTTTGGCAACTGCATTGAATGCAACGGAATGGGCACCGTGTCCAGATATCCCCTCGGAACGGTAGACTGCGACCGCTGCAAAGGCACGGGTAAATGCTATATCTGCAACGGAACACGTAAAATCAACGTCAAGGCGAACGTGGTCAACGAGGACGCTGTTCCCGAAGGAAAGGAATTTCGCAAATGTATTCAATGCCAAGCCTCGGGCGTATGTCCGTACTGCAACGGCGGAGGCGTACAGTTCGGAAAAAAATGCTCTATGTGCGAAGGTACGGGAATATGCGGCACCTGTGACGGAAGCGGCGGAAAGCTTGCGGATAAGCCGGCGCCTTCCACCGACAGCAGTTCCTCGGGAGGCTCTTCTTCGGGCGGCTCATCAGGCAGCTCTTCTTCGGGAAACGTCAGCGTCCTGCAGAATTTATGCCCTACCTGCCGCGGCACGCTGCAATGCAACTACTGCCACGGTCTCCGGCATTGCCTCACCTGCTCAGGCAAGGGCGGCACATACACCAGCACCTACGGTCACGGCACCAAATGGACGCCCTGCACGGCCTGCGGCGGCAGCAAAAAATGCAAAAAATGTCTCGGCACCGGCAAATGTGAGACCTGCGGCGGAAAACCGTGGACGCCGCAATAATCGTCTGTGATATTTCCCGATCTTCAATCGGAAGAAGATAAACTTATCCGGCG
The DNA here is from genome assembly GCA_964456025.1 of uncultured Ruminiclostridium sp. Lineage (GTDB taxonomy): Bacteria > Bacillota > Clostridia > Oscillospirales > Ruminococcaceae > Ruminiclostridium_E. Next base: position 29,332 of record CAYVZH010000034.1, read on the forward strand.
CTTCGTTTTCCGTCACGGATATGACAAATATGTTCCGACACAGCGCGACGTTTTGAAGGAAAACGTGCCGCATCAAACAAAGAAACAGCCTGCAAAAACCACCCGTCTTAAAACAAGACGGGTGGTTAAAAATTACCGTTTCAATAATCGTATTCAGCGGAATTATCATATCCGTCCTGATCCCATACGGCTGCGTGTTTTTAATTATATTTTTGTTTCCGCGAGTTGGCTTATCCCGCAAATTGAAACACGTTAATAAGTAAAACCCAACTCATTCCGTAATAAGTGACAACGGCGACAAGGTCGTTTACTGTGGTGATGAGCGGTCCCGACGCTACGGCGGGGTCTATTTTGATTTTCTTAAAGAATATCGGAATAAGCGTTCCGACAATGCTTGAAACCACCATCGCGAGCAACAGCGAAAAACCGATACAACCGGACACGGCATACGAAAATCCAAGCGGCTTGTGCTTCATCAGAAAAATGTAAAGCCCCACAAAAACAAACGACAGAATGCCAAGAATAATCCCGTTGACGAAACCGACGCGCGTTTCCTTAAAAACGAGTGTGAGCTTTTGCCGCGCGGTCAACTGCTCGTCCATAAGGACGCGAATGGTAACCGCCAGCGACTGTGTGCCGACGTTGCCCGCCATATCAAGAATAAGCGATTGAAACGCCATAATCAGCGTTAATTGAGCAACTACTTTTTCAAAAGCGCCGACTACTCCCGAAACGACAAGCCCTAACCCTAACAGAGCCAGTAGCCATGGCAGACGCTTTTTTACGCTTAGAAGGAGCGGCTCCCTCAAATCTTCCTCGGCGGTCAGACCCGCAAGTTTTGCGTAATCCTCGCTCATAGCGTCGTCAACAGCCTCGACAACGCTATGCAA
>CAYVZH010000035.1:0-29127 GCA_964456025.1 uncultured Ruminiclostridium sp.
TTCGCTTCCTTTTGGCACAAAAGGAAGTAGGGGTTTGGGGACAAAGTCCCCAAAATAAAATATATTTCTCTCAAAAAATCTCTCTTACTTCTCCCGGATAAAATGCGCGATATAACTCTGGAAATCGCCCCAGAGGTTCGGGATATGGATTCCGTTATTCATCAAGAACGCCCCGCTGAATACCGCGCCCGTTTCCTCGTGGCGGTAGGCCGCGTCCTTGTCCAGCCCCTTCAGCTTCAACCGAAGCTCGAACACGCTCGGCACCTTTAACACCTGCACATATTCGAGCAGGGTTTCGGACTTATCCTTTGCCACAAACTGCCACGCGTCATAGCGGGAGTTCGCGAACGGATCGCCGAGACGGTAGTAATCGCCGTTCCGAACAAGCGGGTTGTACTTGTTAAATTCCTCGATCTGCGCCTTGATCTCCGCCTTGTCCTCGTCGGAAATCCGCGTTACGTCCAGCTCGTAGCCGAACGTCCCCACCATCGCGACGTGTCCGCGCGTCTTAAAGGGCGTGATCCGCCCGACGCAGTGGTTCGGGCTGTCGGAAACGTGCGCGCCGAGGCAGGAGCAGGGATAGCAGAGCGAGGTTCCGTACTGAATTTTCAGGCGCTCGATCGCGTCGGTATCGTCGCTTGTCCAGATCTGCGGCGAATAGTAGAGCATTCCCGCGTCAAACCGCGAGCCGCCCCCCGCGCAGTTTTCCAGCAAAAGGTTCGGGAAATCGGTCAGGAGCCGCTCCTGCATTTCGTAAACGCCAAGCACATAACGGTGCCAGATCTCGCGCTGCCGCTCGGGCGGGAGGATCTCGTTCCCGACCTCGGTAAGCTGGCGGTTCATGTCCCACTTTACGTATTCGATATTCGCGGAGGAAAGAATCTCCTTGATCCGCCCATAGATATAGTCGCGCACGTCCTCGCGCGAGAAGTCGAGAACCGACTGTGAGCGGGCGGTCGTCCGAACCCGTCCGTCAATGTGAAGGCACCAGTCGGGGTGCGCGCGGTAAAGGTCGCTGTCGGGGCTGATCATTTCCGGCTCGAACCAGATCCCGAATTTCAAGCCGATCCGATTTACCTCGTCCACAAGGTGCTTTAAGCCGCCTTTGATCTTTTCCTCGTTGACGAACCAGTCGCCGAGCGAGCTGCGGTCGTCGTTTCTGTGGCCGAACCAACCGTCGTCCATGACGAGCATTTCGATCCCCGCCTTTTTCGCTTCCCGCGCGATGTCGAGCAGCTTTTCGGTATCGAAATTGAAATACGTCGCTTCCCAGTTATTGATCAGGATCGGGCGGCGGATCTCCTTCCATTTTCCGCGGATCAGATTCTGCCGCATAACGTCGTGGAGATTGCGGGACATTTTCCCGATCCCCTCCGACGAATAGGAATGAATGACCTCCGGAGACTGGAACTCCTCGCCCGGCTCTAAATGCCACGAAAAATCATACGGGTTGATCCCCATGACGACGCGGGTCTTTTCGTACTGGTTCACCTCGGCAAGTGCCAGGAACGAACCCGAATAGCAGAGCGCGAAGCCGTAGCATTCGCCGTAATCCTCCGTCGCGGTATGGTCGCAGAGGGCGATAAAGTTATTGTGCGCGTGGCTGGTCGCGCCGCGGCAGGAATCCACCGACTGCTTCCCGAAGCGGAGCGGGAACCGCTGAACGTGCCGTTCACGCGCCCATGTTCCGTAAAGGGTCATCATGTCGTAATCCATGCGATCCAGCTCAATACAGGTCGAAAGAAGCCGTCGAAGCTCAAGCGCGTCCGCTCCCTTATTGGTCACCTTGACCGAGCGGGTGATGATGTCAATTTTCTCGAACACGCTGTACTGTAAAATAATTTCAAGTCCGCTGTGCGGATCTTCGCAGATCACGTCCAGGCTCGTGACCTCGTCGGGCGTGTTCGCGAAGGTCGCGGGAAGCCCCTTGAGCTTGTCTTTCCCTTTATAAATGCGGTGATCCTTATAATAAATCTCGCAGGCGCTCATGCCGAGCTTGTCCATGACCTGCATACAAGGCTCGCGGAAATCGGCGACGCCGGATGTCGAAAACTCGATCGGCGCGCAGTCGAAGGAGTGCGGCCCCATCGCGTCATGGACGGCGGGAACAAAGGGCGCGCCGTCGGGAATGCGCAGGTTATAGGTCAGGTCGGTCTCAGGAACGCTCGCCCCATAGTATAAATGAAGAAGGTTTTTACTTTCGGTAACATGGAAAGCATAGGTGGAAGCGGGGGTATCGAGCTTAAAGACCCGCGCTTTTTCGTTATAAATGATCGGCATGGCGAAAATCCTTTCACAAAAATGATTGATGAAACCATTATACAGGATTTGGGGGATTTTTGCAATAGGAAAAGGGAGAAATTTTTTTAAACAACGACGACGTATCAATCAAATACGTCGTCGTTGTATCTTTCTATCGCGGATCGAATGTGTTCGCTGAACATTTCCATTTCTTCCTGATATTGCAGCGTTTCTTCCTCTACCGGAAAACCCATTTCGGCACCGTAAAAAAGCGTTCTTTTGTATTTCCCGATCCCCACCAGCAGCACGACCCAACTTACATTGCCCGTTCCGCGGTAATAACAGGTTTTGTAGTCAATCCCTTCCTGAAGCGTATAGTCGCCGTCCTTGATCGTAAACGTCAGGTTTCTCCCACTGTTCAAAAAGATCGGGTAGCCGTCGTTCGACGATTTCACCGCACGAAGGTATTCCCGAAATTCTTCCTCGCTCATGGCGCTTCGGTCGTTCGGATCAACGCGCATGGGTACTTCTTTTTCCATATGTGACTCCTTTCACAAAAAATGCGTGCGACCGAAGCCGCACGCACTATAAAGAATGCAAAGCTCCGATTTGTTACCACACAAATTCTCTCATTATCACGCAAAAGCACATAATGAAAAAGAGCCTACATCTTTACCGAAGCAAAGATGTGCTTTTTCGTGATAAGATATGAGAATTTATGTGGTGCCCTTATTATAGCATACGGTCGGGGAAAAGTCAATTGTTGTTTTAGGAAAAGTGCCTGCACGGTACGAAAGCGGCTTGACGGAGGTATGGATTTTTGATATACTGTAAGAAATGAAACTCCTTTTATTTGATCCGGCATAAGGAGATGTCACGGAATGTCCAAAGGATGTCCTTGTATGTCCGTTGTTCCCGTGCTATGATGGCATTGTGGAAAAAGGCGAAAAGCCTTCCGCGAAAAAAATATAATAAAAGGAGAGGTTGTTATGTTAAACAATCAGAAAGAAAACAAAGAATTTTTGGGAAAGGAGGAAATGGGGGTTGATCTCGCGAAAGAAGCAACCATCAGCGAAGCGGTACAGAGTGCTCAGATTTCGGACATAAATCATGTAGAGAACGCCGTCGTAAACGGTGATGATGGCTGCTGCTTAGAAGCTTGTATCGCTATGTGGGTCAATCGGTTTAGCGGAACCAATTATACAGCCATTGATGTATATAATCACATGGACAAAGTCGCAAAAAAAATAATCGGAAGCAATGCCACTGCTGATAATGTGAATGCAGCTTATATGCTGCAGGAATATTACCGCTGCGGTCCTTGTGCAAACTACACGGCACTTTCTCCCAATCAGATTCTGAAGCAGCTTCAGTCAAGAAAACCCGTGATCATGTACATCAAAAATTCCGCAGGTGATAAGCATGCCGTTATTGTTAAGGGAATACAGATCAACGGATCATTCATCACCTATACCGTTGACGACCCCAATAAAAAGCACGATCCTAAGGAACTCACAGAGCGCACAATTACACAGTACGTCGGAAAGGCGGACACGGCAAGTGAAAAAATATCCAACTATACCACATATTACACAGCAACTAAAACCAAATCTTATAACATATGGTATGAAACCATTTCAAACACAATTTAAGCGGCTTCGCAGCAGCTAAAAACACGGGAGCCGTTTTCACGGAAAGGACTGTCTTATGAAAAAAATCATTTCCCTGCTCCTCTCGGCATTTCTTTGCCTCAAAATTTATGCGGTTTCCGTAAGCGCGGAAAATGCTAAGGAGGAGATGATCCGAAGCTGGCATATCTGTGATTCGATCGAAAACACTTATTGGGACGGAATATTGACGACCTCGATCCTAAAAACCGCCACAGTAAAGGATCAGGCGGTCGCGGTCGGCAGAAACGAATCGCTGATCGTCCGCAAAAATGTGACCTTGGTTCTAAAGCAAGGCGTCCGGGTCGACGGAGTGATTTATATTCAGAAGGGCGGAAAGCTTCGGATCACGGGCGGGGATATTTCCGTTTCTCCGTCGGGTGCAGTGATCTCGGAGGGGACTCTTTCGATCGGGAAAAAAGCGGAATTTACCGTTGAAAACGGCGGGGAGGTCTTTATCGGAAAAACGGGAAGATTTATTATTACGAGCGAGGAAAGCCTGCGGTTCGCGGATATGGCAACTGTTGTCTGCGTCGGGAAAACGAACGCGAAAACCGAAAAGATCGGGAAAAAGCTCATTGCCGCCTATGTGACGAAAGATGGAGAAACGACCCTGTCGGAAGACCCCGAAGCGAAGCTTCCGACCGCGGAGTATTTTCCGAACAACGACTATTCAGGAATAAAAAATATTCTTTACGTTTTTGAAAACGGTATCGTCTTCCGGGCAAAAAACGGATTCGATCGATTCGAGTATATCGGAAAAACACAAATTCGTCCCGCAATCGGCTATACCTTTCTTGAACAGCGCAGGAAATTTTATCCGAACTTAAATCCAGGAAAAGCTATGAAATACTGCGAGGTGGAGATCATCGAGGTTGACGGAGAGGACTGCTGGCTGGGGGACGACGGTTATGAACCTGTTCCGATCCTGCCCGTTTCGTCCGAGCTTGTGAATCCGTATGCCGCCTAAACCAAAATCTGCCATAAAACAAGAAAAAGCCCCGAAGCGTGTGCTTCGGGGGTATTTCTTTTTGGGGCAGCATACTCAAAAACTTTCCGTTCCCTTCTCAAACGAAGAAAGCGGCTTGACGGAGGTGCGGATTTTTGATATACTGTAAGAAATGAAACTCCTTTTATTTGATCCGGCATAAGGAGATGTCACGGAATGTCCAAAGGATGTCCTTGTATGTCCGTTGTTCCCGTGCTATGATGGCATTGTGGAAAAAGGCGAAAAGCCTTCCGCGAAAAAAATATAATAAAAGGATAGGTTGTTATGTTAAACAACCAGAAAGAAAACAAAGAATTTTTGGGAAAGGAGGAAATGGGGGTTGATTTCACGAAAGAAGAGAGCGCACCTTCCAACAACGGAGTTATGCCTCTTGGTCTTGTTGATTCAACAGAAGCAGAAGCTCGACATATTCCGCAGAGATTGGCGGCGAAGCTGTCCGGCGCAACATTGAATTCAAATTATCAGCCCGCAAGCAATTATGCGGGATATGATGCCGCAATGAAAGCGATTCAGGGCGTGCATTCACCGTTCTCGAATTATGATGACTATATCTACAATCAGCATACAGAAGGGTGTTCTTGCGCGAAAGCCGCACTTGCCACCGCGTTGAGTCTCCGCGACAAAAGTCCGTGGAAACCGAGCGATATTGATGAAAACACAAATGGGCTTACGTGGAGTGAAGACGGTGTAAAATCGTTTACAATGAGAGATTACAGCACTTTAACCAAAACTGAAGTACTTTTGGCAATTGACGCACAGCTTCACATGGGACACCCCGTACTCGTTCAGGTGAGAAAAAATAACGGAACGAATATGAGTGCCGAGGCACAGCATTGGGCGACCGTTGTTGCCAAAACCAAGACGACCGGAAGTTATGGGGAAAGATATTCGGTCATCGACCCTGCTACCGGAACGACTGTGGCCATGAACCAGATGGCTTACTATGAACCTAGCAATGACAATATCACGGGATATGCTATCGTCAGCGAGGCGTTAAGCTAAAGCAACGCCACACGTTGCCGGTCATGCGAAGCAGTCTTTATTCGGTATATACCAACAGAAAGAGAAACTTATGAAGGCTTTAAAACTGATTATACTTTTCTGCCTTACCACGTTATCGGCAGGCTGCTTCGCTTATGACGGCACGGAGATTTCAACGAAAGAGGAAACCATTCCTTCGCAGATCGAAACGACCGCTCCGCTCACAGAAGAGTTGTTGGAAACGACGGCTCCTTTTTTCGCCCCGGAAGAAACCAAAAGCAAAGAGGACGAAGTATCTTTGGAGGAGCTGTTTGCGGATACGACACATAACTATCGGGAGCTGAATAAGCCGAAGGAAACCGAAAATCCGACAATGGCGGAGCAGATCTATAAAGCGTTATACGACTTTGCGGATTTTTACAATTATCGTTTTTGTTATATGGCTTTTTTTGTGGATCGAAATGATACGATCTCGGTAGAACGGATCGCGGGGAGAAGCAGTCGTGACTTAGAAAATTCACCCGAACGTTTCGGGAGACAGGCTTGGGAAAAATATTACAGAGTAACAGGCGGAAGGATCACCACCGCCAGGGAGTATTTTTTTCAGCTTTGTCAATGTGTGTCGGATCATTATTTGGCAAACGGTGACCGCGACGGTTTTGAAACGGCGTTTCAATTGTCGGACGGGAATCTTTATCTTACCGAATATGCGCTGGATTATGTTCCTAGAGTACCTGCTTCTTCCGTTCTGAATAAGATCACGCAAATCGACAAGGATCGGCTGCTGCTGAGTTTTACCGCCGTAACAAAAAGCCTGCACCCGGAAATTGATGAGATCGTTCGTACGGAACAGTATACCGTTACGATGAGCTATGAGCATGATCACTGGAAGGTTGACGAATGCGAAAGCCGCGCCAGAGAGCTTTTGTGCAATGAGATCATACAAGGCGGCACCACCGGAGCAGACCCCAAAACCGACCTCCCCGAGCAGATCGAACGATGCTTGAAGGAAAGCGGGCTGATGTAGCCGACCGCGGACGTGAGCCGAAAATCGCACAATACAAGAACCGACCCCCGAAGCACACGCTTCGGGGGTTTTTCTTTTGGGTCAACATACTTCCTGCCCTTAAAAACTTTCCTTTTCCCTTTCCCAAACGAAAAAAAGCCCTTGAAATTTTCCTAAAAATATGCTATAATGGGTATACTATTATATATATACTGCATTTTCGGAAAGGCACGGCTTTAAATATGGACGAAAACACGAAAGTAACCGATCACGGATACGACGCGGACGATATTCAGATCCTCGAAGGACTGGAGGCTGTCCGTAAGCGCCCCGGTATGTATATCGGCTCGACGGGGCCGAGCGGGCTTCACCACCTCGTTTACGAGATCGTCGATAACGCGATCGACGAAGCCCTCGCGGGATACTGCACCAAAATTACCGTAAAAATTCTTCCCGAGAACATTATCGAGGTCACCGATAACGGACGCGGCATTCCAACGGGGATCCACCCCAAAGAAGGCATTTCCGCCGCAACCGTCGTTTATACCATTCTTCACGCGGGCGGAAAGTTCGGCGGCGGCGGCTATAAGGTCTCCGGCGGTCTGCACGGGGTCGGCGCTTCGGTCGTAAACGCGCTTTCGGAATGGCTCGAGCTTGAAATCTACGACGGGACAAGCGTCCACTATCAGAAATTCGAGCGCGGACATTACAGCGAGCCGCTGAAGGTTACCGGAAAGACCGATAAAACGGGAACAAGGGTGCGCTTTAAGGCGGACGGAACGATCTTCCACGATACGAATTACGATTACGAAACCCTTCTCGACCGTATGCGCGAACAGGCGTTCTTAAACGGCGGGATTTTAATCGAGCTGACCGATCTGCGCGACCCGGAGAATATTCAAGGCGAATCCCTCTGCTATGAGGGCGGGATCCGGAGCTATGTCGAATGGCTCCAGAATATGCGCGGCGCGGAAAAGCTTCACCCCGACGTGATCTATCTCGACGGGGTGCTTGACGACATCACCGTAGAGGTCGCGTTCCAGTACAACACCGATTTCAACAGCGAGGCGTTCCGCTCCTTCGCCAACAACATTCATACCATTGACGGCGGTACGCATGAGGTGTCCTTTAAAAAGGCGCTCGGGAAGGTCGTAAACGACTTCGTAAAGGCGTATCAGGAAGCGAACCCCGCGAAAAAATCCAAAAAATCGACGAAAAAGGGCGAAGAAGACAAAAAGGAATTCGTCGCGATCTCGGGCGAGGCGATCCGAGAAGCGATCAATGCCGTCATCTCGGTCAAGCTCCCCGAATGTGAATTCGAGGGGCAGACGAAGGGTAAGCTCGGGAACCCCGAGGTCGGACCCGTCGTTTATAAGATCGTGTCCGAAAAGCTCACCTATTATTTTGAGGAGCACCCCGACACCGCGAACATCATCGTCACCAAGGCGATCAACGCACAGGCGGCGCGTGACGCGGCAAAAAAAGCCATGGAGGCAAAGCGGAAATCCGTCGCCGACGGCGCGGGACTTCCCGGAAAGCTTGCCGACTGTTACGAAAAGGACACCACAAAAACGGAAATTTACATCGTCGAGGGAGACTCGGCGGGCGGCTCGGCAAAGCAGGGACGCAACAGCGCGTTTCAGGCGATCCTCGCCCTCTGGGGAAAAATGCTCAACGTCGAAAAGGCGCGGGTCGATAAGGTTTACGGAAACGACAAGCTCGATCCCGTCGTAAAGGCGCTCGGAACCGGGATCGGAGAGGATTTTAATCTTGAAAAGCTCCGTTACGGGCGGATCATCATTATGGCCGATGCCGACGTGGACGGCGCGCATATCCGGACGCTTCTCCTGACGTTCTTTTTCCGCTTTATGCGCCCGCTGATTGAGGCGGGGCACGTTTACCTCGCGCAACCGCCGCTCTTTAAGGTCGCGCGCGGGAAACAGGTTCGCTATGCCTTCTCGGACGAGGAGCGCGACGCGTATATTGCCGAGCTTACGGGCGAATCGGGCGCGAAGGTGGACGTACAGCGGTACAAGGGTCTGGGTGAAATGGATCCCGAACAGCTCTGGGAAACGACCATGAACCCCCAGACGCGCACCATGCTCAAGGTAAGCTTAGAGGACGCGATGAAAGCGGATATGATCTTCTCGCTTTTAATGGGCGATAAGGTCGAGCCGAGAAGAGAATTTATCGAGACGAACGCGAGATACGTCGAGAATCTGGATATTTAGTTTTCTTTTCTCTTTTAAATAAATTCTTTCACAAAAGGAGGTCGGGACATGAATTTTGAAGATGACAACCAGAAGCAGATCGACAAGCTCGAACGCATGGAACGCATTTACGCGGACGCGGAGCGCCACGAATCCGTCATGGACAAGATCGAGGAGGAAGAGGAAGAAGACCTCTGCGCCTTTCCCCGCAAGATCTTTAAATATATCATGTTCCTGATGTGGGCGGCAAGCATTTTTGCCGTTTTCGCGGGGGTGGATTTCTTATTGCCGCTTTGCGGGATCCTCTTTTCGGTCGGGATCTTCTGCGCGCTCAGCGTGACGATGTTCCTCCGGAAAAAGAAAACCGCCGACGCCGTGATCTCGGTCATCGTCGCCTGCGCCTGTCTCCTCCTCGCGACCCTGCTCTTGGTAAAGGGCTGATCTTGTATTTTATAAGAGAAAAAGAGATGAATATTTATGTCACCGAGGGCTCTGCCCTCGGACTCCCGCAAGCCTTTAAAAAGGCTTGACCTAAACTTTTATAAGGCTTTTACAAGCTTTGCAAAAAGAAAAGATTTCTACCATTAGACAAGTTTAGGGTAAATTTGACAAATAGTTATAAAATTTCTCGCTTTCAATACGTTATATAAAGCTTTTATTGCCTTTCGCTTCCTTTCGGCTACGAAAGGAAGTGGGGTTCGGGGCAAAGCCCCGAAATAATAATTTTTCTCTTTTAAAATCTCTTTTCATTCTCTTTAAAATCTTTTAAAATTCTTCTCACCCAAAGGAAAATTTATGGCAAAATTATTTGAACTGCGCTTTGACGCGCACACCGACGAAATTGAGACCGCCTATAAGGCGTTCCAGAACAAATACACGCTGAAAAAGCGGATCCTGTATACCTTTGCTTACCTGATCGTGCTGGTGCTCGGGGTTGATCTGATCGTGAAAAACCCGACGGGAATCCCCGGCTATATCGCAACGGGGCTGGCGGCGGGGATCCTCTTCTTTAACTGGATCAAGCCGCTTACGATCCGCAAAAAGCTGGTACAGACGCTTTCCGAGCTCGACGACGAGACCTATACCGCCTCCTTTTATGACGATAAGATCGTGATCGAGACCGTAATCGAAAAAAAGAACGCGGACAAGCCGACCGAGACCGTCGCGCTTACCGCTTCGGGGGTCTATCCCGTAGAGGAGGGGAGCTTGGCTGCTAAAGCAGCGGCAGCTGAAGCTGCAACAGAAGCCGCGGAAAAAGCCGACGAGCCGATCCCGAAAACGGTTTACCCCCTCTCGGAAACGGAGGTTGCTTTTGAAGAAAAGGACGGGCTTTTCCTCCTGTTCATAAACCGCTCGTATATCCACACGATCCCGCTTCGCTGTCTTTCCGAGGAGCAGGCGGCGCAAACCCGGGCATATTTTGAGGAAAAGCTTTCCATTTCATAAACAGGCAGGAAAAACACCAACGGATTATACACTTTGTAATATCTCGCGGGCCTGATCGCCTGCATGGTACGAATCTGCAATGAAAACCGTAGACAAAAAATCTGCGCAAAACCGCATATATTCAGTACGGTTTTATCATAGCAGATTCGTACGAAAATAAACAGAAAAGGATTCATAAAATGGAGAAACTGGAACAAATCGAAAGTATCCACGAGGGAGAAAAGCTTTACAGCATCGACCTCGAAAGGGAAATGAAAAAATCCTTCCTCGAATACTCGATGTCCGTAATCGTCTCCCGCGCGCTCCCCGACGTAAGAGACGGCTTAAAGCCGGTTCATCGGCGCATTATCTACACCATGAACGACGCGGGCAACACCTCGGACAGACCGTACCGGAAATGCGCGTACACCGTCGGCGAAGTGCTCGGTAAGTATCACCCCCACGGCGACAGCTCGGTTTACGACGCGATGGTTCGTCTCGCGCAGGATTTCTCGCTCCGCTACCCGATCGTAGACGGGCACGGAAACTTCGGCTCGATCGACGGCGACCCGCCCGCCGCTTACCGTTACACGGAGGCAAGGCTCGCGAAGATCGCGAACGAAATGCTCCAGGACATCGGGAAAAATACCGTCGATTTCATGACGAACTACGACGATAAGCTCAAGGAGCCGGTCGTTCTTCCGTCGCGCTTTCCGAACCTCCTCGTAAACGGGAGCGTCGGGATCGCCGTCGGCATGGCGACCAATATCCCGCCGCATAACCTGAACGAGATCATCGCGGCGATCAATGTCCTGATCGACAACCCCGACGCCCCGGCGGAGCAGATCCTCGAATGCGTCAAGGGCCCCGACTTCCCGACGGGCGGGATCATCATGGGCTATTCGGGGATCCGCGCGGCATACTATACCGGAAAAGGAAAGATCACCCTCCGCGGACGGGCGGAGATCGTCGAGGAAAAAACACATACCCGTATCGTGATCACCGAGATCCCGTACATGGTCAATAAAACCCGTCTCCTCGAAAGCTTCGGAAATCTCATACGGGACAAGCGGGTCGAGGGAATCTCCGTGATCCGCGACGAATCCGACCGGAACGGCATGAAGATCGTTCTCGAGCTGAAGCGCGACGCGAACGCGAACGTTGTCCTCAATAAGCTTTATTCCTATACCCAGCTTCAGGATACCGTCGGCGTTACCATGCTCGCCCTCGTGAACGGTGTTCCGAAAATTCTCCCGCTGCGGGATATGCTGGTGCATTACCTCGATTTCCAGACGGACGTTATCGAGCGCCGCACCCGCTACGACCTCGAAAAAGCACTGAACCGCGCGCACCTCTTACAGGGCTTCATGCTCGCGATCGACAATATCGACGAGGTCATCTCGATCCTCCGCTCAAGCAAAACCGTTCCCGAAGGAAAAGAGCGGTTAATGGAGCGTTTTGCGCAGTCCGATCTTTCCGCGCTCCTTTCTCACGCCATGGACGAGCGGTATAAGAACATTCACTTCGAGCATACGATCGGGCTGTCCGAGCCGCAGGCGGAGGCGATCGTGCAAATGCGCCTTGCGCAGCTTACGGGACTGGAGCGGGAAAAGATCGAAGCCGAGCTTGCGGAGATCATGGATAAGATCGAGGAGTTCAACGCGATCCTTTCCGACCGCGCGAAGGTGTACGAAATTATCCGCGAAGACCTCGCAGTGATCCAGAAGAAATACGGCGACGAGCGCCGCACGAGCATTGAGCAGGTCAGCGGGGAAGTGGATATTGAAGACCTGATCCCCGTGGAGGAATGCGTCCTTACGTATACCAATCTCGGCTATCTGAAGCGTCAGCCGACCGAAAGCTATAACCTCCAGAAGCGCGGCGGAAAGGGCGTTTCGGGCATGAAGCAGCGGGACGAGGATTTCGTCGAAAACGTCTTTATCTCCTCCTCGCACGATAACATTCTCTTTATCACCAATCTCGGGAATATGTTCAAGCTGAAATGCTACGAGGTTCCGCTCGGCTCGAAGCAAAGCAGGGGAACCAATATTGTCAATTTATTACAGCTTTCCGAAAACGAGCGGATCGCGTCCATGATCAAAACAAGCGATTTTGCCGACAATAAATTTTTCGTCTGCGTGACGAAAAACGGGAAGATCAAGCGGACGAACCTTTCGCAGTTCAAGAATATCCGTAAGAACGGGCTGCGCTGTGTGACGCTCGCGGAGGACGACGAGATCGCCGCCGCGTACCTCACGGAGGGAGACTGCTCCTTCATTGTCGGCACGCACGGCGGTATGGCGATCCGCTTTATGGAAACCGACATTCGCGTGATGGGACGTACGGCGGCCGGCGTTCGGGCGATCAAGCTTTCCGACGGGGATTACGTCGTCGGAACGGCGAAAATTTATAACGATGAGGTCACTTCGATCCTTACCGTGACCGACCGCGGCTTCGGACGGCGGACGCTCCCGAGCGAGTACGCGTCGAAGGTACGCGACGAAAACGGGAATATTGTCGAATACCGGCTCCGCAAGCGCGGCGGAAAGGGCATGAAAAATTACGCGGTCGGCGAGGAAAAAGGTTATGTCTGCGGAATCCGGACGCTCGGCCCCGACGACGACGTCATTCTGATCAGCACCGACGGCGTCATTATCCGAATTCGCGCGAACGATATCCGCCTGATGGGGAAATACGCGAAGGGGGTTCGCGTCATGCGGCTCACGGGAGACAATAAGGTCGTGACCTTTACCCGAACCGAGCATGACGAAACCGAGGAGCTTGAAACAGTCGAACAGCTCAGCGAAGCGGAAATTCTCGCGCAGGAAGCGGAAGCCGAAAAAGCCGAGGAAACCGAGGAGCCGGACGACGCCGAAGAGACGGAGGAGACCGAAGAGGAACCGGAAGAGAGCGGGGAAGCCGAGGAATCGGAAAACCCCGAAGACTCCGAATCATAAAATTTTGTCCGCCTGTGGATTTTTCCGCAGGCGGAAGCTATATCTTGTAGTTTTATGCAGGAAAATGTCTATATATTGTTTTTTGTAACGTTCCACGTGGAACATTGTCGCATTTCATACTGATTTCCGATTGAAAAGTGTACAAAAATCCAAGCGAAGGCTTAGATTTATGCGGCTTTACGCAGGATTTTTGTCCACACTTTTATCGGAAATCAGTATCAAGGAAAGGAATAATATTATGGCGAAAACATTACAAGAGCTGATCGGAAAGACGGTTTTGGTCGGCATTACACATGTTACCAAAAACGGAGAGGTGCTGGGACATTCTCAATATTACGGAAAGGTTCTTTCCGCCGATAATGAACGCGGCGTTTTAGTGGCGCGGAAAGGGGTCAAGGACGTTGTCGCGCTCCCGCCCGACCCGAACGTGTTTCTTCCCGCAAAGCCGGGCATATATACGCTCAAATCCAGCGGCATAAAGGTGAAGGATCCCGATTATACCTGTACTTGGCGATTAACGGCGCCGGACACTAAGAAATAGGACAAGCTGTTCCACGTGGAACAATTTTCCAATCCGAACAGTACGAAAAAAGACAAAGGGGAGGTTTTCCCATTGAATCAACTCGGTGAATATGATGTGATTATAATAGGAGCCGGTCATGCCGGCTGTGAAGCGGGACTTGCCGCCGCCAGACTCGGAAAAAAGACGGCGGTTTTTACGCTCTCGCTCGACACCATCGCGAATATGCCCTGCAACCCCTGTATCGGCGGTTCAGCGAAGGGACAGCTTGTCTGTGAAATTGACGCGCTCGGCGGGGAAATGGGGAAGGCGGCGGACGCGACCTTTCTCCAGTCGCGCATTCTGAACCGCGGGAAGGGGCCCGCCGTTCATTCGCTCCGCGTTCAGTCCGACCGCATGGCCTATCACGCGTACATGAAGCACGCGCTTGAATCCGAGCCGCTTCTTGACGTAAAGCAAGGGGAGATCGTCGAAATTCTGACCGAAAACGGCGCGGTATCGGGGGTTAAAACCAAACTGGGCAGTATCTACACCGCAAAGGCGGTCATTCTCACGACGGGAACCTACCTGAACGGCGCGATCCATATCGGGGAAACAAGCTTTCCCTCGGGGCCCGATAATATTTCCCCCGCGATCCCGCTCACCGATTGCCTGAAAAAACTCGGGATCGAAATGCGGCGGTTTAAAACGGGAACGCCCGCGCGCGTTCACCGCCGTTCCATTGATTTTTCGGTCATGGAGGAGCAGGAAGGGGACGCGGAGATTCTCCCGTTCTCGTTCGACAACACAAGACCGCTCGAAAACAAGGTGAAATGCTACGTCACCTATACGAACGCCGAAACGCACCGCGTGATCCTCGAAAATCTCAACCGCTCACCGCTCTACTCGGGACGGATCCACGGGGTCGGCCCGCGCTACTGCCCAAGTATCGAAGACAAGATCGTCCGCTTTCAAGATAAGGAACGGCACCAGCTTTTCGTTGAGCCGATGGGGCTGGACACCGACGAATATTATTTACAGGGTATGTCCACCTCGCTCCCCCTCGACGTCCAGATCAAGTTCCTTCGGACGATCCGCGGACTGGAAAAGGTGGAGATCATGCGGCCCGCTTACGCGATCGAATACGACTGCTGCAACCCGCTGGAGCTGTACGCGAGCCTTGAATTCAAGAAGATCGGCGGACTTTACGGCGCGGGGCAGTTCAACTGCACCTCCGGCTATGAGGAAGCGGCGGCGCAGGGGCTGATCGCCGGGATCAACGCGGCAAGAAAGCTGGACGGAAAACCGCCGATCCTCCTCGACCGCGCAAGCTCGTATATCGGGACGCTAATTGACGATCTCGTTACGAAGGGCTGTTCCGAGCCGTACCGAATGATGACGAGCCGGAGCGAATACCGCCTGATTCTACGGCAGGACAACGCGCCCGAACGCCTGACCCCCTTGGGACATGAGATCGGGCTGATCGGGGAATCGCGCTACGCGAGCTTTCTGGAGATGAAGCAAATCACCGAAGCCGAAACCGCGCGGATCAAGCAAAAAACGATCCGTCCGAGCGAGAAGCTGAACCGACTGCTCACCGAGAGGGGAACCTCCCCCATTCAACAGGGCGTGAAGATGATTGAGCTTTTAAAGCGGCCGCAGGTTTCCTACCGCGATCTGATCCCGTTTGATGAAGACGCGCCGAAGCTTTCCGAGCAGAACATCGGAAAAATCGAAACAAATATCAAATACGAGGGCTATATCAAGACGCAGGAAGCGCAGATCAAGGAAATGCGGCGGCTCGAACAGAAGGCGCTCCCGATTGATCTCGATTATCGGACGGTAAAGGGGCTGCGGCTTGAAGCGCAGGAAAAGCTCAATCTTCATAAACCGCTCAATATCGGACAGGCGGGACGGATCTCGGGCGTGAATCCCGCAGATATTTCGGTGCTGCTGATCTATCTGGAGAGCAAAAAGTGATTCTTTTTTGAGGGGAACATTCCTTCCCCACAGCCAACACAACAAGGACAACCCTTCCTATTGAAAGGAAGGGTTGTCCTGTTGTTCCACGTGGAACATTTCACCGCCCGAGATAATCCACCTCATTATCAAAATCGGGTACCTCGCCGAGCAGGGCGATCCCGTAATCCTCGGTCAGGTCGTCGTCGGGCGTGATGGATCGGTCAAGCCGCCAGATCAGAAGGATCGAGGCGAGCGAAAGGATCGCGCCGATCACCGCGCCGCCGATCGTAAAAACGCTGTCCTTCGGGAAATCGGGCGAGTTCGGCTCCTCGGGAGAGCGAACGACCGAAAAATCCGCCTTTGTCTCGAATTTTTTGATCACCTTCGGCATAAGCTCAAGATATTTTTCCATCAGCTTAAAGGACGCGGCGGAATTATCGCAGTCCACTTTTACGTCCAGAAGCGGCGTTCCGTTTTTTTGCGTCACGGTCAGCATTCGCTCATACTCCGCGTAAGAAAATCCCGTCACAAGCGATTCGTTGATCGCGTCGTACATCTGCGGACTCGAAAAAAGGAGAACGAGCGTCGCCGCCTTCTGGGAAGCCGTTTCAGAATCGAGCGTTTCAACGTAAAGCTGCGCCGTCGTGACATAATGCTTTCGGAGCACGTAAGCGGACAGGAGATAGCCCGAAATCGTCGTCAAAATCACGACGACCGCCGCAAGCCGCCAATTCCGCCGAAAGGTACGAATGAGCTTTTTCAGTTGTTTTTTCATATTTATGATCATTCCTTTCCTATAAAGGAAGCTTATACCGCCAAGTTATAACGGTTTTTTGGAGATAACGCCGCCCGCTCTCGGATAGCGCGGGGGCGTTTCTTTTACCTTTCGGATCAGGACGAGGTTTCGCCGATCCCCGTTCGGGAGGCTGTACCGCTTAATGGATTCGATCTCCCCGCCGAGCGTTTTCACAGCGTTTTCCGCTCCGTCCGTCTCGTCCTGCGTACCCTTCATTGCCGCGAAGTATCCACCCACTTCCACAAAGGGCAGGCAATATTCACAAAGCACGTTCAATGCCGCGACCGCGCGCGCCGTCACAAATCCGAACCGCTCGCGAAGCTTCGGATCCTTCGCCGCTTCCTCTCCCCGCGCGTGCAGGACGGCACACTCCACCCCTAGCTTTTCACACGCAAGCTTCAGGTAAGTGACCCGTTTTCCGAGACTGTCGATCAGGGTAAAATCCAGATCGGGTCGGTAAAGCTTCATCGGGAGGGCGGGAAATCCCGCGCCCGTTCCGATGTCAGCACATTTTGTTCCACGTGGAACATCGAAAAAGGTCAGCGGAAGAATACTGTCGAGAAAGTGCTTTTCGGCAATTTCCTCCGGCTCGGTGATCCGCGTCAGGTTCACCTTTCGGTTATATTCCAGCATGAACGCGGCAAGCTCGGAAAGCTGTTCCGCCGTCACATCGGAAAGAGGAACATTCGCCGATTCAAATTCGGATAAAATGATTTTTTTCATAATTATGATCTTCCCTTCCTCTAGAGGAAGTTTGTGCCGAGAGGATTTGTCGAGGCACAAACGACGGGTATGAAAAATCGAAGATTTTTCATACTACCCTCAAAAATCCGGCGTATAATCCATCGTTTCACAGCCCTTTTGCTGTGTAAATCCCTCGAAACCAAGCTCCGCGCAAAGCTCCGTAACCTTTTCATATTCAAACGTCGTTAAACGGCGGTTCAGCTCGGGAAACTCCTTCGCGCGGTAACAGGGCGTATACTGCCGCATAACGCTCACAAGCGGCTTTTTCTCGGGGAACTCGTCGGCGAGCCGCCGGAAAAGCGCCATGCTGTCCTTGTAGCACCCGGGCAGAACCAAATGCCGGACAAGCACGCCGCGTTTCATGACGCCGTCGGAAATCTCGTCGCGCGGCTGCTGCCTAACCATTTCCTTCAGGGAGGAAAGGGCGAAATCGAAATAATCCGACGGCGCGCCGTACCGGGCGGAAACCGCCCTGTCATAATACTTTAAATCGGGAAGGTAAATATCGACCAGCCCTTCGAGCCGCCGAAGCTGCTCGGGAAGCTCATACCCGCCCGTATTATAGACGATCGGTATATTGATTTTATTCTTTACCTTTTTTAGGACAGGGATCAATCCCTCAAGGTACTGCGTCGGGGTGATGAGGTCAATATTCTGCGCGCCCTGCGCCGCGAGAGACAACATCAGCCGCTCCAGCTCCTCGGGAGAAACATCCGTCCCTTTTCCCTCGTGGCTGATCGGAAAATTCTGACAAAACGGGCAGCGCAGCACGCAGCCCGAGAAAAAGACCGCCCCGCTTCCGCCCGAGCCGGAAAGGATTGGCTCCTCCCAGAAATGAAGCATGGTTTTCGCAACGCGAAGCGTTTTTCGGGATTGACAGAAGCCGAGCTTTTCTTCACGATCCGCCCCGCATTTTCGCGGGCAAAGCGCACAGGGGTCACTCATTTTTTTCCTCCGTCTGAAAAACCGTTGAATTTTCAAATTTCAATTCCTTGATCGCCTGCTCCGCGCTCCCGAACGCGAGAATGATTTTTTCCTCATAAGAAGGAAGATCGCGGTACAGCGCCAGATCCATTCCCGCCAGAAGGTGACAGAACGAGATCACCGAGCTGAGCTGCTTCAGCCGAAGCGTCCGCTGATAAATGCTCCAGTAATCGCTGATGAGTCTTCGGCGGATATAGCTTTTGAATTCCTGATTTTTGGCAAAAGCGCTGTCGAAAATGTACGCGAGGGAGGTAACCCCGTAATACACCGTATAATTCCGGCAGATCTGCGGAAGACTCATCGTCTCCGAATCGGGAAGAGGAAGGCTCACAAAGGTTTTCAGCATTCGGACAAAAACGTTCGCGATCTCGATCCCGTTTCCGTTATAAAGCAGGCTGAAAAGCTCGCTCGCCGCGTTATTCAGGCGTGCTTCGTCCGCCGCGCTTTTTTCCGAGAAAATATAGGAAACGCTGTACAGGTCGGAAAATTCAAAGCCCTTATACGTGACGGCATAGAGCGCCGAGAGGTTCAGCCGGATCGTACTGTCCGAAAAATCGAAATAGAGCGGCCGCTGATTTTTTAAAAGAAGCTCGTTCATCTGCGCGGGCGTGATCGGGCGGCCGTTTAAATGCAGTCCCTTGCTGAATCGGCGGTAATTGACCTTATCGAGCAGGGCTTTTTCGGACAGAACCCTCCCCATATAATATTTTACCGCCGCAAGCTCCGCCGTATCCGAAAAATGACAGGCGCGGCTGTTCGGGTTAAATCCTTTTTTCAGGTTTTTTTCCGCGCACTGTTCAAGCTGCTGGTTCTTTCGGCGAAAGTCCGCCGTTGTGTCGATCAGGTTCAGCCGAAGCAGTACCGGCTCCGAAAGGATCATTTCGTCCCCGTCCGCATAGATCGGCAAAAGCCGTACCGCCGCCCCCCGGTAAAGCAGATGGATCAGGATCGCTAGCCGCACGACGTCATGCGCGCCCTCAAAGCTTCGATCCGTCCCCTTTTTCGCGGCGTCGTAAAAGGGCTTGTCCTGCACAAAAAGAAAGGAAAAAAGATCAAGCCCCACCAGCTCGGCGGCTTTTACCATTTCCTTCCCGAAAATAAACGGCTTCATGCGGTTCAGATATTCGACCGTTGTCGGATCCGCCGCGATCCGCTTCGGAACGATCCGCCCCGTCAGCGTTTTCGGAGGCGCGGTAAGCGTCACTTTTCGTATGTTTTCCAATTTTACCGCCCTCCTTCTTGAAATTTATTTAAGAGAAAATAAAGATGAATATATTTTCGGGGAGCCCCGTGGGCAAGCGCTTTGTTTTGCGCCGCGTCCATGCGGCGCCTTGGGCGCTTACCTCGCGACCTCCTGTCGCGCCCCGAACCCCACTTCCTTTCGAGCCGAAAGGAAGCGAAAGGCAATATTTTATTTCTTAATTATAAAATTCGACATTTTTCTGAAAATTTGTATCATATTACAGACTTTTATTTTAATCTATTCTATATAAAGCGATATTGATTTTCGCTTCCTTTTGGCACAAAAGGAAGCAGGGGGTCTGGGGGACAGAGTCCACCAGTAATAAAAATATATTTCTCTCAATAAAATCTCTCAAAAAATCTCTCAATAAAAACTTTTATTCGACAATTTTAGCATAGATTTCGCTTTTGGAAAAGCCGCTCTGCTTTGCGGCTTCTTTACAGGCCTCGGCAGGTCTGACTCCCTCGGCGATCCGCTCTCTTGCAAGCGCGCATGCCTCCTCGAGGCTCATTTTCTCGCGCGGCTTTGGCTTTTTCGCGCCCGAAACGACGAGAACGAACTCCCCCCGCGGCACGCGCTCCCTATAATAGGCGATCATTTCCGAGATCGTCCCGCGAAGCACTTCCTCGTGAATCTTCGTAAGCTCGCGGCAAAGCGCGATCCTGCGATCCCCGAGAAAAGCGTAAAGATCGTCCAGCGTATTTCTGAGCTTGTGCGGCGCCTCGTAAAAGATCAGGGTACGGGGATCGGACTGAACTTCCTCAAGCCGCTCCCGACGCTGCTTCTGATTCACACTTAAAAATCCCTCAAAAGCAAAACGCGCGGTTGAAAGTCCCGAAACAGCAAGTGCGGACATTGCGGCGGTGGGGGAGGGAACAACACGGATTTCCACCCCGCGCTCGGCGCAAAGGCGAACGAGATCCTCTCCCGGATCCGAGATACAGGGCATTCCCGCGTCGGTTACGACCGCGCAGTTTTCCCCGTTTAAGATCCGCCCGACGATCATTTCTCCCTTTTCGCGGATATTGTGTTCATGATAGCTTACGAGCGGCTTCTGAATCCCGAAATGGGTCAGCAGCTTCAGCGTAACCCGCGTATCCTCCGCAGCGATAAAATCCACCGAATTCAGAATCTCCTGCCCGCGCGGGCTGAAATCGGAGAGGTTCCCGATCGGCGTCCCGACCACATATAAAAAAGACATGGCTTTGATCCTTTTTGATACAATTTTCAAAATTTCCCATACATTTTTATTTTATCACACTTTTGAAATGATTGCAATGTTTCGCGGAAAATAATTCCGATTTTATACTAATTTCAGTCTAAAAAGCGTTTAAAAAATCAAGCAAAAATTTGCGTATATGATTTTCGCGCAGATTTTTTAACTACGCTTTTAGATTGAAATTAGTATTATGCACGCTGCGGAATTGTATTTAATGGAAATTTGTTCATATCGGCTGCGACGTCCGCTTTTTTCTTGGATTTTTCAACCGAAAAAATGGCTTTCCAAAGCCTTTTTTTAACACATTCAACCGAGTTTTCAACTGTTCATAGCGTAAAACAGGAAAAAAATGACAGGTTTTCAACACTTTCCACGGGAAAACCGGTTGAAAAGTGGATTTTACAAGTTGTAATAAAAAAAATTTACCGAATTTTTACGGTATGTAAAAAACAACCAAAAATTTCTTTTTTGTCAAATCCCGCAAACCCTATTGCTGACCGCACAAAACGAAGTGTAGAAAAACGGACGGATTTTGACCTGAAAAATGAGCAAAATAACGAAACTGGTCTGTCCGTATTTTTCCAAAAAAACCGAGGAAAAAAGAAAAAATACCTGTCTCGAAAAAACGCATAAAATAAGGAAATTTTAACAGTTTCAACGAAGTTTTCAACGAAAAATGCTTTCTTTGACCTTCAAATCGAAATGCTTTCAACGTTTTCAACGGGAAAACCGGTTGAAAAGTCCGAAATCGTGATTATCTTCCGGAAAAATTCCCATAATACGGATAGTTTAGAAGAATTTAGGATAACGAAAGGAAGCTGTTTTATGCGTGGTGTGAATAAGCTCGTCATGGAAGTCAAATCGGACGGAAAATATTTTGATAAGGCGCTCCTTTTTTTAAAGCCCGAACATGCCAATACTGCTCAAAAAGAAATTTCCGACGGAGCGGAACGCCTTTTGCGACGGATCGGTGAACACGGCGCAAAGCGCGACGCAAAAAAAACCGCCGCCCCCTCACTGTTGTTCAGCGCCCTTCTGGGCAGCCTCGCGGGTGCGGCAGTTATGTTCGGTTCTCTTTTTCTGTGCGGTGTGCTCTCTTTTTGACCGTGTCGGTGCTCACGCCGCATACATATGTCCGATCCGTGCAGACAACAATGCTTTTCGGCAGATCGAGCGTTACATAGTAAATTTCTCCCCGCTTCCGCCGCGCGTTTAAAAAGTCCTTCATGTACCGGTCTACCGTCACCCGCTCCAGATCAAATACCCCTAAAACCTCTTTTTCCTCCACCACAACGTCATTCCCTAAATATAAATACATGGTTCCTCCTTTTTTTGAGAGATTTTTTTAAGAGAATTCTAAGAGAAATATATATGTTTTTTTGGAGACCCTGTCCCCAAACCCCTGCTTCCTTTCGCCACCGAAAGGAAGCGAAAGGCAATAATGCTTTATATAGTGTAGAAGAAAAGTATAGTCTGTACTATGATTTTATCTTTCTGCAAAATTGTCGAATAGAACAGAATTTTCTTTTATCACAATTGTGAAAAAGCGATAGTAAAGTTTAGATCAAGCCTTTTTAAAGGCTTGCAGGGGGTTTGAGGGACAGCGTCCCCCGGTAATATATTTTCTTTCTTAAAATTCTCTTATTCAATCTCAATAAATTCCCCGCCGTTTACACGCCAGATTTTTCCGTCCTTCAGTTCCTCCGTGCTGTCGAATTGGCAGGAGGTGAGGAAGGTCTGAAGTTGCTCAATATGGTTGAGGACGAAGCGGCGGCGGTACTCGTCCAGCTCGCTCAGGACGTCGTCCAGAATGATAACGGGAGTATTCCCGCTCCGCTCCCGGATCATGCGCGCCTCGGCAAGCTTCAGCGCGATCGCAATGCTGCGGACTTGTCCCTGTGAGGCGTAGTCCTTTGCCGAACGTCCGTTGATCGAAAATCCGAGATCGTCCCGATGAACGCCGACGACGGTATACCCCATTCGTTTTTCCCGTTCATACGTTTCACTTAATCTTCTGGAATAAGTCTCTAACAGGAAAAAAACGTCCTCCGGATCGTAGGGAATTTCCTTCATGACCGAGCTTTCATAATTTACGGAAAGTTTTTCTTTATTCTGATTCAACTGTTCGTAATATTCCATCGCGTATTGATTCAAAAGACGGAAGTATTTTAACCGTCCGCACATCACATTGACCCCGAGCCTTGCCAGCGTTTCATTCCAGCTCTGGATCATCGCGTCGGTATTTTCGGTAAAATATTCGATTTTTGAAAGAAGGTTGTTCTTCTGCCTGAGCGCCTTTTGGTATTCATAAAGCTTCGTTTGATGAACACGATTCATCATATTGGAAACAAAATCCAGATAATTCCGTCGGATCTCGGGGTTTCCTTTCACAATATTTAAATCTTCCGGTATAAAAGAAACATATCTTAACGCTCCGTATAATTCTTCCGCCTTTTTGATTTCAAGTCCGTTAAAGGTCAGAAGGAAACGGTTCTTTTTTTGTTTGTACAGGAGTACGTGCTCGCGGTCGTCTTCGTGAAAGGAAAAGACAAGCCGGATCGTCGTTTCGTCCTCCTCCGAAGCGGAAAATGGGACAAGCTCAACAGGCTTCGCCGTCCGAAAGCTTTTCCCGAAGCAAACGGAAACAGCCTCGCACAGATTCGTTTTCCCCTGGGCATTGTTGCCGATAAAAAGATTCCTTTTCGGGTGAAACGTAAAATCCGCCGAGGCGATATTGCGAAAATTCCGGACGCTGAGACTTTTTAAAATCATTCTTCCGCTATACAGAGGAGCTCCTCCGTACCCTCTTCAAAAAAGACAGAGACTTGATCTCCGTGATAGAGCTTTTTTCCGCGCATCGTGCACGGCTCGCCGTTCACGTGAACGATTCCGTCTAAGATCATTTGTTTTGCCATTCCGCCCGTTTCGGCAACGTTGGCAAATTTTAAAAACTGCTCCAGCTTGATAAAAGGAGGATTTACTTTTATTTTCTCCATCATTATAAAAACCTTACCTTATCTTCTTCTTTAACTTCAAAAACTCCCTGCTCGGAAAGATAGCGGAAAAAATCCATCATTCCTGTAATGATTGCCAGCAAGAAGAGAGCAATCGCAGGAACGATCATATAAATCACCCAGATGATTCCCCAATCAGAATGAAATCGACCTCGAAACTCAATAAATTTTTCCAAAAAACCCGTCGGCAAAACCAATACAGCAAGTATAATTTCAGTTACAATAACCTCCCAGTAGAATGGAAAGAGATTAACTTTTCGCTTCGCACAAAGAACGATCCCGAAAATCAGAAAAAATAAAGAAAGAAAGATCAACCCGAAAAAAACACAATTCGCGTCTACCAGAAATTCCGCGCCGAACGCAATTAACATAGAACCGAAAAAGCAGATCAAAGTATAGAAAACGCCGAAAAATTTGTGCTGCATGGAAATTTCTCCTTTTTCTTAAGAGATTTTTTAAGAAATTTATTAGAAAAAAATACATTACTGGGTGACGCTGTCCCCCAGACCCCCTGCAAGCCTTTAAAAAGGCTTGACCTAAACTTTTATATTGATTTTTCTAATTTACTGTATAATAAAATATTGCTCTATTTGATTGTTTTATCATAAAATTGAATCATATCACAAACATTCATTTTGTGATATTCTCTATAAAGCAATATTGCTTTTCGCTTCCTTTTGGTGACAAAAGAAAGCAGGGGTTTGGGGACAGCGTCCCCAAAAAAATATATTCATCTCTTTTATTTCTCTATAAAAATCACTTGTTCCGAACAGGAAGAACGATCCCGATATAGCTGTCGTCATTCAGGGGTTTGATCCGGATCGGGGAAAGCGGGCCGCAGAAATCCACCTTGACCTCGTCGCACTCGCTGTTGCGGAGGGAATCAATCATATACTTTGCGTTGAACGCGATCTCGAGTTTTGCGCCGCTGTATTGAATTTTCATCGTATCACTCATTTTTCCGATCGCGGTGCGAATGTCGATCGAAAGGGTATCATTTTCAAACTTACAGATCACCGGGCATTTGTAGCGATCCGTATTGAGTAAAAGCGTACGGTCGAGCGCTTCGGAAAATTCGCGGGCATTCAGAACCGCGGAGGTATCCTCATTAAAATTCATGATCCGGTTATAGTCGATAAACGCGCCCTCGAGAAGCCGCGAAATGATCATATAATCGTCCTTGGAAAAACAGATCTGGCTGCGGTCGATACAAACGGCGATTTTCTTTTCCTCCTCTTCCTTGTCGGAATCGGAAGATTTGTCACTTAAAATGCGCAGAAGCTCGCCGAGAGTCTTGCTCGGCACGACGAAATCAATGTCTTCGTACTGAACCGGCTCTTCGCGCTTCGCCATGCGCACACCGTCCACCGAAACCACGCTCAGACGGTTGTTCTCAATGTGAAACTTGCTTCCCATGTGAACGGCTTTAATATCGGTGGTCGCGATTGCGTGGAAGGTCTGGCGGATCATGCTTTTCAGAACCGATTCTTCTATATAAAAGGTAATGTCATTGCGAAGCTCGGGGATATTCGGATACTGATCCCCCGAAACGCCGACAACGTTGTATTCGATCGTTCCCGCACGAAGCGTCACGTTAACCTCGTTTTCCGTGGAAATTTCCACGATCCCCGCCGGCATTTTCCGGATCATTTCGCCGAAAACCTTCGCGTTTACGACAACCTCGCCTTCCTCGATCGACTCGGTCGGCTCTACGATACACTTGATCCCCATTTCGAGATCATAGCCCGTAACGGTGATTTTTCCGTCGCTCAGGTGGATCAGCACTCCCTCAAGCGCGGGAATGGACGAGCGCGCGGAGCTTGCTTTTGAAGCATTGATCAGCGCTTCGGAGAGAACGTTTCTTTCAATCGTGAATTTCATAGAGGATTCCTTTCTTTTTTTAGAAATAATATAAGAAAATTTTTATTTATTTGGGGACGCTGTCCCCAAACCCCTGCTTCCTTTTGTAACCAAAAGGAAGCGAAAAGCAATATCTTTTTTATATAGATCTGCAATAGTTAAGAATGTGTGGGATTTTTTCAATTGACAGTTTAAGCTGACAGCTTTGTATCTAAAAGGAAAAGAAATTTTTTACCAAAGAACAAACACAACAACACTTCTATTTTTAGTAGTGATAGTAGGGGACGGGAAAAAGTGGAAAACCCGGATTTTCTCGATCGGAAAGCCATTTTTTGCCGGGAAAATCCGGTTGAAAAAATTCTGCTTCGGTGAAATGATCTTTCAACACTTTCCACATTCCACCGCCCGTTGAAAATCCGGCAGTGGAATGTTCAAGAAAAGGTTAAAATTTATTAGAGAAATTATTAAGAGAATTTTAAGAGAAGAATATATATTACCGGGGGACGCTGTCCCTCAAACCCCCTGCAAGCCTTTGAAAAGGCTTGACCTAAACTTTCATATCGCTTTTACTTATTGATATTAAGAAAAGAATTTGTGATTTTCAACGATCTTATAGAAAATTTGAATCATAAAACAGAGTTTTGTTTTACCTATTCTATATAAAGAGATATTGCTTTTCGCTTCCTTTTGGCTACAAAAGGAAGCAGGGGTTTGGGGACAGCGTCCCCAAAATAAATATTTATCTCTCTTAATTATCTCTTAAAAAATTTCTCAAACAAAATCACATATTACCGATATTTTTGATGAGATCCTCGACTGTTGCGCGATAGGCGGGATCCTTTTTCATGACGCGCTTTACCTTATTTGTCGCGTAAACGATGGTCGAGTGATCGCGGCCGCCGAATTCCTTTCCAATCGAGGTATAGGAAAGCCCGGTCACGCGGCTGATGACATAGATCGCGACCTGTCTGGCAGTGGAGATCTGAGAATTCCGGTTTTGCGAACGAAGCTCCTCGGGGGAAACATTAAAGATATGCGAAACCTCGGATATGACCTTTTCAACTGTAATCGGAACAGGCTGCTGCTCGGTCATAACGTCGCGGATAATGTTCTGCGCCATGTTCAAGGTCGGAGAAGTCTCGGTCAGCATTGCCATGGCGTTCATTTTTAAAATTGCGCCCTCAATCTGCCGAATGTTATTTTTCAGCTTGTCCGCCATATATTCCATAACGTTGTTGGAAAGCTTCAGGTTTAAAAGCTCCGCCTTGCGCTTGATAATCGCGAGCCTTGTTTCAAATTCCGGCGGGGCAATATCCGCGAGAAGCCCCCATTCAAATCGGGTTAAAAGACGCTCTTCAATATCGTTGATCTCCTTCGGCGGACGGTCGGAGGTCAGAATGATCTGCTTTCCCGCGGAATGAAGCTCGTTAAAGGTGTGGAAAAGCTCGTTCTGCGATTCCTTTTTTCCCGAAAAGAACTGCACGTCGTCGATCAGGAACATATCAGCGGTGCGGTATTTTTTCTTGAATTCTTCGGTCTGCCCGCTGCGGACGCTGTTAATAAACTCGGTTACGAAGGTTTCCGCCGAGACCATGACAATATTCGCCTCGGGGTGGAGCGTTTCCGCCTCGTTCCTTACCGCGCAGAGAAGGTGGGTTTTTCCGAGACCCGGATCGCTGTAAATATAAAGAGGATTGTAATTGCGAGCCTGTCCTTGCGCGATCGCTTTGCAGGCGGCGCAGGCGAGACGGTTGCTGTCCCCGACGATAAAGGTGTCAAAGGTATGCTGATAGGTGCTGTTGATCTCGCTGTCGTGGAGCTTTTTTACAATATTGTCATCGTCCTGAAGCTCCGGGATCGGCTCGCTCAGGCTGAGCATGGGATCCTTCGGCGGAGGCGGCGCCGGATTCTCATCGGTCAGGAATTCAAGCTCCACATCAAAGCCGAGAATTTCTTTAAAGCTCTTTTTAAAGGTATCGCTGTAATTTTCCTCGACGATTTTTTTGACATAGCTGTCGGCGATGTAAAGAACGACCTTATTGTTGTTCAGCTTAACCGGTTTGATCGGCTCGATCCAGAGCCGTCTCGCGGTATCCGACACGTCGAGATTTTTTTTCATCAATTCAAAAATATCATTAAAAGAATTCATGGAAAACTCCCCCAAAATAATTCGACAATAACTCATTCTTATTTTAGCATAAAGCGGGAAGATTTTCAAGTAAATTTCGGATAAATTTAACCTTCATAATTTGTGCAATTTTGAGAAAAAATCCGTATCGGCTCATACGACCGATACGGATTTGAAAAATTATTCGATATTCTGGATCTGCTCCCTGATTTTTTCGATCTCGTTTTTCGCTTCAATGACAATTTTCGTGATTCTCAGCTCCTGCGCCTTTGAGCCGACGGTATTAACCTCGCGGTTGATCTCTTGGATCAGAAAATCAAGCTTTCTTCCGATCGGTTCCTTTGCCGTATCAAGCATATTCCGAAGCTGTAAAAAATGACTCTTTAAACGAACGGTTTCCTCGTCCACCGCCGTTTTTTCCGCAAAAATCCCTGCTTCGAGCAAGATTCTCGATTCGTCGATCTGCTGATCCGCCAGAATATTTTTCATTTTTTCCGTGAGGCGGTTCCGGTACGCATTGATATTTTCGGCGGAATAAGTACAGATTTCCTCCGTCATACGCTCAATGTTCGCAAGCTTTTCGAGAACGTCTTCCTTCATTTTTTCCCCTTCGGTCTCCCGCATTTTCAGGAAATTTTCAAGCGCCGCCGAAGCCGTTTCTTTTACCATTGTCCAGATCGCTTCTTCGTCCTCCTCGGGGCGGGAAATATTAAAGGCGTCGCTCATTTTAAAAATGCTGTTCAGGGTGAGATCGTCGGGAAGTCCGAATTTCTTACCCGTTTCACGAAGCGCCTTTACATAGCTTTCCACCACGAGATTGTTGACGGAGACAGCCGCTTCCTTCCCCTGTACATTGTAAACGGAAAGAGAAAAATCAACTTTTCCGCGGCTGATCTTTTCCTTTAAAAGGAGTTTTATTTTGTCCTCGAGATACTGAAAGCTCCGGGGGAGCTTCGCGTTAAATTCAAAATATCGGTTGTTGACCGCGCGCAGCTCCG
This sequence comes from uncultured Ruminiclostridium sp., assembly GCA_964456025.1. Taxonomy (GTDB): domain Bacteria; phylum Bacillota; class Clostridia; order Oscillospirales; family Ruminococcaceae; genus Ruminiclostridium_E. The sequence continues at coordinate 28,944 of CAYVZH010000035.1, forward strand.
CCGTGATCTCGTATTCTCCGATAATTCTCCTGTCCCTGCCGTAGCCGGTCATGCTTCTGATCATATTGAATCCTTCCTTTTTTTAATATTATAAGAGAAAAAATTTATTTCTTGGTGGACGCTGTCCCCCAAACCCCCTGCAAGCCTTTGAAAAGGCTTGACCTAAACTTTCATATCGCTTTTA
>CAYVZH010000036.1:0-29099 GCA_964456025.1 uncultured Ruminiclostridium sp.
GAACGAGGGGCTTCACGGGCTTGCCCGCTCGGGGACGGCGACGATGTTCCCGCAGGCGATCGGGCTTGCGGCGACGTTCGACGAAGAGCTTCTCGAAAAAGTCGGCGAAATTGTCGGGGTCGAGGCGCGCGCCCGCTGGCAATCCTCCTCGGCAAAGGGCGACCGCGGGATTTATAAGGGGCTTACCATCTGGTCGCCGAACATCAACCTTTTCCGCGATCCGCGCTGGGGGCGCGGGCATGAGACCTACGGCGAAGACCCGTTCCTTTCGGGTCTGCTCGGCGCGGCTTACGTGCGGGGAATGCAGGGGGACGGCGAGTTTATGACCGCCTGCGCCTGTGCGAAGCATTTCGCCGTCCACAGCGGCCCCGAAGCGCTCCGCCACGAGTTCGACGCCGAGATCAGCAAAAAGGAGCTTCGGGAAAGCTATCTCCCCGCCTTTGAGGAGCTTGTCCGCGCGGGGGTCGGCGGGGTCATGGGTGCGTATAACCGCGTCAACGGCGAACCCGCCTGCGCAAATACGGCGCTGATGGAAATCCTGCGGGAGGAATGGGGCTTTGAAGGGTATTTCGTTTCCGACTGCTGGGCAATCGCCGATTTCCACCAACACCATCACGTCACCGCCACCTTCCCCGAATCGGCGGCGCTCGCGCTGAAAAAAGGGTGTGATGTGAACTGCGGCTGCTCGTATATGCACCTGCTGGAGGCGTACGAGGAGGGACTGATCACCGAAGCGGACATCGACCGCGCGGTCGAGCGGATCTTCACCGTTCGCTTCGCGCTCGGAATGTTCGACGAAACGGAAACGATCCCGTTTACCGCGATTGATTCCCCCGCGCATAACAAGGTGTCGCTCACGGCGGCGCGGGAATCCATGGTATTGCTGAAAAACGACGGGATTTTACCCCTGAACAAGGAAAAAATAAAGACGCTCGCCGTGATCGGCTGCGCCGCGGACAGCCGCGACGCGCTCAAAGGGAATTACTACGGCGTCGCGTCCTGCTACACCACCTTCTTGGAGGGGATCCGCAAAAAGGCGGACGGAATGCGTGTGCTGTTTGCCGAGGGCTGCGATTATGAGAAGGATCGGAGCGAAGGCTTAGGTCTCCCCGGCGATCGGTACGCGGAGGCGCAGACGGCGGCGGAGGCAAGCGACGCGGTAATCCTTTGTATCGGGCTGAACGAACGGCTGGAGGGCGAGGAGGCGGACGTAAGCAACGAGTACGGCTCCGCCGATAAGCCGTCGCTGCTCCTCCCCGCGCCGCAGAGAGGGCTTCTGAAAGCCGTTCTGGACTGCGGAAAGCCGACGGTCGTGATCCTCTCGGCGGGAAGCTCGATCTATCTCGAGGACGAGCGCATGAACGCGCTGCTTTGCGCGTGGTACTCCGGCCCGCATGGCGGAACGGCGGCGGCGGAGATCCTGTTCGGCGAAATTTCCCCGTCGGGAAAGCTCCCCGTGACGTTTTATAAAGACGCCGCGCTGCTCCCCGATTTTACCGACTATTCCCTCAAGAACCGCACCTATCGCTTTTTGGAGAGCGACGAAAACGTCTGGTATCCGTTCGGCTTCGGGCTGACCTATTCGCGGTTTTCGTTCAAGCTTCTTTCGGCGGAGGAGAGCGGGGAGGGTGCAACAGTGCGCGTTCTCGCCGAAAACCTCGGCGACACGGACAGCGGGGAGGTCATTCGGCTGTACCTGTCCGCCGACGATCCGCTCGCGCCGCCGAATCCTTGGCTCTGCGCCGTGAAGCGCATTTTCCTCAAAGCGGGAGAGCGGCGGGAATTCGAGCTTTTCGTAAAGCCCGAGCGCTTCCGGCTGTACGATGAAAACGGCGAACCGCGCCGCGCGAAAAACACGAAATTTGTTTTATAAGACAGGTTTGAGAAGGGCGGCGAATCCATGAAAAAGATCCTCTTGATCGAAACGGGCGGGACGATCGCCTGCACCGAAACCAAAAACGGATTTTCCCCGACGGGGAGCGCTTCAAAAGCGCTTTCCGACAGGCTTTCGGACGTTGAAACGCTCGCGCCGTTCACGCTCGACAGCACCGATCTCACCCCCGCCCATTGGCGGAGACTGTACAAGGCGGCGCAGAACGCCTGCGATTCGGGGAAGTACGGCGGGATCGTGATCCTGCACGGAACGGATACGCTCGATTATACCGCCGCGCTCCTGTATTATACGCTGAAAACCGCGATCCCGGTGATTCTGACGGGGGCGATGACCCCAATTTCCAAGCCGGACAGCGACGGGATACGAAACGCCGACGACGCGATTCTCGCGGCGCGGGATCGGCGCCTTTGCGGGGTGTTCGCCGTGTTCGGCGGGCGCGTCATCGGCGGGAACGAGCTTGTAAAGCGCTGTTCGGAGGAAGCGGACGCGTTCCGGAGCTTTTCGGGCAGGGACTTGGGCGAGGTTCGGGACGGGACGGTAACGCTTTTCCGCGAACCCGAAAGGGCGGAGCTTTTCGGCTACCCGCCGGTTGACCGGAAAATTGCCGTTTTAAAGCTTTCACCGTTTATGACAGGCGCAGCGCTTTCCGCGGTCTGCGCTTCGGGCGCGGACGGCGCGGTTTTAGAGGGCTACGGCGCGGGCGGACTCCCCGAACACCTGCTCCCCGCGGCGAAGGAATTGACCGGAAAAATGCCCGTCGTACTGACTACGCCCTGTATCGGCGGCGCGAACCTGCGCGAATACGAGGTGGGGCAGCGCGCACTCGAATGCGGGATCCGCGACGGGGGAAAGTGTACGACCGCCGCGGCGGCGGTGCAGTTATACTGCGGAAAACGCTTTGAATGACGCAGTCCTGTAAAAAAATAAAAGGACAGGTTTTTATGATAAAAGAATTTGAAAAAAATCAAGAGGGCTTTCTCGCCCGCGTAAGATCCCTCGCCGGGACGGAAAGCCTTTCCGTCCTGCGCGAACGTGCCCTGCGTGAAAAAAAAGCGGAGGACGCGTTCGCGGCAGCATTTCTCGCCTTAAAGGAGGGAACAGGGGTGATCCCCTTCGATACCCAGATCCGCGCGGGAGCGGATCTGGACGACGACGCGGCGGTCGAGCTCGCGACAGGAGAGGGGAAAACCCTCGCCGCCGTTTTTGCCGCGTTTTTCAGCTTCGTAAAGGGCGAGCACGTCAACATCTTCACCTTTAACGACTATCTCGCGCGGCGGGACTGCCTTTGGATGAAGCCCGCGTACGACCTGCTCGGAATGACCTGCGCGGTCGTAACGGAGCAGACGCCGCGGGAGGAACGGGCGGCGTTGTACCGCGCGGACGTCGTGTATTCGACCGTGAAGGAATGCGGGTTCGATTACCTGCGGGATTTCCTCGTTTTTTCGGAGGAGGAGCAGGTTTTCGGCGAATTCGGTCACGCGATCGCGGACGAGGCGGACTCGGTTCTGATCGACGAGGCACGGATCCCGCTCGTCGCGGCGGGAAACATAGCGGCGGAGCGGGACGAGGCGCTTTCAGAGGTGTTCGCGTTCGCGAAGACCCTGACCGAAAAGGACTACGAGATCAGCCTCGAAACGCAGAACGCCTACCTGACCGAGGAGGGTGCCCAAAAAACCGAGCAACACTATCACCTCGAAAACCTTTACGACGAAGAAAATAACGCGCTGATGAGCCGTCTCAACGACTCACTGAAAGCGCTTCACATTCTGTCCGAAAACCGCGATTATATCGTAAAAAACGGCGAGATCTGCCTGATCGACCCGTTTACGGGACGCGTTTCGCAGGGACGGCATTTCCCCGACACGCTCCAGTCGGCGGCGGAGCTGAAGCACGGTCTGACGGTGACGGAGCGGGGAACAATTCTCGCGACGATCGCGGTGCAGAATTTTATCCGCCTGTATCCGCGCGTTTCGGGCATGACGGGGACGGCAGTCTCGGCAAAGGACGAGTTTAACGAGATGTACGGCATGATCGTCAAAAAAGTCGAGCCGAATACCCCGACGAACCGCACCGCGCTCCCCATGGCGGTTTATTACGATACGGAATCGAAGCTTGCGGCGGTGACCGACGAGATCCGGGCGGCGTTTGACCGGGGACAGCCCGTCCTCGTCGGGACGGACAGTATTGCCCAAAGCGAACACCTTTCCGAAATGCTGCGGGAGCAGGGCATGGAAAACTTTGTCCTGAACGCGAAGAACGACGAAGCGGAGGCGGAGGTGATCGGCGCGGCGGGAAAGCCCGGGCGGATCACGATCTCGACGAACATGGCGGGACGCGGCGTGGACATCAGACTCGGCGGCGCGGACGAATCGGAGCGGGAGCAGGCGCTCGAAGCGGGCGGACTGTACGTGATCGGAACGTTTCTCGCCGAAAGCGGGCGCATGAACGAACAGCTTTTCGGGCGCACGGCAAGGCAGGGCGACCCCGGACAAAGCCGCCTTTTCGTCTCACTCGACGAGGATATCATGACAAAGCACAAGCTGAAAAAGCTGGTCGGGCGGCACTATCCCGACCCGACAGCGGCGGAGCTGACGGACAAAACGCTGCTGCGCGAGGTGCTGCGCGTGCAGCGCATTTCGCAGGGGAAAGCCCTCGACGAGCGGGTGCGGCTCATGAAATTCCACACGATCAACGAAAAGCACCGCCAAACGGTTTTCGCGGTGCGGTCGGTGTATTTGCGCGACCCGTACTGGGCGAATTATAGTTCCAAGCTTTTAGAGCAGGCGGACGTTCCCGCCGACTTCCGAAAGCGGGCGACCCTTTCAGTGATAAACGCCTGTTGGGCGGATTATCTCGCCTATACCTCGTCGCTTCGCGAGGGGATTCACCTTTCGGCGATCGGCGGAAAAGACCCCGCCGAGGAGTATACGATCGCCTGTGAAAATTATTTCGGCGAAGGCGAATTTGAGAGACAGATGGTTGAACGAATGACGGAAATTTTTGAGGAAGCCGCCGAAAAGGGCGCGGAGAACGTTGTTTTACCCGCTCCGTCGAAAACGTGGACATATCTGCTTGCCGATAACGGCGACGAGCTGGAGCGCAGGAGCCTAATGAGCGCGATCTTCGGAGATTCGCCGGAGGAGGACGAGGAAGCCGAAGATTTGGACGAAGCGGAAAAATCCGCACGGGAAAAGGACGGGGAGAAAAAGGGGTTCTTTTCAAAACTGTTTGGAAAGAAGTGATTTTTTGCCGCTTTGACCGACCAAAGCGGCGGAAAGTCGCCTTGGCAAAAGCGGAAAAATTTTTCGATGATTTTTTGCACCTTTACCCGCGCAAAGGTGCAAAAAATCATCGGAAAGCTTTCCGACTTCACAAAAGCCGCAATCCTGCCATAAAAAATTTTCGTTTCCTTTTCTCAAAAGGAAAACAGAAAGGATCTTCATGATGAAAACCATCGCCGCCATCGCGACCCCGCCCGCCGTCGGGGGAATTTCGGTCATTCGCATTTCGGGCGAAAACGCGCTCGAAATCGCGGAAAAGATCTTCCGCCCGTTCGGCGGGAAAACCGTTCCGGAAATGGACGGTTATACCGCCGCCTACGGAGAAATCCATGACGGGAAAACGCGGCTCGACGACGGGGTTCTGCTCGTGTTCCGTGCGCCGCACAGCTATACGGGCGAGGACGTTGCCGAGCTTTCCTGCCACGGCGGACTGTACCTCACGAGACGGGTGCTTTCCGCCTGTTTTGCCGCGGGCGCGGAGCCGGCGCAGGCGGGCGAATTTACCAAGCGCGCCCTTCTGAACGGAAAGCTTTCGCTTACCCAAGCGGAAGCGGTCGCTGACCTCATCGGCGCGCAGAACGAGCAGTACCTCCTTTGCGCGAAGGCGCAGCGGGAAGGGGCTTTATATCGGCGGCTGCGCGCGGTGTCGGAGCAATTGCTCAATTTTACCACGCTTGTACAGGCGTGGATCGACTACCCCGACGAAATGGAGGACGATCTCGACCGCGAAGCGGAAGCGGACAAGCTTTCCGCCGCTTTAGCGGAACTGAACGCACTTCTTGAAAGCTACGACGGGGGAAGAATGCTGCGCGAGGGGATCTCCTGCGCGATTGTCGGGAGACCGAACGCGGGGAAATCCACCCTGATGAACCTGCTCAGCGGGCAGGAGAGGAGCATTGTCACCGAGATCGAGGGAACGACCCGCGATATTGTCGAGGAAACCGTGCTGCTCGGGGACGTACCGCTTCGGCTTGCCGACTGCGCGGGAATTCGTGAGACGCAGGATACGGTCGAAAAGATCGGAATCGAGAAAATGCTGGGCGAGATCGAAACGTCGGAGCTGATCCTTGCGGTATTCGACGGGAGCCGCACGCTGAACAATGACGACGAGCGGCTGATCGAACGGCTCGAAGGGAAAAAATGCGTCTGCGTCGTCAATAAATGCGACCTGCCGCGGGAACTGGACGAATCGCGGCTGAAGGAACGGTTCCCCCATCTCGTGAATCTGAGCGCGAAGACGGGAGAGGGGGCGCGGGAGCTTTCCGCGCTGGTAAAGGAGGCGGCAGGGCTGTCCCGGCTCGACCTTTTTTCGGGCTTTATCGCGAACGAGCGGCAGCGCGCCTGTCTGAAAGAGGCGCGCGATCTTACCGAGCGGACGGTAAACGCGCTTCTGGATCAGGTCACACCCGACGCGGCGGGGGTTCTCTGTGAAAGCGCGCTCGCGAAAATTTATGAGCTATCGGGAGAGAGTGTGAGCGAAACGGTGATCGACGAGGTATTTAAGCGGTTTTGTGTGGGGAAATAAGGCGAAAAGAAGGAGATTGATCAAAAATGCTCGAAATCATTTACGGCGAGGCGGGGACGGGGAAATCCACCCTCCTTTATCAAAAGATCCGCGAAAACGCCGAGCGCGGACGGCGGGTCTTTCTTTTCGTCCCCGATCAGTTTTCCTTCGAGGCGGAAAAGGCGGTCTGTAAGCTGATCGACGCGCCCGCCGCGCGGAATGTGACCGTCACGATGTTTTCGCGGGCGGCGGCGGGACTTCTGCACCGCTTCGGCGAAACAAAGGAATACGCCGACGAGGTCGCGAAAACCCTCCTGATGACCCGCGCGCTCAACACCCTCGCGGCGCAGGATCGGCTCGAATATTACCGACGGCAGATGAAAAAGCCGGGCTTCGCCGCGTTTTCACTTGATCTTGTCGCGCGGCTGCGCGGGGCGGGGCTGACCCCGTCGTCGCTTCGCTCGCTCGTTTCCGATCGGGCGGATCGGCTTTCCCCGCTCCTGCTCTCGAAAATGAATGACCTCTGCGAAATCTTTACCGAGTATGACGGGCTTCTTTCCGTTTCCTTCGATGACCGCCTTGACGACGTTCGCCGCGCGGCGGAGCTGATCCCCGTTTCGGAGGAATACGAGGGAGCGGTTTGTTATTTCGACGGCTTCGACGACTTTTCGGGAAGTCAGGAGGTTTTTCTCCGCGCGCTTCTCGAACGGGCGGAAAGGGTGACCGTTCCCGTAACGACCGATTCGCCGAATTCAGAAAAATCCCATTTCCGCGCGGCAGCAAAGCTGATCGCGCGGCTGAGGGAAATGAACGGCGGGGAAGCGGAGCTGATCCCCTTAAAGAAAAAATATCGCGAGGGCTGTACGGGCGAGCTGATCCGCGCGCGCGACCCTTGGGAGGAATGCGATTGGATCTGTGCGAAAATACGGGAGCTTTGCGACGGGGGCTATCGCTGCCGCGACATCGCGATCCTTGCTCCGAAGCCGGTCTATGCCGAAATTTTAGAGAGCGCCATGAAAAAATACGGGATCCCCTTTTTCGCGGACATTCCCGAGCCGATCCTGCACAAATCGGTCGTTCGGTTCGCGGTCGATACCCTGAAGGCGCTGAGCTTTGAGACGGAGGACCTGCTTCGCTATGTAAAAAGCGGCTTTGTCCGCCATCGCGACGGAAAAACGATCAGCTATTTGCAGGCGGATTCGCTCGAGCGGATCTGCCGCCGCTATGACGTAAGAAAGCGGGACTGGCTCCGCCCGTTCCCGGAAAAAATCGACGCGGACGGCGCGGCGGAGGCGCTCCGGAAAAGCATTGTCGAGCCGCTCCGGAAGCTAAAGCGCCGTTTTGAAAACGCGGACGGCGCGGAAATGACCGCCGCGCTCTGCGACTTCCTTTGCAATGAAATGAACCTCGACAAATCGGTTTACGCGCGGTGTATCCTCGGGCGGGAGGAGGACGGGCGGCTGATCGTCGATAAAAAGAAGCTCGACGAGTACAGCGCGCTCTGGGACGACATGGTCACGGTCTTTGAATCGGCACATGAGGCGCTGAAGGGGTATCGGCTCCCGCTTTCGGAGTATCTTTCGACGCTTACGGGGATTTTTTCTTCGGTCGAGATCGCGAAGCCGCCGCAGACGCTCGACGCAGTAACGGTCGGGGACGTCGAGCGGAGCCGTTTCCACCGCGTCCGCGCGGTCTTTCTCTGCGGACTGAATCAGGGGGTATTTCCCCGCTCGACGAAAACCGTCGGCGCATTCAGCGCGGGAGAAGAGGAGGAGCTTTCCCGCTGCGGGATCGCGTTTTCGAGCGATCGGGAAACGCGGTATTCGTCCGAGCTGTTCCTGTTCTACCGCTGTACCCACCTCCCCGAGGAGCGGCTGTACGCGACGTTCCCCGCCGTGAGCGAAACGGGAACGGAGCTTTCTCCCTCGCCGTCTCTGGAGCTTTTAAAAAGACGCTTTGGTGCAGGCGTACAGTTGACACATGATTACGGAGCGGCGTTTTACTGCCGAAGCGCCGCTTCCGCGCGGCGATACCTCGCGGGGATCTTTTCCGACGAAAGCCGCCTTCCCGAGCGGGAGGCGGTCGAAACGGCGCTTCGTCAGGCAGGAGAACCGCCGCTTTCTCCCCGTCCGGAAAATCCCGAGCGTCACCGTATTTCCCCCGAACACGCCGGACGGCTTTTGCGGCTCCCGACCTATTCCCCAACCGCGATCGCGGGCATGAACCGCTGTAAATTCGGCTTTTTCTGCAATTACGGGCTGGGGCTTCGCGAGGAGGAGGAGCGCGCCGTGAACGAAGCGCTTTCGGGACGGGTGGTTCACTATTGTCTCGAACAGCTTCTGACCGAATACGCGGGAAAAAAGGACGCGCTGATTTCCTTAAGCGACGAGGCGCTTTCCCGTTTTGCAAGGCAAAGTGTCCAAAAATTCAAAGAAGAGGAATTTTTCGGGGACTTCGGCGCGGCGGAACGCTTTTCCTATCAGCTCGGGCAGCTTTCCGCGCTCGCAGCGCGGGCGGCGGTGCGGCTTCGCGACGAAATGAAGTTCAGCGGCTTTACCCCGCTTTCTCCCGAAAAGACCGTCGAGTTCCGCTTCGGCGGCATTACGGTCAAGGGGATCTGTGACCGGCTCGAAATTTCACAGCAGAACGGGAAAAATTACCTCCGCGTGATCGACTATAAGCGCGGGAAAAATACCGTTGATCTGGCGGACGTGTATCGGGGCGAGGATCTTCAGATGCTCCTGTACCTGTTCGGGCTTTGCGAGGAATACGGCGCGGAGCCTTCCTCGGTTTTATACCGTCCGATCGGGGCGGACAGCTTCGGGAAGGGGAACGCGCTTTCGCGGGAGAGCGACGCAAAAAAGCAGAAGCAAGCGAACGAGCGAAAACACGCCGCGGGCGGGATCATGCTCGAGGAATCGCCCGAACGTGCCGAGGTCGCGGAGCTGAACGAGAATTACGCGAAGCTTTACGGGACCGTGCGCGGCGGGTACTGCGCGCCGAAGCTCCTTTCGCGGGAGGGCTTTTCAAGCCTGAAGGAATACTGTAAGGCATACGTGAACGCGCTCGCGATGGAGACCGGGGGCGGCATGGTGAGCGCCTGCCCCTCGGAGAACGCCTGCCGCTTCTGCGATTACGGGCTGTTCTGCGGAAAAAGCTGATATACCGAAAAAATTCCCCCTTATGGAATCCCATAAGGGGGAAGGATTATTCGACTACCCAGAATTCGACGGAAACCATGTACTGATTTCTTTTTATATCGCCCAGCTCCAGCGTATAGCGGTATTTCCCTTCAAGCGGAACACGGAAGGAGAACGCGGTCGGGAAGCGCATTTTCTCATTTTCCCCGACCTCGTATTCCGAATCGATGAAAGCGATCGATTCGGCGGGAAGCTTTACGCTTTTCCATTCCCCGTTTTCCTCGCGATACAGCCGTCCCTTTCCAAAGGAAATGAACGACAGATTGTATCCGAGCTCGATCACGATTGCCTCCGACGGTCGGACAGGGTATTCTCCCTCACATCTCGCGTATATGGGAGTCTGCGCTTCCTTGTTTTTTGTCCAGCTTTTTCCGCCGTCCGTGCTTTCGTATACCGCTTCGTCCGGGAATTCGACGCCGATTTTCGGGAAATTCTCCGTCACGCAGTATCCGTCCGCGCCCGCGAAATATTTCCACTCGCCCTTAACTTTGATCCATTTATTTTTCACAAGCTTGCCGTTTTTCCAATAGCGCTTGCCTTTGCTTGATTCCGTAAAGCCCGTATACTTGCCCTGACAAACGCCGTTTTCGTCGAATTTATAGCGGATTCCGCCAACGGTGAGGGAGCCCGTTGCGAGGGTGCCGTCCTTTTTCAGATAATACCGTTCGCCGTCAAATTCGTTCCAGCCAAATTGATAAAATGTGAAGCTTTTTTGATTTTTGCGGTATTCGCTCCGATGGCTGCGGTAATCGCTGAACCGTATGAACCGCAGAGACGAAAGGCAGGAATGATAAACGGAAAAATCCTTTCCCTCAAGGGGCGTATCGCTGACAATTCCGCAATAGTATTGACCCAGCAGCTCGACAGAATCCTCCGTGATCAGATAGCCGCCGTCCTGATCAACGGCAAACGCGACCGACTTTCCCGTAAGAAGCGCTTCGTCGATCAGCGGAAAGCTGTCATGCTCGAATGTAAAGGCTTCTGCTGTGGAAAAGGAGACCTTCGAGACCGCTTTTCCATTCTTGAGCAGATAGCAGGTATAGTGCGAGATCTGCTTCTCCTGCGGCTTGTCTACATCATAAACCGGGTAAATGTCCGTAATCGACCATGTGTTGTAATCCGTGTGTTTTTCGTCCCAAAGAAGTTGGTCGAAACGCGAAAGACCGACGTACGAAGCCTCGACCACGGCTTTCAGCAGTTCATTCCGATCGTACTCTTCCGCGCTTTCGCTTTGCGTGCTTTTCTCCGCATACGCGGGGACGTATGCCGAGGAACCCGCGAGAATGCCCGCCAAGACAGCCGCCGTAAGCTTTCGCAGGAAATATTTTTTGGTTTTCATGATGATTTCTCCTTTCCTCTCTGTTTATAAACAGTTTACCACAATATTCCGCCCGTTTCAACCCTTTTTGCACAAAAAAATATAAAAACCACCGAACCTTTTCTTTGTTTTTCGGACTTATAGAGCGTAAGTCGATTTACGAAAAGGGTCATCAGAAAGGATCACGGCCATGAACGAGCATATTACCGCCGAGCTGATCGAAAACACCTATCTGTTTTGCGTGAAGCGCGTTTCGGACAGCGAGGCGGCGAAGGATTTAGCGCAGGATATTCTATACGAGGCGCTTCGCGCGGGGGCGGACGGGAAGGAGTTTGTAAGCTTCTACTCCTGGTACTGGCGCATGGCGCGCAACAAGTACGCCGACTATATCGCGCATAAGAAAAACCCCACGCTCCCGCTCGAAACGGCAGTCGGACTTCCGTCCGACGCCGTTCAGCCGATCGACGCGCTGATCGAACGGGAGGAGCTTTCCGCGCTGAATTACGCGCTTTCGAGGCTGACCGCGGTCTATCGCGAGATCATGACCCGTTTTTATTTAAAGGAACAGCCTGTTTCCCGGATCGCGGCGGAACTGGGTATTCCCGTCGGGACGGTAAAAAGCAGGCTGTTCGAGGCTCGGAAAAGCTTAAAGAAAGGGTTTGATTCTATGAAAAATTTCGGTACATCTTCCTACGCGCCCGCGCAGGTCGATTGGTTCGGCGGATATGCCTGCATAAACGCGACAAAGCTGATGTGGAGCACGAAGATCTGCCCGCAGGTCATGGTGCTTTGCCGCGGGGAGGGAAAAACGGTCAACGAGATCGCGGACGAAATGGGAGTAGCGCCGCTCTATCTCGAGGAGATCCTCGAAAAAATGACGGCGGAGAAGCTTTTAATATCGCCCGTCAAAGGAAAATACGCCGCCAATCACTGCGTTTTCCCCAAACAGGCATACATCGAAGCGCAGGTCTACGCGAACGAGATCCTTTTTCGAGGGGATTTCCCGAAAAAGATCACCGACCGCCTCCTCGCGCTGAAAGACAAGATCACGGCGCTCGGCTTTTACGGGAGCGATCTCCCGTACGACTATCTCATGTGGGTTCTTTACCCGATCGCGGGGTATGTTTTCGGACAATGCGGACGGAAGCGGTATCTTGAAAAATACGAGGGAAAAATTTCCGACGAGGCGGAACGCGGCTACCGCATGACCGTCCAGTATGTCCCGCCCGAGGAAAGCCTTGATCCGTCGATTTACGAGAAGCTGCGCATCGTGCATTGGTCGAATCTTACGAATATTTTTCATACCGCCGATCACGGAAAACTGCTTTTCGTGAACGAGTTTGAGTGCGAGCCGTTTTCGGGGAGCCGCGATCATTGGATCGACGGGAACAATATCTCCCTGCTCCTCGATCTGGCGAAGGAGCCGAAGAAAAAGCTGACCGTTCACGAGGAGGAAAAGGCGGCAAGGTTCCTCGAAAACGGGATCTTGAAAAAGGAAAACGGCGGTCTGCGCGTGCGGCTCCCGATCATGGGTCTTGAAAAGGGCTACAATGCGATCTGGACACTGATCTGCAAAGAGATTGAGGGATACGCGCGCGAATACGCCGATCTGGTGAGCGCGGGGCTGGAGGAGCGGCTTCTCCCTTACGTTCGGAAGGATTTAATGAGCAATTTCATTTACTGGGATATGCACGTCTTTTTTCAAGTTACGAGCGGGCTGTTCTGGTACGGCTGGAACAAAGCGCTCGCGCTTCCCGAGGATTACGGGAAAAGCGCGGCGGGGCTTTCGATCCGGATCGGGGATCAATAAACGAACCGGGGAGCGATTGCCGCTCCCCGGTTTTGTTATGGAATTACTCAAAGTGGCTTATCTCAGACGCCCAGAAGCCCCCTGACCTGCTCCTTCCCGACCGCGCCGACCAGCGTATCGGTCACGTCGCCGCCGCGAAAGACCATCATCGTCGGGACGCTCTGCACATGATACCGCTCGGCAAGCTCCGCCTCCTCGCCGACGTCCGCCTTCGCGAACTTTACCCTTCCGCCCAGCTCGGTGCTGAGGGATTCGAGAACGGGCGCCATCATTCGGCACGGCATACACCAGCTTGCGTAAAAATCCACCAGCACGGGAATGTCCGCGCCAAGCACCTCTTTGTTAAAATTCTTTTCGTTTACGATCGTGACCGCCATGTTAAAACCGCTCCTTTTTGTTTCTTTCCGATTTATTATGATTATGGGCAAATATCCGCCGTTTATTCCAGAAAATACGTGGCTTCCATATCCGCCGTCGAAAGCGCGAACGCAAGCGGATATTTTTCGAGCGCCCGCCCGACAAGCCCCTTGTCCTCCGTCCCCGAAAAGCCCATGTGCCAGCGGATCGCCATTGCTTCCTCGCGCGAGAGCCGCATAAACCCGCTGATCATGTAGACGGATTTTTCGCCGTGACCGTAGGGGAGGTCGTCCTCCGTCCGATAGGTCGGGACTTTTTCCCAGACCCCCTGATCGTTTTTCACGTTCCGGAAGTCCCGCTTATAGGTGTCGGTCTTGCAGATGTCGTGCAAAAGCGCGGTAACGGCGACCGTTTCTTCGGAATACCCACCGAGCTTATATGTCTCCTTGACGCGCTCGCGGGCAAGATAGTCCTTTAAACAGCGGTAAACGTTAATGGAATGCCGCGCAAGCCCGCCGTCATAGCTGCTGTGAAAGCGGGTGCTCGCGGGGGCGGTAAAAAAGTCGGATCTGTTCGTCAGATAGTCGAGAAGGCGATCCGCCCCCTCGCGGGTAATGTTCTCCCGATAAATTTCGGTAAATTCGGCGCGGATCTCTTCAACGGACATGGCGGCTCCCCCTTTGGTTTTTGTCAATTCAAGTATACCAAAAAACAGCAAGAGTGTCAAGCGGAGGGGGAATGCTTTTTCCGTCCTGTCCAACCGCAGGTTGATTTCGGACAATTCCCGCCAAACCATTGCGCCATTGATTTCTTTCCCGTTTCATGCTACAATTACATTGTGAGCATACACCCTATACATAGGAAAGAAATGAGTCCCTTGTCAGAACGGCGATTCGCACCGAATCAATCCGTTTCGGTAACATTCAGATAATCCTCGTAGCTGTCAACATAGATGACCTTAAGTCCAAGCCTTTCCGCCTCCTCGTTGGCAGAGCTGCCCATTTGCGTATAAATGGTTACATTACTGCCTTCCTCAATGCCCAGACAGCCGTATTTAGCTGATTGGGGAAGGTACATACGCTCCAGTCCGGGGCAGTTATAAAAATCTCCCGTAACACATAAAACCTCACAGCCGTCTTTTACGGCAAATTCTTTCAGATTTTTACAATTCCGAAAAACGCAGCCGTTTAGCTTTATGGAACTTTCTGCGATTACTGATTCAATCTCACTCTGCGGAAGCATTTTTATCCACGTATCTCCGAGCGTAATGATATCGTTTTCGACCGACAGACCTTCTCCGGCGGGATAAACGGTGATATTTTCAAGATCACAGTCGTGAAACGGATCGAGCATAATTTCGGTCATTCCGGATGGGATCGTTACTTCTGTTAACGGGCATCCCCAGAATGTAATGACTCCAAGCGATTTCAAGGTTTTCGGGAATGAAACAATTTTCAGCGAAGAACAACCCCTGAACGCGCCTTCGCCTATGATCTCAAGACCGTCCGTGAACAATATTTCTTCAAGAGCGGTACAGTGTATAAAAGCATATTCGCCGATCGTTTTAACTGAAGACGGAAAATGCAGCGAGTGCAAATTACTACAGCCTGAAAAGGCGTTTTCGAATATTATTTCAACGGGTTCCGGTATCTTAAATTCCTCAGTCTGTTTCCCTTTCGGGTACAGCACAAGGGTTGACATATCCGCCGAATACAGCACTCCGTTCATATCGGTATAGAAGGCGTTTCCGTCCGCTACAAAGTAATCGGTGCATTTTCGACCCCATTCTATGCTGTTTGTAGAAATGATAATCTTATTCACGCTTTTCGGGATCGTCAGCGTTTCAATAATATCCTTTTCATCGTTGTATGGATAGGCATTTCCACAAAACAAAGGAAGAAAAATCTTGGTTACGGGAATACCGTCAATCTCTTCGGGTATTACGACATCTGATTTCATGCCATTGTATTCACTGATACATATACTTCCGTCATCGTCATAATAAAATTCAAAATCTGAAACGCCTTTCAACTGCCCGACATTTTTTTCCGTAACCGACGTATCAATTTCATCAATATCAGGAAGGGAAGTTCTCTCATCAATTGCAGAATCGGAGGTTATTTCTAAAGGTATCGTTGTTTGTGAAATCGCGCCGGTATCTGTCGTGCCTGCGGATTCCGCTGTTTCAGGCAATGTATCACAACCGCTGAAAAGTATAGTACAAATAATGATTGCAAAAACTTTCATCAACCGTTTCATTTTGTCTATTCTCCTTTTGAGCAAAGGCAAATGGAATATAATCCTCACAAAGGAAAGGAATGACCGTAAATATGAATATCGGCGCACAAATCATGAAGCTCCGAAAGCAAAAGAAAATCACGCAAAAGGAGCTTGCCGCCGTTCTGGGCGTTACCGATCAGGCGGTGTCAAAATGGGAATCGGCTGTCTGCTGTCCCGACATTCAGCTTCTGCCCGTTATCGCGGAGTATTTCGGCGTGTCGGCAGACGAGCTTATGGGTCTAGACCGCGGCTCCCGCGAAGCAGACTTCCATGATATTTCCGAGGAAATAAAACGCCTGTTCCGACAGTCGGACAAAAGCGGGCTGTCAACCCTTGCGTTCCGGCTGGCGGCTGTTCTGCATGAGGGAGTATCGTCCAAGGGCTATGATCATATCCCGTGGGGAACGTCCGTTTCGGAGTCGGACGATGACAGATTCATGAATTGGGGCGGCTCGGTCTGCGCCGAAAACGACGGGGAAACCGCGTATGTGGGAAGCGCGTTGTTTTTCGGCAGCCATCAATATTGGAAGGAAATATCGCCGGCGGAGATCAATATTATATGGAACAGGCTCGGTAAGCTAAGCGATAAAAATTCGCTGAAGGTGATCTTTGCCATCTACGAGCTAACGCTTGGCGACATGGACAGCTATGTCGGACTTGATGAGATCGCGGAGAAAAGCAGGCTGTCGGTCGGTGATGTTGAAGCGGCTCTGAAAGGTCTTGACGTGAGCGTTACAGATCATGAGCACGGCGAGCGGTATCGGCTGAGCGGAGCGTTTATGTACGTTCCCGCCATGCTGAGAATGCTGTGTATTGGATTCGGTCTGAGTTAGAGCGCTAAGACTTCACCGCGCGATCAATCAAACCTGGGATAAATTTCCCCGCTCGTCGGGATCGTCGTTCGCCTCGGAAAGCGCCTTTATGCCGTTTTCCTCCGCCTTTCTTGCCTCGGCGGTAAGCAGGGCGGCATTTTCGAGCTTTTCCTCGATCGCCGCACCGCTCCGCTTTTCAAACACCTTTTCAAAAACCGGCGAACGAAACAGCCCAAGCTTAAAATTCCCCTTTTCGTCCGCCGCGTTCTCTTCGTTCGGTTCATTCGGCGCGTCCTCGCCCTTTTCTTCGGCGAATTGCTTCGCCAGATCCTTAAAACGATAGCCGACGATCTCGACGCGGCTGAACGTGCGCGAATCGAGCTTGGCCTCGCGTTCGAGGATCCGCGCGCCCTGTTCCTTCCCCGCTTTGGCTTTTTGGTAGATTTTCGCCGTCTCAACCGAATCCGAGGCGGAAAGAAGCCCGCTCAGCCCGTCTTTTTTCGTAAAACGATCCCGATTCGGCTTTTCCGCGGCGGCAGGATTTCTCTCCTCCGCCTTTTTCTGCTCCTCGTCGAGCTTTTCCTGCCGAACCTCCAGCCGCCGCTGCTGCAATTGAGAGGTCAGCTCGGTCATCTGCTCCCGCAGGGTCTGTTTCAGCTCCGCTTTTCCTTTTGAGTCGAGTTCCTTGTTCTCATCGAGCTCCTGAATTTTCGTGCGAAGGCTGTTAATCTGCTCCTGTAAGCTCTGAACGCGAAAATCCTCCCCCTCCTCCTGCTCCTTTTTCAGGGAAAATCCGTTCGCGGCAGGGGTTTTTCCTTTTTGAGCTCCCGCAAGGGAAAAAACGGTCGATGAATTGGACGGAATATTCATAAAAAAGCTCCTTTCCGAAGAATCGTACTCTAATCATTCTATCGGCAGATTTTGGGGGAACTTTAGCGCGTGAACAAAAAGATTTTAACGCAACATTTTTGGGGGATCAATCCGTCGTTTCATGGTATACGATCAACTTTTCCAAAAACGCGTTCCTTGAGAAAAATTCACTCGGAACGTGAAAAAACGGCGGGTTTCTTCGGAAACCCGCCGTTTTGGTAATCCTATCAGTACATCACGCCTTCGCCGTTGCAATAAGAACATATTCCGTTTCCGCCGCAATACTGGCATACATGGCTGCCCCCGCAGCTTAAGCAGCGATCGAGCAGCCCCAGGCAAACAGGGCAGACACCGTCGCCGCCGCAATGCTGACATTTAAGACTGCCCTTGCAGCCCGTACAGGTAAACGGCTGTCTGTTGCTGTTTTCGGTGCTCTGGGCGCTTGCAACGAGATCGTCATATTCGGAAATGATCCGGGAACAGGTATCAAGATCGGAAAGTGTAACGGTGCCGGACGCGGTAATGCTGTAAGTGAAGCCATACGCGTTCAGCGTCGCCGACATGGAAACGTCCATACTGCTGCCGGAAATATCCGTAACGGAAAATGAAGCGGAGGAAATGCCGGACGCCGTACTGTCGGCAACCGCCAGACCCGACGACGGCTCCACAAGCGCCGCCGTCATCTCCATGGTACTTCCGAACTCGCTCCGCGAAAAGGATGTGTTTGCTTTAAACCCCGTCGTAGCGGCAAACATCAGCAAAACGTAAGAACCGTTATATTCGCCCGACATCAGGATCGCATTTCCGTTATCCGTTAAGCAGTAAACCGCGTCGGCGACCGTAACCGAGTATCCGTTTACGTCGATCTTCGGGGTTTTGGTGCTGCTTTGAGAAACATTGCCGACCTCATTCCGACTCGTTGTGCCTTGTGCGCCTTGTGTGCCTTGCACGCCCCACGCCTCCTGCTGCCCGCCGTCGTCCGACATGGGCGAAGTGAGAAGACCCGAGCAGCCCGTGAGCAGGAGCGACGCGCTCAGCGCCAGCGCGGTAATCATTTTTCTTAGCTTTTTCATAAAATACCTCGTTCATTCAATTGTGCTGTCAATAGCTTACAATTCCATTCTTACAAAACGGACAGCGGCGTGAGCCGTGACAATTCGTACAGGTGACCTTTTTCTTCCAGCCCCATATCTGACCCGTTCCGTCGCAGACACTGCATTTACCGCTGCCTTTGCACACGGCGCACTTCGCCGTGCCTCCGACAGGTGTGTTCGGAACCGTGATCGTCGTGCCTCCTCCGGTATTGCCCGAAGAGACTTTTCCCGAGCCGCCGGTATCCTTATTTGCGGTGCTGTCCTTATTTGTGGTACTATCCTTATTTGTGGTACTGTCCGTTTTCCCGGTGCTGCTCGAAGAAGAACTGCTGCCGGAGGAAGACCCGGATTTGTTTTTCAATTCTCCGCCGTCTCCGTTGCAACGGGAGCATTCCCCGCTTTCGCCGCATCTCGTGCACCAGCTGCCGAACGCTATTTTCATTCCGTTGCAGTACCTGCATATACCGGCACCCTCACAGGACCAGCACTTGTCGAATGTCTTCCCCTTGGGAACGGCGCTCTCTTTAATGACGTTCACCTTGACGGTGACCTCCGCCGTTCCGCCGCAGGCATAGCACTTCCCCGAACCGCCACAGTACGCACATTTCACTTTTGAACCATAGCCTTCTGTTCCCCTGCCGAGGCAGTTTTTGCATTTGCCGTCATGGTTGCAAACATTGCATTCGCGCTTCTCCGTGCCTTTGGAAATGAACTTTGAAAGCTCGGAGCTTACGCTCGATTTGCCGGAAGAGCCGGCAACCGGGATAAAATAGTAGTTTTTTGCCTCTCCCCAGCCCGATTTTGTCGCCAGAACGCTGACCTTACTGGTCTGGGTGAGCTTGATCCCGTCCGAGGTGTAAGCCTTTGACTTTGTGGTGGGCGTGCTTCCGTCGGTGGTATAGTAGATCTTAATTTTACTGATGTCGGAGGTAAGTTTCATCTGCCTTCCACCCTTGACGTCGCTCAGCTTGAGCTTGACCGCGCTTGTGGAAGGCGCAAGCGTATACTCGAACGTTGCCGTTTTGCTTTTCTTGCCGTTTTTCTTCGCGTAAGCCTTTACGGTCGAGTTTTTGGTCAGCTTGATCGCCGAGGAGTATTTTTTATACTTCCCGCCGTTCAGACTGTAATAGATCGTCGCGCCGCTCTCCGCCGACAGACTGACCGATACGGAATCCGACGAGCAGTAGACCGTTCCCGACTTTCTTGACGCGGTGGGCGCCGCAACGGTACTCGCGGCATATTGCGCCAGCGGAAGAACCGTCGTCTCGGTGGGGATTACCTCTTCGTGACCGCAGTGATCGCCGTCGATCCCGCAAACATGTGCCTCCGCCGCGTAGGCGGTCGGGCTGATCGGCAGCAGGTCTGTCGGCAGCAGGAGCGTTCCCGCAAGAAGCAGCGACGTCACGGCTTTCAGTAATTTTTTCTTCATGTTCTGACCCTTTCTTAAAATTGATTGATCCCTTTCCGGGAATTTGCGTTATTTGTCATGCCCGCGTTCAGGAAATCCTTGTACCCTTTTCCTTGCCGCAGGATTTGCAGGCGAAGCTTGCCTTCCCGTTTTCATATCCGCAGAAGCGGCATTTCCACCCGGTAGTCGGCTTCGCCACTTCGGCTTTCCTTGCGGGTCTTTCCCCGTTCGCGAGGTGCGTAAGCGCAATCGCCAGCAGATTTTCCTGTTCCTTTTTCTTTTTGTAGGTCAGCGCCGCGGATAGGATCGCCGCTCCCCCGCGGTTGCTTCTGAAAAGACCGACAAAGAACATAATCGCGGAAATTTTCCACTTCCTGTCCACAAACCGTTTATCCAGCAGCATAAGCCCGACGCCGATCGCCGCGTAGGTCAGAAAAACAGTCAGGATCACGATCATGATCACGATAAAACAATCCGAAACGCGATCTGCTTCCGGTGCGCTGACCGCGTTTATCACCAAAGAAGCGGTCAGAAGGGCGCCCACAAAAAATGCCGCGATCAGCCCTCCCAGGATCAAATTTTCTCCGTAGGAGCGGATCAGATCGATCTCGTCGTTGTCCATGTCAACCTTTTTCGCGAATCGGTAAAAGAAATCGACCGGCTCGCCGGGCTCGCGGCACAAATAACAAAATTTATCCCGCGGCGCGCTCATCTTCTGCCCGCAATATCTGCAATATTTTGCCATTTATGATCAAACCTTTCCTATGTGAGGATTGTATTTTTCTACGAAAAATACGACGGGTTTGAAAAATCAAAGATTTTTCAAACTTTCCCTCCTCAAAGCTCCGCCTTATTTTACGGTGACGGAAAACATATTCTGCGTGCTGCCGAGGTAAAAGGCGCCCTGTACGGGAACCCACTGCTCTGCCGTCACCCTTTGACCGTTGGCAAGGAAGGTTCCCGCGGTGGAATGATGGTCGCAGATGTAAACGGCGTTCCCCCGTACACGGAGGGAACAGTGCTTGCGGCTTATGCCCGCCAGATCCGAGGGGAGCACAACGCTGCACTGCGCGGGATCCCTTCCGATGGTAATATCGCTGTTGAAGTGATAGGCTGCCCCCTGCAAGGGCCCGCTTACCACGGTTACCACCGCCGTGTCTCCCATAGGAGCAGGGGCAGGGGCGGAGGCGGGTGCGGGAGTGGGAACAGATACTTGCTGAGGCGTTTTCAGATTTGTACCGCAGGATATGCAGAACGCGGCGTCCGCCTTCATCTGCGCGCCGCACTTCGGGCAGGAAACGGTAGGGATCGCGTTCGTGTCCGTGCCGCAGTTCGGGCAGAATTGCAGATTTAACGGCACTTCCTTTTTACAGCCGGGGCAGGTTTTTGTAAGCGATTTGCCGCAGCTTGAGCAGAAGGACTGCCCCTCGGGAATTTCACTTCCGCAGTGAGGGCAGATCTGATAACCCGCCTGCGCGTTGGTAAAGTCCATTCCCGCGTACATATCCTTGCCGCCGGAGGCTACATAGCGCTCGAGATGGGCGAAGATCTCGCCGGGAAGCTTCGACTGCTGCACGGTGCCGACGACCGCCGAAACCGCCAGCGGTGTGAACACAAACGCGCCCAGTACGCCCGCGCCGACCTTATCCGACCAGTTGCCGTTGCCGACATTTACCAAGATCCCGCCGCCCACGTCGGAAATCTCGACCTGTATGGCGGTGCTCATGCCCGCGATCTTTTTCCAGCTATCGTCCTCCTTTGCCTGAACAAGATAGCCCTGTCCCGCCTTACCGCCCTGAACTACCAGACCCTTTCTGCGCAGGAAATTCTGCACGCTGCGGCCGATACCCTCCACGGTAACGCCCTGTACCTTCTGAAATACTCTTGATTCTGCCATAATATGACCGTTCCTTTCCTGAGGAGGCTTGTGCCGAGGCACAAGCTTACCCTCCGTGTTATTTTATGTTGACCGAAAACACATTTTGCTGATTGCCCAAATAAAAGACGCCGCTTACCGGCACCCACTGCCCCGACGGAACTCTGTCGCCGTTCGCCAGGAAGGTCCCCGAGGAAGAGCCGTGATCGGTTATCATCAGAGAATTGCCCGCAACGCGTACCGAACAGTGCTTTCTGCTGATCCCGGGCGTGTCGGCGGGGAATACCGCACCGCACTGAGTCGGGTCTCTTCCGATAATGATCTGATCGGAAAAGTCCATGGTTCTGCCCTGAAACGGTCCGCTTACGCCTATAAGCTGCGCGGATACCGCGACCGCAGTCGTAACGGGCATCTCCTGAAACGCGGCGTTTTCCTGCTGATAGATCTGCGGCGTCACATTTTGCTGCTGAAAATTCTGCGGCGCTTCGTTTTGCTGCGGCATAACATTCTGCTGCGGAGGAGCATAATTCTGCTGCGGAGGAGCATAATTTTGCTGCGGCGGGGCGTAATTTTGCTGCGGCGGGGCGTAATTTTGCTGCGGCGGAGCATAGCTTTGCTGCGGCGGCTGTGCGTTCAGTTTACATAGCCTGACCGCGTTTACCACACAAAAGATCGAGATCCCGACGCACACGATCGCCAAAACGTCCGTATAAAGGATAAAGAGACAAATCGCGACCATGATAATGAGCGCGATATTGGAATATTTCGTCCACTTTCTCGCGCTGTCCTTTTCGGGCGGATCGTTTTCACTCTTTTTCACGGTCAGCAGAACCACCAGCGTCCCTATCCACACCGCAAAAGACAATCCGACCATAACTATACCCAAAAGCATAATAAACCCGTCCTTTCTTTTTAAAAAATCATTTGTTTCTCTTTCGGCTCAGCCTTGTATTTTCCCCTGATGCGGTCACCTGCGCTTTATACTAGGGCTTATCTGAAAACTCGGCGTGCTTGGCAGAATGCACAGAAAATGTCGGATTTAAGGAAAAAAACCGCAGGCATACCGGCGTATGTCAAGGCTTTTTGACGCAAAAGACGGCGTTTTATGAGCGTTTTGACGAGTGCGGCGGGTTTTCAGATACGCCCTGATTTCAATCTAAAAGCATAGTTAAAAAATCTGCGCGAAAATCATATACGCAAATTTTTGCCTGATTTTTTAAACGCTTTTTAGACTGAAATTAGTATTACGCGGGATATTCGGTCAGCATGGCGTGACCTGCGCCCTTCGGCGTATGGCTTTCGCCGTCATGACTCAGCTTCCCGTTATTTTTATTATGACCACGGTATCAGCACGGTGCGGGCGACGCCCTCTAAGGTGTGGGTCGCGCCGACATAACTGAATTTAATGCGGAAATAGAAGGTAAGCTCGTCGCCGTCCAGATCCAGCACGGTCAGGACTGCCTCCTCCAGATCCTCGGCGTAGTAGTGGATCCCATAGCACGACATACTAAATGAAATGCCGCGGTAATTGCGTTCGTCAAGATTCTTAAGATCAAACGACACGCCTGTTTTCCACGGGATCTCCGTAATGTCAAAATCCCACTGCGCATACGACCACCCGCCGAATATCCCCTCGTCCAGATCTACGACCATACCTCTGGAATTCATCGGCACATCGTCGTCAAAATTAACAAAGTAACCCGCCTTATCTGTCAGCTCCTGTCCGTCATACGTAAAATTGACGGAGCCGACGTCGGGTATGGCGAAGGTTTTTCCCGAATCGCCCGTGTAGGTATCGGGGAAGGCGCCTTGATCCAGCGCGGCGCGCGCTACGCCCTCCAGGGTATGGCTTTCACCGATGTTGTTTCTCAGCCTCAGGTAGAAATAGAAGGCGATCTTATCGCCGTTAAGCTCCAGTACGGTCAGGTTTGCCTCGTCAAAAAATTCGAGACCGTCTCCGAGGGAGTAGCAGTAATTGACCTCATCACATATTGCGCTGATCCAGTTTTCACGATCGGCGTCGCTCAGCTCCTTAAGACCGAAGGACGCGCCCGCTTCCCAAAGGACAGACGAAGTGTTGATGTCCCAGGCGATGAACCGATCCTCACCCAGCGATACCGACAGGTGCTTATCCGCCTCATCTCTCCCCCACCCGTGTCCCTCGTGGTTCGTTGCGTACTTTGCCTTATTGGTCTGCTCATTCCCGTCAAATACAAGATTGGCAAAGCCGGCGTCGGGTATGGTGAAGGCTTTTCCCGTTACGCCCGTATAGGTTTTTCTGCCGAGCAGGAAAAACAGGATCACCGCCGCCGCGATCACGGCAGCAGCGGAAACGATCGCGATCCATAGGAAACGCTTTTTCGGCTGAGGAGTGTTTTCCGTATGGACGAACGGGACAGGCGCTTCCGCCGGAGGGGTATTTTCCGCAATAATGAAAACGTTATTCGGAGAGCCTATGTAAAAGCTGCTGCCTACGGGCATGGAATACGGTACGTTCGGCAGAAGCTGTACCCCGTTTATAAACGTTCCCGCGGAGTCTATGTCGATCAGCTGCGCCTGACCGTTCGCCGCGGTGATTTTACAGTGGATACCGCATATACCCGGCTCACCCTCGGGATAAAGCACATTGCAGAAGGCGGCGTTGGTACCGATACAAAGATCGCCGGAAATGGGGTAGCTTTTTCCGTTTAAGGTGCCGCTTACGCATTTTAAAACCAGATTTGACTGCGGTAACGCGGAAGGAAAGGCCGGCTGACCGTCATTCTGAGACGGCGGAACAGCGGCGCCGTTTTTCTTTTTCCTGAGAATGAAAAACCCCGCAACGCCCGCCCCGATTATCAGCAGAACAATTACAGCAATGATCCCGATTATTCCAAAAGGGACAGGTCCCGCCGTCATGCTTTCCTCTATCGGCATAATATCTTCCAAGTTACTTCCCTCCCGTTATTTTTATTATGACCAATCAGCACGGTGCGGGCGATTCCCTCCGCGGTAACGTCCTGTACCTTCTGAAATACTCTTGATTCCGCCATAATTGGCCTCCGTATTACGGTGTAATTACTTTATATTGACCGAAAACATATTTTGCTGACTGCCCAGATAAAAGACGCCGGTTACCGGCACCCACTGCCCCGACGGAACTCTCTGACCGTTTGCCAGGAAGGTTCCCGAGGAAGAGCCGTGATCGGTTATCATCAGAGAATTGCCCTCAATACGTACCGAACAGTGCTTTCTGCTGATGCCGGGCGCGTCGGCGGGGAATACCGCGCCGCACTGAGCCGGGTCTCTTCCGATAATGATCTGATCGGAAAAGTCCAGGGCTCTGCCCTGAAGCGGCCCGCTTATGCCCACAAGCTGCGCGGATACCGCGACCGCAGTCATAACGGACATTTGCGGAAACGCGGCGTTTTGCTGCTGATAGATCGGCGCCGCATTTTGCTGCGGGTAATTCTGCGGCACGGTGTTTTGCTGCGGCGCGGAATAAGGGTTCTGACCCGGCTGCTGAACCTGCGGCGGGATCGGCTGCGGCTGCGCGTCCGAAGCAAAGGATACGGGCGGAACATTCGGGTTGAACCTTGCCATTTCCGCCGTCTGCACCACTTGGGCGAGGCAGGTCTTAATGATCGAAAACAGCACGAAAATCCCCACAACCATTAAAACAACATTGACCCAAACGCCCAATGAAGATAACAAATTCCAAAGGAAGTGAAGCCCGAAGGCGGCGCCGAAATAAATCAAAAATTTCTTTTTAAAGAAATGGGTTACGGATAACGGACGGTCGCCCTTTTCCAGAACCAGCGCGCCGCAGTACATCGCCGCCCAGATCGCGTGCCCGCCAAAGGAAAGCAGGGCGCGTAAAATAAACACCTCCATCGGCAGCGCGGTAGGATCGATCGCCTGCCCCTGCGCCGCGGCAGCCACGCTTGCCGCATAATAATCGAACACATACTTGATATTTTCAAAGGCGGCAAAGCCCGCGCCTACCGCGCCGCCCAGAAGGATCCCGCCAAAGCCGTATCTGGCGTTGACCTTTTTGATAAAGATCGCCGCCGCCAGAAGCTTGGCGGGCTCCTCATACACGGGAGCAAACCAGACAAACTGTCCATACTGGGAGTTGATCACCTGATACAATACGATGGTAATGACAAGGGAAATCACACCGCCGAGAAAAAATACGCCGATTACCGTGTAAATCGGTATATCGCGGGGAATATTGATCTCCCAGTAAAAGGTCAGGATCGCGAGAGGAATGACCAAAGAGCCCATTGTCCAAAGGGTTATGTAACCCGCGGGCTGCTGCAGATAGATCATAATCCCGCAAAGCAGCGTGAAGATAAACCCGATCACCAGAAGCCGGAAAAACAGCCACGGCTTTTGCCACTGCGCGAGCATTTGATCGGCGCGCGGGGTCGTTTCGGGCGTTCCCGACATAAATAGCTTGATCGCGGTACCCTTCGGGTGCTTATCGAACATTCCGTTAAAGAAATCAACGATGCCGACCCTCGAATAGGCAGCTCTGCCGTAAAATTCGGTTTTTCCGCCGTGCGCGGCGGAAGCCCCGCAGGAGGGACACCGATCCAACTGCGGGCTATAATCGATCCCGCATTTTTCACATCTCATAAAAGCTCCTTTCTGATTCACCCGCGTAAGCACGGCACACACTGCGCCTTCCGGGTTACTCCCCTCCCGTGATCTTTATCATGACCGCCGTAAAATTATCCTGCGTGGGAATGTTCTGCATTAAAACGCTCTGCTCCACCCGTTCCGCCGCTTCTCCGAAGTCTCCGCCCGTAACCACTTCAAGCAGCGCGTTGTCGCCAAGCGCGTTGTACACGCCGTCGGAGCAGAGGAAAAGAATGTCGCCGTCCATGACCGGGATCGGCGCGCCGCTTTGGTCGATCAGCCGCAGATTGCCGATCCCGATATAGGAGGTAAGAGAACCGCGGTTGGGGTTGATCTCCGCTTCCTCGGGGTCGATCTCGCCCCTCGCGGCGCGTTCGCGGAGAAGGTTTCCGTAGGTATGCTCGGTATTGAGCTTAATCAGCTTTCCCGCGCGGATCAGGAAAATAAAGCTGTCTCCTATCGAAATAAAGCTTAACTGCCCTTCCCGGATCATGACCGCGACTAAGGTAGAGCCGCCGTCCACGTGATTTACTTCAATGTACTTTTCGACCTCGCGCTCCGACTCGAGCACCGCCTCATACAAAAAGCTTTTACAGTCGGGGATCGCGCTGCTGCGGTATTTGTTTAAGAAAATATTGCTGACAAGCTGAGACACGGAAGCACCGGATTCCAGTCCGCCCATTCCGTCGGCGACCACCGCCATAAGCCCCTTATTTTCCAGATCGGTCTTGCTGCTTACGTCGGATATGCAGAAGGAATCCTGCTGCTCCTCGCGCCTGCCCTGATTGTGGACATTGCCGATCCGGTAAGAAAATTTATATCCGGAATGACCGTCGGCCGGAGCGACGGTCACGGGAATTTCCGGAACAAAAATCATATTTCCCGCCCCTTTTTTCGCGTTTTTCTTCGGATCGGACTGCATTTCGGCAACGCCTATACCACCGCTGCTCATATCCCCGTTTGCGGCAGCGTCGGCGGGACGCTCCGCGACCCGGACCCGATCTTCTCCGTCGGGATCTTTCTTGACTTTTTTAAGCTTGGAGATCAGAGCAAATGTAACAGCGCCCAAAACGCAGATTACCGCGATAAGCACCGCAAGCAGGGCGATCGGCATCTGAACCTCGCCCCCGCCGCTTGACACGGCAGGGGAAGGCTCTGTATAGAGGGTTCCCGCACTGCTTTCTCCGTCCGATATTTCGTCGGGGTCGGCGTTTGTGACTTCTTCGGTCTCGGCGGTTTCCTCCGCCGCAGTTTCGACAGGCAAATTTTCCGGAGACGCGGTTTCCCCCGCTGCGGTTTCAGCAGGCGGATTTTCCGGAGGCGCGGTTTCCCCCGCCGTAATTTCCCCGGCGGCCGACGGATTTCCCGATGGCTCTTCTTCGCCGTTTGATAAAGAAGCGTTAAATGCTTCCTCTAAATCGTCTATGGCGTTATTTGAAATATACTTCATTATTCACCCCAATCCCAGTGGAATTTTTCTCCGCACAAGGGAATAAACATAAGCTTTGTTTTACCTATCTCGATAACGTCGCCGTGCTTGATCTGGACGGCGTTCGCGCCCGCAAGAGGCTCCTCGTTCAGGTACACCATTTCCTGACCTACGCCCATCGCGGCAAAATATCGGTCATGGCGCTTGTCATAGCTTACGCAGAAATGATTTTCGGAAGACACGTATTTCCCCGAAAGCGTAATGTCCATTGAACCGCTTCTGCCCACAAAGTTGTTGCCGCTGTGCAGACGGTAGTCCTTGCCCTTATCGGGGCCCTCAATGCACACGATCCAGCCTACGACCGGCTCTGTCTGCATATCCTCGGGCGTAAGACGCATGGTTTTTTCCATCACGGGTACCGCCGCGGCAGGCGCAGGCGCAGGCGCGGCGCCTTTGTCGAGATTTTCCATAAAATCCTTGGGCAAAGGCATGGTCGCGCCGACCTCTCCGCCGCCCGAAGAGGGAAGCGTGCTGTCGGGCGCTTTGCAGTAGGGACACTGCGCGTAGCGGTCGCTGTCATAGTAATGACCGTTGGGGCAAACTTGCATGTTAGGCATAATAAAATCCTCCTGAAATATAAAAAATTTAATGACAAACAAGGTTTAAAGTGTGTTCCGGAAAATCGGATCACGATAAATACCAAATTAACCAAAGAACATAAAGCATTGTAAAACTTATTCCCACGGCTCCCGTTATGATTCCCGCCGTGACTTTTCCGTCCTGAATCCCGTTATTTTTTGCCGAGACGCCCACGCAGACCGCGGCGATTCCCAAGCCCAATCCGAAGAGTACTCCGATCCATGCCGAGAAGAGCGAAAAAACAATCGAAAGAATGCCAAACACCAAGCTTACCATCGGCTTTTTACTGTATTCGTTCGTTGGCGGAGGCTGCCTGTAATTCGACTGAGGCGCTCCATACCCGCCCTGCTGCGGGGAATTTTGGGGAGTATTGTTCGACCACGAGGAGCTGTAATTCAACTGCTGCGGTTTATACGGCGGCGGCGAGGGGTAACCCTGCTGCGTGTTCTGCGGCTGCGAGGGATAGCCTTGCTGTGTATTTTGCTGCGGCTGCGCCACGGCGTAGGCGGGCTGCATTTGCGGAGCGGGAGCGGCAGGCGCTCCGTTTACCGCCTGCTCCAGCGCATCACGGAACTCCCTGACCGACTGATAGCGGTTTTCCTTTCTGACCGCCATACCCTTCAGGATCACCTGCTCAATGGCGGGCGTCACGTTGGCGCTTAACGTAGAGGGCGGCACCAGATCGTCGCTCGAAAGCCGCTCGA
>CAYVZH010000037.1:0-24248 GCA_964456025.1 uncultured Ruminiclostridium sp.
ATCATAAATATTGCAAAAAGGAAAACGGTTAATGTCACTATTGCTGCACCTATTTGGGGTATTAGCTTATTCATCTCTTCCTCCTGTAAATTCCGATTTATTTTAATGACCATTATACATGAAAGCAGCTGACTTGTCAGGCATAATCAAAACTACCGACTGAACTGGTGGTTTTAATTATTGTTTTGATCGTATAAATCGGATTTTATAGTTTTATTTTTCCTTTACGGTATCTGCCAAAGAAAATTCCGTCATCAACATACTTTCCTGTTTCCGATACCCACATAGGAAATTCTCCTGTCGATACTGCTGTTTGACCATTCAGCATACCTGTATGAAATGATATATGTCTGAATTGTCTTAATACAAGCTCCATACGTGTATATCGGCACTGTTCCGGTTTTTCATACAGCATTTCATCTGTTAGCGTATCAAGATAATCCAGAGTCTTTTTCTCAACGCTGTCAAGGTATTCAAGTAACTGCTTATCGGATAATGCTACCGAACACGGTTTGTCAGGATCGTCCATTCCTTCTTCGTGAAAGGACGGTTCTTCATAAACAAACGGATTTATAAACCACTTATCAGCGGAATGAAGCGCATGATAGACCCAACGCCAGCAAGGTGCTCCACAGCATAAAGCATCTCTGTCATAAGTTTGTATAGATGTTTTGATATTCAGGAAATTAGGCTTTACCATATCCTTAATAATCATACACAACTCATTCATAATGTGCCCCCATAAATTACGATTTATTTTAATGATCATTATACATGAAAGCAGCTGACTTGTCAAGCATAAAAAATCATACCCCCGACCGAAAGATCGGAGGTACGATAACCTTAATTTATTGTGGAATTTCTTACTTTCTCGTTGCCATAATCGGAAAAATCGCGTCCTCGATCGTTTTTTCCAACGCTTCACGACCGTATTTATCCACGCCGGAGCGATTCTTCTCCCCGTGCGTAAGACAGCCCGCTCCACTGATACAACCCCCGACACAAGCCATCCCCTCGATGAAATTCTCGCTGAGCAGATTTTTGGATGCCTTGATAAGCGCCGTCCGGCATTGCTCGATCCCATCGCAAACCACGGGTTTCAGCTCGAAATTCGTAATTCCCTGCTCCTTCAGCGCTTCGGCGACCGCGTCGGAAAGACCGCCGCTCCGTGCAAAAATTCTCCCGTAATAGGAAGCGTTGTCGAGCGGCGTTTCCACGCATTGCGTAATATCGAGATCACGGCTGTCAAATAGTGCCTGAAGCTCCTCAAAGGTAATCACGCAGTCGATATACGGACTGACCTTAGCCCTCTGGAATTCCATTTTCTTTGCCGTGCAGGGTCCAATAAAGACGATCTTACAATCCGGTTCCTGCTCCTTCATGTACTTCGCAATCATCGCCATCGGAGACAGATTGTGCGAAATATGCTCCTTTAGGGACGGGTACTGTCCCTCGATATAGCTGACAAAGGCGGGACAGCAGGAGCTGGTCAGAAAACCCTTTTCGGCAAGCTCCTTTGCTTCCGCATACGAGGTAAGATCCGCGCCGAGCGCCGCCTCAACCGTAGAGAAGAATCCAAGCTCCCGAAGCCCGCCGACGACCTGCCCTAGCGTCGCGTAGGTAAACTGGCTCGAGATCGACGGCGCCACGACCGCATAAATCTTATATTTTTTATTATTTTCACTTTTCTGGATCAGATCGATCACATTCAGAATGAAGGACTTCTCGCTGATTGCACCGAACGGACACTGATAAACACAGGCACCGCAGGAAATGCACTTTTCGTTGTCGATCTTGGCCGCCTTTGTTTCCTCGTCCATGGAGATCGCTTTTACCTTGCAGGCAGTGACACAAGGGCGCTTCCGGTTGACGATCGCGCTGTATGGGCAGGCTTTCGCGCACATTCCGCATTCCACACATACATTTTTATCGATCTGCGCTCTCTGATGGTCAATATAAATGGCGTTTTTCCGACAGGCGTCCATACAATGATGGGCAATACAGCCGCGGCAGGCGTCCGTCACCTCATAGCCGTCAAACGGACATTCATCGCAGGCAATATCAATAACCTCGATCACGTTCGGATTCGTCTTGTCTCCACCGATTGCGAGCTGCACACGTTCCGCAAGAATTGCGCGCTCTTTATAGACGCAGCAGCGAAGCGTCGGCGTTTTTCCGGGCATGATGATCTTCGGAATCTCCGTGATATGCTCGAGAAGCGTGCCGTTCCATGCCATTCGCGCCGTTTCGCGCAGCACCTTATATTTCAGGTACTGAACCTGTGTATCAAATTTTCTCACCTTTATGATCACTCCTTTCCTATGGAGGAAGTTTGTGCCGAGATTGGGAGCAAGTTTTTATTCCACCGCGTCCATGCGGCGATTTGTGCTTGCTCCTTGCGGCGTCCTGCCGCTATTGCCGAGGCACAAACAACGGGTTTGAAAAATCGAAGATTTTTCAAACTATTCTCCGTTCTGCACGAATCAGAAATAACTTACCTTAATTCTCTTCCCCATTTTTTTCAGGCAGTCCGCAAGCTCGCCGACCAGCTGCATTTTAATATTGAAGTTGATCGGAAGGTTCGGATTCTGATGTGCGGGATTGATCGCCCGTCCGACATAGAAATTGATGTCGGTCGCTTCCTCGAATAAAAGCCGCGCGATTTGTGAAGCGCCGTCCTTTTTATAGCTCCACTGCGTGTAGCTTTCGTTGTTTTCAAGGTAATCCTGTGCGTATTTCAGCACCTTATTGATCGTGATCACGCCCTCGGTCACAAGGTCAACGCCTTCGATCTCCGCGGTCGGCGGAATCTCAGGATCCAAGAAATTCAAGGTCGGTTTAATTTCTTTGTGCAGGTATTCGGCGGCGATCGTCGAGGTAGAGCCGCCGCAGACGATATGCTTCCCCTCCTTCGAGAAGAAAAGCGACATCATTTTATTGCAGTCGTTCCGATCGGCGGGCGGTCCGATCAGGAGGTTCATCGGCTCCCTTTTCCGGATCCGGACCGTGCATACGGTCGTATCGTCTCCCGGCTCTCCGCCGTATAAGCGGTTGCACTCGTCCAGCAGGATCGTCGTAAGCGTTTTCGCGGTAAAGCCGACGTCGTAAAACGTCTCCATGTACGAGATCACGTCGTCGCGCTGCCACCCGAAATTCAGCGTCAATCCCACGCCCGCGTGGATCGCGCCGTCGCTCATGGCGATGAAAATATCGTCCTCCTGAAGCTTGATCTTGGAATGATAAATCGTTTTATTCCCGATGTTCAGTGTGTTGGTCGGGATCTCAAAATTCTTTCCGTCCCGCAGCAGGATCAGCATGGGGTTATCGTACTGAATGATCTCCGCCTCCTCGTTATCGACGAGACGTATGATCGTAAACGTCGAGTACGCGACCTCCCGAACCTTACATACCGGAAGCGTGGCGGCGATCGTTTCGACGCATTCCTCCAGCCGAATTCCCGCCGCGATCATGGTGGAAATGATTTTCGAGGTCAAGGTTGAAAGAATCGAAGCCTTTACCCCGCTCCCAAGCCCGTCCGCAAGCACGATCACCTGCGAATTATCGCCCTGCTCAACAATTTCAATATGATCCCCGCAAAGCTGTTCGCCGTGCTTTAAAAGACTGCGGTAACCGATGTCCGCGCAGAGATTATTCATCGCTGATCGACTCCTTTAGCTTTGTAAGCGCAATTTTCGTTTCCGCGACGGTCTCACCGAGAAGCGAAGCGATCTCCTGAACGACCCGCATCTGCTTATCCACAACCTTATCTGCGATCTCGACTGTCTGCTTACTGATATACTCTTTCTTTCCGCGCTCGTTTTCCTCGTCGGTCACGTCGCGCATGAGGCAAATAATGATTTTAAATTCACGATCGTAAATAATGGTCTGCTCGACATACCGGCGATACTCGGCGAGATACGCGCGCTGATCCCGAATGCTGATACCCGTATTCTTTACGTCCATAAACGGCTTCGGATCAAGAATACGAACGACCTGCTCGCCGAGAACGTCCGAGCTGCTCCGAAGATTCATCACGCGAAGCGCCGCCTTATTGATCTGCTGAACCTCAAAATCCTCGTTCAGTACAATGATCGCGTTCGGCGTATTGTTGATGATGTTGTCGGAGAAGCTTTCCGCCTTATCCTTTAAGAACGGCAGGCACATGGAAAGATCGGCTTTCCCCTGATAGATCGCGACCGCCTTTTCGCGGCAGGTATTATAGCCGCAGGAACCGCAGTTCAGCTCCTGCTCGGGCTTGATCTTCCCCATTCGTCTCAGAATGTCGGAAATTTCCTGCTCTGTCGGAAGAATCTTATTGTTCGGAATGACCTGCATATTTTTATGTAATTCCGCTTTGTCCATTGCAGGAATTCCGGGATCCTCGTTTCCGGCATAGTTTTGAATCTTCAGAAGATTTCCGACGCGCGTCTTCCGCGTTTCCATTGCGGGACCCTCCGAGCAGCTTCCCTTGCAGGAAGACATTTCGATAAAGCACCCCTGATACGCACCCGTGGAAAGCTCACTCAATACGGCGACACAGTCCTCCAGACCGCTCACGCTGATATAACGGTACGGATCGTCGGGAGCCGGCGCCATCGACTTGATAATCCCGCCGTCGGTCGGGAAAAGCCGCGAAAGATGGCGCGGAAGCTGTTCCGCCTCGTTCGGGATCGAAACGCCGCTTTCTTTCATCCAATGAGAAAGCTCCTCAAAGGTAAGAACTGCGTCTACTCCCATCTGATACTGGTGCGCCTCGTCCTTTTTGGAAATGCAGGGCCCGATAAATACTGTTTTCGCGTTTGCATAACGCTTTTTGATGTCCTTACAGTGCGCCTGCATCGGCGACGCGACGGGAGCCAGATATTTCAGCGCCTCGGGATAGTATTTCTGAATCATCAGATTCACCGTATGACAGCAGGAAGAGATCAGCACATCGGGCTTTTCCTCCGCCAAAATTCGGCGGTATTCGTCCTTCACGATCGAGGCGCCGACCGCGGTTTCTTCCGCCGCGGCAAAACCGAGCTTTTTCAGCGCGGCTTCAAGGGACGCGATATTGCAATCGTAATTCGCCGCAAAGGAAGGCGCGATGCTCGCGATCACGGGCGTACCCTCCCCGATCATCGTTTTCACGATTTCGACGCTGTCCAGAATTTCCTTCGCGTTCTGGGGACAGACGACAAAGCACTGACCGCAGAGAATGCACTCGTCCGCGACAATATGTGCCTGATTCCCGGAAAAACGAATGGATTTTACCGGACAGTTCCGGATACATTTGTAGCAATTTTTGCAATTTGACTTTTTGAGTCTGATAAACTCGGGCATAATCTTCACTCTTTCCAGTTCTGATTTTAAGCCGCGTAAAATGCGGCGCGATCTTAGGCCTTAACTTTTGACAGGACTTCGGTCTCGAAAAAGCTCTTCGTCTTTTCCGGCGTGAGAGAAAACAGCTGACCGTCTACCGTAACGCATACGCCCATCTGACAGTTCCCCATGCAGAAGGTTCCGCTCAGCTCCACCGAATCCTCTAAATGATTCTCGGCAATCAGCCGCTGAAGCTCCGTTACAACCTCTCTCGAGCCTTTCAGATGACAGGAGCTTCCGATACAAGCAGTGATTTTCATTCGTTTCACCTCCCCTTCCTCAAGTTGTTTCCGTTTACTCATAATCGACTACGCCTACCCATTTTAGCAGGAACTCCCGTTCCTCGGTTCTTCCCTTTACCGACTGCGAGGCGGCGACAATCGGCAGCCACTGCTGAACGTACCGTTTGTCCGTTTTGCTTTCGGCGCAGAACAGATCCAGATATTTCTCCGCCGTATCGGTCTCGCCGTCCAGACAGAACAGCAAGTAGGTTCGCGCGACGTCGGCGGAAGCGTTCCCCTGCGTAGCGTGTGACCAGTCAAGAATATAGGGCGTTCCGTCCTCCGTAAGAATAATATTACTCGGGTTAAAATCCCCGTGGCAAAGCTTATTGTGCTTCGGCATACCCTCGAGACGGGTATGCAGGTCGTAACGCGTCGTCGCGTCAAGCGTCGTCTCTGAAATTTTACGGGACATCTTATCCTTCAGCTTTCCGAGAAGCGGACATTGCTGCCCGTGTACCTCCATTTGAAGCTTCACGAATAAGCGAAGATACTCCTCGAAGCGGTCGGGATTTTCCTCCATCAGCAGCGCAAGCGTTTTTCCTGCAATATAATCAGTCACGATCGACCAGCAGCCGTTGATGATCCCGACCTCATGAAGTTTCGGAATATGGAGCGCAGTTTCCTCAACCCGTGCCTGATTTAACGCTTCGTTTAATACATCAGATTTTTTATACCCGCTGTCAAATACCTTTACCGCCATGTCCCCTTCGCGGTACACCGTCTTATTCGTCCGCACCGCGATCATTTTTTCAAGCTTCATCGTTTCTTGTCCTTTCGATTTTTGATCTGATTCATACTTATTTCCGATCCATAAAGTGTACAAAAATCCAAATAAAGGCTTAGCTTTATGCAGCTTTGTGCAGGATTTCTGTCTACACTTTTATCGGAAATAAGTATCAGGCTGCGCCGTGTAAATCCTGCGCACAAATAAACGGCGAGTATAAATAAAAATATGCTCTTTTAAATTATAGCATACTCCCCGCCGTTTTTGTAATGTTTTAATTTTATGCGGACATATCGGAAACGATATAGCCGAAAAATCCTTTTTCAGACGGCAAAAGCAGCACCGCACAATTCTCGTCGGACTTTGCTGCGGTAATTGTGCGGTGCAGGACTTAATGATACAGACTGCCGTATGCGGCACAGGCTCTGTAATCCGCGCCCTCGGCGTCCTTCGTTCCGAAAGCTGTCCAAGCGTGCGGACGGTACAGGCGTTCCTCGGAAATATTATGCAACGATACGGGGATTCGGAGCATGGAAGCAAGCGTCACAAGATCAGCTCCGATATGACCGTATACGAACGCACCGTGATTCGCGCCCCAGTTTGCCATTACGGTATAAACGTCTTTGCAGGCCTTTTCGTCGCAGATCGGCGCGAACCAAGTGGACGGCCAGGTTTTATCCGTCCGGTCGAGCAGGATCTTGTTCACATTTTCGGGAAGCTCAACAGTGTACCCCTCCACGATCTGGATCGTCGGCCCGAGATTTTTTACATAGTTCACTCTCGCAAAAGTGCAGGGCATGAACCCTTTCGTCGAAAAACTGCTCGAAAATCCGCCGCCGCGGAAATATCCGAGGTTCGCGCAGCACCATTTTGTCTGATCGAGACAAGCGTGAATATCCTCGTCGGTCATCTCCCACCAGCTTTTCATGACGTGTTCGCCGTTTTCCATGGAAGCGCCGGTTCCGTCGAGCGCCGCCGCCCCGCTGTTGATCATATGGATAAAGCCGTTCGCCGCTTTCCCTTCCGGCTTCCAGCCCGTAACGCGCTCCACCGCCTCGGGCGACCAATAGGTCCTTACGTCGGCGAAAACCGTTGCTTTTCCCGTCAGCTCGTGCATAAGCAGCATGGTCGTACCGTTCAGACCGTCGTTTTCTGTCGCAAACGGGATCGGCTCACGCTTTCCGTTCCAGTCAAAGGTCGAATTCAAGATCGCTTCGGTAAAGTCCGCATTCGGCATAAAGTCCGTCCACATACGCTGACCCTGGAATCCGCCGAGCGCTGCATTGCGTCCCTTGGCTTCCTCCAGCCAGCCCATCTCCGCAAGCTTCGGATTCCCGCGAAGAATATCCATAAAAATACAGGTCATTTTCGCAATAAATTTCCAGTTTTCTTCCTTTTCCTCTTCGGTCAGGAAGGTTCTCTGATAGAACATTCCGTCGGTCGGGTTAATGTCGATCCCTTCCTTACAGTTTGCCTTGATCCAGGCGAGCGCTTTTTCGTATTCGTCCTTATCGTAGATCCCGAGCTTTTCGCGGCGAATGATCTCCGTCATATCCACCCATTCGGGGTGCATGCCGAGGTACTCGCGGAAAAACGCCTCATTACAGTACGAACCGGCAATTCCCATCGCGACCGCGCCGATATTCACATAGCTTTTTCCGCGTATATCTCCGACCGCCGCCGCGCACCGCGCGAAACGAAGAATCTTTTCGGCTACGTCCGAAGGGATCTCCATATCGTCCGCGTCCTTTACGTCATGCCCGTAAATGGAGAAGCAGGGCATACCGATCTGCGCGTACGCGGACATCGCCGCCGCAAGGAAAACCGCGCCGGGACGCTCCGTCCCGTTAAAGCCCCATACCGCTTTAATGGTATGCGGATCCTCGTCGATGACCTGCGTCACATAGCACCAGCACGGCGTAACGGTCAGCGTGGCAACAACGTTTTCCCGGGAAAATTTTTCGCGGCAGGCTGCGCTCTCCGCAATTCCTCCGATCGTCGTATCCGCGATCACGCACTCAAGCGGTTCCCCGTTCGCGTGGCGGACATTCTCCGCAATAAGCTTTTCCGCCGCCTTCGCGAGCGCCATGGTCTGTGCCTCGAGACTCTCCCGAATCCCGAACTGCCGTCCGTCAATGACGGGTCTGATTCCGATTTTTGAAAGCATGGCTTTCTCCTTTCTTTATACGAGTCTTTTAAATGGGAAGTTCCCCATTTTGTGCTTTTCTCAGGCTGGCATACGCCGACTGCCGCGCATAAGGGTATTCAAATTTTGTGGCTTCGATCACATTTTTCATGTATTCCGCCGATCTTGCTTCATTTTCCGACTCTCCGAGCTTATGGTAAGCATAGACCTGTAACGCAAGGAAATCCAGCTCTACCGTCCGCGTACTGACCTTACCGCTGTAATACCGCGAGATCAGGGAAAACACTTCATCATAGTTTCCG
This sequence comes from uncultured Ruminiclostridium sp., assembly GCA_964456025.1. GTDB lineage: Bacteria > Bacillota > Clostridia > Oscillospirales > Ruminococcaceae > Ruminiclostridium_E. The sequence goes on from CAYVZH010000037.1 coordinate 8,818, forward strand.
CATACCGCCTCCATGCTTACCTGACAGACGCGGAGCATACCGATATGCAGCTTTTGCCGATTGTCATAAAACAGTTTATCGAGAAACATACGGTTTTTATCCCAAATGTCACGTACCAGCGCACCATCGCCCCGAAACAGCGCTAGGTGCATATACAGCACCAGGTACAGCGCACGGTTCGTTATCTCCGATTCGGGAATCTTTAACTGCCCGAGCAGGAACTCCGCCCGATCGAAATCGCCCATGCGCAGATGAATCTCCGCGTAGATCAGACGATAATAGTGATTCGGCGTTTTACCACGGATATGCTTTTCCTCAAAAGCGTCGCGGTACGCGGGACAAAAACCCTGTTCTTCAAAAAAACACATATAACTGTGCACCTGTGAAACGTAAGAAAGTCCGACCAGCGCGAAGATGACAAAAAAGAACAGCGCGTTCCCGACCGGGATCATAATGACCGTAAAGGTGTCCAGCTCCTGCCCGTTTAGTCCCTGCGAAAAATAAATCAGAAGCTCGATCACAAGGAAGATCAGATATACTTTCCAGCCCATACGCATACTGTTCTTCATAAAGCGGAGCCAAAGCTTTAATGGATAGCGCACCATTTCACCTCCCGCCTGCTTCGGCTTTTCAGGAAAATATATGCAGGCACGGCGCTTACGAGAAGTAGTCAATTCCCGCCTTAAACATCGGGATCTCCTTTTTCCCGTCCACGTTGACGCAGCAGTTTGACGAGATTCGTTCACTATGCCCCATTTTCCCGAACACGCGCCCGTCGGGAGACAAGATCCCCTCTACCGCGCACATGGATGAATTCGGATTATGACGCAGCTCCATACTCGGATTCCCTGAAAGATCAACATACTGAGTCGCAATCTGCCCGTTTTCGATCAGCTTTTTCAGCACATGATCGGGCGCGACAAATTTTCCCTCCCCGTGAGAAATCGGAACGGAGTAAATTTCGTCGGGCTTACAGTACATCAGCCAAGGCGACTTGTCGGTGCAGATCCTTGTATTGACAAGCTGCGATTCGTGGTGATTGATCAGGTTAAAGGTAAGCGTCGGGCTTTCCTCGGTAAGCGGAGCGATCTCGCCGAACGGCACAAGCCCCAGCTTGATGAGCGCCTGAAAACCGTTACAGATTCCAAGCATAAGCCCGTCGCGGTGTTCGAGCATTTCCTGAACCGCCTCTCGGATCATCGGATTCCGGAAGAAAGCGTTAATGAATTTTCCCGATCCCTCCGGCTCGTCTCCGCCGCTGAATCCGCCGGGAATGGCAATGATCTGGCTTTCCGCGATCCGTTTCGCGAACGCCTCTACCGATTCCTTAATATTGGAGGCGGTTAAATTGCGGATCACGAACTGCTCGGCGATCCCGCCGTTTCGGGTAAAGGCGTCCGCCATATCGTATTCGCCGTTCGTTCCCGGGAATACGGGAATCAGTACGCGCGGCTTTGCCGTTTTATTGGCAGGCGCGCAAAGGACGGACTTCCCTCCCGTAAAGGTGATCTTTTCAACGGCGGGCATCGGCTTCGTGCTGTCCTTGAAGATCGGCTCCAGCACCGCGTCCCATTTCTTTTCAAGCTCGTTCAGATCAAGTGCGGTATCTCCGCAGAAAATCTTATATTCGTCGATTGTTTCGCCGATCTCCTCCGCGCCCGCAATTTCTTCGTTTGCTTCGATAATAAACGCACCATAGCAGAGTGAGAAAAGACGATCGTCGGAAAGCGGCTTCAGCCTTGCGCCGATATGATTTCCGAGCGACATTTTAAAGACTCCCTCGGCAAGTCCGCCGTTCGCAAGCGACCATACCGAAATTGCCTTTTCGTCGGAAACCGCTTTCTCCACCAAAGCAAAAACGCGCTTCACATCTTCAAAATCGGGGAGCATATTTTCGTCGTATTTCGGCGCAATATAATATATCTTGCTAAACGGGATCTTGAATTCCGCCGAGATGATCCGATCCGCTTTCGCGGCGGAAACGGCAAAGGAAACAAGCGTCGGCGGCACGTCGATGTGCTCGAAGGTCCCGCTCATGGAATCCTTTCCGCCGATCGCGCCGCAGCCGAGCGCAAGCTGTGCCTTATACGCACCGAGAAGCGCGCTGAACGGCTTTCCCCACCGTACGGGATCACCCTGCGTCCGTTCAAAATATTCCTGGAACGTCAGCCAGCATTTTTCACGGCTTCCGCCCGCGGCAACGATCTTCGCGATACTTTCCACGACCGCGAGCGCTGCGCCGTGATACGGAGACTGAACCGCGACTTCGGGATTATAGCCCCAGCTCATTAAAGAAGCCGTCGTCGTTTCACCCCCGGGAACAGGAAGCTTCGCCGCCATTGCCTGAACGGGGGTCTGCTGCATCCTGCCCGAAAAAGGCATTAAAACAGATGCCGCGCCGACTGTTGAGTCAAAACGCTGAACCAAAGCTCTCTGCGAGCAGACATTCAGCTCGGTAATCAGCTTCTCCCAATCCGTGGGCGTATTTTTATAATTTCTGTGATAGGTTACGGAAGGGTTCGGAACGGAAATGTCGGTATGCTTTTCCGCGCCGTTTGAATTCAGAAATTCTCGGGAGATGTCGCAGATCGTTTTCCCGTTCCAGTTCATTTTCAGGCGCGGTTCCTTCTCCACAACGGCAACGGGAGTTGCCTCGAGATTCTCGCTCCCCGCAAGCTCAATGAACCGTTCCACGTCCTTCGGATCGACAACGACCGCCATTCTTTCCTGCGATTCCGAGATCGCAAGCTCGGTTCCGTCGAGTCCGTCGTATTTCTTCGGCACCGCGTTCAGGTCGATCGTAAGCCCGTCGGCAAGTTCCCCGATCGCAACCGAAACGCCGCCCGCGCCGAAGTCGTTGCACCGCTTGATCAAAACCGTCGCCTCGCGATTCCGGAACAGCCTCTGAAGCTTCCGTTCCTCGGGCGCGTTTCCCTTCTGAACCTCCGCGCCGCAGCTTTCGAGCGATGAAACGCTGTGTGATTTCGACGAGCCGGTCGCACCGCCGCAGCCGTCCCGTCCCGTTCTTCCGCCAAGAAGAATGATTATATCGCCGGGAGCCGGTCTTTCCCGACGGACATGATCAGCGGGAGCGGCGGCGATCACCGCGCCGATCTCCATGCGCTTCGCCGTATAGCCGTCATGATAAATTTCGGCAACATGACCCGTCGCCAGACCGATCTGATTTCCGTAGGAGGAATAACCCGCGGCCGCGGTCGTGGTGATTTTCCGCTGCGGAAGCTTTCCCTCGATCATTTCCGACACCGGCGTCAGCGGATTCCCCGCGCCCGTCACGCGCATTGCCTGATATACGTAAGCGCGCCCGGACAAAGGATCGCGGATCGCGCCGCCGAGACAGGTCGCCGCGCCGCCGAACGGTTCGATTTCCGTCGGGTGGTTATGCGTTTCGTTTTTGAACATGAGCAGCCACTGCTCGTCCTTTCCGTTTACATCGACCGTAAGCTTTACCGAGCAGGCGTTGATCTCCTCGCTCTCGTCGAGATCCTTCAAAAGCCCGTCCGCTTTCAGCTTCTTCGCCGCAAGCGTCGCAATGTCCATTAAACAGATCGGCTTCTTTCCCCGCCCAAGCTCTTCGCGATCCACTGCATATTCACGGTAGGTCTCCGCAATATACGGCGCTTTGATCTCCGCCTTGTCGATCACGGTTCCGAAAGTCGTATGACGGCAGTGATCCGACCAATAGGTATCGATCATGCGGATCTCGGTCACGGTAGGATTTCGTTTTTCACCCTTAAAGTAGTCCTGACAGAATTTTATGTCCTCATTATCCATTGCCAGTCCGTAACGGCTGACAAAATCGGCAAGCCCTTTTTCATCAAGTTCAAGAAATCCGTCAAGTACCGCGATCTCGGTCGGGATCTCGTACCGGAGCTTGAGTGTTTCATAAGTCTCAAAGCCGCATTCGCGGGATTCGACCGCGTTAATGAGAAAGTGCTTGATCTTCGCGAAATCCGCGTCACTGATCTTCCCGCTCAAAAGATAAATCTTTGCATATTTTACGATCGGACGGTCTCCCTGACAGAGCATTTGAACACACTGCGCCGCGCTGTCCGCACGCTGATCGAACTGTCCCGGAAGAAATTCCACCGCGAACATCCGCTCGTTTTCCTTTGGGGTCGGAAGCTCTTCAAACACATGATCCACGGGAGGCTCCGCAAAAACCGTCGGGATTGCGCGCTTCATATTTTCGGGCGTGATCTCCTCGACGTCATAACGGTTGATGATCCGCACGCCGTCGATCCCCGAAATCTGAAGCGCCGTGCGAAGGTCAGAAAGCACCGTCTCCCCTTCTACCGCGTACTGCGCCTTTTTTTCGACATAAATTCGATAAACTGCCATATCAAATTCCTTTCTTTTCCGTCAGAGAGCATATTCATGGAATCGGCGATCTCCTATCCCACGATTGCGATTTTCTACCCCTTTATTTTATCACATAACGGGGTATTTGTCAATCAAAATCGGCGGTGCCGAGCACCGTTTTACGGAAAAAGAAAGCGCCGCGACGAAAAAGAAAATCTTCTTCGCCGCGGCTGAAAACTTTTTAATTCGTTATCCCTTTGCGCTGCTTTCCGACTTGATCCCCATGCTCTCGTCGTAGAAAGCGAAAGTACCCCTTCCATGCTCCTTCACGAAATAAAGCGCCGTATCCACGCGATTATACAGATCGTCCGTATATCCGTTCTCAGAAAAAGCAACGCCCACGCTGACGGAAACGACGGGAAGCCCGTTATCGGGATATTGCAGCAAATCGTTGATCGAACGGAGCTTTCTTTCGACATTCGGCTTTGCCGAAACGGGCGCGTCCTGCATAATGACGGCAAACTCGTCGCCGCCGATCCGGGCAATACAGTCCGTGGAACGGAAATGCACCTTCAGAAGCTTCGCGACACGCTGTAAAACGACATCGCCCATCTTATGCCCGTAATTATCGTTAATATCTTTAAATTTATCGACGTCCACAATCAGCAACGCAATCTTCGCGTCGTGACTGCAATGTTCGATATACTGATCAAAAGCGTTCCGGTTCACAAGCTCCGTAAGCGGGTCATGCTCCGCCTTATAGATCAGCATTTGCTCATTGGCGGAATTGATCTCATAAATGCTGTTATACGTCAGCGCCAGATAGCGGAATTCATACGCACCGATAATTTTCAGCATTTCGCCGTCGCGGATACAATCCATATAAACTTTCAGCGGACGCACGATCAAACGAATAATCAGAATAAAGATCACCACGTTCATGATAAAGAACACGCTGATAAAGAACAGCTGCTTCCGCAGGGTGCTGTCCAGTGACTTTACACAGTCCTTCTTTTTCTGATCGACCAAAGAAATCTGACGATCCATGAACTTTCCAACATAGACGTTGATCGCCTGTTTTTCATTCTGATATACAGAACCGAAAACCCTTTCCTGTGCCTCGAGGAGCTTTTCTTCGTCGGAAAGCGACGCGTCCGCGTCAGTCAAAACGACTTCCCGAACGCGTTCGTCCAGCCTGTCGATTGAAATTCCTCTGCCCTCCGCCGCAAGCCGCATGGCATAGATCTCACGTTCCATAAGGCGATCCGCTTTTTCGCGCACGTGATCCATTTCCGACTCCGCATACTCGTCCGACGAATAGCTTACGATCCCGGTCAACGCCGCGTCGCGCCTTTTCGTATGATCCAGTTCCTCAAAATACGCGTTGGCATACTCGATATTTCCGTTAATCACATAAAGCCGCACCTTATCGGAAAGATAATCGGAAGCGTCCGAAAACTGAACGGAAAAATTTTTGCACACGATATAATCGTCCGTTGCCGTCAAAAGCTCGTTGTACTGCTTCTGGAGCTGAAATGTTTCAAAAATGAAAAACGCATAAAAAACAAACGCCGCAATAATCATGATATAATTCAGCGTATGTATTTTGATTCCCTTGATCTCTTTGCGAACGGCTGCCTTTTCCTCTCCCATTTCAGGTTTTTCCTCTCTCAATTTTTCCGTAAAACGACTCCCATCTTAACTTGGCGGCGCAAACTTGAGTACGCCGTCAGATTACTGAAGCACCGACTTCAGCGCCTCTGCCCGATCGGTCTTTTCCCAGGCGACATCAAGGTCCTCACGCCCCATGTGTCCGTAAGCGGAAAGCTGCTTATACTGCGGTTTTCTGAGCGAAAGCGCTTCAATGATTGCGGCGGGGCGAAGATCAAACACCTTAGTGACCGCCTCGCTGAGCTGTTCATTGCTTACCGTACCTGTTCCGAATGTGTCCACCAAAACGGATACGGGCTTCGCCACGCCGATTGCATAAGCGATCTCAACCTCACATTTTTCCGCAAGACCCGCCGCGACAATGTTTTTTGCGACATATCTCGCCGCATACGCCGCCGAACGATCCACCTTTGTCGGATCCTTTCCCGAAAAAGCGCCGCCGCCGTGCCGCGCATAGCCGCCGTAGGTATCGACAATGATCTTCCGCCCGGTAAGTCCGCTGTCGCCCTGCGGTCCGCCGATCACAAAGCGTCCCGTCGGGTTCACAAAATATTTGGTATCCGCGTCCAGAAGCTCCGCGGGAATCGTCGCGCGGATCACCTTTTCAATAATATCCGTCCGGATCCGATCGAGCAAAGCGGACGCCTTATGCTGCGAAGAAATCACCACGGTATCAACCCGTGCGGGCTTTCCGTCTATGTATTCCACGGTCACCTGAGACTTTCCGTCCGGAAGGAGGTAATCCAGTTCTCCGCTCTTACGAACCTCGGTAAGCTTTCTCGAAAGACGGTGAGCAAGCGAAATCGGGAGCGGCATAAGCTCAGGCGTTTCGCTGCAGGCATAGCCGAACATCATTCCCTGATCCCCCGCGCCGGTGTCCATGGCGTTTTCCGCCCTGCCCTCGAGCGCGTTATCAACACCCATCGCAATATCGGGAGACTGTTTATCAAGCGTCGTCATAACGGCGCAAGTGTTGCAGTCGAATCCGTACTCCGCGTTATCATAGCCGATCTCACGCACCGTTTCGCGAACGATCGACGGAATATCAACAGACGCCTTCGTCGTGATCTCGCCCATTACCAAAACCATGCCCGTCGTCGTGCAGGTTTCGCAGGCAACGCGGGACATCGGATCCTGCGCGAGCATTGCGTCTAAAATACTGTCGGAAATACGGTCGCAAATTTTATCGGGATGACCCTCGGTAACGCTTTCCGATGTGAAAAAATATTTTGCCATTGCTATTCCTTTCTTTGCTTCCGTTCTCCCGACATTTCGCCGGAGAACCGCATATGTTTTTTATTTGTATAATACAAAAAAGCCCCCGAATCGGGAGCGCGGTATTTCACTCCCTCATCTTCCGCCCAAAGGCGCAGGATTTGGCACCATTTTCACAAACGCGAACGGTTGCCGCAGCTTCGCAGGACCTGTTCCTCCGCTGCTCTTGATAAGGTTCTTTTTTGCTTGTAAAATTATTGTATCATATTGCTTATCTTTTGTCAATAGAAAATGCAAAATTTGACGAAAAAGAAGCAAAATAAGACATTTTTCTTTTTAAAACGAGGTTTAATCCAAGATCAGGTCGTCAAATTTTCCGCCGATCGCCCGAACGAGCGCCTGCGGCGAAAGCCTGATCTGAACGCCGATCCGTCCGCCGCTGATAAAAAATTCGGAAAGAGACTGCGCCGAGGAATGGATCACGGTCGGGAACTGCTTTTTCATGCCAATCGGCGTGCAGCCGCCGCGCACATATCCCGTCACGGCATTGATTTCCTTTACGGGCAAAAGCGAAACCGATTTTTCGCCGACGCTCCCCGCCGCCTTTTTCAGATCAAGCTCTTCCTTTACGGGAAGCAAAAAGCAGTAATACGCGCCGCTTTTTCCCTGCGCGACAAGCGTCTTAAAGGTCTGAGACGGATCCTGTCCCAAGGCGTTCGCTACGGTCAGTCCGTCGATAAACTCCCCGCATTCGTAAGCGGTCATCTCATAAGGAATTTTCGCCTTATCGAGAAACCGTATTGCGTTCGTCTTTTGTTCCTTCGCCATCGTCTGTGTTCCCCATTTTTTTGATATAATTTTTAATGCACCGAAAGGTCTCGTCGCTCAAATCGTGCTCGATCTTACAGGCATCGCGCAGCGCGACACTCTCCTCCACGCCAATGTCCATAAAAAATTTCGAGATCACGGTATGGCGCTCGTAAATTTTTTCGGCAATTTTCCGCCCCTCACCCGTGAGCGTGATATGATTGTTTTCGTCAACCTCGATCAGCCCTTCCTTTTTCATTTTCTTCAAAACAACGGAAAGCGTCGGGCGCGAGTAACCAAGCTCATCGCAAATATCAATCGCGTGAAGCTCGGGCTTTTTTTGCGATAAAATCAGGATCGTTTCCAGATAATTTTCGGTAGCCTCGGAAATTTCCATTTGATTGTCCTTCCTTTCGGGCACATCGGCTTTAGGTAAAGAAAATTTTAATTCCTCAACGCGATTTTTTCCGCCTCGTCCGTCCAGTCGTAATAGCCCGTCATGTTTTCGGGAAGCGATGAGGAATCGACGCGAAGCGTGTTGATCAGGATACACTCCGAGCGCTCATACATCGGGATCTCGACCGCGTACTGATCGAACAGAAGCGAATAACACCCTTCATAAGCCGCGCGAATCACTTCGGGATCCGAAGCGGTATCCGCCGTCTCCACATATTCCGAAAGCTCCTCGCTCTCGATCCCGAACAGATTTCCCGAAGCGTACATTTCACTCATTTTCGGCTGTACGCCCGTTTCCCAGACAGACGCCCAAATTTCCTGCGTTCCGCTGCTGAGCGCGGACCAAAGCTGCGAAGCGTCCGCCGTGTCCGTAATGGTAAGCGTGATCCCGATCTCCCCCAAGAGCCGCTTCGCACCCGTAAGCGCATAATACGAAGGGTGACTTCCCGTCCCGTCTGCTGCGATCATCGCGCGAAAGCTCATGGTTCCGCCCTCGGGTGCCTCGGTCACAAGATGATCCTTTACCGTATAGCCCGCCTCCTCAAAAAAGCCGAGACAGGCAGCCTTCGCTGCGTCAAAACGGGCGTCCCCGTCCATGTAATCCGCATAGATCGGATTCCCGTCGCGGTCGGTACTGTACGGTATGGAATAGGAAAGCGCGGTACCGCCCAGATATGACGAAAGCGCCGCGGGATAATCCGCCGTAAGCCCGACCTCTCCGCAATAGCTCCGCACCGATTCGTCACGGTTCAGAAAGATCGCGGTCGCAAGCGCTTTTCGGAGGGCAACGCTCTCCGACGAATCGGGCGTCCCGCCGATATTGACCTTATTCGCGTTGATCCCGATAAAGCCGTAGCCGTTCCCGCTCACGGTATAAGCGGAAAGCTTTTCGAGCGCCTCGTTCGCGCGGTCAATATCCTCCGAAGTCTGCGCCGAGCTGTCGGGATAAGAAAGCTCCGCGAGTCCGTCCGACACCGCCGCGACCCGATCGCCCGCCGTCTGGAACACTTCGAGCTTTTCGGTGACCGGCGTGCCCTTATAATACCTGTCATTCGCGCTGAGATAAGCGACGCCGCTTTCGCTCCGCTCATACCGATAAGCGCCCGCGCCGAGCGGGGAATCCGCTTTCTCTTCGGCGACCGCCATTCCCTCACCCTTCACAAAACCGAATCGGTGTTCGTCATAAGAATAAAGCGACTCATCCCCGTAATAATGAAGCGGAGCAACCGTAATCGCGCCAAGGATGGGCGTAAGGGACGTATTTCCCTTTACCGTGACCGCAAGTGAGTATTGTCCTGTTTTTTCAATTCCCGAAATAAAATCGACCGTTTCCGCCGCATCGTCCTGCTCCGAAAGGTAACGGATTGCGCAGATCTGCGCCTCCGTCAGAAAATAAGAAGCGTCCCCCCGGTACATGCTTCCGAGAAGCTCGTAATTTCCGCCGTACATTTCCGCTAAGTCGGAAAGCACCTGTTCCTCCCCCGCTTCCTCGGAATGGTAGGTGCTGTCGATCGAATAAAAATATGCCATCAGATCCTTCGGCTCGGGGTATGCCTCGGTATAAACCGAATAGCTGCTTTCGCCATAAAGGGATTTTACCCATTCAAGCTCCCGCGTCAGAAGCGGGACAACGATCGTTTCGTTGATCCTCGCCCGAACCTCCTCGTTCTGAAGCGCGTCGGAAAGCTCCTCCTCGGTAAGCGTATCGGCAATCGTACTGTTCAGGCGGTAATTCACCTCGCCCCGGATCCCCGCGCCCCGAAGCGAAGACTGCGCCGAAAAAGAAGGATCCAGAAGTACATAAAGCGTAAAGATCACGTCATCAGCGTCGAGCGGCTCTCCGTCCGAAAACGTCACGTCCTCACGAAGCCGGATCGAATGAACCGTTTCGTCCGTCTCCTCGTTATACTCCTCTGTAAGAGAGGCGATCCCCTCATATTGATAATAGCTTCCGTTATAAGAACGGCGTTCTCCGCCGATCCCGTCCGAAACCGTCTGTCCGTTCCGATCCTGCGGAAGCAGACGAACGCCCGTCAGCTTCGTAATCAGCGCGTCAAATTCACCCTCGGAATAAAACGGGCTGTATGTAGTGCTGTAATCGGAAAGCGCCACACGAAACGGCTGCTTTTCCACCACCCGTGACGGCTCCGTTTCGTCCGCGATCGCCGCGGCGACCGTCGTTTCGCTTTTCATCTGCGAAAGCGTTGGTGCCGTTTCGCTCGTTTGCGCGGTTTCCCCGATCTCCGTGACGCACCCGCCGAGAAGCATAGCGGCGGCAATTCCCACCGCACCGATCTTTTCCTTTATCTTAAACATCGTCCGTTCCTTTCCGGTATCCCTTCCGAACAAAAAGCCGATCCCAACCGTCTCTCTTTACACGCTTTTCCTAAATTTACATAATATTATATCTCAAATTCCCGAAAATGTCAAATCCGTCTGTCTTTTTACGGCAGGGTGCCGCTCCGCCGCTTTCGCCGACGGCGATTTCTCTTGAGGACTCCGTGAACAACTCTAAAATTAAAGCGACACCGTGTTCTTCGGCGTTCCGTTCAAAAAGGCGGAAAGATTTTCCTCCGCCGTCTTCACGAGCCGTTCTCTCGTTTCCCGCGCCGCCCAAGCGATATGCGGCGTAATGATACAGTTTTCGATCCCGTACAGCGGACAGTCCTCCGCCATCGGCTCGGCACAAAGCACGTCCAGACCCGCCCCCAAAAGCTTTCCGCTTAAAAGCGCCTCACGAAGCGCTTTTTCGTCTACAAGCCCTCCACGCGCAGTATTGATAAAAACCGCGCCGTCCTTCATTTTTGCGAATGCCTCGGCATTCATCATTCCCCGTGACGAATCGTTCAGCGGACAGTGGAGCGAAACGGCGTCGCTCGTTCTTAAAAGCGTATCGAGATCGGTAAATTCCACGCCTGCCTCCGAAAAAGGCGTACGGGTATAAACAAGCACCCTCATACCGAAAGCGCGCGCGATCCCGGCGACCTTTCTGCCGATTGAACCGTATCCGACAATCCCGAGCGTCTTCCCCGAAAGCTCGGCGATCGGATACGGAAAATAGGAAAAAGCCGCGCTATGCTTCCAGTCACCCCGACCGACCGAAGCGCGGTACTCGGAAAGCCGACCGTACAGCTCAAACAGATAGGAAAACGTAAGCTGCGCCACCCCGTCGGTCGCGTAGCCGGGAACATTCGTCACGACGATCCCGCGCTTCGCCGCGTATTCGAGATCAACGTTGTTCCACCCCGTCGCGAACAGACCGATATACCGAAGTTCCTCCGCCTGCGCGAGCACCTCCGCGGTCATCGGCGTTTTATTGCAGAGCACGACGGACGCGCCCCGGATCCGCTCGGCAGTCCGCCCGGGCTCGGTCAGTCCGTAGCGGACGACCGTTCCGTATTTTGCAAAAGCGGAAAAACCGATCTCTCCGCCGGAAATCGTATCGCTGTCTGTAATTACAATCTTCACCGGTTTCAATCTCCTTTTCGGGAATTTATAAATTTATATTCGTATTACAGTATAACATATTTCCGGATAAATTTCAATGCATTCCCGCCACTCCGTTCCATGATTCTTATTTTCGGTACGGTGATGCCTAAGGGCAAGCCAAAAACCGATCAATATATTCAAGCAGCGGCTTTTTCCGCACAAGCTCCCGATGTCCGGCATACCATTCATAGGATTCCCTCAATCCGACATCAAGCGGCTTTACGTTTTTTATCAATTCATTCATTTTCGTCACGTCAAGCCTGTAACCGTAGTCCAAAAACGGAAAATAATCGCGCTGCGTATGCGTTTCGTTCACCGATACAAAGCGCGGTTCCTTTCCGAGAACACGATAACAGAGCCGTACCCATTCGGCGACCGTGACCGTTTCGGGATTTCCGACGTTGAATATTTTTTGGGAGGGATTCCTTTCCATCAGAATTTCCATAAAACGGCAAAGATCCTCAACATCGAAAAATTGCAGCGGCATTTTTCCCTCTTTCGGTAAATAAAACGATCTCCCCTGTTCCGCGCAGTCAAACACAAATGCTTCGCGGTACAAATTATTCATCGCGCCATAAAGGTAAGGCGGACGAATAATGAAAGCGCTCGGAACATTTTTTAAAAGGAACTGCTCGGCAGCGATCTTATTCCGCCCATAATCTCCCCAATACCGATTTTCACCGCAGGACTGCTCTTCACCAAAAGGCTGCGGAAGCGTTTCGGGATATACCGCACTCGAGCTGACCAGGATATAGCCGCCGTAACCGCCGAGCGCGGATAAAAGGCTTGAAACGTCCTCCTGTGTATATGCCGTCACGTCAATTACCCAGTCAAAATACAGATTTTTCAGCCGGTCACCGAGCAAATGACGGTCGCATTCAATGAGATTCACACCCTTCGGCTGCGGTCTTGAATTTCGGTTGATAACATATACGGAATATTCCTTCCGGACAAAATACTCGGCGGTAAAACGGCTGACAAATACAGTTCCGCCCGTTATTAAAACAGTCCTCATAGCTTCTCACTCCAAATCTTTAGGAAAGCGCGGAAAATTCCACGTCCCTTTCGTTTGCCGTACCGACATAAATCTGATCGTCGAAAATCCCATATGTAAAATAATGACGAAGGACAGGCTTCGAGGTAAACGGCATTTCGAGATCCTCCAACTCGTCCGTTTCAAACCATTTCAGGACGCCCTCGTTCGATTTTAACGAAATATTCCCCTGATGCGCCAAGTCCGCAAAGAAATAATAGTTGATCCGAATTTCACCGTTGATTTTCCGCAGGGTGATATATTTCAGGCGCAAATTTTGAAGATCACCTTCACACAGTCCCATTTCCTCCTTCAACTCGCGCAGGACGCAGGCTTTCGGGTCATTGATCTCGTATTCTTCAAGATGTCCTCCCGCCGAAGGGATCCACAAATGATTGACCACACGCGAGCCTTGCCGATACAGAAGCAGGATCTTTCTGTCGTTCAGAAGATACACCCCGGTCATATTCCGAAACTTCATTCCCGTTTCCTCCCTTTTCTACGACTCCGCGACTAAATTGCTGATCCATACGCCCTTTCGGATCAGGATATAGCCGATCGCGACCTTTATAATATCCGCCGCCTGAACGATCGCGTAGATCAAAAAGATCGAAAGGTGGGTAAAATTACAGAGGATCAGCGCGAGCGGAAGCGCTACTACCCATGAAAATACGCTGTCGAACAGGAACGTGATCATCGTTTTCCCGCCCGAGCGGAGGGTAAAATACAGCGCGTTCAGGAAGCCCTGTACCGGGAAAAAGAGCGCCGTAACGATAATAAACGACTGTCCGTAGCCCCGGATCGTCTCGGTCGTATCGTAAAATTTCGGGAAAACGCCCGAAACCGCGATCAGGATCACCGTCAGCCCGACGCATAAGATCCCCGTAAACCACATCAGACTAAAGGAATCCTTTTTCGCCCTTTCGTATTCCGACGCGCCGAGCGCCTGCCCGATCAGGATCCCGACCGCGTTCCCGAGCGCGACGAATACCACATTCAACAGATTGCAGATCGCGTTCGAGATATTCAGCCCGGAAACAAGATCCAGCCCGAGCGTGGAATAACACTGTGTCAAAGCGGCGATCCCGCCCGCCCACAAAAACTCGTTGAAAAAGATCGGGAGACCCTTTCGGATAATTTTCGCGCAGATCTCCTTCGGCACCAGGAGTGTCCGATACGCACCCTGCAAAAAAACAAATTTTTTCCGGCGGAGATGCGCCCATACCACAACGATCAGCATTTCGACGATACGTGAGAGAACGGTCGCGATCGCGGCGCCCTTTACGCCAAGCCGCGGCATTCCGAATTTTCCAAAAATCAGAAGATAATTAAATACAACATCCACAACAACCGAAGCGACCCCCGCGATCATCGGCGTAACGCTTTCGCCCGTCTCCCGAAGACTGCTCGCGTAAATTTGCGTGACGACGAACGGGAACAGCCCACCAAGCATGATGAAAAGATATTCCTTTGCATACCGCATAGTCAATGCGGGATCGACAAAATTGCTTTCTCCCTGAAGATACAACCCGATCAGGAAATCGTTGCCGAAGAAAAATGCCGCAAGCCCGAACAGCAAGCAAAATCCGCAAATCCAATGCTTGATCCGAAAGACGTGGCGAAAGCCCTCGATGTTATTCTGACCGTAATACTGCGCGCCGTAAATTCCCGGCCCGGAAAGTCCGCCGAAAATCGCGAGATTGAACACGAAAATCAACTGTCCGACAATTGAAACCGCCGTCATGGTTTCCGTCCCAAGGCTCCCGACCATGACGTTATCGACCAGACCGACCATATTCGTGATCCCGTTCTGGATCATCATCGGCACGGCAAGCCTCAGCGCGCGGCGATAAATATAGTTATTTTTCATTTTATTTTCCTATCTGTTCTCTGCAAAACCCGTTCAACAAAAAGACAATATAATCGTCCTTAGAGAACAGACGCATACTCGTTTCGTCGCCCCGCGCTTTCGCGATCTCGCAAAGCGGAACCGTCAGGCGCGTATGCTGGGCAACGCTTTTACTTTCCGTATAATTTTCAAGCACCTCGTTCACTCCGTGCTTTTTCAGGTTTCCCAGACACCACCACGGCGAAGGCGAGGTAATGTTGGGATAAACATTCAACTCTCTGTCAACATAAAAAACCGGACGGTCGCTTACGTAACTGAATGTTGAATCGTCCGAAATCAGTTCCCCGTAAAGCGCCCGCTCCGTCTGTCCGAACACGTCCCCGATATTCTCCTTCCCGAAATGCCGCAGCGTATAGGCTTCGAGCAAAGACGGGATCCGGCTCAGATCGTCGGGCGTGATCCTGATGTCATACAGCTTTTCGTTTTCTCCATCGCACGAGCCTTGGTGCAGGAAAAACGAAAACACGCCGCCAAACGATTTACAGCGTTCCTCCAGATCGAGAGATCGGATCAGATTCTCAACGCCCTCCA
>CAYVZH010000037.1:24258-28473 GCA_964456025.1 uncultured Ruminiclostridium sp.
TTGTTAATGAACATTTGAATACGCGGCGCGATCTGATTCTCCATCAGGATTTCAATCGCCTTAACTATTTCCGCATACGCGCCCTTCCGGCCAATGTAATCATCGGTCGTTTCCTCGCCGCCGAAAACGGTCAGCTGGGCGTTTTTCAGTCCGAGCGAACGAAGCCACCGCACATATTCCCGATCGCGGACGATCCGCCAAAAGCTGACCAGTTCAAAATGCTCAATCGGCTGATCGGAAAGCCGATTGCACAGCGCGTAAAGCTCGCGGTAATTCTCCTTATAATCGGGTTCACGATACCAATCGTAAATTTCCAGACAGTCCGTAAAGGGGCGAAATTGTTTTGCTGTATTTTCAACCTCCGAAATCGGCAGATTTCCATTTGGAGTCACGCCCAGCCAGCAATGCCTGCACCGATTGGGGCAGCCGACCATATCCAGACATACCGTGATCTCTTTAAACTTCATTTCCGATTCTCCCTTTCATCTGTCTCATACCCAAAACGGTTTTTTTATTATAGCATTTCTTTCCGTATCCGTCAAGACTTTCCGCTTTTCGCCGCCTTCTACGTTCCCGCGGTGCGCGGCGAATACCTTACGAATCTGCCCGCGCAGATCAGCTTTAACGCAATATCATTGAATAAGAACCCCGCCTTCGTCGGCATCCACAAATTTTTAAAAAAAGCCATCTTTTCCGAAAACCCCCTTGCTTTTTCAGCCGAAATTCTATATAATGGGAGTATCGCGGCGCTTTTGTGCGCCAAATTCACATGAATTATGGAAAGGAACGAATTCAACAATGACGGTATCAAAAACGGCGGCACGGCTGCTCTCGGCTTTTCTTTCGCTAGCGATCATGATCGCGGCATTCGCGGGCTTTTCGGTCAGTGCGTCCGCCAAATCGAAATGGGACGGCTACACAAAAATTTCAAGCGCGGCGGATCTGCTGAAAATGAAAAATTCGTCGGACAAGTTCTACCTCACGAACGACATCGACCTGAAAAGCTGCGGCGATTGGGACGAGGCGATCCGCTTTTCGGGTACGCTCGACGGGAATGGATACAGCATTCAGAACCTGAAAAGCAGCGAATTCGGTCTGTTTTACAGTTTAACGAACGCGACAGTTCAGAACCTTGGGCTTGTCAACGTTGATATTCACGCGGAAAAAAACAGCGTCGGCGCGCTCACCAACGGCTGTAAAAACTCCACGATCGAAAACTGCTATGTCATCGGCTCGGTCGTATCCGAAAAAGGACAGGCGGGCGGCTTAGTCGGACTTGATTCGGGCACGACAAAAGGCGGAAATACGCTCAAAAACTGCGTCAACGCGGCAAGCGTTACCTCGGAAAAATACGCTGCCCACGGCATTATCAAGTCGATCGCAGGAGACACGCTCACGAACTGCGTCAATTACGGTAAGATCACCGGCACGAGCGCGGCGAGCGGCGTCTGCGACCGTGTAGATACGGAAATGACCTCCTGCTATAATCTCGGCGAAGTAAGCGCAACGGATAAGAAGGATAATGTCGGCGGGATCGCCTGCTACATTACCGGAACGCTGAAGGACTGCGCGACTGTGACCGATACGTTTACCTGTTCCAAGTCGGCAGCCTGCAAAGCGACCGCCGAGACGAACGTCTCCAAGAAAAGCTTCAAAAAGGCGGATCGGTATGCGGGCTTCGACTTCGGAGAAACGTGGACGATCAACAAAAAGATCAATAACGGCTACCCCGTTCTGACCATTATGCTCAAGAATTACAACGGCTCCTGCCCCGTCGCGGACGAACCCTCGGGAACATACAAAAAAAGCGTTTCGGTCGAGCTTTCCACCACGCTTGAAAACGGCGTGATCCGCTATACGACGAACGGAAAGGCCCCCACCGCAAGCTCTCCCGAGTATATCGCGCCTATCACCGTGAAAAAGAATACCACGATCAAGGCGGCGGTTTTTGTAAACGGGATCAGAGCAAAGGTTCTCACTTTAACGTACACGATCGAATAATTCAGTCCATAAATTTCGGCACAGCTCGCGAGGGGCTGTGCCGTTTTCTTTCTTTTTTGTAGGAGGTGCGCATATACGAATCTGCAATGAAAACCGTAGACAAAAAACCTGCGCAAAACCACATATATCAAAGCTTTTGCTTGATTTTTTTTACGATTTTTCATTGCATATTCGTATTACGACGTCACCGCTTTTGATAGCGGAAAAACCGGAACTGTGCGGTCGTATCGGAAGCGTAAATCCCGACATAATTTCCCGTGAAGCAGCCGCCGACCTCCGTCGTCAGATAACTCGCTTCCCCGCCGCCGAGATCCTTGAATTCCGCGCCGTTCGTGCTGTATGTAAAGTGAAGCCACTCGCGGTTTCCCTCTAAGCGAAGCGTTGCCGCCCTGCCCTCCAAAGGAATCTCCCGCTCCACCGCTTTCAGCGAACCGATCTGCCGCCGAAGGATTACGCGATCCTGCCCGCCGCGGCGAACAAGTGCCGCATCGTAATGATGGCGGTTGTTCATATAGATCGTCAGCCCCGCTTCGCCGTCCTCTTCGCCGAGCAGGGACAGCTCCGTCTCCGCGCGGAAATCGAAATGCTCCTGACGGCGCAGCAGGATCGCTTTCGGCTCGTCGTCGGAGATCGTAAATTCGTTTCCGTGCAAAAGAAGCCCCGATTCCGTCCGCTCGGTCATTCCCTCGATCGGGCGGTAGATAAAATTCCAATACGGCGGGAGCGTTTCTCCCGAAAAGTCGTCATAGGTATTGTTTCCGGGAACATACCGCCCCGTTACGATCGTCAAACCCGCCGCAGGCGCTTCCACTTCCTCCAGAACATGTCCGCCCGCGCCGAACCGAGGCCAGCCGTCCTCCCACGTAAACGGAACAAGCATGGTTTCCCGTCCGAGACTGTGGCGGAACGGATAGGCGAGCGGACGGTTTCCGAGGCAGACCGCCCACCAGTTCCCTTTCGCGTCGTCCACAAGATCCGCGTGTCCGACCGCCTTGATCGGGAGTCCCGTTCCGCGGTTGGTAAGGATCGGATTCCAAGGGCAAGGCTCGTATTCGCCGAAAACCGAATTGCTCCGCGCGATCGTCACCATGTGTCCCAGCTCGGTTCCGCCCTCCGCGATCATCAGATAATACTTCCCGTTGATTTTGTACAGGTGCGGCCCCTCGGGGTTGTTCGCGCCGCTTCCGCCCCATACGTAGTGCCGCTCGCCGATCGCTTTTCCCGTCGAAATGTCCATTTCGCAAAGATAAATGCCCTCGTCCGTCCCGCTGTAATAGACCCGGCCGTCATCGTCAAAGAACAGCGACGGATCGATCCCCGTAAAGTCGAGCTGAACGAGCTGCGACCATTCGCCATAAATATCATTGGTGTATACAAAGAAATTTCCGTTTCCTTGAACATTTGTCACGATACAATAAAAAGTCCCGTTGGAATAACGGATCGTCGGCGCGTAAATGCCGAGACAGTTCGGCGCGCCCTTCGGTAAGTCGATCTGTTCGGTTCGGGTCAGGACGTGTCCGATCTGCTCCCAGTGTACCAGATCGGTACTGTGATAGAGCGGGATCGCGGGAAAGTACTCAAAGCTGCTGTTCACGAGGTAAAAGTCCTTCCCCACGCGGCAGATCGAGGGATCGGGGCGAAAGCCGGGTAAAATCGGGTTGGTGTACTTCATAATTTTGCTCCTTTTGATATGTTAAATTGGAATTTATAATATTATTTATCCGCTCGCTCTTTCGTTTATGTATTGACATAATACCGTAAACTGATGAGTGTCTTGAAACATCTTGTGATTTTTAGGGGTACTTAACGCTTCGTCGGGAACATCATCATCATAGAATGTAATATACTTCCCATCGGATAGTGTAATAACAAGCTCCACACGAGCGGAAGAACCGTATCGGCTGTGAGAAAAACCCACCTCTGTCGAAGCTGATTTGATTTCCGAAAAGTAATATGTATCCTTAAGGAACGCCGCACGAAAAACGACCTTTTCATCATCGGCTGAAAATTCACATTTTTCAAGCAAAAATGGCGGCAAAATACTCGCTGCGATTACTAAAATCCCGATAATAAATCCGACTCCGTAAAGTCCGATTTTCACAGCAGCCACCGCCCCGCCAATTAATGCCACAATCGGGGCTATAATACAATACGCACGACAAACTCCGTTTGAACTGTTGTTAAATTTTCCGCTCATATTTTCACCCGCTTTCA
>CAYVZH010000038.1:0-27529 GCA_964456025.1 uncultured Ruminiclostridium sp.
CTCCCGATCCTGAGAAGGAATGTGCGCCGCAGGGATCGCCCCGCAGCACGTTCAGTTTTGGAAAGCTCCCGCCGCTCCATCTTTTTATCCGAAAAAATGAAGCCGGCGAGCAGGTGTACAGCTTCGCCGACGAACTCGGGAATATTCGCGCCGTCGGAACAGGAGATGCAGAAGGAAAAGACGTGGCGAAAGCGTTCTGCGTGTATGCGTATCAGCTCATGGCAAAAAAGATCAGCGAAGCGGAGGCGAAACGAAGTGGAAAACAGGTGTGAGTTTTGCGGCGCGACGTTTGAAACGTGCGGGAGCTGGGTGCACTGCCCGAAGAGCTTCGACTTGGTCTGTATGACGTGCTGCTTTGCGTGTACATATCACCGTGAGGCGGGGAGTATTACATGGTGCGCTCTGGCATACGGAGAGGAAACGGGAGAAAAAGAAAAGGGCGCTTAAACTGTTGCAAGCAGTCTAAACGCCGGGGGTAAAATAAAAGAACTTTTTACATTTTTATTATAACACAAAAATAATGAAATGTCAATGAAAACCGAAAATTTTACCCCCTGATTTTTTCTCAAAAAACGGTGCGGGGACGCGCTTTGCCGTCCTTGTAACGGGTATTAAAAAACCACGAACGGAAGGAGAAAAGAAAGTGAAGTTCATCAGGGAGAGGAGGGTAAAGCAGGGGAAGCGGTATCTCGATGTGGATCTTGTGACCTATACGACGGAGCAGGAGCGGAGACTTCCGAAACGGTCGAAAAGGGAGATCACGGTCGAGAAGATCAGAAGGCAGAATCAGAAGAATCAAGAACGGAGTCTACGGCAGATTATAAACGCGAATTTTAATGATACCGATTATTTTGCGGCGTTTACATATGCACAGCAACCGCCGGATCGTGAAACGGCGAAAAAGGATATAAATCGGTATTTGGAAAGATTGCGGCGGCTGTACAAAAAGCGGGGTGTGAAACTAAAGTACATCGTCGTGACGGGAGGGGGAAGGGAAAAAGAAAAAGGCGAAGGTCTGACAAGACTGCATCACCATGTCGTGATCGGAAGCGCGGGCGGAGCGGTAACGCGGGACGAGATCGAAGCCATGTGGAAAGAGGGACGGAGATTTTGCGGAATGCTTCAAGCGGACGATGAGGGGTACGGGTCGCTTGCCCACTATCTCGCGAAGCGCCATCGGAAGGATATGGAAACGGGCGAGCACTTATATCGATCTTCCCGAAACCTTATACACCCCGTCGAGACACGGGAGGACGGAAAATTTTCCGAACAGGACGTGCGGAAACTGGAGCGGCTGAAAAAGGACGAGGGAGACATCAGGCGGGCTTTTGAAAGACTGTATCGGGGCTGGGAGTGCGTCGAGGTGGACACGTCACGGTGCGAGGTTACGGGGTGGACGAATTTTTACGCGAAGCTCCGAAGAAAAGAATAAAGTGAAAACGGAAATGAGGTACAAAATGAGCAACAGTAAAGCCTATCAGGATTACCGGCTGAGCCGGTATAGGTACTTGGAGCTGATGAACTTCTGCCTGCAATACGACGAAAAGCGGGAGAAGCTGTCAGGCTGTTATACGGTCGGTGCGACTGCTTATGACGAGTCGAAGCGCAGCAGCGGGATCGGTAGACCGACGGAGTACAGAGCCGAGAAAGCAATCGGACTTCGCCGTGATCTCGAACTGATCGAGCTTGCGGCGGCGCATGCCTGTGAAGGGAAGCACGCCCTTTCGGAAAAGCTGCTGCACAACGTCACGCGAAGGATCCCGTATGAGCGTTTGGGAGAGATGCCGTGCGGACGACAGCAATTTTACGAGCTTCGTTGGAAATTCTTTTACATACTTGATCTTCTTCGACGGTAATTGTGATAGAATTGTGATGAAAATGGATAACTCAAACGCTTATAAATGCGCTATAATGGGTATGGTGGAAATGTGGGCGAAAGAGAAAAAGCGCTTTCTTTTTGGGAGAATATATGTCCAAACAATTTTCAAAGTCCTTTTATAATTCCGCGAAATGGATCAAGGCGCGGGACGCATATATCGCGGAGCGTATGACCGAGGACGGCGGACTATGTGAAAGCTGTCGTGAAGCAGTCGGCGAGGAACTGCACCACGTCATACCGCTTTCGCCCGCGAATATTGGTGATCCGTCGATTTCGCTTGACTCGAAAAATCTGATGTGGCTATGCAAGGATTGTCATTTCAAAGCGCACCGCGCCATGATTGCGGAGCAGTCGGAACGATCCCGCGAGAGTAGGCGGAAGATTCTGCAAAACGGGTGCTACATGGACGAAAACGGCTTTATGCAAAAGCAAAAGGTGTTTGTGGTTTGGGGCGCGCCCGCTTCGGGGAAATCAACGTATGTCGCGAAAAATAAAGAGCAAGGCGATCTTGTACTTGATCTTGACTTGATAAAAGCGGCACTTTACGGAAAAATGGAGCGCTGCGAGGGTTGCGGGGAAAATCTGCTTCCGCTGGCGATTTCGGTTCGTGATTTTATTTTAGATCAGGTGCGGTGCGGCGCGGCAGACTGCAAAAATGTATGGATTATAGCCTCACTTCCGCGCAAATCAGAGCGAAATGCGCTGCGGGAAAGCCTAAATGCCGAGCTTGTTTATATCGAAAGCGACTATCACGAATGTATTCGCCGCGCGGGACTGGATCATTCCCGCGTTGATAAAAATTTTCACCGATACGTTATTGACAAGTGGTTCGAGGCGGTCGAGTGGTAGCCCCCTCTAAAAAAATACACTATGTCTCCAAAAAGACCGATACGGGGCAAAGCTCTGTGTGATACGCGGGTTCGCGCGTGACCCCCCTCCCCCTTTTTTGAAAAAGGAGTGATTGAAAATATGGAAACGGAAGAATTTGAAAAACGGAGAAAGCGCGAGAAGGCGAGACTTACCCGGATTTACTGCAAGGAAGCGGGAGACAGGCGGATGAACGCGGAGAGAAAAGCGAAGCTGGACGGACTGATTGATCGGGCGGCGTTTCTGCTGGTGACGATCGAGGATCTGGAGCGGGATATTGAAGAAAACGGATATACGGAAATGTTTTCGCAGGGGGATCAGCAGCCGTATACGCGGAAGCGTCCCGCGGCGGATATATTGAACAGCTATAACACAACGTACCTAAAGTGTATCAAGCAGATCGAGGACATGATCCCGAAAGCGACGGGAAAGGCGGAAAAGGACGACGGATTTAACGACTTCATAAACGGAAGAGATGAAATCTGATGAAACGATACCCGAACGATTATAACCCCGTTTTGGAATACTGGGAGGAGATCAGAAGCGGGCGGGAGATCGTCTGCACAAAAATAAAAAAGACATACCAAAAGCTCGCGGCGGATATTGAAAACCCCGGCGAGTTCTTTTATTCCTCGAAGCGGGCGAATCACGCGATCGAATTCATTGAAAATTTTTGTCATCATAGCAAGGGAAAGCTGGGCGGAAAGCTAGTTGAACTGGATCTTTGGGAAAAGGCGCTTATCGGTGCGGTGTTCGGCTTTGTCAACATTGAAGGGATTCGGCGGTTTCAGCGCGTTGTCCTGATCGTCGGGAAGAAAAACGGAAAATCGCTCCTCGCTTCCGCGATCGGTTTATATATGCAGTATGCGGACGGGGAAGCCGGTCCCGAGGTTTACGCGGTTGCGACAAAAAAGGATCAGGCGCGGATCATCTGGCTGGAAGGAAAGCGCATGGTGCTGAAATCTCCGTCACTTCGGAAGCGGTCGCGCCCGCTTGTCGGAGCGATCGAAACCGACTGGAACGATGGGATTTTCAAGCCACTCGCCTCGGACATGGACACGCTCGACGGGCTAAATGTTCACTGCGCGCTGATGGACGAGGTTCACCAATGGAAAAACGGGCGGGCGCTATATGACATCATCGCGGACGGGATCACGGCGCGCGAGCAGCCGATGATCGTCATTACCACGACGGCGGGGACGGTTCGCGAGGATATATATGACGAAATCTACGACGAAGCGACGCGCACGATCAACAGCTATGACCGCCCCGACGAATGGACGGACGAACGATCGCTGTTTCTGATTTACGAATTAGACAGCAAGCAGGAGTGGCAGGATCCCGAATGCTGGAAAAAAGCGAATCCCGGGCTTGGAACGATCAAGAATTTACGGACGCTTTCGGAGAAGGTCGATAAAGCAAAGAGCAATTCGGCGCTTGTGCGAAATCTCGTATGTAAAGAATTTAACATTCCCGAGGTATCAACGGAAAGCTGGTTGAGCTATGACGAAATTGTGAACGAGCGAACCTTCGACGTCAAGGAACTGAAACCGCGGTATTTTATCGGTGGTGCGGATCTTTCCAGCTCGAACGACCTCACAGCGGCGAAATCACTTTTCATGATCCCGGGACAGCCGGAAATTTATGTGCTTTCCATGTATTGGATCCCCGAAGAGCTGGTCGAGCTGAAGGTAAAGCAGGATCATATTTGTTATGACCGTTGGATCGAAATGGGACTGATGAGGACGTCGCCGGGGAATAAGATTCGGTATTCGGACGTGACGGAGTGGTTCATCGAACTTCGCGACGTACTGGATATATACCCGCTGTATATCGGGTATGACAACTGGTCGGCGGTCTACTGGGTGGACGAAATGCGGAATACCTTCGGGAAAGATTGCATGATCCCCGTTATACAGGGGAAGAAAACGCTTTCCGCACCGATGAAAGCGCTGGGTCAAGACCTGATCGCGAAGAAAATCATATACAACAATAACCCGATCGACCGCTGGTGTCTTTGCAACACGCGAAAAGACGAGGATCGGAACGGGAATATCCAGCCCGTAAAAACGACGGTCAGCACTCGAAGGATCGACGGTATGGCGGCGCTGTTGGACGCGTATGTGATCCTTGACAGCAGAATGGAGGAGTATCAAAGTGTTATTTGACAAAAAGAAGGTGGGCGGAAAATGAGTTTTTTCGGAAATATAATCCGTAAGATCACGGCGAGAAATGCTTCGGTTACGGGCGTTCGGCTCGTGACCGAACGCGGGAACGGGATTTACTCCTTTGGCGGAAGCCTGTACGAAAGCGATATTGTACGCGCCTGCGTTACGCCGACCGCCGTCGCCGTGGGGAAATCCGTCCCAAAGCATATTTATAAAACCGAAGGAGAAACGACCGTCAATCCAAAGCCGTATATGCGTTTTTTGCTCGAAGAGCCGAATCCGTATATGTCCATGCAACAGCTTTTGGAAAAGCTGGCGAGGCAGCGAGATCTTAGCGGCAACGCGTTCGCGCTGATCGCCCGCGGTGAGGACGGGATTCCCTCGGCGATCTACCCGATCGACGCGGTGACCGCCGAAGCCATTTACGACAACGCGGGGAATCTGTATTTAAAATTTATCCTTGCGAACGGAAAGCAATACACGTTTTCGTATGCGGACGTGATCCACCTTCGTTCGCAGTTTTGCGGAAATGACATTTTCGGGGAAAGTCCTTTTAAAGTGCTGGAGCCGCTGCTAACGCTGTACGGGACGGTCGATCTTTCCATACGGCAGGCGGTCAGGAATGGGAGTACGATCCGCTGGCTTTTAAAATACTCAAGTTCTCTTCGCCCTGAGGATCTGAAGCAAGGAGCGAACGATTTCGCGGCGAACTTTTTAGAAACGGCGGGGACGGGATCAGGTGTGGCGGCGACGGATTCCAAAGCGGAAGCAATTCAGATTCAACCGCATGATTATGTCCCGAATTCGCTCGTGGTCGATAAAATCACGCAGCGCATTTACGGGCATTTCGGAACGAACGAAAAGATCGTGCAGAACCGCTTTAACGAGGACGAATGGAACGCATTTTACGAGGGAAAGGTCGAGCCGATCCTGATTGACGTCGGGAATGAAATGAGCCGAAAACTTTTTACACGTCGGGAACGGGCGCTCGGGAATTCGATCGTTTTCGAAGCGTCGAATCTGCAATACGCGAGCATGGAAACAAAGCTGAATCTTGCGCAGATGGTAGACCGTGGCGCAATGACGCCGAACGAATGGCGCGCGGTGCTGAATAAAGCGCCGCTTCCGGGCGGGGATGAACCGATCCGAAGACTGGATACAAAGCCGGTGGAGTTGGAAATCCTTCCGTCAGAGGAATAAAGCGGATTTTGCAGGCGAATGCACAGAAAGGAAATAAAAAATGAAAACAGAAATCAAGGGAACGATCGTTCGTGATGATGACGCGTGGGTATATGATCTGTACGGCTATGAAAATACACCGCCGTCGAAGATAGCGAAAGTGATCGAAGAATCGAATCGGAAAAACGAACCTCTTGACGTATATGTTTCGAGCGACGGCGGTTTTTTGGACGCGGGGATTGACATTTACACCATGCTGAAAAGCTACGGGAGGGTAAATTTTACGGTTGCGCGGGCTTCTTCGGCGGCAAGCGTTATCATTTGTGCGGGAAAATCACAAATCAGCCCGGCGGGATATGTCATGATCCATAACGTCAGCGGCGTCGCGCAGGGCGATTATCGGGAAATGGAGCATACGGCGGAAATTTTGAAAACCATGAACAGGGTGATCGCGGAGGCATATACGGAGAAAACAGGACTTAAGGAAGCGGAATTTTTATCGAAAATGAACGCCGAAACCTATCTGACCGCCTCGGAAGCGGTAGCAATCGGACTTTGCGACGAGATTCTTTCCGATTCTTTGGTAATTCCGCAAGCGATTGAAGGGCTTCCTTTAACGGCGGCGGAGAGCGCGGCAATAATCCCTCAAAGGATCGTGGAGAGAATGAAGCGAACGGAAGCACAGGCAAAAGCAAAGCTTTCTTTGCTGAAATTACGGTAATTTCCGAAAGGATTTTATATTTATTATTTATTACAGGAGGTAAAAATCATGTACGAAGAAGAAAGAAAAAAGCTGATCGCGCAGGCGGAAAAGCTGATTGCGGAACACAAGCTCGAAGAGGCGAATGCCGTAATGAAGCAAGTCGAGGAGCTTGACGCAAAGCACAAGGCAGAAGCCGAAGCGAGGGCAACTCTCGACGCAATGAGAAACGAATCGAAGCCGACTACGTTTCAGGCGGTAAACTGCGGCGAGATTATGGGAAGCACGGTTGCGACGGTCGCGTTATCGCCGCAGGGCGCGGAAAGATCGACGGATTACCGTGACAGCAACGAGTACCGCCGCGAATTTATGGCATTCGTCACGCGCGGCGCGGGGGCGGTATCGGACAATTTTAAAGCCGCAAACGAGGTGACGAAAACGGGAGACGTCGGAGCGGTCATTCCCACGACGATCATCAACCGAATCGTCGAAAAAATGGAGAAGATCGGTACGATCTGGAACAAGGTAACGAAAACCTCGTATCCGGGCGGCGTATCGATCCCGATAAGCACGGCGATGCCCGTTGCGACTTGGGTTGCGGAGAGCGGCACGTCGGAAACACAGAAAAAGGCGGTCGGAAATGTCACATTCGGGTACTACAAGCTGATGTGCAAGGTGTCCATGTCCTTTGAGGTTTCGGTCGTAACGCTGGAAATTTTTGAACAAAGGCTCGCAGACAATATTGCCAAAGCAATGACAAAATCGCTTGAACTCGCGATCCTTTCCGGGACGGGTACAGGTCAGGCGAAGGGAATTTTAAAAGAGACACCCGAAAGCGGACAGGCGGTAACGATCGAGGCGGCTGATAAGCTCGATTTTAAGGTACTTACCGAGGCGGAAGCGGCACTCCCGCAGGCATACGAAGACGGGACGGTGTGGGTCATGACAAAACCGACGTTTATCAAGCATATCGTCGGAATGGTAGATGACAACAAACGCCCGATCCTGCGCGAGGTGATCGGGACGAACGGAAAACCGCAGTACTACATTTTGGGGCGCGAGGTCGTGCTTGTGGATAACGGGTACATGGAGAGCTACGACGATACGGTGTCGAAGGAGTCCGTGATCGCGTTCCTTTTCAATTTTTCCGATTATATCATGAATGTCAACTACGACATTACCATGCGGGAGTACATCGACGAGGACACCGACGACCGGATCAAAAAGGCAATCATGCTCGCCGACGGGAAAGTCGTGGATAAGGGAAGCCTCGTGACCGTGACAAAGAAGAAGGCTTCGTCATGATTAAGAAGAAAACCATCGGCGCGGTAAAGTGTGCGCTTCGGGTGACGGTCGGTGATTTTGATTCCGAGATCGCCGACTTGATCGAGGCGGCAAAGCGGGAACTGGAATCGGCGGGGGTTCGGAGGATTGACGAAAAGGATCCGCTGACGCTCCAGTCGATCAAGTTTTACGCGCGCGCGAATTTTGAGGTAGGGAACCCCGCCGAACGGGAATTGTATCAAAAGCGGTTTGCACAGCTTCGCGACACGATGGCGCTTTGCGGCTTATACGGGAATGAAACGTGAGGAATAAGCTTGAAAAATCTTTGATTTTTCAAACCCGTCGTTTTGTGCCTCGGCAGCAGCGAAGCTGCACTTCTCGGCACAAAACTTCCTCCAGAGGAAGGAGTGATTATAAAAATGACGACGGAGACAAAGATCAAGCTGATCCGACAGGAGACGGCGAGGGAAACCGATGAGTACGGAAGCCCGATCCTGCGCGAGGAGGTTCGGGAAATTTTCGCGACCGTAAACGCCGTAAAGCGCAGCGAGTTTTATTCGGGCATGGCGGCGGGGTTAAAGCCGGAGATCACGTTTGAGTGCTACGCCTTTGAGTATGCCGGGGAAAAAATCGTCGAGCATGGCGGAAAGCGGTATAATGTGATCCGCACCTATCCCGTAAAGGGAGAACGGCTCGAAATTATATGCAGTGACATTATTCGCGCGGAAACAGAAGCGGAAGTGGTATAAAATGGCGATCCCGAGCTATGTCAAGATCAAAAAGGACGGCGTGGAGCTGGTGAGCGGGTTGGATCGGTGTAAATACACAATCAAGGAGCTTTCCCGAGCGGCACTCAAAGACGTCGGAAAGCTAGTCACAAAGCGGACACGGGCGAAGATTCCCCGCGTCAGAGGGTTCGCGCGGCGAAATGTGCAATACTGGGTTCGAGCGAAGCAGGAATACCCCGATCTGCGGGTCGGTTATAAGCAGGGCAAAGGGGTGCGGGGATTTTATGCCCGTTTTTTTGAAACGGGATCGGATACCACGCCCCCGCTTCGCCCGCTCTATTCCGCGGTGTCGGAAAATATCGACGACATTCGGCGGATCGAGGGGCAATATCTTTCGGCGATCGAGGACGAAAATCGCGCTCTTGGTCTGATTGACGAAAAGGAGGAATTGTCCTAAAAATCTTCGATTTTTAGGACTCGTCGTTTTATGCCTCGGCAAACTCTCTCGGCATAAAACTTCCTCCAGAGGAAGAGGTGATTAAAAAAATGACGAGTGAGATCATGAAAGCGGTCAAGAAAAGGCTGGATCCGGTTTGCCCGTCCGTATATTTCGGACGGAGCGCGGCGGTTTATCCGAAGATCGTCGGCGATCTTCGGCGCGTATCCGCCGAGGACGAAAAAAAGCGGTACCGCCTGATTCTGGACTTTTACGTCGAAGGACAGCCAATCGAGGCGGTAAGGCTCGCGGAACGGTCAAAAGACGTTTTACACAAAAAGGTAGCGGAGACGGAAAGCGGGATCATAGCAATCTGGCAAAGTGGCAGCGGAAATTTGATCTCCGAAAAAGACGAAGAAAAGATCGCACATTACAGCGACAGTTACGAAATCGCGTATTACAGTGGAAAGGAAGGGTCATAATTATGGGATTATTCGGAAAGAAAAATTACAACGGCATTACGAAAAAGACTGTCGAGCATATCCAGCTTGACGCGGGGGCTTTTTTCAAAAATTTCGAGGTAGGCAAGGACGATTACGCAAGCGCAAAGCAGGCGGGAAAGCTGATCGGCGCTACGAGCGGCGGCGGAGAATTTACGGCAAAGGCAACACTGCGGCAGATCGAGATCGACGGTGCGGGCGCGCGGGTAAAGGATCTCACCGACGTGGACAGCTGGGAGGTCTCGTTAAAGCTGACAACGATTGAAACGACGGTTGAAACCTTAAAGCTCGCACTTGGAACGGCGAAAGCGGACACGGAAACGGTCACGGGATACACTGTTATTCAGGGAAAAACCAACCTCACCGACGATGATTATATCGAGAATCTGACGTGGGTCGGGTCAATCACCGGATCGGAAAAGCCGCTTATAATTCAGCTTAAAAACGGCATGAACGAAGACGGGCTGTCGTATGCCATGCAGGACAAAGCGGAGGGCAAAATCGAGCTGACCTTTTACGGATATAACGATCTTTCGGACTACATGGAGGATACCGTCGCGCCGCCGTTTGAGATTTTTTATCCAACGGATACGGAGAGCGCTCCTCCGGTGGAAAATACTCCGACGAAGGAGCCGGAAGAACAACCGGAAAACGAAAATAACGAATAACAGGGCGGGAAACCGCTCTGTTTTATTTTAAACGAAAGGAAAACGAACCATGAAAATCAGAAAAATAAACTTAAAGGACTGCTTTAAACTGGCGGGGATTTTATCAAAAGCAAATTTAAAAACGGAAATTTCGGCGCTGCTCTCCGAGGCGGGGAAAGAGACTGTAAAAACCGCGATCAAGCAGAAAAACAGTCCTAAAAAGGACGTGGAAAATGCAAAAGAGCAGCTGAAGGAAAAGCTCGGGATTGATGTTTTTATGCTGTTAATTGAGAGAGCGCCGCAGGTTGAGACGGAAATTTACGACCTTTTGGCGGGGATCTGCGGCGTGACGGCGGAGGAAACCGCAGAAATCGAAATAATCGAACTGGTAAAGATCATGAAAACGATCGCGGAAGAAAACAACATTGAGGATTTTTTTACGTCGGCGCTGAATTAAGCGATTTTTGGGTGGCGGACTTTATCTTACATCGGTACGGCGGCGCGACGGAAATTTTAAACGGTCTTACGCTTTATCAAGTACGCGGGATTGTTTCGGCGGCACTTTATCCGAGGACGGAACCGACGCCCCCGACAAATCAAGCGAGGGAGAAGCCGACGCGGAGCGCAGCACAGAGCGTCGAGGAGATTGAAAAACAGGTAGCGGCAATGTTAGACGGACGGAAATGGAGGCGGGCGCATGGAAATATTTAGTCTTTTTGGGTCTATCTTGATGGACACGTCGAAAGCCGACGCCTCTATGTCCAAATCAGAAAGCAAGGTAAAAAAACTCGCTTCTTCCTTCGGAAAAGGGATTGAAACGGCGGCAAAATGGGGCGCGGGGATCGTCACGGCGGCAGCGGGAGCAACGGCGGGATTGGTTTCGATGGCAACGTCGGCGGCAAGCACCGCGGACAATATCGACAAGATGTCGCAAAAGCTCGGACTGTCGCGGGAAGCATATCAAGAGCTTGATTTCATTCTTTCGCAGAGCGGCGCGAGCGTGGACAGCCTGAAATCTGGCATGAAAACGCTTGTCACTCAAATGGGGAAAGGGAATACCGCTTTTGATAAGCTCGGAATATCGGTAAAAAATTCGGACGGGAGTTTGCGCGATCAGGAGGACGTTTTATACGAGGTGATCGCGGCGCTCCAGAACATGGAAGACGGCGCGGACAAAACCAAAATCGCACAGGATCTTCTTGGGAAAAGCGGAACGGAGCTTATGCCGCTGCTCAACAGCGAGGCAGGGAGCTTTGAAGCCATGAAGGAGCAGGCGCACGAGCTGGGGCTTGTGATGTCCGATGAACTGGTAGATAACGGGGTCAACATGACCGACGCGATCGATCAGATGAAACGGTCGCTTTCCGCGCTCGGCACGAAAATCGGCGGGTCGCTCATGCCAATCGTTGAAAAGGCGGCGGATTTTATCACGGCGCAAATGCCGACGATCTCAAAAATCGCGGATAGCCTGATCCCAATTCTGACGGGCGCGCTGGACGGGCTGATCGCGCCGCTTCTGGACATGGCGCAAACGCTTCTTCCACAGCTTGCGGGACTGGTGACGGCGCTCCTTCCGCAGCTTTCGGACATCATGACCGCGATCACGCCGATTCTTTCCGCGCTGATCGAAAAGCTCGTTCCCGTGGCGGTAAAAATCATTGAAAAATTATTGCCGCCTCTTGTAAAAATCCTCGACGCGCTCATGCCGATTTTGGACGTGGTTTTTGCTTTGCTTGATCCGATCCTTGATGTGCTGCTCCTTTTGCTCGATCCGATCGCGGAGATTATAAACCTCGCAGCGGACTTGATTACTGTCTTAATCAGCATGGCAAAGGACGCGCTTGAACCGCTGAAACCGATTTTTGATGTTATAATCGACCTTTTAAAAACAGGTTTGAGCGTCGGGTTACAACAGGTCGCCGATCTGATTCAAAACGTCGTCATGCCGTATATACAGGGGTTTTCTGCGTATTTGAGCGGGGATTTCATGGGCGCAATTGAGGGTTTCGGAAGCGGATTTGTCGGGATTTTTGAGACGGCGTTTTCGACGATCGACAATCTTTTCGGAACGAATTTTGGGAAATGGTACGACGAAGTGACCTCGTTCTGGCGGGACGCGGGCGCGAAGCTTTACGAGGTACTGCACGCGGACGAAATCAACGAAATTGAACTCCAAAGCAAATACGGAAGCCTTGACACCGAGATCGTCCAGCGGAGCAACCAATATATGCGCGAAGGTCTCAGCGCGGCGGAAGCGATGGAAAAAGCCATGAACGATGTGCTTGATACCTCGGAAAAGCTGTATTATTTCCAAAATCACTTGGAAAGCGGCATGAACGAGCGGTTCGGGACGGCGGAAGAACGGTACGAGAAAGTAAGCAAACAAAGCCCGAATCTTTATACCTCGGGATCGGGCGGCGAAATGGCGGCGTATTATCAGCGGCAGGGCGAAGCGAAGCTGAAGGAAGACGAACTTCCGCATTACGCTTCGGGCGGGATCGCCTACGGAAAAACGGCGGCGGTGATCGGAGACAACCAAAACGTGTCCATCGACCCCGAGGTCGTTGCCCCGTTGTCGGAGTTAAAGAAAATTTTGAACAACGATGAGCAAAACGAACTCCTGCAAAAAATATACGAGCTTTTGGCGGAAATTCTGGCGATCCTCGGTACAAATCAGCCGATGACAGTAAATCTGGTTCTTAAAAACGGGACAAAGTTTGCGACGTGGCTGATTGACAACATCAACGAGATCAAGCGCACAAGCGGAAGGGAAGTGTTTATCTGATGAGGCATTATTTGGAGATAGACGGATATACCGTTCCGCGGGTAAGCAAGCTGAACGCAAAGCCGATGTATCGAAACGAAACCCGAAAAACAACCCTTTCGGGCGGGCTGGCGGTCGATCGTGGGGAAGAAAAACTGAAACTTTCGGCGCGAGCGCGGATTTTAACAACCACGGAAATGAAAACGATCGAAGCGAAACTGAAAAAAATCTTTGTTTGGGTGAAATTTTATTACCGCGGGGAGATCGTCGAAAAGAAAATGATCACTTCTCCGATCAGTCCGAAAAATTCCGGTTATCCGAACCGATCGGAGGCGGACGAAATCTATACCGATGTAACAATCGAGCTGGAGGAGCAGTAATGCGGACACTTTCGAAAAAATACAAGGAGCTTGCGCAGCGCGCGGGGAGATACCCAAAGCTACGCATGGAGCTGTACGCAGGGACGCGGGGCGCGTGGACGGACACGGTGGAAGCGGAATATAGCGGTGAAAACGCGATCATTTCCGCGACCTACACCAACGGCATTATTACAAAACCTTCGCGGTTTGAAACGGGACTTGCGTTCTGCGGATCGCTCGAAATTGAGTTTCACGGGGTCTCGACGACGCCATTTACGGCCGGGAAACGCTTTAAGCTGTTTGCGGGATTTTACGATCCCGATGAAGACAATACCGTCGAGGCGTCGGTCGGGGAATTTTTTATTGAGAGCGTTTCCGCGGATAACGGGAAAATGACCGTGAAGGCTCGGGACAAGATGATGTTCGCCGAGCAGAAATTCAACGCGGTCGGTATGACGTATCCTTGCTCCCTGCTCGACTGTGTGCGGGAGATTTTCCGGCAGATGGGATTTACCATGCCCGAAGATTATACCCTTGACATCAATCCGACCGTCCGAGCGCCCGCATGGCAGAAGCCGAATATGACCGAGGGCGTTTACGATGTACGGGGCGACGGATACGGATATTTCTTTGTTGAGGATCCACAGGGGTACGACATCAAAATGCCCGGTACGGAAAAGCTGACAAAGGGGTACTGTTACAGCGCGACGGGGTTTGCGCTTACGTGTCGGGAAGCACTCGCGAGCGTGGCAAAAATGCAATTAGGGAACGTTTTCATTGACGGAGACGGAATCCCGCGATTTTCGAGCTACAAGAACGCTTCTCCGCTTGGAGACGATCGGGTCACGGGGCTTACCGTGGGAGAAGAAAATTTCACGATCAATCGAATCACCTACAACTACCGAGGGTATGACGAGGAGTCGGTCAATCTGTTCAAACGCGCTGTAACCGAGTGGCGCGGCGATCTGATGTATTATACCAATTTTCCGTCCGATCTTCCCGAAAGCTATGATCCGGTGAGGTCGCGAGCGGTCGGTCAGACATTCCGTGAGGGAACGATCGAGCGGAAAGGGCTTGGCGAGGTCGAGATCGGCGAGTTCCTAGACTATACGGGGAAAATGGGCGCGCAGCGCTTTTTCGTGTTCGGCTTACAGTACGAGTGGAGCGGCGGATCATTCGATGAAACGATATACAGCTTCGCGCCCGATTACAAGGGCGTTGATCGCGAGTGGCTGAACGATCGCGATCTGGTCGCGGACGAGGATCAAGCGAAGGAACCCGTTGAGGAAGAAAAGCCGGAAACGCCCGAGACACCCGAAAGCGGTCTTACCATTGACAAGGCGGTTATCATCTCTGAAGTCGACGTGAAATATCTCCTGCACAGCTTTACGGAGATCGAATACAATTCCGGAATGAGGATCGGATATGCTGGTCCAAAAAATCAAATAGTTGTTCAAAAATATTTAGCAATGAGCACAACAGTCTTTAGAGAAAACTCACTTGCTTCGGGAGGATATATCTTCTCATATCAAAAGGATTGGATAAAACCATATTCAACATATATGGAATTATCTGGAGACTTTTATAATTTAAACGGAACCAATGATCTGGGAATGCATTTTACAAAATTATATTTAGAGTTAACTTCAGCAAATATAAATTATATAGAATATACGTTTAAACAAGTAACAGACAATGGTTCTATAACAAATCGTTTTAATAACACACAGACTAACTATAATGGCTGGAGCGGAGTTGGTCTAGGCATAGAATGGGACTCTATATTTCCTCCAAAATCAAAACTTAGTGATAAAATGTTTGAATTTGGATATGTTAAAGCGTATATATATGCTGTAACAAAAAACGTTAACGATTCTAATACTAGTAATAATTATAGATATCAAGCTATGCGTGGATATAATGTAGCGTACATTATTATGCCTTTTTCATCAATCGACGAATATGATGCCGCTGTTGGTCTAACATACGAGCCGCTGACCTTAACGCGGGTGGAGGACAATCCGACGGTGGTAAGCGGAAAGGAGGTGACGTAATGGATAGTTCGGTTATTGTAGCGATTGTTTCGGGGATTTTTACTCTGATCGGGAGCTTCGGGGGCGTGATGGCGACGTCGCGGCTGACAGCTTATCGGCTTCAGAAGCTGGAGGAAAAGGTGGATAAACACAATCAGGTGATTGACCGCGTGTATCGGTTGGAGCAGCGCGACGCGGTGTTCGACGAGGAGATCAAGGTCGCGAATCATCGGATCGCAGACTTGGAGAAGACAGAAAGGTGATATTGTGCGTAAGAAAATGGAGTTTTCCAAAAAGTGGCTGATCGCTTGTATTGTTATTTCTGCGGGATTTACGGCGACGAGTTACATACTTGCTGCATTTGACAAGAACCCTGTCGAGAGTTTGAGTGCCGCCGTGATTGAAACGCTGTGGGGTGCGAGCGGGACTAGCTTTGTAGGGTACGCCCTTCAAAACAGCGTTCGCGCCTATACGTCAAGTCGGTTCGGGCTTCCCGTCGAGGACAAAGAAACGGAGCGGGCTCCTCCTCAAATGGAGGATATTTTAAAGAATTTATATAAAAAGCAGTAAGAAAGGAAGGTCGAAAATGGAGTTAAAAGAAATCATCATTTTTGTGATCGGCGGGATCCTCGCGGCCGTCGCGGGAATATACCTCGTGCGGAATCAGAAGGAAAAAATTGCGGAATGGCTGAAATACGCCGTGACCGAGGCGGAGAAATCCCTCGGCGGCGGGACGGGTCAGCTCAAGCTCCGCATGGTCTATGACTGGTTTACGGGGCGGTTCCCGATCCTTGCGGCAATTTTGCCGTTTCGGGTGTTTTCGGCGTGGGTAGACGTCGCGCTGGAAACGCTTGAAAAGTGGAACGAAAACAAAAACGTCGAGGAATATATCAAAGGAGTGTGAAACGGCGATGTATACGAATAAGGGACTTGTCCAGCACTGCGAAAATGCACTGAAGCTGAACACGAAATATATGTGGGGCGGGATTTTACGTCCCATTACTGACGGGTACATTGAAATGCTCGCGAAGCTGTACAAAAATACGGCGCAATACCCCGCCGCACGGGTGGAAATGCTTCGCGGGCTGGTGGGAAAGAATTATTTTGGGTGCGACTGTGTGGGGCTGGTTAAAAGCTACTACTGGTCGGGGAAGGCGGACGGCGGGACAGGCTCGCCGAATTATGGGAAAGTCGGATTTCCCGACGTGAACGCGCATGGAATGTATAATGCCGCGAAGGTCAAGGGAACGATCGACACGATCCCGGAAGTGCCGGGACTGGTTGTGTATTGCAGATCTCATCCGCACGTCGGGGTATATACCGGGAACGGGAACACGATCGAAAGTACGCTCGGCGGCGGGTTCGACGGGATCGTGAAGCGGAAGCTGAAGGACTGGATATGGGAATACTGGTTTGAATGTCCGTATATCCAGTACGAGGAGAAGGCGGAAAAGCCGCAGGAGAAGCCCACGACGACGAACCTGAAAGTCGGGGATAAAGTGAGGGTGAAAACCGGCGCGAAAACGTACACCGGGACAAGCCTTGCTTCCTTTGTTTACGGTCAGGTTTACGACGTCATGGAGGTCAAGGGCGATCGGGTCGTGATCGGGCAGAGGGGACAGGTCACGGCGGCAGTATGGAGTGGGGATTTGGTGAAGGTATAAGTAAAGGCGGAGCTTCGACTCCGCCTTTACTGATTGCGATCTTAGTGTGAATAAACCACTAATCCTAGAAATTCTCAATGTTTCAAATCGAACACATGAGTTCAGATTTCGGCAGATGATTCAAAATTGATCGTTGTTAATGAGTTTCTTTTCAGTAAAATCATATATACGTATATAATTAAAAATTGGAATCCGTGTTAGTCGAATGGCAACTTGTTTTTAAAGGAATATGCTAATTATCTAGTTGAAACACTTATATTCGCTTGCCATTTTTAATAAAACAAGAGGCAAAGCACTAACGTGATTAAAAAGGTTGCACTTTATAAAAGAGCATTCATAAATGATTAGCCTGAATCTAATGCGTTAATATCTGACAATAGTAATTGTATTTCATTATATATTCTCGCGTTTGCTTCATATGTAAAAAAAATCAATGCGCTGTTACAACAGTCTTTAGCATAAGAAATTAAAGTTTTTATAAGTTCTGTTGATTCATTATGATTAATCAAATCAAGAGCTTTAAAGTAATAGTGCTTTCCTAATTCCCATTTCATATAGCTGTAAAGTGAAGGATTGTCCAAAAAGGATATATTTTCTAATGCATTCTCGACTTCTATAATATACGAATCTAATAAATCACCGCTTGAAATAACATTAAAATATTTTTCGAATTCGGTCAACGTTAGATCTTCTCTGCCTGTGATTTCAAGATAAAGTGTCAAATAATTATTAAATTCTTCAATAGCAATCTCGTCGCCTTCGAATACATAGTTCATGAAATTAATTCTTGCTAATTCAAGATATGTTGCTGATAGAACGGAATAATCTTGTCTTTGCTGTGCTAAAAACGCGTTTTGTATAAGATAATTTTTTGCATTTTCGTAGCTAAAGGTTTCTTTGCTTAAAAAGAAGTCATCATCAAACTTTCTTGTTAGAATATAAAGTAGACTTGCAACTCTTTCATATTGACAAAGCGAATGAAAAATTAGGTTATAATCATAATTTATTATGTGCTCAAAATACTCTGGATGATTTAAAAAGCTGATGATTACGGTGGTTCTAGTATAATATGTAAGCCATTTTATAAAAACACCGTCTTGCAAGTCGACTAATGAGTCTCCTTTATAATCATTTTCAGAATATTCACCATTTTCAATTAACGAATAGTAAACATCAAAAAGACAAGAATTTGCTTCTAGTCCTAGAAAGGCTATATTTAATTCTTCAACTGTCTCGAATCGACCCTTTATTGGAATTGGACCCAATTCCGTGTCTTCATAAATACTATCAGATATAAATAGATATTTTAAAGCGGTTTGTGCGTCTTTTATATCTAAAGATTTATTATACTGAAACTGATATAGCATTCCTAGATCATTATGAAACCTTATTTTATAAAAAACACTTTCTATTTTGTTTGCAACGTATACCCCTCTTTCAGAAATTTCTCTCATTACATAAAGATCATTTTCGCATAACTTAACGTTTGCGGAAGTACATTTACCAAAATAAACAGTAAATAAAATATCATATAAGTCGCATAAATCTTTATACTTTGACTTTTTTTCTAAACGCGGAATTAATTCATAAATATTATTTTCGATGTCTTCATAATTTTGTAAAGAAAAGTTAGATTTTATAATGCAAATTTTTTCGTTTAATTCTATTTCAGCTGTTATGTTGTACCAAATCAATGACGAAATAATTGCAACTAAAAGTGGGAAAACGATAAATTGCAAAATAATATTAAAAAATCTATTGTATTTAATTTTGTTGATCTTGTTTCTTGTATATTTTTCAAATGCTACACCCCTACGAATTGGAATTGCATTCGCTTCAATGGTCATATATCCGTTTGAAAGCCATGCTTCAGTTCGTCTTCGGAGAGGAACATTGTACCACCAATTGGCAGAACAAGCTTTTTGGGGTAGTTTATTTTCAATAATATTTTCGATATCTTCGAATGAGAGATAAATAAGCTTCCTGTCTTCTTTGCTCAGATAGATGCCTAATTTATGTAAATCTATACTGTTCATTATAATTCTCCAATGTAAATAATTTACAGCTGCTCGCCATAATAAATCTCGACGATCGTGCCTATTCTAACTTTGCCAAACTTATTGATAAATGTTAGAAAAAACTTACATGTATAAATAAAATAATATGATTTTGCAATATGTTTAGCGCAATGTGTAAATTTATCTACATTTTTGTCAAAAGTTGTTTTTGTTTTTGTTGCTTTTTCACAATGGCGTGTTGAGGTGTTTTTAACAGGGAATGCGAATATGCATATTTCTTCGTTCCAATATTACAAATGTACGTTCGACGCATCTTATATTCCGGTAAAATAGATTCGTTCTATTTGCTTAACAATACTAGTAATATGAGGCGATTTGTAGCAATTCAAGATGTATTTATGGCGGTTTAATCAACTATTATTTCTACATTTTATTTCGTAAAGTGCTTTATAATCGGTATTCTTCATTTCTACGGTTGAATCTATGCAATTCACACAAAGAGCCTGTAAATTATCTCTCATAAATGGAGAGAAGCAATTTACAGTCTCCTTGTAGTACAATATAACTATAGCTTGTAGCTGGTATCGCAGAGAGACTTACAAGCTAGGTTTCGTACGCTTTTGAGTCTACAAACCGTACTGCAAAATCTTTCGCTATTTTGTGCGTAGTTTTGTAGTCCACGTTATCATTTCTTTTTTGTTTTGAGGTCAACTCAGATAACGCCGTTAAGAAAGAAAACCAGCTTGTCTATTCTTCACAGATTCTGTTTTCCGGCAATGAAAACACAGCGTTTTTTTATCCTTAGACGGATATCCTGTAAACTCACCATGTATTTCCCCTAGCGCGACCTTTCCTATTCGAAGTTTTTTTGCAACTGCTTCATTGTCGATATGCAGGGAACCGGTAATCTCATTCTTATTTGCTGTGCTCAAATAAAAACGCCCTCCCTACACTCGGGCAGTGGATAGTTGCTTCCTCGCTGTAGTATTTGAGCCACGGCTTATCAATAAGGGTAACCGGTGAGAGCTTGTTTTTCTTCTTTCATTTCTTTAACTCCCTTTTCTCAGCTATTAGGATTTTTGGTTGTCAATTCGAGTTTAACAAGAGTTCCTGCCGGAACAACATCTCCCGATTTAACAGACTGTCCTTTTATATAATATACATCTGAAGGCATTTCATTTTCTTCAACTACCCACCAAACTTGGAACTGAAGCCCATTCTGCATAAGAAGATGTGTTGCTTCATTTTGTTCCATACCGATTACGTTGGGTACTTCTATAGGCGCACCCGGTTGCTTCGACGAGCGTTCCAATTCAATCACTGTTCCTGTTCTCACTAATGACCCTTCGGGAATAGATTGGTTCAAAATATAATAAAAATCGGCATTTTCGTCATTTCCTTGCAGCCAATAAACACTGCCCTCTAATCCAGAAGACAAAAGCGAATTTACCGCTTCGTGCTCTTCCATACCAATAAGATTTGGAACAGGAATTAAATCTGACGGATTATCAACAGGTGATACATCTACTTTTTCAGGAGATAGTTCCAAATCAATTACCGTGCCTTCAGGAATGCTTGAACCCGCTAAAACAGATTGATAGCGAATATAACACTTGCTTGGCGAGGCATCGCTTGCATTCATTATTCTCGCTCTATATTGCAAATTTTTTCTTTCAAGTAATGCTATAGCATCTTCGTATTTTTCGCCGATAACATTCGGTACAACTACCGTTTCCTTCTCAGCTTCTTCAACTATAACACCGACATGATTTGTTTTTAATATAACTTCGCCCTTTTCATGAAACTGTTGAATAACCTCGTTTTCTTTATTATACGGAATATTATTTTCGTATTCAATTTTTAAGCCAGCATTAGTTAATAATTCCTCTGCTTTTTCAACACTTTTACCTACAAGCTCCGGAACCTTTGCACACAACATAAACACTAGGGCACTAACAATAACAAATGCACAAGAAACAACCGCAATTGATGTTCCAATAATCATAGGGAACTTACTATGTATTTTATCACGATCTTTATCTATTAAAATGAATTTCCAAATAGCTATTACAGCAGAAATAAAAGTTATAATACTACCAATTACTACAATCCATTCCCAGGAATCATATAAAAATTCAAGCATTTTTTATCCTCCTAATATCTTTATTCTAGCTCTGACGTTTCGAAATTCATATTATCAATCGACATAACTCCATTTCAACCCAAATAGTCGTCAGTGAAGCTGTAAAGCCGCGACTCAATATGTTGATTCATTGAAGCAAACAAATTCATGCTTTTATTCTTTGCTATCTATAATGGTTATTTGCTCGTTGTTTGTCTGTATATGTTCATCGTTTATTCTTTTTATTAAATCAATCAGTTCTTTTCTATTAGAGTCGTTTAGTTTAATTTTTTTGTTGTTTACTTTAATTTCAAAAACATCTGGCACATTTCTAATCGGGTGTCTACCTGAAATTAATAAAACTTTTTTATTATTGTTTTTTTTCTTTGTTTTTTTGCATTTTTTATGAATAAAGGTTAATTCTTCTAAGGGTATTGATACAGATATAAGTAAACTTAGTATTCCTGAAAGAATAGGGATGATTTCTGACAAATTCACTTGTTATTCCCCTTTACCAAAAATTTTTCTCCTCGCCACGAAAGAATAGTAGAGGACAGCACACATAAACCTGATGTTATATAAACTACAACTTCTTTGTTGTTTAATGCGGTTTTAATAGATGTATATGCTGTAAGTTGAAAAAAAGCAACAAATAACAATAAATAAAAAATCAATTTATGAGTTCTGTTCTCTTGAACAGAACTGGTCTTATAAAAGTTCATAATAGAAGGTGTGATTACTAAAAAGGCAGATAAAATAAGTTCCCCATCACCTATCATTCGATTATAATCTACATAACCATTTCGACATAAACTAATAATTATGGATGTTAATATGGGAAAAAAAGTTAATAGTACTGTTCCTACCCACCAATCTATCATATCACTTTTTTTATTTGGCTCATTTGGATCATTAGGATCATTTGTCGGTAGACTGAAATCAAAATGTTCTACCTCTAGATTCATGGGTTCATGAGAGTCGCTCATATTATGTCTCCCTTGCGTAAATATTGTAGTAATATGTATTTTCATGCTGTTTATAACAACTAGCCAACCTCAAATTTTCTTCACTATAATAACCTCATGACAAAAATCAACAAAGAACTAACAAGCAACAGCAAAATTGATGTAAACAAACATTATATTTAAAGATAGCATGTTTTTTCTGAATTTTCAAGCCACTTTTCATCCACATACCAAAAAAAGTGGTTGAAATGTAAAAATTGTCATTTATTGGAATTGATAAAATACTTACACTGAAAAATAATTATAGTATACTTTTGTCAATTTTTCAATATGGTTAGCGCAAGATGTCGAAATCCTGCGCAACGTGTAATTTTTTCGTCAATATCAACAATAAAATATAATCAAACTTAGGCAATTTTACACTACATCGCTACTTGTTGTCTCTTAAGCACTGCCTTGAACCAAATCATAAGTAGATATTAAATAATTGTTATCTTAGTTTTAAAATTTTAAAAATAATTATTAAAATGTACATATGACCATATTATGAAGTATCCCCCCGACGTTTGGGATGCGGCGCCCGCAATATTAAGCTATATTAAGGTTGAGGAAATAGGAGCATTAAATTGAAAAGTATGGTGCAATGGGCTAATAATAGCTATATGTGGCATATCGGCGTGTATTATTCTGAAAGAATTTAATACGCATGTTTGTGGTTAATGCAGAGAAAAGTTTTATTACTAATTGATGTACGGCGGTCCAGACGGGGAACTCGGCGCGTCGCTCCGTTATCTGTCGCAGCGTTTCGCGCAGAAGGATAAGCGCGGGATCGCGCTCTTAACCGATATCGGGACGGAGGAACTTTCGCACCTCGAGATGATCGGGAGCATCGTTACTCAGCTTACAAAGGGCGAGGGAGCGAAAAGTTTCGACCGCTACGGAAACGGCAGCTATTACATCGATCACGCCAACGGCGTATATCCCGCGAGCGCGGCGGGCGTCCCCTTTACGGCGGCGTACCTTCAGTCGAAGGCTGACCCGATCGCGGATATTATGGAGGATATGGCGGCGGAGCAGAAAGCCCGCGCAACCTACGACAACATTCTTCGGATTTCGGACGATCC
The DNA here is from genome assembly GCA_964456025.1 of uncultured Ruminiclostridium sp. Classification (GTDB taxonomy): domain Bacteria; phylum Bacillota; class Clostridia; order Oscillospirales; family Ruminococcaceae; genus Ruminiclostridium_E. The sequence goes on from CAYVZH010000038.1 coordinate 23,438, forward strand.
CGATGTCAATAATGTGATTCGTTTTTTGCGTGAGCGCGAGATCGTTCACTTTCAGCGGTTCGGCGATACGATCCTTGCGAAGTTAAGGGGATTTTGAGGGAGAAAAAAACATTGCAAATAAAATCACAACAACTCCCTCAATTTCCCCGCGAGATACAGAGGCATATTCGTAAGCTGCCCGTCTTTCCGATAGTTCCGTTTGGAAAACCGAACGGCGGATTCAGGCTGCTGCTCGGCAATATATTTTTTAAAGGTTGGCGCGGATTTGTCTTCGCCGCCTTTTACTTTGATGGGGATAACATTTGTGCCTTGCTGAATGATGAAATCAATTTCACCGTTCTCTTCCGAAAAATATCGAGGTCCTGCTTCAAATTGCCCGCGAAGCTGCTGCAATACAAAGTTTTCGGTCAAAGGACCTTTGAACTGATAATCTGTTTTCAGCAGGATCGCGCTGTTATCGACTCCCGCCATGTGCTTCAAAAGTCCGGTATCGAAAACGAACAGCTTGAATTGATCCAATTTATCAAAGGCGGCAAGCGGGTGTTCGGGTTTTGAAACATTGTAAACCCGGCATAACATTCCCGCGGAAACGAGCCATTCGATTGCCTCCTCAAAGTCGCGCGCCCGTCCGCCCGAGCGAACGGCGCCGTACATGAATTTCTCGTTCGGTTTTGCAAGCTGGGAAACAATGCTGCGGAACACCATGAGAATCCTTCCGCTGTTGACTTTGCCGTTGTGTTTGGAGAAATCATTCTCGTAAATTTCGATCAGTTCATGTTGAATCCGTGTGATTCGCGACGGATCCTTGTGCTTGATCCATGAATCCACGCATTCGGGCATTCCGCCGATAATCAGATAATTATTATACGCGTCAAGCAGGCGGTGATGGAAAATTTCCTCGATTTCCTGTCCCTTTGTGATATTTTGGTAGTATATATGCAGGTCACGATCCATCGCTTTGAGAAATTCATCAAAGGAAAGAGGATAGATCTCTAAAAGGTTTACCATTCCGACCGGGTAGGATTTCGGCTGCGAAAGAAGCGTGCCGAGTAAACTGCCCGCGGCGACGATGTGATATTCGTTTGCTTTTTCTTTAAAATATTTCAGGGAGTTCAGTGCGGCGGGACATTCCTGAATCTCGTCGAAGATCATAAGCGTATCACCCGGAACGATCTTTCTGGCGGCGATCATGGACAGCAGTTCAACAATGCGCAGCGGATTTTTGTTTCTTTCAAAGATGGATTTTAACTCTTCTTCCTCGTCAAAGTTGAAATATACATAGTTTTTGAAATTGCTTTTCCCGAACTCCTTCATCAGCCATGTCTTTCCAACCTGCCTCGCGCCTTTTAAGACCATTGGCTTTCGATCAATATCGGTCTTCCATTGTTCTAACGCTTTCATTGCGGTTCTGTACAAGGTAATCACCGTCCCTTTCAATGGATTTAATTCAGTATAACACATTTTTTCTTCTTTTTAAATATAATTTTGCACATTTTTCCGAGTTTATATTGCGGAAAATTCACTTTTTTCTTAAATTTTATGGTTCAATCGGGCGTGTTTGACGTTTTTCAAAGCCGTACTTGACGAAAACAGAAAAACAATCAAAACCACCGGCTGAGCCGGTGGTTTTGATTTGTGCAAATTTTTTCGGGGACGAGGAGAAATTACAGAAAGATATATTTCAGAATAAACAGCAGGGCGAGCACATACATCACGGGGTGAATTTCTTTTCTTCTGCCGCAAACCAGATTCAGCACCACGTAAGAGATCACGCCGAAGGAGATTCCTTCCGAAACGCTGTAAAACAACGGCATTGTCAGAATGCAAAGATACGCGGGAATTGCCGAAGGATAGCTTTCGCTGGTGAGCTTGATCTCGGTAATCGCGCTGAACATCAGGAATCCCACGATAATCAGCGCGGGCGCGGTCGCAAAGGAAGGGATCGCGATAAAGACAGGCGCGAACAGCATGGAGAGCAAAAACAGAACCGCGGTCGTGAGCGAGGTAAGACCCGTTCTTCCGCCCGACGCAACGCCCGCAGCGGATTCCACAAAGGTCGTGGTGGTGGAGGTGCCCAGTACCGCTCCCGCCGTGGTGGCAATGGAGTCCGCCAACAGCGCGGGCTTGATTTTGGGCAGCCTTCCGTTTTCGTCCAGCATTCCCGCTTTGGCGCTGGTGCCGATGAGCGTGCCGAGCGTGTCAAAAAGATCCACGAAAAGGAACGAGAAGATGACCACGATAAAATTGAAAATTCCTACGCTGTTGAAGTCAACGTTGAAGCACTGTCCGAAGGTTTCGCCGATCTTTGAAAAGTCGGTCATGGCAAAGGTCGGGAAAACCGAGTTGTAGCCCGCTTCGGGGTTCGGAACATAAAGCCCAGTCAGCTGACAGATCATGCCCAAGACCCATGTGCCGAGAATCCCGATCAGGATCGAACCTTTTACATTTTTGATGTAGAGGATCGCGGTCAGTAAAACGCCGATCACCGTAAGCAGGGCGCAGATTCCCGACGTATTGAAATTGTTGGGAAAGTTTACGACGGTCACAAGCGTGGAGTCGCTGTTTACCGCGAGTCCCGCGTTTTGCAGTCCGATAAACGCTATGTATAAGCCGATCCCCACGGAAACGGCTTTTTTCAGCGGCAAGGGAATGGAATTAAAGATCGCTTCTCGGACGTTGGTGAGGGAAAGCACCAGAAAAATCACGCCCTCGATAAACACCGCCAGCAGCGCGACCTGCCACGAATACCCCAATCCGTTGACGACGGTGTAGGTGAAAAAGGCGTTCAGCCCCATTCCCGCCGAAAGGGCAAAGGGAAGGTTTGCCATGAACGCCATGCAGGCGGTGCCGATAAAGGACGCAATACAGGTGGCGAGCAGAACCGCCGTGCCGTCCATTCCCGCGTCGGAAAGAATGCTCGGATTTACCGCGAGAATGTACGCCATGGTCATAAACGTCGTGATCCCGGCGGTGATCTCTCTTTTGACATTCGTTCCGTTTTCTTTTAGCCGAAACAGTTTTTCAAACATTTTTTACACTCCTCGTTTTTTGCACTTTTTACAGAATGACAGAAACCCCGAAAATGATTTCTCTCCGCATTACGGCGTTTCATGTGCACTTATATATGTTTATTATACCGTATGATTTCGGTATTTGCAACCCCTTTCGGCGAAAATAGGCGATATTTACCGTTTAGCGCATTCCGCATGGTATTTCAAAATTGTTTTCTTTATCATGCTTGACGATATGATCCTCGCGAGGGTAGGGAATGAATGAGCGGAACAATAACGGCAAACGCTTGATTTTTTTGGATAATCGTGTTATAATAAAAATAACACATCATCAAAATATAACAGGAAAGGCGCTTTTATGAACTACCGAAAATATCCCGATCCCGATACGGTAAACGAATATATCAGAAAAAAGGAACCGCTCCTGATCGCAATATCGTTTGACGGCGAAACAGCATTGATCGCACACGTTGAGAACGGCTTTGAACACCCTGTCCTGCTTGCGCATTTCGAGATCAAGCAAACCGATATTGACAAATATTTTCGCATTGTTGCTGACGACGAATCGGCGGAATGGACGTTTGTCTGCCCGCCCGATTATCGCGGGATCAAGGATCGCAAGCGCCGTATTACGCAATTTTACAATGACGGAATCACGGTTATTTCAAGGGTTCTAGCCGACATCGGATATTTCTCCGACATTACGATCCCGAAGCGTTACAGACGACATTTTGACGCACTCGGCGATGATTCGACTTATTTACCGTAAGAGGAGATCCCCGAACCGTTTGGCTGCGGGGAGATATTTTTGAGATATGAAAAAGCTTTTACCTATCATTTGTGCGGCAATTTTAGTCGGGGGAATGACTGCGGCAGCGGTTCTGCTCGACAACCGCGAGATCATTTTCCCGGAGATCGCCGCTATCGCGGTAGGGGCGTTGGTTTCGCCCAAATTCTCATGGAATGCAAATAAGCTGCGGATGTTTATATACATAACCGTTTGCGCGGTGCTTGGGGTCGCGATAGTGATGTGGCTGCCGCTGCCGGTATGGGCGCAGATGATAACCGCGTTTTTGCTTGC
>CAYVZH010000039.1:0-27236 GCA_964456025.1 uncultured Ruminiclostridium sp.
CGCGTCCGTGCGGCGCTTTGGGCTTTTGCCTGCAAGCCTCCTGCTTGCAAGGAAGTGAAAAGCAATATCGCTTGATTATAGTGTAGTAAAAAATAAACATCTGTACATTTCGACGAGTTTTTCTGAATACTTGTCAAATCGTACAGATGTTTTTATATCTAATAATAATCCGTAAAAGCAAGTACAATAGTTTAGGTCAAGCCTTTTCAAAGGCTTGCAGGGGTGCAGTGCGACAGGATGTCGCAGAGCAAGCATCCCAAGCGCCGCACGGACGCGGCGCAAAACAAAGCGCTTGCCACAGCGCCCCTGCACTTATAAAAACTGTCTCTTAATAATCTCAACTAAATTCTAATTTAGCTTTAATATCAGAAATTGCCACTAGCACTGCCTCGCCACTAATGGCGATCCGATCTCCTTGCAGCAATTCACAATACAGATACCCTCCGCGCTTTGACGCCTGATATGCAGTAATAACAGGCTTGTTCAAGACTCCTGACCAGTATACGGCGATCTGACAATGAGCGGAGCCGCACACAGGATCTTCCGCAATGGACAGCTTTGGACAAAAGCTTCTCGAAACACAATCCGTATTCCTTCCTTTGGCGGTCGCATTTTGTATCCTGCCTTCAAGTCCGGTCAGCAGTGTCTGATCCGGACGCATATTTTTTACCTGCTCCTCATTCTCAAATACACAGATCAGATCAAGACCAAGTACCGCTTTTTGAGGTCTTATCCCGAATGCGGCTTCCATAGCGTCTGTTACGGGTATCTCCTTTAATTCATATGTCGGAAAATGCATTTCATACAAATCGCCTTTTCTTTCAACGGTCAGTTCTCCGCTTAAAGTATGGAATGTAACGGTATTGTTTTCCGGCTCATAGTAATTAAGAATAACAAATGACGACGCCAAAGTCGCATGACCGCACAATTCCACCTCTGTCCCGGGAGTAAACCATCGAAGCCTGTAACCCTGTTCTTCTTTTACGATAAATGCTGTTTCAGAGAGATTATTCTCCATTGCCAGTTTCATCATAGCTCTTTCAGAACACCAGTTTTCCATAACGCACACCGCCGCCGGATTTCCCGAAAAGGGTACGTCGGTAAATGCATCAACGATATATTGTTTCAACTTTATCCTCCCGGTCCAATTTCCGATTTATCTTACTAAAAATTATACGTCAAAGCCGTTACATTGTCAATTAAAGCACTTTTTTATTTCCCCAAAAGCAGCCGCTTACAGGAAAACTTCTCTCACACCGTATAATATCCCGCAAAGCAAGGCGGAACCGTGATCTTCCCATTTTCGGCGTGAGCCTCCCCGCCGAACGAATACAGCTTTTCCCCGGGCAGGAAACCGCACGCAAAGGAAACCTCGCGATCCGCGGGATTGATGATAACGAGGATTTTTTCCGCTTCCGCGCTTCGCAGATACGCAAGCGGATAAGTATTCTTTTCGGCGTACAGGAATTCGATCTCTCCCCTGCTCTGTAAAGCGGCGTGCGACTGCCGAACGGCGATCAGACGCTTTATTTCGCTGTACAGGGAACTTTCGTCGGACATCTGCGCCTTTACCGTGGGACGGTCGGGACTGTCGTCCTGCCTGATGTAGAGCTTTTCGGCGGGCGCGGCGCTGAACCCGGCGTTGGTGGTATCGTCCCACTGCATGGGAGAGCGCGAACCCGTTCTGCCGTAGCCGCCCTCTACCGACGCGAGGTTTTCCACATACCGCAGCCCGATCTCGTCCCCGTAATAAATAAACGGCGCGCCGGGCATGGACAGCAGAAACGCAAACGCGATCTTCAGATTATCTCCCCGGATACTGCGGGCAAGCCGATCCATATCGTGATTCCCCGAGGGGATACAGATCAGTCCCTTTTTCTCGGATTTTTTGTAATTCTCGATATATTTTTTCACGAATTCGGAAATATCGCCCTTGCCGCGATCCGAGAAAAACGGTTCGGAACAGCGGAACAGATCGTTATAATGCGACGGGCCGAAGTGCAGCAAAAAATCCATATGGAAGCCGCCCTGTAAGGACTTATCCGGCTCGCCCCATTCGGAAACCATTGCCGCCTGCGGGAATTCCCGATCGAGAAACTCGCGGACGTTCTGCCAAAGCCGGATCGTCCCCTTTCCGTCCTCGTCGTGCTTAACAAGCGAGCCCGCCATATCCACGCGGAAACCGTCGCAGCCCATTCCGAGCCAGAAACGCATGATATTTTTCAATTCCTCAAGCGTCGCCCTCGCGCCCTCGCTGTCCGTCGGCTGCTGCCACTTTTTTTCGGGATCGGGCTGATAAAACCCGTAATTCAGCGCGGGCTGGTGAGAGAAAAAATTGACCGCGCAGGAGCCGTCCCTGTCGGAGATCCCACGAATACAGCCCATGCCCTGCGGCTCCTCCCAAATACTGTCCGTCCAGACGTAGCGGTCGGTATACGGGTTCTTTTCCGCCTTCATGGATTCCTTAAACCACTTGTGTTCCACAGAAGTGTGCCCCGGAACAAGATCGAGCAGAATGTGCATACCGCGTTTATGCACCTCGCCAAAAAGCCGCTTCAGATCCTCGTTCGTCCCGTATCGGGGCGCGGCGGAATAATAGTCGGAAACGTCATAGCCCGCGTCCCCGAACGGCGACTCAAAGCAGGGATTCATCCAGATCGCGTTGCAGCCAAGCTCCCGAATGTAATCGAGCTTTCCCATGATCCCCTGAAAATCTCCGATCCCGTCGCCGTTGCTGTCACAGAAGGACTGGGGATAGATCTCGTAAAAAATCGCGTTGTCAAGCCACGCGGGCTGTTTTGAAATGCTCATGGCAATGCTCCTTTCTCGGTAAGGGGAATTCATCTTCCTACAAAAATCCCTTTATTTTTTCATCAGTCCGACTCCGGCGCTCCACGCCTGCGCAACCTTTTCTCCCGTGGAATAATACCCGCTCTGGAACTGATCGAACATCAGCGCCTTCAGCTTCAGCGGATCGACCTTCCCGTTCTCACCGAGTACGGATTCCTCCGCTTTGACATTCACGATTTTTCCGACGATCCCCGAAACAAATTCCGTATCCAGCATTTCCAGCAGCTCGCATTCCATCACAACGGGGAACTCCTCAATCACGGGCGCGTTCACCTTGTCGCTTTTCACGGCGTGATAACCGGTTCTTTCAAATTTATCGTTCATTTTGTTTCCGGAAGCAATCCCAAAGAAATCCGCCACATCTACGTGCGCTTCGTCGGCAATCGAAACCGTAAACGCCTTGCTTTCCCGGATATTCAGCCACGTCTTTTTCCCCTCGCCGATAAAGAGGATAATTTTATCCATGTCGCAGATCTGCCCCCACGCGACATTCATCACATTGACCTTTTCGTTTTCGTCGTATGCCGCCACCATCAGCACGGGCATCGGGTAAACCGCGGGAACCGCACCTAAATCCTTCTTCATTTCGTTTTCCTCCTTTGATCCGAATACTGATTTCCGAAAAAGCTTGGCTTTTCCGGCACTTCACACTATTATTATAACATAAAACGCACAAAAGTCAAGAACGCACTTTCACGGCAGCGCCCTGCGGTTTTTACACGGTCAACGACTCTTGAATGCGTTCTTGTTCATCGTCATGTCCTCCGAAAAATATCCGTCTGCCATACTCGCCTGCCCCGCAATAAAATAACCCGAAAAGGACCGTTCTCTGAACCGTTCTCTTTTCGGGTTATTTTGATTTTCCGAAATTGCCTATTCCTCATCAAGGTCAGGAATATCTGACACCACGTCCTCACCGTAGTAGCCGACCAACGGAACAAGCTCGGAGGTTTTCAGCTCCGATTGATACAGCCAGCTCAGCGCGAGCGAATAGCGGTTCCCGCCGTCATCCGCGACAAAACCGATCTCGCCGAAGCGATACGGAAGCTTTTCGAGCGAATCGAGGATCCGCCGCGAATCCGCCGCGAATTCATAGGTGTTCCCCTGAATTTTTGAATACTCGACCGAGAGGTTGATCAGGTCGGTGTCCTGAAGATCGGTGAGCGCGTTATAGGCGTTCGGGTCGTCGCCGTAGAGAAGGATCTCGATCCCGATATCCTGAATATTCGCGGTGGGAAGCTTCTGCCGAAGTTCCTGTGAAAGCATATTGCACAGACGATCCTTGGCGTGCGCGCGCTCCCCCTCCGTCACCGAATTGTTCACGGAGATCAGCGACATGAGAAACGTGACCAGCAGGAGCGAAACCGTTAAAATCAAGCTTTTCACGTTAAACCGGATCCGCGCGTTCCGATTCAGAAGCACCGCGAGAAGCACGTCGATCCCCAAAAAAACGAGCATGATCGGCGCGATCTTAAACGCGGCGAGGATCCCGACCGGCGAAAAGAGCGAAACGATCATCGCGATCCCCATCACGACCAGCGACAGCGCAGCGGAAAATGTCCCGACATACACGTATTTCCGCTTCGGACGCGCTTTCCTTACAGGCTGCTCGCGAAGCTTCGTAAAGCTGCGCTCAAGCGCTTCGTTCTGCTGCTGAAGCTCGACCGTCATGAGCCGGACCGCCTCAATGCTTTCGCGGATCACGTCCTCGGGTTCCGGAACTGTCTCGTTTTCTTCGTCCGAAAAAAACGGTCCGTCCTCTAAAAAGAGCTGTTCTCCCTCCGGGAACGCCGGTTCCTCGTCGGACGGGTCGCCCTTCTCCGTTCCCCCCGCGGACACGGGCTTCCCCATGATCGCTTCCTCAAGCTCCGTCACTGCGCTTCACCTCCTTACGTCTGTTTTGATTCCCTATCGAACTGATTCGAGGTAATTGACCGGATTCTGGTTCACGCCGTTTACCATGACCTCAAAGTGAAGGTGCGTTCCCGTTACCCAGCCCGTCGCGCCCATCGCGGCAATGAACTCGCCCTGCGTCACCTGCTGTCCGACCGTTACATAAAGCGCGCTGCAATGCGCATAACGCGTTTGCATCCCGTTTCCGTGGTCGATTACGACATTGTTTCCGAAGCCCTGGCTCCACCCCGCGGCAGTAACCGTTCCGCTCGCGCCCGCAAAGATCGGCGCGCTGTAATACGCGACAATATCGACTCCGACGTGTCCGCCGTATCCGCCGTCCCAATAGGTATACTCACTGATATGCCCGCCGTCCGTCGGCCAGATAAACTTTCCGTAGCCCGCGTCCTCGGGCGAATAAATACTCTCCGGCGTAGGCTTAGTGCCCTGCGCGATCCGCTTGGTAACAGGCGCGGAAATGATCGAGGTATGAATGATCTCACGCTTTGTTTCGATGCTGTTAACGTAGGTAACGCGCGCGGTCGCACTGTTGCGTCCCAGCTCACCATCGGTCGTGATGCGGGAAACACCGACATACAGTGTATCGTCGTAATAATATTCGGTATCGTAATCGACGTTAAGCTCATAATTTTCTATCACCGTGACCCCGACGGAAAGGAACGGGATCTCCTCGCGGCTCTTGATCCGATCGCCGCCGTACAGATCCATTTTCTCGAAGCCGGGATTCAGCAGCTCCAGCTGCGCCATCGTCATACCGAGCTTGTCACAGATCAGGGATTGAGAATCCCCGTCCTCGACGATATAATAACCCGCCTGCCGCTGAACGCTCGTAAGCTGGGAGATCAGCCAGTCGGTATCGATAATACTTCCCGAAAGGTAAAGACCGGCGGTGTCGCACTCGATCCGATCCTCGAAAGCAACCTCCGCGTTCGGATAAAGGCTGCGGTAGCGGTCGAGAATCCCCTCAAGGGTCGCCTTGACCTCACTGTTATCGAACATTGCGCCCATAAAAACGCCGTTTAAGTAAAAGCCGTACGCATAATCGACGGTAAGATCGGAATATTCGAGCATTTTATCCGCGACCTGAAACTTCGTAAGCGTTCCCGGGTTTTCGATCAGCGCAATGGAGTATTCCGGCTTGAGCAGAATGCTTTCCTCGCTTCCGAGGTAGTTGATACGCTCCTTCAGGATTGATTCCGCGTCGTAATAGACCTGTTCGTTTTCGATATAGCCGAGGAACCGGTCGTTGACCGTAAGCTTTACGGCGTAATTAAGCGAACCGGCGTAGGAGATAATGTTAAAGAGGAAGAGCACGCACACGATCGGCGCGGCAATGTTAAAAAGGGAAACGGCAATCCCCGCTTTCCCGAAAAAGAAATCCCCGAGAATCCCCGCCGCGGCTTTAAAGCCCGCCGGCGAGCCTTTCTCCTCCTTCGCGGTATGAAAGCTTTCCGACGCACGGGAAAAGGCGTTCCGGATCCGGAAAAAGGGAGAAGCAATCAGAACGCCGAGGTATTTCAGCCCCCGGACGGTCGATTTGCGGAATTCGATCAGCTTTTCCCAGATCATGCGGAAAAAGCGGAGAATGTTCCGTCCGAGATGGATCAGCAGAAGGATCGCGATCGAACAGATATACTGCCCGAATTTTGTTAAAAAGAGCGCAAGCTGTTCGCCGACCTTCGGCTTTTCCGCCCGAATTTCCGAATCCCCGGAAGCCATCGCGATCCCCTCCTTTCCGAATGTTCCGATGTGGTAACCGATCGAACCAAGACTTTTCATATTATACCACATTTCTCTTTTTTTTGCAACCCCTCAATTTCCTTAAAAGCGGGACGGCGCGATTGCCCAAAGCAAGACGTCCCGCACGGACGCGGGATCGGCGCGCCCGAAGCAATCGCAGGACGCGATTGCCCAAAGCGCGCCGAAAAGCACTCCTGCACAAAAACAAAAAGCGCATTTGACTTTTTCCGCCGAATGTGATACAATATTTTACGGATTTACGTCAATCGGCGCACAGAGAGGACGAGACTTATGAAATTTGACGACTGTCCCCCGTATTTACAGGAATATCTCGACTATATGACCACAATTAAAATGCGCTCGGAGCTTACCGTAAAGAATTACTATACGGACATCAAGCTTTTCCTCCGGTATTTAAAACAGGAGCGCGGGTTGAGCGGCGATGTGCCGTTCGACGAGATCCGGGTCGCCGACGTTCCGCGGGAGGAGCTTTGCTCCGTCACGCTTTCCGACCTTCTTGCGTTCTTGTCCTATACCGCCTCCGACCGCGACAATCACGCGAAGGCGCGGGCGAGAAAAGCGGTCGCGCTCCGCCAGTTTTTTAAATATCTCACCGTGAAAAAGCTGTGGTTTGAGGTCAGCCCCGCGCAGAATCTCGAGCTTCCGAGCCCGAAAAAAAGCCTCCCGAAGCACCTCACGATTGAGCAGGCGACCGAGCTTCTGCGCACCTGCTCCGCGTTCGAGGGCTGGGAGGATTATCGAAATTACTGTATTCTGACCTTTTTTCTGAACTGCGGAATGCGGCTTTCCGAGCTGGTCGGGATCAACGTCACCGATTATACGCAGACCGTCGTAAACGGCGAACAGGTCACCTACATGAAAATTCTCGGAAAAGGGAGCAAGGAGCGGATCGTCTACCTGAATCCCGCCTGCGTTTCCGCGTATGAAGGGTATCTTCGGGTCCGTCCCGCGTCGAAGGATAAGGCGCTCTTTGTGAGCAGGCGCGGCACCCGCATTTCCAACCGCCGCGTCGAGCAGATCGTCGAGGGGAAGCTGAAACAGTGCGGGCTGAGCGATATGGGCTTTTCGGTTCATAAGCTTCGCCACACCGCGGCGACGCTCATGTATCAGAACGGCGTGGATGTGCGCGTTCTGAAGGAAGTGCTCGGACACGAGAACCTTGGAACGACCCAGATTTATACGCACGTCGCCAACGAGCAGATGCGCAGCGCAATCGATCAGAATCCGCTCGCCGGCATGACGATCCCTCAAAAGAAAGAATAAAGCTGAGCAAAGGAAAGGACAAAAGTATGAACATCGCGGTAGTGGGACTCGGGCTGATCGGCGGCTCGTTCTGCAAGACACTGAAAAAACACACGTTTCATCGGATCATGGGGATCGACCGTGATCCCGAAACGATCCGAAAGGCACTGGAATGCGGCGCGATCGACGAGGAGATCTCTCCCGAGCGGCTTTCCGAAGCGAATCTGGTCATTATCTGCCTGTACCCGAAGGCGATCGTCGAATTCGTCAAGCAGAACGCGGGCTTCTTTAAAAAGGGCGGGATCGTGACCGATTCCTGCGGTGTAAAGGAATATGTCGTCTCGAAATGCACTCCGATCCTCGATAAGGAGGGCGTGATCTTCGTCGGGACGCACCCCATGGCGGGGCGCGAATTTTCGGGCTTTGACTACGCGACCGACGATCTTTTCGAGGGCGCGAGCTATATCATCACCCCCTCCGACGACACGCCGCAGATCGCGGTCGATCTTCTCCAGACCTTAGCGGGAAGCCTCGGCTTCGGAAAGGCGGTCGTTTCCACACCGAAGCGCCATGACGAGATCATCGCCTATACCTCACAGTTGGCGCACGTCGTCTCGAACGCCTATGTAAAAAGCCCGACCATGCTCAATTTCGACGGCTTCTCGGCGGGAAGCTTTCAGGATCTTACCCGCGTCGCAAAGCTGAACGAATATATGTGGTCGGAGCTGTTCATGTGCAATCGGGAGGCGCTTTTGCAGGAGCTTGACTGCATTCTGGATCGGATCACCGAATACCGCGACGCAATCCGCGACAACGATCTCGAACGCCTGATCGAAATTCTCCGCGACGGGCGCGAGCTGAAGGAAGAGAGCCTGCGGCTTTACAGCAGGCACTGAGAATATGTTCCAATAACCTTGCCGGCGAATCGGGAAAGGAGGATCAACGGAAATGGCACAAAAAAATACCGCGAAGCTCAGCCTTTCGGTCGCGTTCTGCGGGATCTTTTCCGCGCTCGCGGTCGTGATCATGTTCGCTTCGCTGATCCCCTCGTTCGCCTACGCGGTTCCCGCCGTCGCGGGGATCGTCGTCTGGGTCGTCGGCGAGCAGCTCGGGAAAAAATGGGCGTACCTCTCCTATATCGCCGCCGCGCTCCTGTCCTTTATCCTGATCCCCGAGCTTGAGGCGGACTTCTTTTTTCTGACCTTCTTCGGATATTATCCGACGCTGCGCGGCGAGCTAATGCGGATCAAAAGCCGCCTGCTGCGGCTGCTCGCAAAGCTTGCGGTATTTAACGCGGCGGTCGTCCTCACCTACCAAATCCTCTGCGCGCTTCTTTCGGCGGAGCAAATGCTCGAAGGCATGGAGGAATTCGGCGTGTACGCGGTCTATGTCCTTTGGGCGGGCGGAAACGTGACCTTTTTCCTTTATGACATTTTGTTAGGCTCGATCGGGAGAATTTACGCCGTTTCCCTGAAGCCCCGCCTTCGGAAGCTGATGAAGCTTTAAGCTGCGCCTGCCATAAAAAAGAAAAGCCGTTCCGAAAAGACGGGCGCTCATAAAGAAGTTTTCGCCATAGCAATTATGATTTTCAGTCAAAAGTGCTATGGCGTTTCTATTGACAATGTAACGGCTTTGATGTATAATTATTACTAAGATAAATCGGAATTTAGAGGGGAAAGTCGCATGAAAACATCAAATAAAATAAATACTATTTTTAGGTTCATCGCTATATTTTTTCTTTGTTGTTATTTCATAATACAAAATTTTAAATTAATTTTTACATTAAATAATTTTAATGGAGCATGGTACTTTACTGCGTCAACTATTGTTTATTCAATCGGAATTATTTTGGGACTAGCTTACCTAATAATGTACTTGTTTCTTTTTAGAAAATATGAAATTAAAAATGGCATTTTTTATTTAATTATGGTTATTTTTTGGATGCCTTTTTTAATCTACGGTTCATTAAATTTCTATAAGGATTTATATAATGGAAAAATAGAATTTGAAACAGAAATATATGACATTTATGTTGAAAGTTATTATGAAGCTCATCCTGACATACCTAAAAAAATTGAACTATCATCATATCGCTTTAATAGATATTGTGCGCTTATAATCAGTGATGAAGTGTATAATGATCTTATCACAAATAATCCGCTCGACAAGACACGACTAGTACATAATTCGGCACTTGACCGAACAGTATATCCCCATTTACATCATATTATCATCAAGTTTTATGAATACACCCAAATTGTGGATAGTGTTCAGATAGTATATGATTAAAATAAATTCTGATTTATGCGAGTAATCGAATATTTACAACAAGCCCCGAAGCAGTTACCAATAGTTGCTTCGGGGCTTAAACTTCCTTATGAGTATCGTCCTAAACGGGACGGCTTCATCTATTCCCCAAAAAGAAGCTCGGAAAGCCCGTCCGGACGATCGAGGATCCGCTTCGTGATCTGGTAATGCTGCGTCTGCTTGTACTCGATCGGCTCGATCCCCTTCTCCGAAAACCACAGGATCTCCGCCCCGGGATACGCCAGCAGGATCGGCGAATGGGTCGCAATAATAAATTGGGAATCCTCCTCCGTAAGCCGCGCAATGTGTCCCATCAGCGTCAGGATCCCGGCGGGAGACAAGGCGGAATCCGGCTCGTCCAGCAGGTACAGCCCCCGTCCGCGGAACCGCTCCCCGACCGCCGCCAGAAAGCTTTCCCCGTGTGAGCGCACGTGCAGAGAGCCGCCATACGCCTCCGAGATCAGCGGTTCGGGGCACGGAAGCTCGTCCAGCTCCTCTATATAGGTCGCCGCATTATACAGGCTCTCCGCGCGGAGAAAATAGCCGTCCCTCGGGCGATAGATCCCGCGGGAAAGCGTGATACTGTCGCAAAGCGCCGAATGCGTGCTTCGGGTCGAAAAGCTGAAGTTCCGCGAGCCGCCCTCCGCGTTAAAGCCCGCCGCTACCGCGATCGCCTCCATCAAAGTGGACTTCCCCGCGCCGTTCTCTCCCGCGAAAAAGGTGACCGCCGTCTGAAAACACAATTCCTTCCGCCGTTCCAGCCACTGAACGGCAGGGAGCGATTTCAGATAGCTCCGCGGAACCGCGCGGGTAAGCTTTACACTTTCAATATATTTCATCATTCCCTCCGATCCCGCGCCTGCAACCGAAAAAAACATACCGCCCTTTATACAGCGTATAAAAGGCGGATTTTTTCATCATGAAGCGGATCATTCCCGCACAATATTTCTCCAGTCGAGGTCGCCGCGTTCAAGCGCGTGGATCAGCGCCTCGCCCGTCGCCATATTCGTCGCAACGGGGATATTATGCACGTCGCAGAGCCGCAGCAGCGTCATTTCGTTCGGCTCGTGCGCCTTCGCGTTCAGCGGATCGCGGAAAAAGAACAGAACGTCGATCTCGTTACAGGAAATACGCGCTCCGATCTGCTGATCTCCCCCCTGTGAACCGCTCAAATATTTCTGAATATGAAGCCCCGTCGCTTCCGCGACAAGCTTTCCCGTCGTACCCGTAGCGCAAAGGTTGTGCCGGCTCAGTACGCCGCAGTAAGCGATACAGAACTGAGTCATCAATTCTTTTTTGGAGTCATGTGCAATCAATGCAATGTTCAATACAAACACCCTCCTTTATGTATTTTTCCGAAAGGACGCCGCCCTGCCGACCCGAAAAACGATCGCCGCGCAGGGTGTCCTCCCCCGACAAATGAGAAACGCCTTAGTTGATATTGATCGAGAGCGGAACGTCCTCCCCCAAAAGTCTGCGCGAAACACAGTCGTACGCCTTAAAGCCCGCGCTCGTTTTCGGGAGCGGGATCCCCTTCGAGCCGCAGATACGGATCTCGCTGTCCTCCGGGACAACGCCGATCAGCGGGATCCCGACAGTATCCATCACCACATCAAGATCCTCGAGGATCTCCTCGTCCTTAAAGCGGAGCGGGACCTTATTGATAATCAGCTTCTGGTTGACGCTTCCCTTTAAATACAGGAAATCCGAAAGCGCCGCGCCGTCACGCATACATACCGTATCCGGCGTCGTAACCATCAGCACGAGGTCGGCAGCCTTAATAACCCCGAAAACAGAGCTTCCCACGCCCGCGGTATCAATTACGATATAATCGAAATACTCCCGCATTTCCTCGCAGACGCCGATAATCTTATCGGGATTTATATCCATGAACGGATTCCGCGTAGCGCAGACAAGCGAAAGATTCTCGCTCCGATCGACCTTCGTCGTAGCGGTTATAATATCGATCTTTCCTTCGAGATACTCACCGATGTCATGCTTGACCTCGCTTTTTACGCCGAGCATAATATCCTGACAGCGCAGACCGAAGTCCAGCTCGACAACCAGCGTTTTCTTCCCGCGATAAGCCAGACAGGAAGCAACGTTCGCCGAGGTCGTAGACTTTCCCGTCCCGCCTTTGCCCGCCGTAACCGCAATAATCTGTGCCATAAAACATTCCTCCGTACTCTGTTTCCGAATTGTCATTATTATCATACCATATTTTTTGATTTTTTTAAAGTGTTTTTTAAAGATAATAAAAATTTTGTAAAAAACCGCTTAAAATATCAGATCGAATTTGGCTAAAATAACAAGAAAATCGTTGCAATTCATTACATTCTACCGAACCGCCGTCCGCGTTCCGCTCCATCGCTTCCAGGGCGTCTTTACGATGCCGTTTTCGTCCAGATCCGGCTCATAGCATTCGTAAAAATACGCGTCGATCACGTTGCGCACCATGTAACGGGAATATTCCCCCTTCTCGAGAATGATCCCGAAAGCAATCTGCGGATCGTCGGCGGGATAATAGCCCATGACCGTCGAGGTATAATACCCGTCCCCCGTCTCCGCCGTTCCGGTCTTGATCGCGACCTTTCCGGGGAGGTATTCAAAATTCCAGAGCGCGGAGCTTGTCGGCCAGTTTACAAGCGTCGAAACCGCGATCATTCCCTCCCGAACGATCGAGAAGGCGTCGTTCACGTTCTCGATCGTCTCGACGATCTGCGGCTGCGTCCGATACAGCATTTCGCTCCCGTCATAGCTCCAGACCGAATCGACGAGATACGGCTTATACCGGACGCCGTCATTCGCGAGCGTAAGCGCCTGAACCGCGAGGTGAAGCGGCGTTACGAGGGTGTCCATCTGCCCGATCGCCGCCTGTAAGGTGTTCCCTTCTGTCCAGGGTTCTCCCCGAAGGCTTTCATAAACCTCAGGAGACGACATCCGCCCCGGCAATCCCCCGATCTCCAGCCCGAGACTCTGCCCGTATCCGAATTTTGCCGCGAAGGAGGAAAGCTCCTCGATCCCGAGCCTTCGCCCGAGGTCGTAAAAGAAAATATTGCACGACCATTTCAGGCAGTCCACGACCGTGCTTCCGTAATGATAGCCCGTGCACTTCGGACGGTAATCCGAGGCGGCGTAATAGGTGTAAACGCCCGTACAGATCGAGCGGCTGTGCCGATCGATCAGCCCCGCGGTCAGCCCGTCGGTCGCCGTGATCGTCTTAAAGGCGGAGCCGGGGCGGTACAGCCCGTTGATACAGCGGTTATACATCGGGTTCCCCGCGCGGTTCAGCACCGCCGCGTAATTTTCGACCGATTCCGCCAGATTATAGGTCGGATAAGACGCCATGCCGCGCACCGCGCCCGTTTTCGCGTCAAGAACGACGACCGCCCCCGCGTCGCAGTCGTTCCCGCGGTCGGCGGAATTGTTCAGCCAGTTGATCTGATTGGCGAGGATCTCCTGTAATTCGTTCTGAAAACGGTAGTCAAGCGTAAGGCGGACGCTGTCGCCCGCGACCACCTCCCGCGTGATCTCGTCCTTGACCGCGTTCCCGTCGGAATCGCGGGTGATCGTCCGCTCGCCGTTCTTTCCCCGAAGAACGCTTTCCATCGCGAGCTCGATCCCGTATTTCCCGATCCTGTCGTTATAGCGGTAGCCGTCCTCCCGAAGCGCGGCGTATTCCTCGGGAGAGACCGCCCCGACCGCCCCGAGCACGTGCGGCGCGGTATCGCTCTCGAGGTATTCCCGTTCGCTCGATTCGACGAGATCGACCCCATAAAGAAGGAATCCCTTTTCCTTCAGCTCGATCACCGCCTCCATCGGAAGATCGTCCGCAAGGATAAAATAGTTCTCATGCGAAAAGTCCTTTTGCTCCATTTCAAAGCGGATCCCCGCGATCAGGCGAAGCTCCGCCGCGGTGTATTTTTCGCCGATCCCGTATTTTTCCGCCAGGATCGAAAGACATTCTTCCGCGTCCGCCTCATCGGACGCGCCGATCCGCTCCTTAAAATCCGAAACGGGAAGCCTCGGCACGGAAAGAAACAGGAACGGCTCCTCCGAGGTGACCGGGACGGAATCGTTTATTGCAATGCCGTATTTTTTCAGGATATTCGCCGTTTTTAAAAAAACGTCGTTTTCCGTTCCGCTTCTTAAAAAGCTTTTCTGGATCACCGCGCGGTACACGGTGCGGTTTGAGGTAAGCGGCTTTCCGTTTATATCCATGATCTCCCCGCGCGTCGCGGGAAGCTCCTGCTTCGCGGTATAGCTCATCATCGTCATCGCGAGATATTCCGAGCCGTCCACGATCTGAAGCTTCATCAGCCGAAGCACGCACAAAAACAGCATTAAAATAACGAACGCGATCAGGACCGCCGTCCGGATAATCTTCGATACCTTCGACAAGGCAAGCCGCTCCTTTCCTCGGGATTCGTTTTCATAGGAGATTGTACCGGTCTTCTGTCAAAAACGCTGAAAGCCGGAATTATTCGGCCGAATCTTCGGTTTCCTCCTCGTCCGGTTCATAGTGCTGCGATCCGCCGAGCGTACCGAACCGCCGTCCGATCCCCTTTACGGGAAAGTAAACAAGCGGAGAGAGAAGAAGCGTTGCGCCCGCCGTCGGGAGGATCGAATCGGTAAGGAGCACCCCGCGGCTCGGAAGATCCCAAAGCACCGCGCGGAACAGATAATCCATCGAAAACTCGAGGAGGAGAGCCCCTGCCGTAAGCCATAAAAAGTTAAACAGATTCGGCTGGACAAGATTCCGCGACAAAAGCGAAGCGAGAAGCCCGCATATAATGAGCCAGAACGCGCTGAAGCCGAAAACGAACCCGTAAGCGCAGTCGGTATACAGCCCGCAGAGAAGCGAAAAAACGCAGGAGGGAAGCTCCTGCTCACGCATGGCGACCGCGATCGGGAGCGGGATCAGGAAAACGGGCTGCCACCCCCGAAACACGCCCGAACGCATCAGCGAATAGGAAAAAACAAGGATCGCCGCATATAAAAGCCACTTGATCAGCGTGCGCTTTCTGCCGCTTCTGGTGACCTCGACGCTCCCGATGATCTTATATTTCACGGCTGCACCTGTTCCTCTCCCTGTCCCTCAAACGAAGTGATCACAAAAACGTTCGTCACCGAAAAAACGTCCTCCGACGGCTCGACCACGGCGTGAAGCGTCAGACCGTTCGCGTCGGGATAAATTTCCGTCACCGTCCCGATCACAAGATCGGCGGGAAAAGCCTCGCTCCCCGAGCTGATAACGACGTCGCCCTCGGAGATCTCGCTCCCCTTATTGATATAGCTCATCAGGCAGTAGCCCTTCGCGGCGTAAAACGCGTCGTTCTCGATGATCCCGACGACGTGATTTTCGGCGGTAATGACCCCGATCCGAAGCTCCGGCGAAAGGATCGTCGTAACCTCGGCGTAATGCGTCGAAAGCGCGGTGATCCGCCCGACAAGCCCGATCTTCGTAAACACGGGGTCGTAAAGCTCGATCCCGTCCGCGCTGCCGCGGTTAATGGTAAAGCCGCCGAAAAGCCCGTTCGCACTCCGGGCGATCACCGAGCAGGGCGCCGACCATTCATAATCGGGATTTTCGGAAGCGATCTCGAGCATTCCCCGAAGTTGTTCGTTTTCCTCGTCGGTCTTTTCCTTGTCGATGATCTCGGTATACATCTCGCTCAGCTTTTCGCGGAGCATTTCGTTCTCGCTCCGGTATTTTTCGGCGTTGATAAACGCGTCGAGCTTCTCCGCCGTCCAGCCCGAGATTGCGTTTGCCGCGCTGACGAAGGGCTGCGCCGCCGTTTCGAGCACGCTTTTCGGGAAGATCACGTTTCCGCCCGATACGGCGGCATAGATCATAAAACCGACCGCGAGCGCGAGCAGGCAGAGTATGACCTTAAATTTCCAGGTTTGGAAAAATTCTCTCACGCCGCCGCTCCTTTCCGTGTCGTTCCTGTTTTGATTTTGCGCTTTCCCGCACCCTGTACCAAAAAAGCGTTTTCGGAGCAACGCCAAAAACGCTTTTCATGCCGCACCGAGATGCTTCAATATCTCGAATCGTCGTCGCTTAACACATCGACCAGCTTATCAATATTTTCGAGTACCTTCCCCGTTCCGTCCGCGACGCAGTCGAGCGGCCGCTCGGCGATCTTTACGGGCATACCCGTTTCCTCGTTAATGAGCCGATCCAGCCCTTTCAGAAGCGCGCCGCCGCCCGCGAGCATGATCCCCTGATCGATAATATCCGCCGCAAGCTCGGGCGGGGTTTTTTCAAGCGTGATCTTGATCGCGTCGATCACATGGCTCAGCGGCTCGGAAAGCGCCTCGCGGATCTCCGCGGCGGTGATCGTGATATTCTCGGGAAGTCCGTTTAAAAGATTGCGTCCCTTGATGTCCATTTCCGGCTCGGTCTCCGCAAAGGGGAAAGCCGATCCGATCTGGATCTTTACGTTTTCCGCAGTCCGCTCGCCGATCAGGAGGTTGTACTTCTTTTTAATATAATTGATGATTGAATTATCGAACTCGTCCCCCGCGACCCGAACGGATTTCGAGGTAACGATCCCGCCGAGCGAAATGACCGCGACCTCGCTCGTTCCGCCCCCGATATCGACGATCATGCTCCCGGTCGGCTCCGCCACGGGAAGCCCCGCGCCGATCGCCGCCGCCATCGGCTCCTCAATGATCGAAACACGCTTCGCGCCCGCGCTCTGCGTCGCTTCCTTTACGGCGCGGCGCTCAACGGCGGTAACACCCGAGGGGATACAGATAATGACCCGCTTTTTGAACAGGCGGCTGCCCTTCGTCGCCTTTGAAATAAATTCCTGGAGCATACTCGTCGTCATATCAAAATCCGCGATCACACCGTCCTTTAACGGGCGAACCGCGATGATTGAGCCGGGGGTGCGCCCGATCACGTCCTTTGCCTCCTGCCCGACATAGCGGACGCGCTCGTACTTCACGTCCACCGCGACAACGCTCGGCTCGCGGATAATGATTCCCTTCCCCCTCATATATACCAGCGTATTCGCCGTTCCCAGATCAATCCCAATATCTTTCGTAAACATGATTCCTCCTTTTCCGAATTCAGAACTTGTTCCAATAGGAGCGGTATGCGGATTTTCGAGCGAAATTTTTCGTAATCAAGGAAGAAAAGCGCGGGAATACCTGACGTATTTCAAGCTTTTCTGACGCAGAGTACGGAGAATTTCGCCGAAAAAACGTGTGCCGCTCCTATTGGAACATGTTCTTACCAATAGTATACACCGAACAAAGCCGAAAAAAAGAAAAAAAGTCCGCTTTTTTATTGTAATTTTTCTTCCGGAATTTTCCATATCGTTTCCTTGATTTTATTCTATCACAATTACGGACAATGTCAAGGGGGAAGTTTAAATTTTGTGGATATGTTATAAGCGGTATTTCTTCCGCGGCGGCTGTTTCGTATATATTCATTAGCGTGCAATTTCGGTTGGAAATCTTGCGTTTTTCTCCGATTCGTGCTATACTGATGTAAACCTACATAAGGAGGTGTCTCATGTACCCGATCGAAAGATACCGTCCGATCACCGCCGCGCCGTTCCGCCGGAACATTTCCTACTGTGAAATTCCACCGTGCGCGGCGCTTCGCCCGTATATCCGCTGCTTCTGGGGGACGGACGGCGCGCGGGGGAGCGCGGGAGATAATTCCGTCGTGATCCCCGACACCTGCATGGACATTATTTTTTCCGGGCAAAACAACTCGCCCTGCTTCTGCGGAATGGACGAGTGGGCAAGCACCTCGAACGATCTCACCGCGTCCGGCTCGTTTTTCGGCATTCGTTTTTACGGCTGGGCGGCAGTTCTTTTCTCCGGCCCCGACCTTTCCCGCACGAAAAACCGCGCCCTCCCCGCCGAGGAATATTTCGGAAAACCGATCCGGGAGCTGCGCGGCCGGATTCTCGACGCGCCGACGCTTCGGGAACGCGCCGCGCTCGCGGAACGGGCGCTTCTCGACATGCTGAATCCCGACCGCGAAAACGCCGATTTCATGAACGCGGTCTATTATATCCTGAAAACCTCGGGGCGGGCGAAGATCCCGGAACTTGCGCGCTATGCCGCGGTGTCCGAAAGAACGCTGGAACGGACGTTCCGTTTGAACACGGGGCTTTCGCCGAAAACCTTCGCTTCCCTCCTGCGGTATCAGCTTTTATGGCGGGAGATTCTCTTTACCCCCGATTTTCGCACGCTCGACGCGGTGGAAAAATTCGGCTATACCGATCAGGCGCACCTCCTTAACGACTTTAAAAAGCGGCACGATATGACGCCGAGAGAGGCGAGAGCGTTCGCGCTGAGGAATAAAGGCGGGTTTTAGCCCTGCACACACATAAAAAAAGGCGGGGCTAAAACCCGCCTTTTTTTATTTGACTTAATTCGCCGGCATTAAATTCACCATTCTCTTGGACGAACGGCGGCGATAATCCTTTTTCGCGAGCCAGAGCGAAAAAGGGATCCCGAGCGCGTAAGCGGCGATACAAGCCGCCGCTGACACCGCGGTCGGTACGCCGAGGCCATAGCGGCACAACTGATACATAAAGCTGCCCCGCTCCGAAATCTCGGTCAGAATCACGAACGCAAGCATTCCAAACCCGAAAACGCAGCCGAGAATTCCGATGCCGACGGAATTCTGCGTGCTGAAGCTAAGCTGAACGACCAGCGAGATTGCCGCGCAGACCAGTAAAACGTCGCTCATTCGGTTTCCGTCCACCAGTCCCGCCGAAAGCGAGATCCCCGTTAAAACCACCGCTAAAAGCGTAATGACCGCGCAGACCATTGTCCCGACCAGCGGAACCGCCACCGTCAGCAGCTTTTTCGCCATCGGCACGGAGTAAAGGAACCGCGAGTACCCCAGCAGATTCATGCACAAAAGCAGGAGAAAGCAGGGCAGATAATAGGACAGGAAGAGAATAAAGACCGAGACAAAATAATCCTCATCACCGTAGTATTCCCCCAAAAAAGCGGAGCAGGCGACCAGCGCGAGACTGATTACGGAAAAAACGATCATCATCACAAGCTGCGATTTCGTCATAAAAACAACGGTTTTCAGCAGGCCGAACGCCGAACATTTTTTTTGCATGAAAATTCCTCCTTTTAATCGCGATTCCAGAGCTTCCGGAGATCCTTGTAAAAAAAGACCGTGCTGAAGATCCATACCGCGCCGAAGACCGCCGCGGCAATCTGTGTGACAACAAGCGGAAGCTCCTCGCCTACGCTTACGGCACTGCAAAGTCCGCCGATCACCCCGCCTCCGCACCCTAAAATGAGAGTGTGCTGCACTCTCGTTTTGGCGCGCATGGAAAAATGCGCGACGCTCAGAACGATCTCTCCCGCGATCAGAAGGTAAAACAGCTTCCGCTCGCCGAAGCCCGCGAACCACGCGGAAAGACAGATCGCCGCCGTAAGCAGAATGCCCAGAATTTCATTCAACAGGAGCGCACGGCGAAAAACCCCATACGCGTTCGGCAGGGAGCGGAAATATTTCTTTCCCTCCCCGGGGATCAGCGCGAGCGCCAGCGCCGAGCTTCCGTTAATGACGATCATATACCCCGTCATAATGAGTACCGTCATTACGACCACCGCCGAAAAGCCGTTCGTCTCCTCCTTCAGCAACGATACGTACCCTAACAGAGCTGCGACAATCACCGCCGCGATGAGGTAGAACCTCGGCTTCGGAAATAACCGGTAAATTCTATGGTATTGAAGCATTCCGACCGCTCCTTTCACGCGTTTTGTTCCGACATTTTCAGAAGCTCGATACTGAGCTGCTGCAAATTCGGGATCTCCGCCGCCGCGCCGATCTCCTCGATCTTTTCGCGGTCGGACGCGAGCGCAAGCCCGCTGTATACCGTGCTGTTCTTTGAGCGCGTTAAGAGGAAGCCCTTCGCCCGCTCATAGGTCGCGATGTCGTCGCGCACCATGATGTACTTTTCCTTCAGATCCTCGGTAAAGCCGCGCTCGACGATCTTCCCCGCCGACATAAAGATCACGTAATCCGCCGCGTTCTCCATGTCCGAAATGTTGTGCGTCGAAAAAAGAATGGTCTTTTCCCCGTCGCCGTCCTCGATATACTTGCGGAAGCGGTCGCAGAGACGGTCGCGCATGAGCGGGTCGAGGTTCGAGCCGGGTTCGTCGAGAACGAGAAGCTCCGTTTCCCGCGCGAAGACCGCCGCCAGATAAATGCGCATTTTATTCCCGTCCGAAAGCTTCATGAGCGTTTTTTTCTTTTTGCCAAGCTCCGACCCTACGCCCATTTCCTCGCAGATTGCCGCGAAGCGCTCCCGGCTGAAGCTTTGGAACGCCGCCTCACAGGACGCCGCAATATCCCGAATGTCCCACGTCATCGGGAACATCGCCTGCGCCGCGCAGTAGCCGATCCGCTCCTTGACGTCCTCCGCGTCCGTTTCCTTCCCGAAATATGTAACCTCTCCCGCGCTTTTTTCAATGATCCCGCAAAGCACGTCGAGCAGGGTGGTTTTCCCCGCGCCGTTCGCACCGATCAGCGCCGTTGAAAATCCCGCGGGGATCTCGAAATCCAGCTCCCCGAGGGTAAATCCTCTGAATTTTTTGGTAAGTCCTTCCGCTTTAATTGCGTTTTTCATTTTCCTGTTCCCCTTTCGTTTCATTTTGGCGGCTCCGCAATGACGAGCCCACCGCGATCATGCACATTCCGACGGAAATTCCGGCGGGCGTCAGGCTTTTCGCGACCTCGTTCCCCAAGACCGAGAAAAGCGCAACCGAGCTTAAAATCAGGATCGCGGCGGTAAAGCAGACCGCCCATATCCTGCCGTTTCCCTGCTGTTCGTTTTCATTTTCAAATTTTGTTTTCATTCGCTAATCCTCCATCATGCTTAATGTCCGGATCATTTCGATCAGTTCGTCCGTCCCGATCCCCGCCGCGCGCGCCGTGTCGATCGCGTTCAGCAGATGTTCCTCCAGTCGGCGCAAATGCTGTTCCCGAATCATCTCCCGATCCTGCGGATTCACGATATAGCCCTTCCCCTGAATCGGGGAAATCAGTCCCTCCGCCGCAAGCTCCTCATACGCTTTCATGGTCGTGATCACGCTGATCTTCAGGTCACGCGCAAGCCCGCGGATACTCGGGAGATATTCGCCCTCTTTCCGCTTTCCGCTCATGATCTCTTCACGGAACTGCGCGGAAATCTGTTTATAAATGGGAATCTCCGAGTTTTGTAAGATTTTCACCGCAGCACCTCCTTGTGGTATACTGTTCATGTGTTCTATATACAGTATAGACTGTCATTTCCGATTTGTCAAGAGGTTTTTGGAAAAATTTTTCCTTTTTCTTCATTTTTTTGATTTTCAGCCGATAATACTATCAGAATTGGTATCTTCCGATACCGAAAGGGGGAATTTTCATGAGTCTGAAATTAGACGGGTTTCAGCCCGTTTTTCAGCCGATGATGACAAAATCGGAACCCGCGGCGCAGGCGGGAAAAGCATTTGAAATCCCGCAGAAGCAGGAGGCTTCCGCGAAAACGGATCTTTTCGCGGACAAGAGCAATCAGCTTTCCATGCTAGAGGAAATGCTCAAAAACAGCAAGGATCAGTCGGAACAGTCCGCCGAAAGCTTCGACGATCTCGGAAAATGCATGACCATCGCGGCGCGGATCATGAACGGGCATACCGTCCCGCAGAAGGATCACAAATTTCTCGCCGAGAAATATCCGGAGCTTTACGAGCAGGCGATCCTGATGCGCCGGATCAATCACGATCCAAAAAAGTATAAATCCCTCGTCGAGGACGAGGAAGAGGAGAACAGCACCGTGACGGACGAGGCAGCAGGCTCCGCGCCGCGGGAGGAACTTCTCGGCGCCGTTCCCGCGGAGGAAAGCGCCGAATTGTCGGAATAAGGAAGTACCCGCGTAAAAAATTTCCGTAAAATGGTGACAAACCGCCCGAAATATGGTATACTGGATTGCGGAACCGAAAAAGAAAGTCTTCAGAAGGGATTTGCACAATCAAAAGTACCATAAATAAGGAACAAAACGCTTTAAGGCAGGAACAGAAAGGCGGCAGTATGGCGGAAAATATCAAAACCATTTCCGAAAATCGGCAGGCGCGGCACGAATATTTTATCCTCGAGAGTATCGAGGCGGGGATCGAGCTGAGCGGAACGGAGGTCAAGTCAATCCGGCAGGGCGGGGTCAATTTAAAGGACGCCTGGATCGTGATCGAAAACGGCGAGGCTTATGTCAAGCAAATGCACATCAGCCCCTATGAAAAGGGCAATATCTTCAATAAAAACCCGCTGCGCGAGCGGCGGCTCCTCATGCACAAGCGCGAGATCCTGCGCCTGTTCGGACAGGTCAAGCAGGGCGGGCTTACCCTGATCCCGATCTCCCTTTATTTTAAAGGGAGCCGCGTAAAGGTGCAGGTCGGGCTTTGCAAGGGAAAAAAGCTCCACGACAAACGGGACAGTATCGCCGAGCGGGACGCGAAGCGGACGATCGACCGCGTGCTGAAGGAGCGGAACCGTTGAGGCGGACGGCGGCGGCGCTGTCCGTCCTTTTCGCCGTGCTGTTCTTTTCGATTTCCGCCTTTGCGGAGGGCGAAAATTGGCTGAACGCGTATCCGTCGCAGGCTTGGGAGGGCGCGGCGCTTGAATACGATCCCGATCACGGAACGCTTTCCTTTCGGGAGGAACAGGGCGGACAAGCCGCGCGGATCGCTTTTCCCGCCGGAGACGCGCGCGGCTTTTGGTTCTACGCCGATGTCGGCAATTTCGAGAACGCAGGGGTCGGGAATCTGCTCGTCGAGCTTCTCGATGAAAACGGGGACATTCTCGAGCGTTACGAAACCGAAAAAACGGCGGGTGACGGAAGCTTTCACCGCTATCGGCTCGGAGATGAGGCGGCATACGCAAGGCTCCCCGAGCGTACGGAAAGCGTTCGGGTCACGCTCGTTTTTGAAAGCGGGAAATCCCCCTATTTCCGGAACCTCGCGCTTTATCTCGACAACATGAAAACGATCGAAACGAGTACCCCCGAATGGAACGTTTCGGGAAAGCTTCAGCTTGTACAGGTCGGGGTCACCAAGGCGCAGTACTGGAGCTGGGTCGTGATCATTGCCGCTGTGCCGATCCTGATGTATGTGACACGAAAATGGATGGAGCGGGCGAAGAAAATCAAATAACTCACAACCCCCGACGAAGCGATTCGCCAGGGGTTTTTCTATGCCGAAGCCGCGACCGCGTGAAAAAAATTGAAACAGAGAAAATTTTTGGCTTTTCTGTCAAAACGACTGGACAGACGGCGAAATCTATGATAAAATAAATGAAAAGAATACCGTAATGGTAAGGAAAGGAAGGAAATCCCATGAAAATCATTGTTTTACTCGGAAGTCCGCACAAGCAAGGCTCCTCGAACCTTCTCGCGGAGCAGTTTATCAAGGGCGCGCAGGAGGCGGGGCATTCCGTCGAAACGCTTGACGTCGCGCACATGAATATTCGTCCCTGCGTCGCCTGCAACGCCTGTAAAAAAACGGGAAAATGCGTTCAGACGGACGATATGGAGACGGTTCGCACCGCGCTCGAAGCTGCCGATCTGATCGCGTTCGTGACCCCGATTTATTACATGAACGTATCCGCCCAGCTGAAGCTGGTGATCGACCGCTTTTACGCCTTCGGCGAGAACCTGAAGGGGAAAAAGACCGTGCTCCTCACCGCGTCGGCAAGCGAAAATATCTCGGGGATCCTGGTCGAGAATTACAAGGCGATCAACGGCTATCTCGGCATGGAGGACTGCGGCATGGTTCTCGGCGAGGGCTGCCCCGTTCCGCCCGTGACCGCCGCTTCGCCGTATCCGGAAAAGGCGTATGAGCTTGGAAAATCGCTGTAATTTTTCCCTGCGCCGCGCCCGCGAAAGCGACCTGAGCGCCGTTATGCTTTGGTACAGGGACGCGATCGGACTTCCCGGGCTTCCCTGGTCGGAGGACTATCCGAACCGCGAGACCCTCGCGGCGGACTACGCGGCGGGCGGATTATACATACTCGAGGAAAACGGTCTCCCCGTCGCCGCCGCGTCGGTCGTTCCCGAAAACGAATACGACGGTATGGGCGTCTGGCAGGTCTGCGACGGAACGCAGAAGGAGCTTGCGCGGGTCGTCGTCGACCGGGCGCGGAGAAAGCGCGGCTATGCGAAAAAAATGATCTCCCTCCTGCTGGAGGAGCTGGAAAAAAGCGGCTGTCACGCGGTTCACCTTCTTGTCGCGGTGGGAAACGAGGCGGCAATACGGCTTTATCGGTCGCTCGGCTTTGAATTCCTCGGCGAATGCCGCGAATACGGCTGCGATTTTTACGTCTGCGAAAAAATTCTTTCGGACGCTGCCGCGGCATGAATCCGATTCAGCCGTACCGCTTAGAAATAAAAACAAATATGAAAAAAATCATCTCCCTTTTACTGACCGTTTCCCTGCTCTCGGCTTGTTCGGAAACCCCCGGCGCTTCCACACGGGAAACCGATCCTCCCGAAACCGTTTCCCAAACGGAGATCACCTCTCCCGTAAGCATTTTTGCAAAGGAAACAACGACCGTTCCTGACGAGCTCCCCGTCATGGGCTCTATTTCCGAGGAAACAACCCCGACAGAAGCGGTCCTGACGGAGACCGCGCCGACGGAAACCGTACCGGAGGAAACTGCGCCGACGGAGACCGATCCGCCGTCGCCTCCGGATACGGAACAATTCGATCGGGAAATCGCGGTTCTTGCCGAAAAATACAACGTCCCCGGCATGAGTCTCTGCGTTTTCGCGAACGGCGAAATTCTACATAGCGTTCATCTCGGTTACGCCGATACGGAAAACGAAATCCCGTGCGACGGCGAGACCGTCTACCGCGTCGCGAGCGTCTCCAAGCTGATCTCCTCGATCGTGCTGATGACGCTGTACGACCGCGGGGAGATCGACCCTTATACCGATCTGGAGGAGCTGACCGGGCTGCCCTACAATTTCCCCGGCTCGAAGGATCGGGTTCTTTTATGGCACCTGATGACCCACACGGCGGGCTTTACGGACAGCTACGCCTATGAGGAGCTGTCGCCGTCCCGTTATTACGACGCGTCCTATGTCATGGAGCAGTGCTACACCTACGCCGCGCCGGGTGAAAAGTACAATTACTGCAACTTCGGCGCAGGAATGGTTGGCTCGATCATAGAGATCCTGACGGGTGAGTTTTTTCACGATTACGCCGATTCCGTGCTTTTCTCCAGGCTGGACATGAACGCCGCCTACTGCGCCGACCTCTTAAAAGACCGCGAAAAATGCGCGAATCTCTACGAAATCGGTGTGGACGTCTATTCCCCGAAAACATGGGGACGCTCCACCGCTTATTATGAGCGCTTTGGGCTTGGAAACAGCTATCTTTCCGCTCAATGCGAGCTGCTGATCACCGCCGCCGATCTCGCGCGGCTCGGGATCCTTCTTTCCGGAGACGGGAGCGTGGACGGGGTCGAAATTTTGAGCCGCGCGGCGGTTGACGCGATCAATACCTCTTACGCCGAAACGGAGGAATATGAGCTGGGACTTCATACCCGGATCTATCCGGATACGATCGTTTCCGGACGGACGATTTACGGGCACCCCGGCTTCGCCCTCGGAAACATCTGCGGGCTGTACTATGATCCCTCCGACGGAACGGGGATCGCGCTCTGCACCAATAGCTGCTATTCCGGGACAAGCCCAAACGGGGTATACGGCATTCTTGACGAAAGCATAAAGCTTACCTACCAAACCTTTTTTGACAGAAATTAAAATGAAAAAAATACTGATTCTTTTTTTGGCAGGCGTGCTCCTTTGCGGGTGCGGGACGGCTTCGGAGAATCCCGCTCCCCCCGAGGCCTCCGAAACCGTTCCGGTTTCCGCCTCTCTTACGACCGAAACCGTTTTTGATCCCGAAACAACGACCGTTCCGACCGAACCGATTGCCACGACCGAGGAACCGAAACCGCAGCCGAAAACCGTGCATTTCTGCGCTGTCGGCGACAACATCATTCATTCGCCGATCTATCGACAGGCTGCCGCAAACGGTGAGAACGGCGCGTATGATTTCAGCAGACCGTACAGCGCGATTGAGGACATCATCTCGGCCGCCGATCTCGCCGTGATCAATCAGGAAACCCTGATCTGCAACGACAGGTATGAACCGAGCAATTACCCGCTCTTTAACACGCCGACCGCGCTCGGCGATCACATGATCGACATCGGCTTCGACGTTTTTACCCTCGCCAACAATCACTGTCTCGATTACGGCGAGGAGGGAGTGGGCTATACGCTCGACTACTGGGAGGGAAAGGACGTTCCCTTCGCGGGGATCTACCGGAAGGGCGATCGGGAATACGCCCTCGGCGAGTATAACGGCGTTACCTTTTCCTTCCTGTCCTATACCGAAGGGCTGAACGGCTTTTCGCTCCCGCGGGATTCGGAATTCGTGATCGGGAATTCCAACGACCTTGGCAAGGTGATCGCCGACATTACCGAGGCGAAGGAAAATTCCGACGTCTGCGTCGTCGCGCTTCACTGGGGGATCGAATACTCGGACGTTATCACCGATTATCAGCGCCGGTACGCGAAAGCGCTCTCCGAAGCGGGCGCGGATATTATCATCGGGAATCACCCCCACGTCATGCGGGGGATCGAAGTGATCGAATCCGAGGAGCGGGATACCGTCTGCGCCTATTCGCTCGGGAACTTTATTTCCGCGCAGAATAACGCCGCAAACATGGTAAGCGGGATTCTGGAATTTGACATCATCTTTACCGACCGCTCCGAAAAAACGGAAATTTCCAATGTCCGCCTGACCCCGATCGTCACGCATTACGATTACGGTTACCAGAATCTTCGGATCGTGAAGCTTTCCGATTATACCCCCGGACTTGCGGCGGCGCACGGCGTTCACAAATACGACAGCTTCAGCTACGATTACATCGTCAAGCTGCTCCGATCGACGATCGACGAACGGTTCCTGAATTTTTAGGACAAAATAACATAATCCCACAGCTTGTATCATAAGATAAAACAAACGGACTTCCCTCTCTTTATTTTGGGAAATCCATAACACCGTACTGATATGCAATTAAAAACCGTACAAAAAATCAAGCAAAAGCTTTGGTATATGCGGTT